>CAZTAO010000077.1:9393-17193 GCA_964611645.1 uncultured bacterium | reverse complement strand
GGTGGTACATTTTCAAACCGCCGTAATTGGTACATTTTCACTCCGCCATTGACAACAGGCCACCGCTGGTAATCCATACAGAGGGCCCTCTCTCTAGCTCTCCCCCTCAGGGGAGAGAATTCTGTCGCCATTCCTGGTCTTCCAGTTCCCACCCCGCACATGAGGCATTTGGCAAATCAGGCAGAGGACGAAAAACAGATTCCTCCTGCGCCGGAATGACAACCGACAACCGACAACCGTCAACCACCATCAAACCCTCAGACCCCCAACCCTACTCCCGATAAATAGCCTTCACCGGGCATTTCTGTTTGCATTGGCCGCATTTTATGCAGGCGGCGTTGTCTATCTTGTAGACTTTCTTGGGCTCGCCGGAGATGCACTTTACGGGGCAGACCTTGGCACAGAGGCTGCAGCCTACGCACTTGTCGGGGTCGATTATATACTCCAGCAGGGCCTGGCAGACTCCGGCGGGGCAGTGTTTGTCGCGGATGTGGGCCTCGTATTCGCTGCGGAAGTTCTGCAGGGTCGAAAGGATCGGGTTCGGAGCAGCCTGGCCGAGGCCGCAGAGGCTCGCTTTCTTTATGTGATTGCTGAGCTTCTCCAGCTTGGGCAGGTCTTCCTCAACCCCGTTGCCCTCGGTGATTCTTGTGAGGATTTCCAGCAGTCGCTTGGTGCCCTCGCGGCACGGGGTGCACTTCCCGCAGGACTCGCCCTGGGTGAAGGTGAGGAAGAACTTTGCCACGTCCACCATGCAGGTGTCCTCATCCATCACAATCATCCCGCCGGAACCCATCATGCTCCCGGCCTGCATAAGGGACTCGTAATCCACCGGCGTGTCCAGATACTCCGCGGGGATGCACCCGCCTGCCGGGCCGCCTGTCTGGATGGCCTTGAGCTGCTTGTCGTCCCTGATGCCGCCGCCGATGTCGTAGATGATCTCCCGGAGCGTGGTGCCCATCGGGACCTCCACGAGGCCGGTGTTCTTGATCTTGCCGGCCAGCGCGAATACCTTGGTCCCCTTGCTGCGCTCGGTGCCCATGCTGGAGAACCACTTCGAGCCATTGATCATAATGGCCGGCACGTTCGCCCAGGTCTCGACGTTGTTGATGAGGGTGGGGAAGTTCCACAGGCCGGATTGCGCCGGGAAGGGTGGCCGTGGCCTCGGCATCCCCCGCCTGCCCTCGATGGAGGCTATAAGGGCGGTCTCTTCACCGCACACAAACGCCCCCGCGCCAAGCCGAAGCTGGATATCGAAGCTGAAGCCGGTGCCGAGGATGTTGTTGCCAAGCAGACCTCGCTTCTGGGCCTCCGCAATGGCGTCCTTGAGCCTCTTCACCGCCAGCGGATACTCCGCGCGCACGTAGACAAACCCCTGGGTCGCGCCGATGGCGTAGCCGCCTATGGTCATTCCCTCGATGATGCAGAAGGGGTCGCCCTCCACGGCGCTGCGGTCCATAAACGCGCCTGGGTCGCCCTCGTCGGCGTTGCAGATCACAAACCGCTTCTCCGCCTCAACCTGCGCCGTCTGCCGCCACTTGAGGCCGGTAGGGTATCCGCCGCCACCTCTGCCGCGCAAGCCGGACGCTTCCACTTCCTTGATCACGTCATCCGGGGTCATGGTCTCAAGCACCTTCGCCAGCGCCTCATAACCCCGCATCTGGAGGTAGTCGTCGAATGAGTTGGGGTCGATCACGCCGCAGTTGCGCAGGGTGATGCGCACCTGTCGCCCGAAGAACTCCGCGCCGCCCAGTATACGGATATTGGAGGTATCCACCGGCCCGCCCTGCAAATACTCCTGCACGGGCTTGCCGCCAATGAGGTGCTCTTCAACAATCCGCTTCACCTTTTCGGCGGTGAGGTTGGTGTAGAATGAGTTCTCCGGCTGGACCACCAGCATCGGGCACTTGCCGCAGTTGCCGTAGCACACGGCTTCCTCTATCTCTACAGCGTGCTCGACATCAAATCCCTGCAGCAGCCTGTAGATCTCAGGCTCCAGCTTCTTGCCGCCCGGGTCCGCGCAAGCAGTTCCCGCGCAGAGTACTACTTTTCTCTTGACCGCATCAGCCATTAGTCCAGGTACTCCTTTATCACTTCTCCGCCAACCAGATGCTTCTGCACAATCTCTTTGACCATTTCCGGATTAACCCGGGCATACATAACCGGCGACTCTATCCCGCGAGTCACTTCCACCAGCGGTTCCAGGTCGCACCTGCCCACGCAGCCGGTGGACTTTATATCAACATCCTCCAGCCCGGCCTCTTTGACTGCGGCCACGAAGGCGTCGTAGACCTGCCCGGCCCCCGCGGAAAGCCCGCAGGTAGCCATCCCGACACGCACCCGATACCTCCCAGGCTCAGCCAGATCGCACAAATGGCTTTTCATATCAGCTAGAAGCGCTGTGGGTTTCATCAACTCACCTCTCAAACATCCCGCGAATCTTTCGCGCGGTCAATACATTATAGCGTGTTGGAGAGAATGATTCACGCGGGGGGTTACGAACGAGTGAGTTCAGTTCTGCGCGCATACCCATTCCGCTAGCCCTGAGTAGCCGCGAGGAACGAGCGGCATATCGAAGGGCGGTTCCTCTGTCTGCCCGTGCTTCGATACGGCCTGCGGGCCTACTCAGCACTAGCGGATTAATGCTCCCGCGAAATGAACTCACTCCTCCGAACCTCACCCCGGCCCTCTCCAAGTTTGGAGAGGGAGACGCAACTCCCCTTCCCCAAACTTGGGGAAGGGGCTGGGGGATGGGGACTTCTGTAATGCCCAACGCAGGAATCCGGCGATGGGTAGTATAATACTATACCTATGAGCCAAGAGAGACGAAAACTAGTCGCAATCGATGGAAACAGCCTTTTCTACCGGGCATTCTTCGGCACGCGTCCGCTTTCCACGCCCGACGGCCAGCCTACCAACGCCATATTCGGGCTTGCGCTGATGCTGCTTAAGCTGCTGGAGGACAGGCCGGAGTATATGATAGTCGCGTTCGACACCCCCGAGCCGACTTTCCGCCACATAGACTTCCCGGACTACAAAGCCCACCGCAAGCCTATGCCCGATGAGCTCTATTCCCAGGCGCCGCTTGCCCGTGAGCTTTTCCGGACATTCGGAATACCCGTGGTGGAGTGTCCGGGGCTTGAGGCGGACGACATCCTGGGGCATCTTGCCAAGGAAGCTACCGATCAGGGCATCGAGACCGAGATTGTCACCGGCGACCTGGACACCCTCCAGCTTGTCAACGACACCGTAAAGGTCCTCACCACCCAGAGGGGTGTCACCGATACTATTCTGTACGACAGGGCGGCGGTTGAAGCGAGGTTCGGGCTGACCCCGGACCAGATGACCGACTACAAGGGCCTCAAAGGGGACGCGTCAGACAACATCCCCGGAGTGCCGGGAATCGGCGACAAGACGGCAGTCGACCTGCTGAAGCGCTTCGGCACCCTTGAGGGCATTCTCGAGCATATCGGCGATCTCCCCGAGGGCAAGATCAAGCGGACCCTCACCGAGAACGCGGAACTGGCGCGCAAGTGCAAGTGGCTGGCGACCATCGTTACCGACATCCCCGCCAAGGTAGACCTCTCTGATGCCCAATACGGCACAGCGGACCTCACCGCCGCGCGGGAGTTGTTTGTTCGATTGGGCTTCCGGTCGCTGCTGAACAAGCTGCCGGATGCGGTGGGGGTCGGCGGTCGGCAGTCGGGAGTCGGCGGTCAGGAGGACACGCCAGAGACGAAGCCTGTCGAGATGCCGGAGACTGTGTTCAAGTCCTGCGCGACTATCTCCACCTACCAGGAACTGGACCGGTTGGTGTCGGTGCTGCAGTTGACCGAGTCGTTTGCGTTCGACTGCCGGGTGAGTGGGTCGAAGTCCATCGATGCCGATATTGATGGCATCAGTTTCTTTGCCGAGCCTGACTTGAACGTGTACGTGCCAGTCACGGTCGCGGCTTCCGGGCCGTCACTGGGACTGGATTTCGGCGAGGGCTTCAGCGCGGATATGGAGCGGCTGCGGGTTCTGTTCGAGAGCGAGACCCCCCAGAAATGGTGCCACGACTATAAGCTCTGCTACGCTGCGCTCAAGAGGCGGGGGATCACGCTGCGGGGCGTTACATTCGATACCAAGCTCGGCGCTTACCTCATAGACCCATCGCGCGGATCCTATGATATCGACAACGTCGCCTTCGAGTTCAAAGGCTCGGAGATGCCCAAGGGCGCGGAAACGGGCGCGCCTTCCCACGAGTGGGCTGCCCTCACCTGCGCTCACGCCGAGACCATCTTCGCCCTTGCTCCGCCGATGTCCGAGCGGCTGGTGAACGAGGAGTCCGACGACCTGCTCCGCACCATCGAAATGCCGCTGTCTCCGATACTTGCGGAGATAGAGCTGACTGGGGTGGCGGTCGATACCAAAGCCCTGGGCATTCTCTCAACCACTCTGCAGTCCGACATCAAGGCTATTGAAGACCGGATATACGAGCAGGCCGGTGAGAGCTTCAACATAGGCTCCCCAAAGCAGCTTCAGACCATTCTCTTCGAGAAGCTTGGGATACAGTCGTCCAAGAAAACCAAGACAGGGTTCTCGACCAGCGCATCGGTGCTGGAGGAACTTGGCGCGGACTACCCCATTGTCGGCGATATCCTCAGCTATCGAGAACTGACCAAGATCAAATCGACGTACGCGGATTCCCTGCCCAAGCTGGTGAACCCCAGAACAGGCCGGGTCCATACCACGCTCAACCAGACGGTAGCAGCCACCGGCAGGCTATCTTCCAGCGATCCCAACCTGCAAAACATCCCCGTCCGCACCGAGACCGGCAGGCTCATCCGCAAGGCTTTCATAGCCTCGCCGGGGCTGGTGATGATGTCGGCGGACTACTCCCAGATAGAGCTTCGGATCCTCGCGCACGTCACCGAAGACGAGGGCCTGGTAACCACCTTTGAGAGCGGGATGGACATCCACCTCGCCACCGCGTGCAAGATATTCGATTGCGAGCCGGAGGGGGTCACGCCGGAGATGCGCCGCCGGGCAAAGACAGTCAACTTCGCTGTGCTATACGGCATGGCGGACTTCACCCTGGGCAGGCAGTTGGGCATCCCCACAAAGGAAGCCAAGACCTACATAGACCAATACTTCGCGCAGTTCCCGATGGTGCGCGGCTATATGCACGATACGGTGGAGACCGCCCGCGAGACCGGCTACGTGACCACCCTCTTCGGCAGGCGGCGATACTTCCCGGAACTGCGCAACACCAACTTCAACCTCAGAATGGCCGCCGAAAGGGCCGCCATCAACACCCCTATCCAGGGATCAGCCGCGGACATCATCAAGCTGGCGATGATCAAGGTGAACGCCGCCCTGAAAGACTCCGGCCTGTCCGCTAGAATGCTGCTGCAAGTCCACGATGAACTTCTCTTTGAGGCCAAACCCGAGGAGATCAGGGCTTTGGGTGAGATAGTAAGAGAGGGCATGGAGCACGCATTCGAGATGAAAGTCCCGGTAGAAGTAGCCATAAAGACCGGCCAAAACTGGAGCGAAATGGAGCAGTGAGGCGGGGACGGTGGAAAGCGGAGAGCAGAGAGCGGAGAGCAGAGAGCAGAGAGCAGAGAGCAGAGAGCAGAGAGCAGAGAGCAGAGAGCAGCGCGCAGCAGACATTCCACCTCCTCGCCAGGAGGGGGCTAGGGGCGGTTCTCCTAGCCTGTCAGGTCTGCACAACCCTACGTCAAGAGAACCTCACCCCAACCCTCTCCGTGCGCGGAGAGGGGGCGGTTCCTTTGTCTCTTTTTTCGGTTTTTCTGTTCTTTTTCGGGCTTTCGTGATTTCGTACTTCCCACGTTACTTATACCAATCGCGCGGGTAAAATAGAACGATTTCATATAACTCGGAGGAACCCGATATGCCAGCCACGAACATAACAATCTACTCGACACCCACGTGTCCACACTGCATTCACGCGAAGGAATACTTCAAGCAGAAGGGCGTGGAATATACCGACAAGAACGTGTCAGCGGACCTCGAGGCCCGGATGGAGATGAAGGCTAAGTCCAACCAGATGGGCGTGCCGGTGATCGATGTGGATGGAACCATAGTGATCGGTTTCGACCGGGCCAAGCTGGAGACGCTACTGGCCGAGTGATCTCGCCAGCCGGATAAGCTCATACACCCCGCCGGACGCCGCGACTATCAGGCACTCCGCGCTCATGAGCCTGCGGGCGGCTCTGTCTATCAGGATCACTCCCGTTGCGGGGAAGTCTTCGTCTGAGTTCCATACCCCGTAGGTAACTTCCAGCAGCGGCAGCACCTTGATGACCACACTCGCGTCGGCGATGGATGCTTTATCCCCAGCGAGCTTCCGGGCGGCGGATAGGAGCAGGTCGGGCTTGCCGTCAAAGGTCTTGACCAGTGGTAACATAGCGCGCTTGTTGAAGCTGGGTTCATAGTTGGACGCGCCGGGAATCTCGCGGAAAGCTATGAGTTCACCGGTTGGTGGCTGCCTGCGGGCGGTGGTGAGATACTCCAGCAGCAGGACCTTGTTGGTGAGGCTCACTTCCTCATCGCCTCCAACCCGCCGAACCTCCCCGCCCGGCCAGCCGACACCATACACCGAACCCAGATACGGCACGGCGAACTCGCAAGCCTGCGCATCGTAGGCAACCTCGCACCGCCCCGCCACACTCTCCGGCTCCATATCCCGAAGCCGCTCAACCGCCAGCGCGTACGCCGCCTCGTAACCCTTTTTCTGATTGGATTCAGTGTCGGAACCGCACATATTACCACCCGCATACGTCTATACTTCGCGTAATCGTACCAGACAATCGGTCTGCAGTCAAAAGCACAGGTAACGAAAGCAAGTAGATTAAGCGTTACTTTTATTGACACCCAGAGACAATTGTGCGATTATCTAGAATGATAGGCAGGAGTCGAAGCGAACTGAGGTAACGAGATGACAGAGGAAGCGGCAGTTTGCAGGAGCGCCACGGGCAAACACACCAAGAGGCGGCGCCTGGTGTGGTTGGCCGTCTTGGTAATACTCGTCGGCGCCGGCATAGCAGTAGCTTACAACTGGAACACTCTCTATTGGCGCCTGCAGTACAACGTGCCGCTGCGATATGACCAGCCGTTCGGCAGAATGTCCGCGAACGCAGATAGGATAGTTGTCACTAACGCAAGCTATCGCTGGGATACTACGGTTCTTGGTGACGGGCAAGTCCTGTTCCAGATTACTAACCCGGCTGAGGTGAAAGAGGTTGCGTCGCATTTTCAGTTCCAGCCCATACCGACGAAGGACTCGGCGGGCGACTCGTATAGCAACTTCCCCGCCTGGCCGACCATTTGCTGGTATTCGGGTAACAAGAGGATTGCCGCCACAGGGGTGCTCGATTACGACACGATCCGTTGGTCCGGGTTCACCACGCGGCGCTTCTTCGGCTTTCCAGTCTACTTCGGCGACGGTCCTTTGACAGCGGAGTCCCAAAAGTGGCTGAGGAAGTGGCTGACCAGCCATAGTGTGCCGCGTTCACCCTATGACCTGCCCCGTAGTCTCTACCGGGATTCGTCAGGCAGGGTTCGGTTGTATCCGGAAGCAGGCGACTAAGGCGTCTCTACTTCTTCACAATCTCCAGCGCCTCGTCAACTTCAGACAGCGTCTCGAGGGCGGACTCCCACTCTTCGTATAAGCGCTCCAAGCCTGCGGAGGTTTCGTTGTATTCTTTTGAAAGCTGACCGCCGAGGCCGTCTCGGTAGTTGGACTCGTCTCCCAGGGACAGGGTCAGTTCCAGGACGCGGGCCTCGTGGTCGTGGATC
>CAZTAO010000077.1:0-9383 GCA_964611645.1 uncultured bacterium | reverse complement strand
TCCTTGCACTTGCGGGTGAGTTCGCGGTGAAGCCGCTGGTTGCGCTTGAGGTCGCTCTCCTGGCGAGGTTTTTGAGGCTCCGGAACAGGCTTGCCACGCACGATCACAGGCGCGACCGGCTCCGGCGAGACCTTCTCACGGTAGGCTGAGTAATTCCCCAGGTACTTCGTGAACTGCCCGTCCTTGATCTCTATCACCGAGTCCACAACCGCGTCCAGCAGATACCTGTCGTGCGAGGCTATGAGCGCGGTGCCGTCGTATGCCTGGATCGCCTCCTCCAGGGACTCCCGCGAGTCGATGTCCAGATGGTTGGTGGGTTCGTCCATCAGGAGCAGGTTTGGCCCGCTCGCCAGCACCTTCGCCAGCGCCAGCCTGCACTTCTCCCCGCCCGACAGCACCCCGACCGGCTTGAAAGCATCGTCCTGCATAAACAGGAACCGCGCCAGCATATCGCGAGCTTCCTTGGCGGTGATGTCCACATCGGCTGTCAGTTCTTCGAGCACGCTGCGGCTTTCAACCAGGTGGTCGAACTCCTGCGCGAAGTATACAGGCCGCACGTTTGCCCCAAACACCACCTCGCCATCGTCCTGTGGCTCTCTGCCGGCGATGATCCGCAGAAGCGTGGTCTTGCCGCTGCCGTTGGGTCCAACTATGCCTAACTTTTGGCCTCTTTCTATGACAAAACTGACCTCCGAGAACAGCGTATTGCCGTTGAAGCCCTTGGTCAGGCTTCGCAGGATCACTACTTCTTTGCCGCTTCTGGAGGCAGGCTTGAGGCCGATATGCACTCCCGCGCGCTCCTTGACCACCGCCACCCGCTGGATCCGCTCAAGCTGCTTGACCTTGCTGTCGCGGCGGCTGAACTTGCGGTCGCTGAAGAGGGTCTGGATGGCGGTCTCAATCCGCGCGATCTCTTTTTGCTGGGTCTTATAGAGCCTGCGCTGCTCTTCGATTCGCTCGGCGCGGAGCCTGTGGTAGTCGGAGTAATTGCCTGGGTAGCTGATGACTGTCCGCGCGTCCAACTCCACAACCTTGCTCACAACCCGGTCCAGGAAGTAGCGATCGTGGCTGACTATCAGCGCGGAGCCGCTGTACTTGTTTCGGATGTACTCCTGAAGCCACTCGCAGGCGGAGACATCGAGGTGGTTGGTGGGTTCGTCCAGCAGCAGCAGGCCAGGCTCCTGAAGCAGCAGCCTCGCCAGCGCCGCCCGGGTCTTTTGGCCTCCGCTGAGTTCCGCCACTGGCTTCACGAAATCGGACTCCGGAAACCCCAACCCCATCAGTGCCGCCCTGGCTTCGTTCTGCAATCGATACCCGCCGAGGCCATCGAACCGATGAGATACATCGGCGTACTTCTCCCCGAGCGCGTGCGATGCCGAATCTCCGGCTTCCTGGACCTGCCGCTCCAATTCCTCAAGCTCCAGCGCGCAGGCCAGAAGGGAATCGGTGATGCCAACAACTGCGGCAAACAGAGGCGCGTCCGTCTGCAGGTCGGGGTCCTGCTTCAGGTAACCGACCCTCACCCCCTGCGAGACGCCCACCGACCCAGTTGTAGCCACCTCTTCGCCCGCGATTATGCGCAGCATAGTGGTCTTGCCGCTGCCGTTCGCGCCTATCAAAGCTGCGCGTTCGCCCTCATTGACCACGAACGAGACCTCGCGGAAGAGTTCCCGCGGGCCATAAGCCTTGCCCAGATTGGATACGCTAAGAACCGCCATTATGCCCCAAAAAAGCCGTGGGCGACAATCTCCCACGGCCCGTGTATACTATATTGCAATTGTACCCGTGGTTGGGGAGGCTGTCAACGCGGGCGGGAATACGCAAACCCCCTAACCCCCTTATCAGGGGGAAAGGACGACGGCGGCTTCTCCCTCCCTGATAAGGGAGGGTCGGGTGGGTTTGAGTCTGGTGTGAGAAAGGTGAATTGTGGTATGGCATCGGTTGAGTTAATCAAAGTACGGGCAGATGACAGATATGAAGTAAGGGTCGACGACGAGGTTATGCTGGTTTTTCAGGTGGCCGAGCAGGGTATGGGCCCTGTTGGACTATTGGCGGGCGGCGAAACCAGGAAGTCTCCTGTAGTGACTTTAGAAGAGATGGATTCCCAAGCGATCATCACCGTCACCAGATCAGCCAAAGGTTCCAAGTTGTTGCCGATGATGGTGGTCGGAATACTCGCCGCTGACGATGCTATTCCCTGCTTCGTCGGTGAGGGGATTCCGGATCAACGATGCTTGCACGTTACTTCTAGTCGCCCCGAAAGCGAATTCCTCAACGGCCTCTACTCGCCCGCTCAGGATATTGCCATAAGTCTGGATGCCGGGCATCACAGGGTCTCTGTCTTCGACGAGCTTGCCAAGTTCTCTCTAGCAGACCATCAGACAGCCCGCGTAACCATCTCCCTCAACCATTTCAAACGCCACATCAACCCGTTCTACAAGCCAATGGACCGGGAGAGGTTTCCTCGGCCGCCGGTGGGGTGGCTTTCGTGGTATTGCTATTACTGCGACTTCGACGAGGCCAAGACACTGGCTATCACAGATTTTGCGGTAGAGCATTTCAAGAAGTATGGCTTTGAGTACGTGCAGCTTGAGACCTGGGAGAAGAACTCCGACAGGCTGCCGGTGTGCCTGTATTATAACAGTCTGGAGTGGGATGAGGCGAAGTTCCCGCACGGGATGAAGTGGATATCGGACCAAATCCACGAGCGCGGCCTGAAATCCGGGCTGTGGATAGTCCCGCTGGGGACCGGCGAAGAGAAGGACTACCTGGAGAACAAGGAAATCTTCCTGCAAAATGATGAGGGTGGGCCTGTGGAGTCGTGGTCCGGGCTGTATTCCATCGACCCCACTCACCCCAAGGCCAAGGAACGGATATTCGAGACTCTGCGAACGGTAGTCCACGACTGGGGCTACGACTATGTGAAGGTCGATGGCCTTGAACTCGGCGGCACATACGGGGATTTGATGTTCACGCTGCCGGAAGTCGTGAAGAATTTCCACACCCGGGAAGAAGACCCGCTGCGGGATGTTGGCGAGATCATACGGAGGGCTATCGGAGATGACACGTTCTTCCTCTCCTGCATGGGCAACCCTCGCAAGATAGGCAAGTTCTACGGCCTGGCGAATGGATCGCGCGTGGGGCACGATGTGTTCTACGAGGGCGATGATCTCGACTGGGGGCCGGTGCTGAAAGTCGCGCACGTTATCCAGCGATCGCTGCACGTCCACAACATTGCCTGGTTCAACGACCCGGACGTGCTCTGCGTCCGCTCCGACCTGCCGGACAGCATGGCCACCATCCTTATGACCATGTACGGCATCGCCGGCCAGCTTCTATTCCTTGGGGACATACTCTACGAGATTCCCGAACACAGAATCCCAATGCTGACCAAGCTCATGCCGGTGGAGAACGTCTTCCCCGGCCAGATTCCCAGCGCAGACCCGGATTGCTCCCCAAGCACCGGCCCGGCTCCCTGGGCGACCGAGACCCTCAAGGACATCTGGGTGCTGCACATTGGCAGGGACTTCGAGCAGTGGGAGGTCGCGGCGCTGTTCAATTGGGATGAGGCCAAGAAGACAACCATCGAGCTTTCGGCAGAGGGCATCGGCCTGAGCCCGGACAAGAGCTACCTGCTCTACGACTTCTGGAACGACAAGTTCCTGGGCACGTTTAGGAAGCATAAGAAGTTCACACTGCCCAAGCAGTCCTGCCTGCTGCTGGGCATCCGGGAGAAGCAAAGACATCCGCAAATCCTATCAACCAACCGCCACATAACCCAGGGCGGGGTTGACCTTGTGGATGTGCAATGGGACAAGAAGTCGAACACCCTGTCGGGAGAGTCTCACGTCATCGGAGAAGACGACTACGTTGTTTCCCTTCACGTCCCCACGGGCTACGTGCTGGAATCGGCGACATGCGACAACGGCGAAATCTCGCACAAGCTCGGTGAGAACAATGTGGCAAAGGTAACCATTCGCACAGCGGAGAATACGGATGTGGCTTGGCAAGCGCGCTTTACGAAGAAGCAACGACATCCATCATCCTGAGCAAGTGACCCCGTTCTACGGGGTTGCGTTAGAAAGAAACTGTGCGTTCCCATTGCCGCTAGTCCTGAGTAGACGCGAGGAACGAGCGGCGTATCGAAGGACGGTGCTTAGGTAATCGCCCTTCGATACACTCGCTAACCGCGCTCGCACTCAGGCCTAGCGGTGTCCCCTTTCGAGGGAGTTTCTTAGGAGCCTGTCGAAGGATGCACCGTAAGGAGAACAACATGGCTGGTCCTGGTTCCCGATTCATTGGCGAGGAAGAGAAGAAGCAAGTGCTGGAGGTGCTGGAGAGCGGGTATTTGTTCAGGTATGGCGACGAAGGCGATCCCGCGTTCAAGGCCAAGGTCTGGACATTTGAACAGGAACTCGCGGCCTACACAGGCGTGGATCATGCGGTGGCTGTCAACAGCGGCACAATGGCGCTGGTCACGGGACTCGCGGCGCTTGGAGTGGGGCCTGGGGACGAGGTCATCGTGCCGGGTTACACTTTTATAGCCTCCATCGGCTCCATCATCTTCGCCCGCGCGATACCTGTTCTTTGCGAGATCGATGAGTCCCTGACAATGGACCCCGCGGACGTCGAAGCCAGAATCACCCCGCGAACCAAGGCCATTATGCCGGTCCACATGCTCGGCAACCCATGCGATATGGACCCCATTATGGACGTCGCCCGGCGACACAAGCTGTTGGTGATAGAAGACTGCGCGCAGGCGTGCGGCGCGAGCTATCGGGGGGCGAAGGTTGGCTCTATCGGCAACATCGGCGCGTTCTCATTCAATGTCTACAAGACCATCACGGCCGGAGACGGCGGGGCGGTGGCGACCTCCGACACCGAGCTCTACAAGCGGGCCTTCGCCTTTCACGACCAGGGCCACTCGCCCGCCAGGCAGGGCGTGGAAGTCGGCGCGAGGCCGTTCGTGGGGCTGGACCTGCGGATGACTGAGCTTTCCGGCGCGGTGCTGGTCGCACAACTTCGCAAGATGGACAGGATTCTGGACATGCTCCGAGCCAACAAAGCCAGGCTCAAATCGGCCATATCGGGAACAGGTGATTTCGCTTTCCGCAAGATCAATGATCCGGGTGAGTGCGCGACGCTGCTGACGGTCATCTTCCCAACAGCCGCCAAGGCCAAAGCGGTGGCTGACAAGCTTGCTACGACAACAGTGGATCAGTCGGGCTGGCACGTGTACAACAACATGGAACAGATTCTGAACAAGTCGACGGTTACTCCCGAGGGCTGCCCGTTCTCCTGCCAGTACTACGACGGCGAGGCCAAGTATTGGAAGGGCATGCTGCCCAGGACCGACGACATCCTTGCCCGATCGATCAACCTGAGCGTGGGAATCACCGACGCGGGGCTGGGCGCGGCCGCTGGCATCAGCCCCGAATCGGGGTCGGCGGAGATCGACCAAATGGCCGAGGGCTTCATAGCAGCAGTGAAAGAGGTAGGATGATGCGTGAGTTCAGACTGGAAATGATGCTTCCGCAGCAGATACGGCGGGAAATGGACGCCCTCAACCTGCTCTACATCCCCATCGCGCCGCTGGAGTTCCACGGCCCTCACCTCCCCTACGGCACCGACCCACTCAACGCCTACGCGGTAGCATTTAAGGCGGCCCAGAAGCTGGGGGGGCTGCTGCATCCGACGGTCTATTTGGGAACAGAGGTCCCGAGGCCAAAGGATATGGTGGCGTCGTTCGGCCTGCCGGAGGAGACTGAGGTGGTGGGGATGGACATGCCCGGCTTACCTCTCAAGAGCTTCTACATGCCCCCGGACATTTTCAAGGAATCGGTGCGGGCGATAGTGCAGACCGCCATCACAGTAGGCTTCCGCAGGATAGTCATGCTCAACGGCCACGGCGCATTCGACCAGTCGCGCACCCTGATCGAGCTTGCGGGTGAGATGACCGGTGACGGCATCGAGGTCATCTACTTCATAGACTTCGACACCGGCAACCCGGATGAGATCAGAGCCATCGGCCACGCCGGCGATGATGAAACCAGCCTCACACTGGCCCACCACCCCGACCTCGTCCACCTGGAAGAACTCCCCCTCACAGGCCCGCTGGCTTGCAAGGACTACGCCATAGTGGACACCGACACATTCCTGTGCCACCCGACCCCGGATTACACCACCCGCACCGACCCCAGACTGGGAACCGCCGCAGCGGGAGAGGAGTTGGCGGAGAAGGTTGTGGCGCAGTTGGGGAAGGTATTGGGGCTTTGAAACGCGGATTACGCGGAACGGCGCGGAAAGCGTGTGATCGTTTGATCGTCTGATGGTTGGATGGTTTGGTTTTGCAGTGCACAAGCCCAATTCCCCCTTTGAAGGGGGCTTCCGCAGAAGGGGGGATGTGAACTGCGTAGTGATCAGCCCAGTGCTCGCGCAGAAGAAACGGCCCGACTCCGCCCCGAAAGAGGATACTTTCCCGAAAACGGGGAATAGTATAACAGCGTGTTTGAACGTCGCAACTGAGACGGGAATCGGAGGGATATCATATGAAGAGACTACTGCTGATTTGCCTGGTGGCCTTGCTTGCGCTTGCGCTGGTGTCAGCGACATTTGCCGCAGCCAAGAAGCCTGCCAACCCCAAGTGCGCGGCGTATTGCGCGGCCAAGACATCCGGCAAGAAGGTCGGCGCAAAGCCGATGCCCAAGACGCCGGTAAATGCCAAATGTGCGGCATACTGCAAAGCCACGACATCCGGCAAGAAAGTCGGCTCAAAGCCGATGGCCAAGATGCCGGTAAATGCCAAATGTGCGGCATACTGCAAAGCCACGACCGCAGGCAAGAAAGTCGCGATAAAGCCCGCGCCCAACAAGCCCATGAACGCCAAGTGCGCGGCTTACTGCAAAGCCACGGCGTCGGGCAAGAAGCTCGGCGCAAAGCCGATGCCAAAGAAGCCCATGAACGCCCAGTGTGCGGGATACTGCAATGCCACGGCGTCGGGCAAGAAAGTCGGCGCAAAGCCGATGCCGAAGAAGCCCGCGAACTCAGCGTGCGCGGAATACTGCAAAGCTAAGGCGGCCGGCAAACCCGTAGGCGCAAAACCGAAGCCCAAGAAGTAGTTGCCGCCCAAACAACAGTACGGATAACGATGGCCCCGGAAATCCATTCCGGGGCCGATTTCGTGAGGATGCTGCTTGCGAAATGTCGGGTTTTCGGGGTTTTGGCAGGATTCGTATTGACTTAAGAGAACCTCGGTGGTAAACTTCAGTTAATGAACTCATGGGCTTGTTCTTTCTCTTATAGGCCCATTTCACATTGAGGGATAACCGATGGCTGCACAAGGAAACCGCAGAACAAGACCAAGTGTGTTGTGTCGTGAGTGCGGATTCGTGAATGAGGGTGGCCGGAGCATCTGCTACCAGTGCAAGAGGCCTATTCCGGTCTCGAGAGCGCAACACCAACCCCCAATCTACGCTGCTACGCTTGTGTCAGCGATAGTAGTCGGAGTGGTGGTAATGGGGTACATCGGCATATCGAGCATGCGAAAGAGTGCCCCGCCAGCGGCAACCGCAGAGGCGGTTCAGCAACAGCTTCCGTACCAGCCCACTGGATACGCTCCGCCTCAGACCTACCAGCCAGCATACCCCGTGTTACCCAAAGTCTACCACCCGCAACCGAGCGTTGCTCAGGCTCCGCTACAGTTCAGCGCAACAGACCCGGTGCCAGACGAGAACGGAGATTACCCCCTTGACACCGTGGTGCGGTTGCAAGATGGAACGATGTGCAGAGCGGCGGATGTGCCGGATACCAGGACGGTGTGGTTAAGGGATGGGACGGGCTGCACTGTAACGAATGTGAATGCGTCTTTCAAGATGATGCTCCACCCCTTTGACTTTACGGCCAGGACAGTGCGGGCACTCGATATGCCTCCGGAATCAAGGCCTACTCGATCAAACTCCGCATCCGCACCGTCCGATGAACGGAAAGACTGCCCTAGCTGTAACCTTACAGGGAGTTGTCAGTTCTGCAAACAAGGAATGGGCGTTGGATTTGACCGAGGCAAGATATGCAAAATATGTGGCGGAACCGGGCGCTGCAAAGTGTGCGGGGGCAGCGGCCACATCAAGGGGACACTGTCTTATGATCAAGAAATGACAAGGCGAGGGTTCAGCCAGAATGATATTGCTGGTTTTCAGGTTCCGGCCGGTGCCCTTAGGTGAAGAGGCTGTCCCAGTTTCACTGGACGCGTACTATATGCCCGTGACGTTCTCCTTTGCTGAATGTCCGGCGAGTGTTCACTGCGCCTAGCTAGTCAGGTTCGACAGTGGGGGAAGAGTTGAAATCTGCCTGCCAAGTCTGTGTGACAAAAGAGGCTGTGGCGATCTGCCCAAAGTGTGGCAACTCTGTTTGCCGAAACTGTATGAGAGGCGACCAGTGTTGGGAGTGTCTGGTCAAAGAGAAAGAAGAGCACCGATGGGATGATAACGCCTTGAGGGCACCCGTGTTCCACGTGCCTCAAGGCTCACTCGACGCTTCTCCCGGTGTCGGGTATTCCGACCGGAGACGAATGACCGTCTGCACTGCGTGTGGACACGAGAATGCTCCGTGGCTGAGCGAATGCTCCAAGTGCCATTACCCGCTTCCCAAAAGCCGTCCGCTCGGGCCTCTCGCAATAGCGGCAGCACTGGTTCTGGCGGCGGCTATCTTCGTGGGCATTCTGTTTTTCCGCTCGAATACCGCAATGCGTCCAGGTGCTGAGAGGCGAGAAAGCGCGAATGCTCCGGGAGGACTATCTCAAGACCAACGCTCCGGCTATTCAGGTGGGTACACGCAGCAGGTGCCTTCAGTCTACACGTGTCCGCCGTGCAAAGGCAGTGGGTTCATCTGGTTCGGCGTATGGGCCAACGAGCGCACGTCAGAACGGTGTCTCGCTTGCCGGGGTCTGGGTAAGATGACTCCCGAAAGATGGAGCGAATTTCAACAGGAGACAGTCCGGTGGCGATGCGCCAACTGTGGCTCGGAATGGGTCGGTCCTATGGCGAGAACTCTCCCCGGCACAAACGGAAGACCCTCGTCCGACGCGCCGCGCAAGAGTTGCAGAGGCGGCTCCACACACACGTGGATAGAGGATCCCTAGGTGCTTTGGGTTGCTTCGTTTTCAATGGCTTCAACAGTCCGCAAATTGTACAGTAAACCCGTAGGTAGGAACGATGCGAAGGGAGATACCCGCTATGCGCTACAAATCGACGGTAGGACGAGAGGACGAATGCACTTCCTTTTCGGCTGGGACGGACGTTGGGACAGAAGACTGGTGGTACCACGCTGACACCTGTGAATCGGCATGCAATAATGACCCACATGCGGGGGTAATCGGCGTCGAATAT
>CAZTAO010000076.1:0-18181 GCA_964611645.1 uncultured bacterium | reverse complement strand
ATCGCTCAAGTCAGGAAGTCAAACAAGGTGGGGGTGGTTTGACGCTTACGCAACTAGCGTCTGTTGTATACATATGTGAATATGGAACCACGCCGATAAAGAAAGCACATTCCTATCCTTCTAGCACTGAATATGCATGTCTTGAATCGTGAACCAAAGGTATACGAACGGTTATCCAATGGACTGGGCATCGGGCCAGCGTGAAGCCAGCAAAACTGAGGCATATATACAATGAGAAACGCGAACAACACCAGAAGGCTACTCACTGGAGAAATGCAATCGCAGGGTTGTGGCTCGCTTATGAGCAAGACCAATTCCTTGGGCAATGCCCCACATCGGATTGTCGCTGAGGACAGACTGTTTAGCAGATGTGGCGACAATCATGACATCGTGGTGCGTGACGAGGTATACATACAGCTTCGAGAAGACGAGACCACGCTTAGAACTGTTTTCCAGACCGTGCAGACTGGGATCGTCATTATCGATCCTGAGACGCACACCATTGTGGAAGTGAACCCTGCCGCAGCCGAGATCATCGGCGAATCGCGAGAGCGGATCGTGGGTGCGGAGTGCCACAGGTTCATCTGCCCGGCAGAGAAAGGGCGCTGCCCGGTGACTGACCTTCATCAGCATGTAGACAACTCCGAACGGGTCCTGCTAACCGCGGACGGCAACGAACGTCAGATACTAAAGACCGTGGTACCTGTGATGCTTCACGGAAGGGAACATCTGCTCGAGAGCTTCGTTGACATCACCGAACGCAAGCTGCTGGAGCGCCGGCAGCACCTTTTCACTGAGATCCTGAGTATCCTGAACGCCCCTCTGAGCATGGCTGATACAATCAACCATGTTCTCGCTGTGATCAAGCTCGAGACAGGATTCGACGCCGTGGGGCTTCGCCTGAAGAACGGCGAAGACTTCCCGTACTACGCCCAGGAGGGCTTTTCCAGTGAGTTTCTCGTCTTGGAGAACAGCCTGGTGGTCCGAGGCAAGAAGGGCGGAGTCTGCAGAGACAAGAACGGCGACATCAGCCTGGAATGCACCTGCGGTCTGGTGATATCCGGAAAGACTGACCCTGCGAACCCCCTCTTCACACCGGGCGGAAGCTGCTGGGTAAACAACTCGCTGCCACTTCTCGACCTGCCCGCCGACCAGGACCCAAGGCTTCATCCGAGGAACCGCTGCATCCACGACGGCTTCCTATCGGTAGCTCTCATCCCTATCCGCGCAAACCAGGAGATTGTGGGCCTGCTGCAACTCAATGACAGAAGAGCGAACAGCCTGACGCTTGAGATGGTTGAGCATTTTGAAGACATCTGCACAGGCATCGGCTTAGCGCTGATGCAGCGGCAATCCCAAGAGGCGCTGAAGGAGAGCGAAGAGAGACACAGATCCCTGTTTGAAAGCTCCCGCGATGCCACTATGACCCTTGAGCCTCCTGACTGGGCGTTCACGTCGTGCAACCAGGCAACGGTGGATATGTTCCGAGTGAAGGATGCCCAGGAGTTCACATCACTCAGACCCTGGGAAGCGTCTCCCGAGTTTCAGTCGGATGGGCGCGCATCCGCGGACAAAGCCAAAGAAATGATCGAAACGGCCATGCGCGAAGGGTCTTGCTTCTTTGAGTGGATTCACCGGCGAATAGGAGGCGAAGATTTTCCCGCCGAGGTGCTCCTCAGCAGGGTGGAACAAGGTGGCAAGGCTTTTCTCCAGGCAGCGGTGCATGACATTGCCAAGCGCAAGCGCGCGGAAGAATCGCTGAGGAAGATTGCCGAGCGGGACCGCCATATAGCCGAGGTGCTGCAGCGGACACTGATCCCCAACCAGATGCCCGCGCAGCCGCAGGGATATGAGATTGCCGCCAGGTATAAGCCAGCGCTGTCGGAGGCTGAAGTATGCGGCGACTTCTACGATATACTTGACCTCGGTCAAGGCAAACTCGGGATCGCGGTGGGCGATGTAGCGGGCAAGGGCCTGCTTGCGGCGGTGCGCGTTGCCACCGTGAGACATTCGCTGAGAAGCTACGCGTTTATGGGTGGGCGACCGTCAAGGGTAATGACACTCCTGGGCGAAGTGCTTGACCGAGACGCAGAAACTGAGAACCATACGCTCACGGCATTCTTTGCCACACTGGACATTTCTGCCGGTGAACTGAGGTACACCAATGCAGGACACGAACCGCCGCTTCTGGCAAGCTCGGACGGCCGGACCGAGTATCTTACCACGGGCGGGCCGATGTTCAGCGGCCTGACAAGGTCCGCCTATGCGGAAGCCACCCGGGTTCTTCAGGCGGGGGATGTACTCGTGATGGTGACCGACGGCATAACGGAATCACGTAAAGCTGACCACTACGAGCAGTTCGGGCCGGAAGGAATCGAGCGATGCCTGTCCGAAAACGTGGGAGCTTCCGCCGAGGAGATTGCCAGTGCAATACTGCGGGGCGCATCAGAATTCGCGGAAGGAATACTTCGCGACGATGTGGTAGTCGTAATCATTAGGAAACTGTGAACGCCGCACCAAAACATTATACTGCCGCGAAATATATGTCGAATTCTGCATAGAGCCAAGGCCGGCGAGGAGGACTAGAGTGAAGAAGGGCAACGCTCCCACACTGGATGTTGTCGATCTGCGCCGGAAAGCGGAAGAGAAGCTGATTTCGGCCGGGGCCGAGTCTCCTCAGCGCCGTGCCGAGACAGATCAAACGCGCCTGGTCCACGAGTTGCAGGTTCACCAGATTGAGCTGGAGATGCAGAACGAGGAACTCCGGCTGTCACGGGCAGAGGCAGAGGCAAACCTGGACCTGTACACCGGCCTGTATGATTTCGCCCCTATCGGCTACTTCACCCTCGACTTCAATGGCATCATTCACCAAGCGAATCTAACGGGCGCAAGCCTTATTGGCATTGAACGCTCCAAACTGGTAAACCGGAGCTTCAGACATTTTATCGCGCCGGAGTTCCGACCCGCATTCGCCGCATTTCTAACGAAGGCGTTTGAAAGCCTCACCAAGCAGTCGTGCGAGGTGGTTATGCTCAGCGAAGATAGCGGCTCGACCTACGTGCGGATAGAGGCTTCAATCCCCGGGGACAGCGATGTGTGCCGGATTGCCGTGATAGACATCGCCGAGAGCAAACGGGCAGAGAGCGTTCTAGTAGAGAGCCGTGAGTTTGCGCGGTCTACGATGGATGCGCTATCGGCGCACATCTGCGTTATCGATGGGAACGGTATCGTTGTAGCCGTGAACAAGGCGTGGTTGGACTTCGCCGAAGCCAACCCGCCCACACCAATAGCAGAGAACGGAAAGCGGAGAGCAGAGAGTCTGGGCAGCACCGGTGTCGGGGCGGACTATCTGGCGGTCTGCGATGCAGCCACAGGCTTGGGATCCGAAGGCGCACGGGAGTTTGCAGCCGGAATCCGTGAAGTCATGGCCGGCACACGCTCTGAATTTGAGATGGAATACCCGTGCCACTCTCCTGATGAGCAGCGTTGGTTCATCGGTCGCGTCACCCATTTCGCCGGGATCGGCTCTCACATGGTCGCGATTGCACATGAGAACATCACCGATCGCAAGCTGGCCGAAGAGGCTCTGCGACAAAGCGAGGAGCGGCTTTCCACGGCGGTTGCGTCCGGTTCGATGGGCATCTGGGGGCTGGACCTCAGAACCAACACCTCGGTCTGGGATGCGCGAACTCACGATATGTTCGGGATTCCAAGAGAGACAGAGCCAACCCACGAGTTGTGGCTGGAGCTAGTAGTCCCCGAAGATCGCGCTCTCGCAGAGGCATCGCTGGCGCGAGTAATCGCTGAGAAGTGCAGAGACTCGGTGGAGTACAGGATTGCCCACCCCGATGGTTCCATCCGGCACATCCAGTGCACTACCGACCCGGTTCTTGATGAGGCCGGCGCGGTCCGCAGTGTGGTCGGTCTCGATCTGGACATCACCGAACGCAAGCTGGCGGAGATAGCGCTGCGAGAGAGTGAGGAACGCTTCAGGGCAATCGCTTCCAACACCCCGGACCACATTGTGATGCAGGATCGCCAACTGCGATACACGTTTGTCATCAATCCCCAATTGGGCCTTAGTGAAGATGACATGATCGGAAAGACAGACTATGTCTTCCTGCCCAAAGAAGAAGCCGATCTGCTCACACAAGCCAAGACTCTGGTCATGGAATCCGGCGAACCTATGCATTATGAAACGTCGCTGATTTCCAAGGACGGCAGACCGGAGTACTTTGAGGGATCGTATGTACCCAGAACGGATGACCAGGGTCAGGTTACTGGCCTGATCGGATACTTCAGGAACACGACCGAGCGCAAGCGGGCTGAAGAAGCTCTGAAGGAGAGCGAGGCAAGACTCCTGACTACGCTCGACGCAACCCCGTTCCCCGTTGCCCTGGTTGACCTCCAGGATAACAAGATTCTTTTCTGGAGTCGCAGCGCCCTCACACTCTTCGGACATACCGCGCCGTCCACACCTGAGTGGTACCAGTTGGCGTACCCCGATCCGGAATACCGGCGCGACGTAGTTGAGCGATGGAAGCCTGCCGTGGAAGAGGCGAGGCTGTCCGGACTTACGGTCAACGCCGGAGAATACCGAGTCACTCGCCACGACGGTTCCGTCTGCATCTGCGAACTATATGCAACATTCCGGGGTGACAACCTCATTGTCACTTTCAATGACGTCACTGAGCGCAAGTTGGCGGAAGAGGCTCTGCGAGAGAGCGAAGAGAAGTTCCGCTCACTGTACGAGTCGATGGATATCGGCGTAATATACGAGAATGCCGATGGGCGGATAGCCTCGGGGAATCCTGCGGCCCAGAGGATCCTCGGCCTGACATGGGACGAGATGCACAACCGAACATCGAGGGACCCTCGTTGGCGCGCCGTGCGTGAGGACGGCACGGACTTCCCGGCAGACGAGCACCCGATAGTCCTTGCCCTGAAGACGGGCAAGAATGCCGACGATGTCCTTATGGGAGTGCACAATCCCAGGCTAGACGGTCTTCGCTGGATACTGGTCAGCGCCGTGCCACAGTTCAGACCCGGAGAATCCAAACCATTAGCCGCCTTCGCCACGTTTACCGACATCACTGAGCGCAAACAGGCCGAGGAAGCGCTGCTGGTAAGTGAACGCGAGTTCCGCACGTTGGCCGAGTCCATGCCGCAGATCGTGTGGGTTACCCGTCCGGACGGCTGGAATATCTACTTCAATCAGCAGTGGATCGACTATACGGGGCAGACGCTGGAGGAGAGTTACGGCCACGGTTGGAATAAACCTTTCCATCCTGACGACCAGCAACGCGCGTGGGATGCCTGGCAGAACGCGACGACCAATCTTGCCACATACTCAGTTGAATGTCGCCTGCGCCGTGCGGATGGTGAGTACAAATGGTGGCTGATCCGCGGAGTGCCTGTGATGGACGCCCAGGGCAGAGTTCTCAAGTGGTTTGGTACGTGCACTGACATTGATGAATTCAAGCGAGCGCAAGAAGCTCTGCGCGCCAGTGAAGAGAGGCTGGATCTCGCGCTGACCTCATCCCAGATGGGCGTGTGGGAACTGGACATCGCTGCGAATACGCGTATCTTTGACGATCAGACTTGCCATCTTCTGGGAATAGACCCAGCGGAGTTCGACGGGACAGAGGAACGCTTCCTCACGGTATTACACCCCGACGACCGGGAGAGCGTCCGGGAGAGCCTAGCGAAAGCCATCGCCGGGAAAGCGCCGTACGCGCCGGAATACCGGGTGATCTGGCAAGACGGGAGCGCGCACTACATAAACGCTCGCGGCAGTATCATTCGGGACCAGGCGGGCCAGCCGGTCATAGTCATTGGCACAATCTGGGACGTCACCCCCGCCAAACAGGCCGAGCAGGCGCTGCGGGAGAGCGAAGAACGTCACAGAACAATCCTGCACACGGCCATGGACGGCTTCTGGCTGGTGGACATGCAGGGGAATCTGCTCGAGGTCAATGAAGCATACTGCCGGATGAGCGGCTACAGTGAACAGGAACTGCTGACCATGCGGGTTGCCGACCTGGAGGCCGCCGAAGCGGATGAAGACACCGCCGACCGCATCCGAAGAATCGCCGAGCAGGGAGAGGACCGCTTTGAGTCCCAGCACCGCCGCAAGGATGGGAGCCTTTTAGACGTCGCGGTCAGCGTCAAGTATCAGAGTACCGACGGCAATCGCATTGTGGCATTTCTCCAGGACATCACCAATCGCAAACTCGCCCAAGAGGCTCTGCGCGAAAGCGAGGCGCGCTTCCGATCTCTGTTTGAAGCCGCGCCCGACGCCATATTCGTGCAAAGCGAAGGACGGTTTGTTTACGTGAACGAGGCCATGGTGAGCCTCCTGGGCGCAGCTTGTCCCGAAGACCTGCTTGGCAAGGAGTTTATGGATCGGATAGCTCCCGAGTACCACGATGGCATAGTGGAGCGAATTCAGTTTCAATGCGAGACTGGAGAACCGGCACCACTCATGGACCAGGAGTACATGCGGCTGGACGGGTCACGGGTGCCGGTCGAAACAACGGCGGTGCCAATAGGGTACCAGGCAAGAAGCGCTCACCTGGTATTCGTTCGAAACATCACCAAGCGCAAGGCTGCGGAAGTTGAACTACGCAGGCGCGAGAGCCTCCTTTCCAAGGTGTTCGACATTCTCCCCGTCGGTCTGTGGTTTGCGGATGGAACGGGACAACTAGTGAAGGGCAACCCGGCAGGGCTGAGAATCTGGGGCGCCGAACCACTTGTGAACCAGGATGAATACGGAGTATTCAAAGCCCGCCGAATGCCTTCCGGCGAGGAGATCGCGCCGGATGACTGGGCGCTAGCGCATTCGGTCAATGAGGGTGTCACCGTACTGGATGAGGAACTCGAGATTGACTGTTTTGACGGCCTCAAGAAGACCATTCTTAACTACAGCGCGCCGGTCTTAGACGACGATGGGCAGGTCGAAGCCGCGATAGTAGTGAACCTCGATATCACTGAGCGAAAGGAGATGGAAACCAGGCTCCGGGAAACGGAGCGGATGTACCGACAGATGCTCGACGCAATCTCCGATCTGGTGCTGTGCAAGGGGCCGGGTTCAAAGATAGTCTGGGCGAACAAAGCATTCACGGACTATTACGGAATGACCAACGAGCAGTTGCATGAGACTATCGATGCCCCGTTCGCTGAGCCTGACAACACGCTTCAATACGTAAAGGACGACGCTGCGGTATTCGAGACTGGCGAGCAGCTAGACATCCCAAGAGAACCCGTCACGCGCTACGACGGGGAGGTCCGCCAGTTCAACACGATAAAGTCGCCGATCCTCGATGGCAGTGGCAATGTCGTCATGACAGTAGGGGTTTCCAGAGACATCACCGAACGTGAGTTGGCGGAAAGAGAGCTTCTGCTGAACCACCAGATGCAGTCCGCCATGAGTTCCTTGCTAAGGCTGTCCCTGGAGAACATCTCCACAACGGACTTTCTTGGCCGCGCGCTCGACCTGGTTCTGTCCCTCGACTGGCTGGCGTTTGAAGCCAGGGGAGCGGTATTCCTGACGGACAGGGATTGCGAGACCCTGCGCCTGGAGACTCACCGAGGCTTCCGTGAGGCCCTCCTCTCGCTGTGTGCGGCAGTCCCGTTCGGCCACTGCATCTGCGGCAAGGCGGCCAGGACGCGAACCACGCAGTTTGTGGACTGCGTGGACGAACAGCACGAGACTCGCTTTGACGGCATCAGTCCACATGGGCACTACTGTGTGCCGATCCTGTCCGGCGATCGCGTCCTGGGTGTCCTCGCCCTCTATGTGAAGGAAGGCCACAAGCATAACCCGCGGGAAGTGGAGTTTCTGGAGGCAGTCGCCAACAGCCTTGCCGCGGCCATAGAGCGCAAGCGGGCGGAAGAGTCGCTGCGAGAAAGCGAGGTTCAGTATCGTACGCTGGCCGATTCCGGTCAGGCGCTCATCTGGACATCCGGCCTCGACATGAAGTGCAACTACTTCAACCAGACTTGGCTGCAGTTCACAGGCCGAAGTCTGGAGCAAGAAATGGGCGACGGATGGGTTGAGGGCGTGCATCCGGATGATCTGGAGCAGTGTGTCGAAACGTATGTAACCTCATTCAGCAGACAAGAGTCATTCAGCATGGACTACCGACTCCGTAGACACGACGGCGAGTTCTGCTGGATACAAGACGATGGAAAACCGCGCTACGACGGCGATGGCCACTTCCTGGGCTACATCGGCCATTGCCTTGACATCACCGAGCGAAAGCACGCCGAAGCTATGCTGCGAGAGAGCGAGGAGCGGTTACGAGAGCTATTTGAGAATATGAGCAACAGCGTGGCGGTATACGCGGTGGTAGGCGATGGCGAAGACTTTGTGATTGCCGAATTCAACCCCGCAGCCGAGCGTTCCACGAAGGTACAGCGTAAAGACATATTGGGACGACGAGTTACCGAGGTCTTCCCAGGCGTGAAGCAGATAGGCCTGTTTGAGGTAATGCAGAATGTCTGGCACACTGGTATAGCCCAGCACCACCCAACAACCCGTTACGATGACGGGCGACTGGCTTTCTGGGTCGAGAACTTCGTCTATAGACTGCCGTCCGGCGAGATATGCGTCATTTTTGATGACGTTACCGAGCGAAAGCAGGCCGAGGATCGCCAGAGACTAGTAAGGCGAACCCTGGAACTGCTCAATGACCCCGATGAATCAACGACAACCATCGACAGCATTCTGCAGCTTGTGCAAGAGCATCTGGGCATCGAGTGCGCCGGTATCCGGCTCAGGGAAGAAGAGGATTTCCCATACTACGTGACAAACGGCTTCCCAGGGAGTTTCGTGCTGGCGGAGCGGTTCTTGTGCGAGAGAAACAGGGATGGCCAGGTCGAACGCGACGCCGATGGAAAACCGGTTCTTGCATGTATGTGTGGAAACATACTCTGCGGCAGAACTGACCCATCGCTGCCATTCTTCACCGAGAGGGGCAGCTTCTGGACCAACAGCACCTCGGAACTCCTGGCTTCCACCACTGAGAATGAGCGACAGGCGCGCACGCGCAATCGCTGCAACGGTGAAGGTTACGAATCGGTAGCCCTGATCCCCCTCAGGGTCGGAGACGAGATCATCGGGCTTGCGCAATACAACGACCATCGACGCGACAGGTTTACTCAGGGTACTATCAACTTCCTGGAGGGATTGGGAGCAAGCATAGGGATTGCTCTGGCCCGTATGCGAGAGGAAGAGGAAATACGACGGTTCAATGAGCAACTCGAGACGCGGGTTGAGGAGAGGACCGCGCAGTTGTCGATGGCTAACAAGGAACTGGAGGCATTCTCACATTCGGTTTCGCACGACCTGCGAGCGCCCATTATCCGAATCAGCGGCATGAGCCAGGCGCTAATGGAGGACTATGGAGAGAGTCTTGACGAGCAGGGGAATACTTTCCTGCAACGTGTGCAGGGTGAAGCCAAGCGAATGGGCAGCCTGGTGGATGATCTGCTGAAACTCTCCCGCCTGACCAAGACGGACATGCAAGTTCAGACACTGGATGTTTCCAGCTTGGCGGGTGGAGTCTTGGAAAGGCTGAAGGCCTCCCTGCCGGAACGCGACATCGAATGCGTGATCGAGCTTGGACTAACGGTTGAAGGAGATGGCCGCCTGCTGGAGATTGTGCTGGAGAACCTGCTGAGCAATGCTGTGAAGTTCACTGCGAAGCGGCAGCAGGCGCGAGTAGAGTTCGGAACTACTTTGGTCTATGGCCGACCCGCATTCTACGTAAAGGACAACGGCGCGGGCTTTGATATGGCCTACGCGGACAAGCTCTTCGTCCCGTTCCAGAGAATGCATAAGGATGCCGACTACCCAGGCACCGGCATTGGGCTGGTGACCGTCCAGCGTATTATCCACCGGCACGGAGGAGAAATCTGGGCGGATGCAAAAGTAGGTGACGGCGCAACATTCTACTTCACCCTGGGAGAGACTGCATAGTGCACAGTGGCGAGCCAATACGCCGACCGATAGCAAGCAGAGGTAAACTCGGATAATGCATTTGGACATGAAGACCGTCCTATTCGGCTACATCCTGAGCGATGCGATCTGCACGGGTGTGCTGCTTTCAATCTGGCTTGTAAACCGCACGCGTTTCAGGGGGCTGGGGTTCTGGCTGGCGGACTATGTCCTGCAGTTTCTCGCAGTGTCGCTGATTATCCTGCGCGGAATTGTACCGGCAGATCTCTCCATAATGCTCGGCAGCCCACTTGTCGTCGGCGCATCCGTGTTACTCTACATAGGTCTGGAACGCTACACCGACAAGGTGAGTTCACAGCGCCATAACTACATTGTGCTCGCAGTATTTGTCTTCCTCCAGGCATACTTCACGTTTGTGCAGCCAAGTTTGCAGGCGCGCAACATCCTCCTCTCTCTGGCTCTGCTGGCCGTGTGTTCACAGATAGCATGGCTTATGCTGCGCCGGGTGGATGTGGAGATGCGGAGGGACACCCGACCGGTGGGAGTGATCTTCGCTGCCTACTCGTTGTTCAGCCTGGCTCGCGTCTTTGCGGATGTAGCCACTCCTCCTTCCGTCGATCTGTTTGCCTCCCAACTCCACGATGTGCTGGTGATCATAATCTACCAGATGCTGGCCATCGGCCTGACATTTGCTTTGTCGCTGATGGTCAACCGCCGCCTGTCGTCCGAGCTGGAGAAAGACATTGCTGAGCGCAAGCTGGCCGAAGTGGCGCTGCGCGAAAGCGAAGAGAAATTCGCGCTGGCGTTTCGGACCTCGCCTTACGCCATCACCATCACACGCGCACAAGACGGAAGGTTTGTTGACGTTAACGAGGCATTCTTCTCAATCACCGGCTACACACGCGAGGATATTGGTGAGAAGACAAGCCATGACCTTGGACTCTGGGTCAACGAAGGGGACAGGGAGGCGACGGTTGCTAGACTGTCGAGCGGCGAGAACGTAGTCGGGTGCGAATTCCAGTTCAGGAAGAAGAGCGGGCAGACCATGACGGGGCTGTTCTCCGCCCAGGTTCTTTCCCTCAGGGACCAGAACTGCATTCTGTCCAGTATCGCGGACATCACCCCGCGGAAGAAAGCGGAAGAGGAGATAGTGGCCCTCAACGAGAGGCTGGAAGAACGGGTCCGCGAGCGCACCGCTGAGTTGGAAGCCTCGATGAAGGAACTGGAAGGCTTCTCGTATTCCGTGTCGCACGACCTGCGCGCACCGCTTCGCGCGGTAAACGGGTTCAGCCGAATTCTTCTCGAGGACTATGGCGCGGAAATGGACAGTGAAGGCCGGCGCCTGTGTTCGGTTGTCTACGAGAGCGCACAGGATATGGGCAGGGTGATCGATGACCTGCTGGCATTTTCACGCATTGGAAGGGCTGAGTTCCAGCCGTCGTCCGTGGACATGGCAGATCTGGCGCGCTCGGTGTTTGTCGAGATGACCACCCAAGACGATCAAGAAAGAATGGACTTCAAGATTGATCCAATGCCCTCTGCAAACGGCGATCCCAGATTGCTTCGACAGGTCTGGACGCAACTGCTGGGGAACGCGATCAAGTTCTCCTCCCATCGGGAACAGGCAGTGATCGAGGCAGGTGCGGAGAAGCGTGGTGACGAAGTCATTTACTGGGTTCGGGACAACGGCGCGGGCTTTGACATGAAGTACGCCGCCAAGCTCTTTGGCGTGTTCCAGCGTTTGCACGGAGCAAAGGAGTTCCGAGGAACCGGGGTGGGACTGGCCATTGTTCAACGAATTGTCCACAGACACGGAGGAGAAGTCTGGGCGAATGCGAAAGTAGACTGTGGAGCAACGTTTTTCTTTACGCTGGGGGATGGGAAATGAGCCACGACGCGCGAATCATACTGTTGGTCGAAGACAATCCAAGCGACATCGAGCTAACGCAGAGAGCGTTCAGCAGAAGCCGGATCACCAATGACCTGCTGGTAGCCGAGGACGGTGAGGCGGCCTTGGATTATCTGTTCGCCACAGGCGAATACGCGGGCAGAGACATAACCGATCTCCCCGCCCTGGTTTTGCTTGACCTGAAGCTGCCAAAAGTCGACGGCCTGGAAGTCCTGCGCCAGATTCGGGCCGACGTGCGGACCCGTCGTGTGCCCGTAGTCATTATGACCTCGTCCAAAGAAGAGCAAGATGTCGCCGCCGGGTACGACCTCGGAGTAAACAGCTACATCTGCAAGCCAGTCGATTTCCTCCAGTTCGCCAAGGCTATGGAACACTTGGGGCTATACTGGCTCGTGCTCAACGAACCCCCCCCGAAAGTAAGGCTCTGAGCAGGTCTTCTGCGATCTGCTTGCGTGCATGAGTCGACAGGATGCCGCAACTTATTCTCTTCATGCCTCTTGACTATCTATTATCGTATTCCGATAATGCTCCTACATCTCTCACATAATGAGTAGTTAGAAAGCAATTGCCGTTGGCCTGCCATAACTTCACAATCTCCCCGTCCTCATAACGCTCACAGCCCGCCAGGTAACCCGGCGGGTTTTTCGCGTTCTATAGGCACGAATCGAGAGTTCTCGCGATCTCCACGGTGCCCATCTTGTGGCCCTGAATTTTCGGCGCGCACCACACTTTTGGCCCGAATTCCCTCTTTTGCGACCCGTCCCTCTGAATCTTGAGGCCCCACGGTTTGGGGGCCACGTGTTTTGGTGCAGGGTCCGAACTGGTAGACTCGAAACTTGTGGATTCTTGTGGTGGGGATGAGACAGGATTGTGCGAGTGGCACGCCTGCAAATCTGAGGAGAATGGGCGACGGACCAACTGTGGCTGGGGGCTTGCTACTGACACCTCATGACCGCCAATGTCGGCGGGGAATCTGGCAACATAGCGGCCTCTCCCTTCCGACCCATAGGCGGCATTTTGACCGCATTCCTTCTTTTCCGGGGGTCTCTCTGAATCTTGTGGTCTCAGGTCTTGGGGACCACGTGTTCAGGTTCCCGGTCGATGCTGAAGAGATCGAGCAGGGAACACTGGCAGGACGATCTGGGTGTTGACTCCCAAGACTATCACTCGACTGCGAACGCTGGGGAGGAACCAGATACGATCCGAAACCCAGATACGATCCGAAACCCTTGACATCGGCCTCGGCCTAGGATACACTACTCTTGTAGTCTCTGCCCATCGTGGCTTAGGAGAGAGGAGTGAGCGGATGGCCGACGGACCGGATCTGTCACCAGGTGAGCTTGAGATCATGGATGTTTTGTGGAGACGTGGATGCGCCTCCGTACGCGAGATTCAGGCGGCTCTGGAACCTACAAAGAGGCTCTCACGTAACGCGATAGGCACAGTATTGTCTCGCATGAAGCAGAAGGGTTACGTGGATGCTCGAGAGAAAAACTTCGCCTGGGAGTTTCGCCCGCTGATCACGCACGATCAGGTTGTGCGATGTAAGCTTGATTATTTGGTGAACCGATTGTTCGGCGGCGACGTTCTTCCGCTTTTGTCCTATGCTGCGGATAGTGGGAAACTAAACCCTGAGCAGGCTGCGGTGTTAGTAGAGATAGCTGTGAGCGCCCGCAGGTAGTGGCACCCCTGTCGCAACCGCCTTGACACTCGCGTCGCTATGCCGGTATCTTTAGGTATCCTGTAACAGAGGTGCACTCATATGAAGCCCACTGCTTTTTTGTTTCTCATCCTCGCTATCGTCGGTTCGACAGTCCTTGCCTCCCCTCGGATTGAGTTCGACAAGACCAGGATCGATATCGGTAAGGTAACATCTGGCACCGAACAGACCGCCATATTCAACCTCAAGAACACCGGCGACGAGACGCTGGAGTTGAAGAAGCTGCGGTTGTCTTGCGGGTCATGCACGACCCTGGAAACCAAGGACAAGAGCGTTCCGCCCGGCGGCAGCACTCAGTTGGTTGTGAAGTTCCTCGTGTCGGGCAATGTGGACAAGCGCATCTACGTTACCAGCAGCGACCCATCCAAGCCGACCACCACGCTCCAAGTTGTTGGCAAGGGGGAGCCGTTTGCGAAAGTGGAGCCGAAGTATGTGAAACTGGACACGCTGAAGATGGGAAAGCCAGCGGAAGCAACTGTTATCATCACTCCGCTTTCCGAAGAGAAGAAGGGTTTCAGCGTTCGGTCTATCAAAAGCGATGGGGATATGGTTACGGCCTTGGCCTCGAAACCCGATAGGAAGACCGGGGCAATAACTCTGAAGGTCAAGGTGAAAGCGCCGGAGAAGTCCGGTCGGCTCTACGAGAAGTTGACAATCACCACGTCTCTGCCCGGCAATCCTGTGCTCATTGTCTTCGTGTATGGGATGGTCGGCAGGTAGGCCGTTAGTCGCCGGTCATCGGTCTTCGGTCTTCGGTCGGCAGTCGTTGGGCCTTGGTTGCAGACTGTGATAATGATTGCCTTCCGGTCATGAGCGGCGCAAGTAGGGGCAGGCATAGCGCGAGGAAGAATACGTCCCTGGCGATTAGCCAGATGCTTAGGCCGGCTTTTTGTTTGGATAGCAGCGAGAAGCATCCGCAGTCGATATCCAGTCCCCTTACCATTGCCGAGACTATCACCGCAACAAACACAACGTTGAGACCGGCGAGTATGAGGGCGGCGGCGGGAACCTTGCGGTTAACTATCAGCAGCGCTCCACAGATCATCTCCACCCAGAGCATTATCATCGCGAACAGGTTTACCGTCTGAATCGGCAGGATACGGAATGCGGCTGTGGCGTGGGCGAAGTCTTGCGGGTCGAGAAGCTTGCCCAACGCGGAGATGATGAATACAACCCCCAGAACGAGCCTGCAGAGCAGTGCGAGCCTGTGATCGTAGAGAAGCCTCATAGCCCACCGCCCCTGGTTACGGGGTATCCGGCGGATTCCCAGCCGGGGAGGCAGTCTATGAGGATGTAGACCCTCGTGTGCCCCCTGGCTACAAGCGCGTCCCCTGCCGAGATGGCGGATTCGCACTCCGGGTCGTAGCAATAGACCACTATGGGTCTGTCCTTGGGTGTGTCGCCAACCGCGCCGGGGTAGTACTTGTCCACTTCATCGTAGTAGAGCAGCTTTGCGCCCGTGATGTGCGCTTCCTTGTAGTCGAGTTCGTGCCTTGCGTCTACAAACACCGCCTCGCCGGAAACGTAGAGCGGTTTGGCGTCGGCGAGGGTGATGAATGCCGCTTGTTTGGTTGTAATCAGGCTGCTTGAGGCTGTGCCCCTGGACTTGGAAACCCGCTGCCTGATCCAGGGCAGGGGGTGTGGCCGTAGCGCGTTGGTGAGAATGCCGAGCAGAAAGGCGACGAGGAGAACTCCGGCGCAGTCGAGTAAGAGCCGACCGGCGCGATACTCTGCACCGGTCGGATTCTTTTGGTCTTCACTTGCGGTAGTTTGCTTGCTCACAGCCCGCCTGTGTCTTCGCCCCTCTTCACGTCCTTGAGCCACCCGTTTGCGAAGTAGTGGTAGTTAATCGTCATGCCACCATAAGTCTCGCTGGTCTTCTGCCCGAGAGCGTTGTAAGTATAGGCCACAGTCCGGTTGGACGGCTGCGGGGCGGTGTATGTGCTCATCTGCCGCAGCAGGTTATAAGCATACTTGCTTGTTTTCGGCCCGTCAAGTTCAGTCACCTTCGCCCGCAAGCTCGACCCGCCATAGTAAGTATAACTCACATCGGCGGTCCCTGGGTAGGAGATCGTCTCCAGGCTGCCGGTGTAGTTGTAGTAGACGTCGGTCACGCGGTTCAACACATCATACTTGTAGAGCGTGACAACGTCCTTCCCATCCCTCTTCCACAACTGGTTGCCGTAGTCGTCGTAGCCGAACTCCTCGTCTCCCAACCCCGTGGGATTGTCCACCGCAGTCACCCGGCCCAGCTTGTCGAACGTGTAGCTGGTCTGGCGGGTGGTGTTGGCATCAGACCGCGTGGTCACTCGCCAAACCGCCCCAAACTCTGGTACCGGTGTCGCGTGGCTACTGCGTACGAGAGCACTCGGTGATAGCTTGCAGTTCATTGCGAATCTTCTCCCTCAGGTGGGGATCGCTGGCCTGCCTAAGTTCGCCCCTAAGTATCTTCACTATCGATGCGTGCTGAGGGCTGTACCTGAGCGCATTAAGAAACTCTGTTTTCTCCTCCGGTCTGTCTCGCGGAACATACGCGAGTAGCCAGATGGCTTCCCCGGGTCTTTCGGATTGAGCCAAAGCACATAAGCACATTAATCTGGTAGACACATCACCACGCTTGATCTCCTCGCGTAGAAACGTTCTGCCCCGCGTTGTCTCTGCCAGGCTTAGTGCAGCGTCGTACCTAGATGCCGCATCACGCGAATTATGCAGTCCTGCTGTATAGTACAATTCCTCAATTTTTGGTGACCAGAAAGCACCGAGGGCAAAGGCCAGAACTACAAGGCTGACCACCACTAGTTTTCTGCGCATGTCGATCCTCCGACCGTTCTGTTCGTGCATCGGACTTTCCTGTCCCACACTTAGTGTTCAGAAAGACTCAAAGTGGAATGCTAGTATCGTTCTCTGCAGTTTCGAGCCGGGTCCCGTACTACTGCCTCGCATTGCCCAGGTTGATAGTCAACAACCTTCTCCCAGTAGTATTCGTAGGTTCTCCTCCATATACGCCACCATGGACTCGTTCTCCTGCGTCGGGCTTCGTAGTGCCAGGCATAATACCAGCAGGAGGGACTGCAACCGCTCACACTAGGTAGATTACTCCTAACACCTATCCAGTGTTCGTAGAAAATGAAATTGCCACCCCTCCAACTGGTCGAGGAGGGTATGAATACCTGGTGTATTTCTAGAGAGTCAAAGTCCATCAGATCCGCATACTGGATGGCCGCACAGGTCGCGATGTCCCTGACCCACTCGGTAATCTTATCAGATGATTTGTCATATATTATCTGCATGGGGATCTCCACCATCTGTAGTCCGCTGGAGTCGATATGAGTTGTGGGCATGCCGTCAACATAAGCATACCAGTTGAGTCTGGACTGTACCCCGTGCTCTGGACACTCCGTTAGTAGTATACTCTAACAGAGGTGTGATTTGGAACGAAGGAATTACAGCAGCGAGTTCAAGACCGAGGCGGTCAAGTTGGTTGAGAACGGCAAGAGTGCCGGCGAGGTGGCCCGGGACCTTGGACTCAACAGGGAGTTGTTGCGTCGTTGGGTCGCCCAGTTTGGATCGAAGCCCAGAGCGGACGGAATCATCAACCCGACCCCTGATGAGCACGCTGAGCTGATCAGGCTGCGTCGTGAGAACCGAATTCTCAAAGAAGAGCGGGATATACTAAAAAAAGCAGTGGGTATCTTCACGCGGGAACTGCCGTAAGGTACCAGTGGATAGAGGACAACCGGAGTCAGTTCCACGTGTCAAGGATGTGCAAGGTGCTCAAGGCTTCTCCCAGCGGGTTCTATGCCTGGCTGAGCGATCCACTGGGCAAGCGCGGCCGTGAGGATGAGGAGCTATCGAGTGAGATCAAGGAAATCTTTGCGAATAGCTTGAAGACCTACGGCAGCCGCCGGATTCGACGAGCCTTGAAGAAGAAGCACATTTGCTGCACGCGGCGGCGCATCTGCCGGTTGATGCGAAAGCTTGGTCTATGTCCGAAGCGTCAGAGACGTTTCAAGTGCACGACGGATTCCAAGCATGGGTTCGACGTGCACCCTAATCTGCTTGCTCGGGAGTTCTGCATTCTGGAGCGGGATCGGGTCTGGGTGAGCGACCTCACCTACATCTGGACCGATGAGGGATGGCTCTATCTATCGACGGTGATAGATCTGTTCTCGCGAAGAGTGGTGGGCTGGTCGATGAGCGATAGCCTAAAGAGCAAGATAGCCATAGACGCCCTGGAGATGGCCATAGCGGCCCGGCGTCCGGCTGCTGGGCTGATTCACCACTCGGATCGCGGTGTGCAGTATGCTTGCGGCGACTATCAGAAGATCATCAGGCGAGCCGAGATGCAACCGTCTATGAGTAGAAAGGGCGATTGCTGGGACAACTCGGTGGCGGAGAGCTTCTTTTCAACGCTCAAGAAAGAGCTGGTGTACCACAGAACTTTCAGAACCAGGGAGCAGGCAAGAAGGGAAATCTTCGAGTTTGTGGAAGTATTCTATAACAGGCAGCGAATGCACTCATATCTGGGATACATGAGCTGTCAACCGGCGTTGAAAATTGACCCACCATCGGCGTTGAATTTTGACCCACC
>CAZTAO010000075.1:0-18692 GCA_964611645.1 uncultured bacterium | reverse complement strand
CACCCCAGCCTGACGCCATCCCCCCTGCCGACGTGTCCCTGGTTTGACGCTTACGATCGATGTGCCCGTACCCGGTCCTTCCGGTATATCTATTTCTTACTCATCAATTTCGCCAAGACCTTCAATAATTCCTCCTTTGCCTCACTTGCCAATCTTGAGTTGGTATCGTTAGCCAGGACGCGCTTGGGGAGGGTGTTGAGCAGGTCTTTGCCTCGGCGGACTGCGGCGGCGTCTGCAGATGGCCCGGGCTTGTTGACAGCTTCCCTCAGCATCCACAGGTAGACGAAGTCCTCTATTCCCTCCCGGGTAGCTTCCCAGCGCTTGCCGGGGACTATCAGTTCCTTGCCTCTGACGCTTTCCGGGGTGTCGGGGGCGTCGCCGGGGAATGCAACCGACCAGTTCACACCGTCGGGATGCTTGTAGTTGTTCCAGTGTGACTTGTAGTAGTATATCCAGAACCCATACCCCATCATCCCAAGGTCCCACGCTCTCCACGGGCCGAGGCGGTAGTCGCGGTAGGGAGGGGCGGTCTCCGGAGCGGACCCGGGCGGGTTGGCGTATGTCCAGAAGAACTGCGCGTTCTTCTTCAGCAACTGGTCGGCGGCCTTCTTCGCGTCCAGCCGATCCTGATAGGGCGGGTTGTTGAGGTAGTCGTAGAGGAACGGGCACCAAATATCGACGTACGGAGCTATATTGGTCACTTCCTCGACGGTCGAGCCGGTGTTGTTGATGTAGACCAGTATTTTCGGGTCGACTTCCTTGATAAGCTTCACCAGTTCGCGGACTGACGGGCGGATGGTCTCATCCTCGGGGTACATTGCGAACCTGTCGTAGCCGTAACCCTTCTCCTTGAGGTGTCGGACCCAGTCGGTGAGCCATTCCCTAAACAGGGCCTTCCAGCCATCGCTCATGTACTCCATCCCCTTGGGGTAGCTTCGCTTCTCGATGTTGGCAGAGGCGTACCACCAGAAGAGTATCATCCTGGGGTTGAGGGTCTGGTAGTTTTCCAGCGCTGCGTCGAGGTTCTTGTAGTTGGGTATCAGCTTGCCCGAGGCGTCGCAGTTGATCGGGGGTACAGCCCAGGGATGGGTGCTGACGGTGTTGGCATAGTGCCGCTTCAGATCCATCATCGCCGCTCTATTGAGATCAGGTAAGCGCCCCTCCGGCACCCACTCATCCCAGTAGTAGGTGTAGATGGGCTTGTCCTCCGGCAGTGTGACCGGGTAGATTCTGGCCTTGAGTTCGATCGTGCTGCCCCGCAGACCCGGGGAAGTGACGCTGATCTTCACCCTATGGTCGCCCGGCTCCACGCCCGCGCTTTGGACCGTCAGCCACACTTCCCGACTCTGGCCGGATGGCACATTGAGCGGTCCGTCAAGGAGCGGCAGGGCGTCGTTGACCTCTATTCCGGGGTGGGAGGTGATCCACATCGCCTGGCGCAGGGTCAGCGCGAGGTCGGAGTCGCCGAGGCCTATCGAGAACTTCCGGTCCACATCGGACAGATTGGTGATAACAAAGCTGGCGGACTCGTATTCGTCGGCTCCCATCGCCAGCCTGATCCTGCTGCATTGCCTGAGGGATTTCGGCGCGACCTGAAGGGCATCCAACTTGTCCCACGGCGAGGTCTTCTCCCAGCAGACGTAGTCGGCTTTCGCGAACGCTCTTCGCCACCCGGCCAAAACTGCCTCTTTGGACAGGTCGACCTCAGTGATGGACACATCGTCGAGATACATTTCCATCAGCCCGCCCGCCGACCATACCGCCATCCGCGCTCCCAGGCCGCCGGTTCTCTCGCGGTAGGTAAAGTCGTAGTGGGTCCAGTCGTTTCCCTTGAGGTAAGGGGCGTGTATCCAGTTCCACTCAGTGTCGGCCCCGTTGCGGATTCCCACGCTGGCCGAACCCACCGGGATCTTCGCCCAGAACTGCACGCGATAGCCCTTGCCGGACTGAGTAGAGAACACCGGCCCCTTGACCACCGGCCACTCGCTCGCCCCCTGAACTATCTCCAGGTGCAGAGACTGCTTGCCGCTGTGCCTCTCCACAGTGGTCATCTCAACAGTCTTGGGGATTGTCGCGGAGCCGTCGGGGTAGCCTTTCCACTGAAGTAGGCCTTCCATGCGGCCGTCCGGGAACAACTCAGCGGCTGACGCGTAGGCGAGGCTGGCCAGCAGCAGGAGGCACATCGTAATCGCAGTTCGGGCTCGATTCATCATTTCTCCCTCACAAAGAACACCCTGTCAATATAGATACCTTTGACGTTCTCTGGGGTTACTCCTCCGGTGGTGCCGATCCAGAGGTACATGTTGGCTTTGCCGAAGTCGTGAGCGCCCCAGTCGAAGACGTGGTACTTGCCATCGCGGGGGTCCACATTCGAGCCGCTCAGCGGGCCCGCTTCCAGAACTGGGTCAACCTTTGCGGGCTTGTCCGCCGGGTCCAGTTGAACGCACACATCGCCGTCGCTCTTGTGGGCGCTGTTGTTGTATACTCCACCCACAAATGCTACTCCCTTGTCCGCGTTCTTCTCGACCCTGGCAATCGCATAGGCGTGCCATTTGCCCTTGACGCCCCACTTCTCCAGGTTGGTGAGCTGCACCGCCCAGTTGGCGAATGCCGGGTTCAGGAACGCTGCGCGACCGTTGGAGGCCGTGGGGTCGTCAACCCAGGAGGAATCGCCGCGATCCACACTGTGCAGGTCGAAATCATCCTCCTGCACCTCTATCACGTTCTTCACGGGCAGCTTGTCGAAAGGCGCAGGCAGCGGGGCCGAAGGCTTCTGCCCGGCGGAGAACACCTCCATGAACGATCGCATCATTGCTGCATACATGTCCAGAGTAAGCGGCCCTGCCCACTGCAATCCATCTACCCCGAACGACTTAGCGTCCATGACAAGCCGATCCACCGCCGCGACCGGGTCTTTGGGGCCGAGGAAGTCGAGCTTGCCAGTCTTGGCCTCGCGCTTGTAGCGGCCATATCCGGCGAGCCACTGGTTGTCCACCTGCAGCCGCATCCGCTTGACCCTGCCAAGCAGGACCGGGTCGTTTGCCACCTTTTGCTCAGCTTTGTCGAAGAGTCTGGTGATGGTATTGGTGTCGGTCAGGCTCATATAGTAAGCGTCGACTCCTTTTGGAGAGTTGGTGTTTGCGTGCCAGACTGTGCGGGCATTGGCGCTCGCCGCGATCTGGATATCGACATACTTGCGGATCATCGGCGCGGCTGGGCCGTAGTAGCCTTTCACGAAGTCATCGATCAGCTTCTTTGTGCTCACGTTCGGGTCCCAGAGCGCGTGCGCCATCACGTAGTGCTTCAGCTCATCGTCGCCGATCGGGGTTGTGTAGTCGTCGCCCTCGCAGAATACACCTTTCACGTTGTTGGCGACGTAGGTGCGGAAGTCGGGGACGAGGACGTTGACGTTCGGGTGCGGCATAAGGGAGCAGCTAAGTTGGTCGGTGTAGTCCCAAAGCATAAGGTCCGGGGCGATTGCCCGCCAGGCTCTGAGATCGGCCAGCAGCGACGCATTGGCCTTGCTGTCGATTGGCTGGGTACACGACCGCTCGATCACGCAGAGTCGCACTATGACGTTCTTCCCGGGTCTGATGGTCTTCGGAGGCTTGCGGGAGTATTGGTAGGCGATGAACTCCACCATATATTCCGGGTCAACTTTCCCGACCGCCTCGGCTACCTTGTTGATGCACTGCAGCAGCGACCCGCACGGCGACCCCTCTGCCTCATCCACCTTGCGGCAGTCGGCGCACCTGCAGTTGCCCCCCAGTCGTTCTGGGAGACATCGATGATCTTGGCGTCCGGGTACTGCTTAACCAACGCGAGCACGTTCGCAGTCAGTTCCGCTATCATCTCGTCGTTGGTGCAGCAAAGCTGGGCATTTTCCCACACCCGCTTGCCGTCGATCTCGGAGTACCACTCCGGGTGGTCCTTGAAATACTTCTCGGGGGGCATAAGCGCATAGAACTGATGGCACCAACCGACCACGTTATATTGCCCGCCCCAGTCGGATGGGATGCCGGAGAAGTGGCCGTTTAGCTTCATCTGCACTGCAAACCTCATCCGGCCTGCCGCGGGAGACAACTGGTTCCCCGACCCGCCACCGCCCAGCATGTCCTTGTAGAGGATGTCACGGTAGGCAAGCGCCGGCACGTATCGCCTGTTGATTGCGCCGATTTCCAGGTTGGGTCTGCTGGGCACGAAGTTCTCGGAACTGGTCCACCACCTCACCCCGACATACTCCTCCAGGAACTGATAGACCGCATAAATAGTCCCGCGCTTGGAGCCGTTTGCGCCGGTAATGATAAGGTCTCTGCCGTGAGTCTTGATGACAATGCCGTCGTCGCCGAGGGACTTGCGGCTCAGGTCCAAGTCCGGCATCAGGTCTTCGGCGGCCTCCGGACCGACTGCGATTATCGGCCTGCCCTTTGCCAACACCGGTATCACCACCTCAAACTCCGCTCCCGTTACCTGCTTCAGATAGGAAGCCAGTTCGGATGCGGCGGTTTTCTCCGTCGGAGAGGCGTTGATCCCGATTGTGATAGCGCAGAGGGCTTCGCCGTTTCTGGCGAGAGTCAGGTTTTCAGCAGCACGGGCCGGACGGGCATTCAATGCGCCCGCGAAAACGCTTGCAGCAACCAACAACAGCGATGCTGGAACGCGGAACAAAGGGTTCAATGGTCATTCCTCCGGGGGTGTCTTCCGGCCGAGCTGGCGGCACAGGAGCATGATGATTCTAAGCGGTCTGGGGGGCGGAGTCAAACGAGCGCGCTATATGCTTACTACCGATGAGCCATCTCATGCTACAATGGGACGGAATAGCATATCCGACCATCGTTGTCCGCAGAAGGGTTCGGTGATACATAGTGATCAAACCTCCGCAGTTGATGCCCGGCGACGCGGTAGCCGCCATCTCGCTATCCTGGGGCGGGGCCGCTGAATTCCCTCATAGGTATCATGCCGGCAAACAACAACTGGAAGAGATGTTTCAGGTTCGCGTGGTGGAAACCCGCCATGCCTTGCGGGATGCGGACTGGCTCGCCAAGCATCCGGAGGCTCGTGCCGACGACTTGATGGGAGCATTCGCCGATCCGGAAATCAGAGGCGTCGTGTCGATCATTGGCGGTGATGATTCCATCCGTATTCTGCCGCATCTGGATCTGCGGGTGATCCGAGACAACCCAAAGGTATTCATGGGATACTCTGACACAACTGTTTCGCATCTCGCATGTCTGAAAGCCGGCGTAGTATCATTCTATGGTCCGGCGGTTATGGCGGGATTTGCAGAGAACGGAGGGATGCTTTCGTATACAGTGGATTCACTACGGAGCACCGTCTTCTCTGCAGAACAGATTGGACAGATTCACCCCAATTCTGCAGGATGGACAGACGAACGGCTCGACTGGGGTAACGCCGAACTACAAACGCAACCGCGCAGATTGCGTCCCACTACTGGCTGGCGCTGGCTGCAAGGTGAAGGGAAAGTAACTGGCCCGCTCATCGGCGGATGCATCGAGGTCCTAGACTGGCTGCGTGGAAGCAGTGTCTGGCCTGATCATTCGACATGGCAAGACGCGGTTCTCTTTATAGAGACATCGGAGGACAAGCCCACGCCAGCCTACCTTGCGGGCGTACTGCGGACATTGGCCAGCCTCGGTGTTCTGGAACGACTGGGTGCTATCCTGTTTGGCAGACCATTCGGCTCTATGGCTGCCAGTGAGTCTGAGGCTTACGATCGCGCGTTGTGCCAGGTTGTAACAGAGGAGTATGGCCTCGCGCACACGCCGATCATCACCAACATGGACTTCGGACATACCGATCCAATGATGGTTTGGCCTTACGGATTGTCTGCTCAGGTGGACTGCCAGCGGCGAACGATTAGCATTCTCGATAACGCAGTATCAGAGCGGTAGTATGCAGCGAACCAGGATCGGATGCGATCCGGCTCTGTTACGATCCGGCCTTCAATACTCACACCCCACAATAGTCTCCACCATTGCGTCCAGGTTTTCCAGGGGGCAGTGGCCTGGGATGTCGTGGGTGGACATTATCAGGCCGTTGGGGCCTAGTATGTTGAAGACCTCTTTCACGTGGTCGCGGACTTCCTCCGGCGTGCCGTTGGGGATTATGTTGCAGTTGTCCAGAGCTCCGTAGACCTTGAGCCTGCCCTTGCTCCTTCGCAGGAACTCCTTCGGGTCGTTGTAGCGGTGCTCGATGGGGTTGATGCCGTCGATGCCATATTCCATGAACAGGTCCAGGATATCCAGCACGTAGCCGTCCGTGTGGTAGAAGACCTTCTTCCCGGCCTCGTGAGCGATTTCGATGGCGGGCTTGAGATAGTCGAAATGGAACTCTCTCAGATGCGCCGGCGAAATGGTGGCACCGTTGCGGTCGCAGATATCATCTGCCAGGTAGAGGACATCTATGTCCAAAGCGCATGCCCGTCTAACTATATCTATGAATATAGGCTGAATCTTATACATGAACTCACGGATCACGTCCGCTTTGTCGTAGAGTTCGACGAACACGTTCTCCGCAAGTCGATACCCGCCCAGTATTCCCAGCGGCCCGATGGCGAGCGCGAAGATGGCCTTGTCGGGGTTCTGCGCTCGTTTGGACTCGATATCGGCATAGATGGCCGTGGTAGCCGGGTCGGCGAATTGCAGGTCGAGCGCTTCTTCCATGGAACCAAGAGCAGGCTCAAGCTGCCACTGGGTCACGCCGTCATCGTGCGAATTCGGACTCAGGCCCGGGAACCAGTCGAACAGCACAAAAGCCTCGATCACGTCCGCGCCGTAGTGCGTCAACCGAAAATCGCCGCCCCAGCGCGCGTCGTACTCCGCCATCTTGTCGCGGTCCATCCAGAAGTTGAACGGCACGCGGTCCGGCAGCTCCCCGCGCAGGACACATTGCACTCTTTCTCTCGATGTCACGTCTGACTAACCTCAGTCGCCCAGCGCTAGTCTTGGGTCGAATACCGTGCCGCAGCTTGCGGACTTGCCCTCCCTGGGGGCGGTGTAGACTGCGAAGACCCTGCCATCGGGGAGCGCCACTGCCTGGGGGTAGCCGTCCGTCCAGGCTTTGATGGAATCGTCCAGGCAGACCGTCTTCCAGGTCTTGCCGTTGTCAGTGCTGATGCCGGCGTAGACCCCGGTGCGCTCGGGGAAGAGCTTGACCTCGCGCAGGACCGTTATACACACCAGCAGGCCGTCTTTGGTCCGCACGGCATACGGGGTGGAGCCGGGAATCCCGGAATAGCGGGCTTTGGACCAGGTCTTGCCGGAGTCGCTGGAAGTCGCCTGCCAAAGCTCCAACTGCGGGGTGCTGCGCATCATGGCGATGATGTCACCGTTGGCCGCCTGCACCATCGAGGTCTCGTTGAACCCGAACTTGTCGCTCACCGGCGGAGCCACCAACCGGACATCCCAGGTCTCGCCGTCGTCGTGGGTGATGAGGGCGAGGCAGGATATCTCTTTCTCGGCTTTTATATCGTGTCGGCCGTACATCGGGTAGATGTATCCGCCGTCCCGCATCGCAATCCCCATGAAATATGGCCGGAGGTCGGGGATGAACCTGGGAAAGGTCAGTTCGCGGCTCTCCCAGGTCTTGCCGGCGTCCTTGGAGCGGTTCATCGCAACCCTGTTACAGATCGAGATAACTCCCTTGGCGTTGCCTTCCGACTCGTCGAAGAGGTAATAGCCTTTCTCGGTAAGCGCGGCGCGGTCGGCTTCGGTGTGGTTCTCCCAACCATAGGACCAGGTCTCAAGCAAAGTTCCACTCTTGAGCTTCACCGCCTGGGTCAGCTTCTCCGAGCCGTTGTAAGGCTGCCAGGAGAGGCCGTTATCCGCCGACACCATTCTCCAGTCGCAGCTGTCCTCGGTGACGGCGTCGGACTTGTAGACGCTCACATTGTATTGCACCACAATCTCACCGGTGGAGAGTGTGAAGAGGCTGGAGTTGAGCACGGTGTGGTCGGGAAGCAGGTTCTGGCCGATGGTGGCGTTGTGCAGCCCGGCTTTCATCACAAACTGCGCCCGCTCGATGGTGTCGGCCAGCTCAGTCATAGTTGCGTAGAATGCAGCCGTGTCCTTTGCGGGATCGGTGGCCTGTGCCTTGCACCTGTCCAGCAGCTTTCGGGCGCGGGTGATGAACAGGCCATCGTCATTGGTCTTGCGCCAGTATTCCAGTTTGGGAAGGGTCAGATGCTGCAGGGTAAACGCGAGCCGGTTTCTTTCAATTGAGGCTGCGTCGACTCTGGTGTCCATCCAGCCCGCCAGCCTCATGAGCGACACCCGGGGAGCGGGGAGAAAGTTGCGGACTCTCACTTCGACCGGCACGCGCATTTCGAAGCTTTTGCCGGTGTCATCCACGCCCGTGACGGCAATATGGCCTGAGTAGACACCCGGCTTAGCCTTGTCGGCGATGCTTGCCTGCACGAGGAACGTCGGCACATCCCCAACCTGCATGCTCAGCCCGGTCTGCGGAATGGGAGTTGTCTTCTCCTCATCGACGATGCGCTGGACGGACACAGTGCTTCTTGGGAGCGTGCGCTTCATACTGGAGACCAGCGGCCCAACCGATACTTTGACCTTCGTGAATCCCATCTTCACTGGAATCAGGGCAAGTTGTGAGGCGGACGTGCCGGCAAGGGGCAGGTCGAACTTGACCGGGTTGCCTATTGTGCCGGTGTAGGCCTGCTTGGGCTGCACAAAGTGGAATGGGTCGGTGACTCCCCAGATCATGCCGTAGCGGTCGATGGTTTTGGTGAGCGCGGCGGCGTTCTTGCCGGCCTGCTGCTTGAGGAACTCTTCCTCATACTTCTTCTGCACGTCCTCTATCTTCCACCGGTTCTCATACACCCCGGCCTCCCCGGCGCACACGGCCCCGATTATGAAAACGCTTGCAACAAGCATCAACACCGATGCCAGAACAAAGAACAAAGGCTTCAAAGGTCATTCCTCCGGGGGTGGTAGCAGACTAGAGATATTCTAGGCTTTGGAGGGGGTTGGGGTCAATCTGGGGGGAATAGTCATCGGTCGACAGTCGACAGTCAGGGGAGTGGCCCGTCCACCCCACGGTGTTTCGGGATTTGAGGACGGACAATCTCGGCATCGCTAGAAAGACCAGCCCAACATCCCGTCCGGAAATCCCGAAACAGAGACCGCGCGGCAAGGAGGGAAACCCGGAAACCGGCGCGGCTTCGGGGAGCGAGAGATAGGAATGGCAGGGATGAGGGGGCCTCATCCCTGCCTGGCTTAGTCCAATTCGGCGTGAGTTAGGGCTTGGGCCACTCGCTGCCGTCATTTGTCCAAGGACCGGCTGTGATGTCGTCCTTGCGGTCGTATGGTGAGGTGAATGTCCAATCGCCCTGATTGGTGGAGCCGTTGGTGGTGTAGCTGGCTTTGCACCACTTAACGTGCCCGTCGACGTAGACGATGTTCATGCCTTCGTTGTGCGGAAACATCCACTTGTCGGAATCAGCGCAGTTGGTCTCCATATCGGAGCCTTCGAGCGTGAAATACGACTCGGCTGGATTCTTCCAGGCCGCCAGATTCGGGAAATACATCAGAACATTCTCGTTGATAGAGTAGCTCGACCAGAAAGCGTATGCGGGTCTTCCCTTGTAGTCCGTGGTGGGAGTCAGACCCCAAACCGACGCCATACCGGCGTCATCGATTGCTCTCTTCTTGTTGCCCTCGGCGGCAGTCTTCCCGTTATCGGAAATCACGTTAAGGTAGGAGCCGCTGGGGCAGCAGAAGATGTTGCCCTTGTTGGCCGATGACCAGTTGGTGGGCTTGCCGCCAACATACGTCGCGATGGTGAACTTCCACGTGGCCTTGCCCCAGGGGTCGCCCTGCGGGAACGTCTCGTCATAGTCCTGCACATACATTATGGCCGCATTGCCAATCTGCTTGCAGTTGGAAAGACAACTCGTCTGCCTGGCTTTCTCGCGAGCCTTCGCGAAGACCGGGAACAGGATGGCCGCCAGTATAGCTATGATGGCTATAACAACCAGCAGTTCGATCAGGGTAAACGCTTTTCGATTCTTCAACTTTCTCCTCCGGTGATCCAATGGTGTGTTGGGCGATCCGCTGAACTACTGCCAGTCTACAGGTCTCTTGCTGCATCTGCTTTGCGCAGGCATTGCATTTCGGCTACTTCCTGCTCGTGTCCCAGGGAGAGGCTTTACGCCGGCGGCCGGATACATCAACGAGAAGACAGTCCTCACAGAGTGCTATAACACGGGAGCCACCGTAATGAGCGCCCGACAAACCCTCTCAAACGCACAACAGTTCATGAATACGTGATTCATCTGTAGCCGTCGTGTAGTAGTCTGATGATAGAATTCCAGGGTACTAGGGCGACAGTACGGCGAAGCGTAACGGGCGGCACGAGCAATCCGTACGACATTTCGAGGAGGAGAGTTAGCGGTGAAAGAAGTATGGGGATCTTGGAAGGCGCAAGTATTGGGGCTTGCACTGGCAACCGTGGTCTTTGCAGTCGGGGCATCGGCTACGGCGGCGCCATGGAAGTTTGGAGTGATGGCGGACACCCAGTGGGCCAAAAGCAGTGACGGAAAGAACCCCAATGGAGTCGGGGTAGGAGTCATCGAGGCGCTCAACGCCCAGTTCATCGCCCAGAAAGTGGATTTTGTCATCCAGGTCGGCGATTTGACTCAAGACGGGGACGATATCGGGCTGAAGACCCGGGCTGACGCGGCAGAGGCGCTATACAAGGCCGGCATCGGGTTCTTCCCACTCCGGGGCAACCATGAAGGAAAGACCCAAGCGTCCGCGCAGACCTTTCAGACTCTCTACCCGCAGACTCGGAACAAAGGGGCTAACGTCTTCGGCGCAACCAACTTCTCGAGTCCTCTTCCCGCACTGGAAGGCCTGAGTTACTCGTTCGACCACAAGAACGCGCGGTTCGTATTGCTCGACCAGTTTACCCGAGCGGATGGCAGCAGTGCCCCGGGAGGTCTGGACAACAACACCCTCGATCAGTTGGATTGGATCACCAGCCGGCTTTCGGGGAAGCCCGCAGACAGCCACGGATTTGTCTTTGCCCACAAGAATCTGATAGGTCAGAACCACGAGGATACTCTGTACGGCAAAGACCCCAGCGCCAATCCCGAGGCCCAGAACAGGTTGATGAGTTGCATGGTGGCTAATGGCGCGCGCTATGCCATGGGCGGCCACGACCACATGCATCACCGATCGCTCATCAAGAGTCCCGACGGCAAGTCCCAAGTCCAGGAGCTGATCTGTTCCTCTAACGCCTACAAGTTCTATGTTCCGAACAAGCCGTCGAACGATTCCACCTACAACGGCTCAGCCAACCTGCGCGAAACGCCCATTTCCCAGGAGTTGGGGACAATCGGTTACTACATCTTCACGGTTGACGGCCCGAGAGTAAGCGTGGACTACTATGCCTCCGACAACGGTCAGCCGGGCAACGGCATGACCGGCCCAAATCCGGGCCGGATCAACATGACGGCTATGCCGCCGCTTGCATTCACCCGGCGTGAAACTTACGGCTACAGCCTCAATGGCCGCGAGTTCATAGTGGCCCAAGGCGAGTCCTACGCCAAGACCGAGGACAGGTTCGGCAATACCTCAGCCAAGATTCTTGATGGCATCAACGGCAGCAAGAATGCGGATTTTGCCGCGCGGCCTCTGAGCAAGGCCGTGGATACCGGATGGACTCCCAAGGATGCTGCCGACACGAAGAATGGCGTCCTTGCTTCGGACATCTTGACACTATGGGGCATGGCTGAGTTGGGAAGCGATCAGACCGACACATACGTGCTTTCGATGACCTACGATCCGGAGCAGAAGCTGCCTTCCGACTACAAGAACGGCGGTTTCGGTCTGGTGACCAGGAATGCCGCCGGCCAGTGGATCGATGCCGTCGACGCAAACACCGGCGGCAGCAAGAAGCTGGCGCTTGGCCCCTGGAAGTCGGAATACGGTCTGGGAACCTATGGAATAGACACGGCGACCCATACGGCTTGGGCGGTAATCAATCGCAACGGCGACTATGCCGTCGCCGAGTTGAAGGCTGCGTCGAACTAGTCATCACCCTGTGAGCGAAGCGGTTACGTGAGGTAAGTTTCGGGATTTCCGGCGGATGGACGCACTGGGCGCAGGCAAGGGGCAGCAGTCCGCCTCAAATCCCGAAACACCTTCAAGAGACTCTCACTCCACCTCGTAAGTAGCATTCACCACTACGTAGATCGCCATTTCTCCGGGTTGGATGGTTAGCTCCTCGGGTTCGTCGCCGTCGGATGGTGGGGTGGAGTTCATCATTACTGTGTTTGCCTGGGGCATTATCGAGCGGCCGTAGCTGGAGTAGCCGTAGTCGTTTTCGCCGGGGTAGTACTCGCTGCAGGAGACCAATCGACCGAGTTTGCCGCCGAGCGATGTTGCCAACTGGGCAGCTTTGCCTCGCGCCACCGCTGCTGCCTTGATCCTGCCCTTTGCGCGGACCTCGACGATGCTGTCCATGGTATATTGCAGGGAGCCGACCCGGTTCGCGCCTGCTTTCACCGCCGCATCGATGAGGTCGGCGACCTTGTCTATGTCCCGAATCTTCACCCGCAGGCTCTCATCGGCGTTCCACTTGATTACCTGCCAACCTTTGCCGCTGTCCCATACCGACTGCATGCTGAAGTTCTGGGTCTGGATGTCGTTTGCTGCCACTCCACCATCGCGGAGCGCCTGGATTATCTTGCCCGATGTAGTCTTCACATAGGCCTTGGCCGCGCGGGCGGTGCTTGAAGACTGCCTCACCCCGAGGGTCACCTGCACAAGCTCCGGCTTGGTGCGGATAACGCAGGTGCCGCTGGCAGACACCCCCTGAGGCCCCGAGCCATCCATCGATCTCCCCGGCCTGCCCCGCAGACCAGGCCGAGACATCCCCACCGCCGCCAAAACAACCACAACCACCAAAGCAACATACATAAACCGAATCAGTGACTTCTGGAACTCACCCATGGTAATCCTCCATTTGGATTGATAATAACTACTGCTAGATTAGACGTTGGGAACGGGGGAAATATGACAGGGGACTGCAAAAACTCGCCCTACGAACTCAGAATCCCGAACTCACAACCCGGAACCAGTCAGCAGCATCACTTCCCCGCACCCCTCCGGCACTCGCGCGTACTCTGATGACGCAATACCCACCACCCATAGAATCCGCTGGGAGTCGGCGATCACTACTGCCTTGGCCCTGTGTGCTCGGGGGATCTTTTTGTCTGTGAGGATGTCCTGGAGCTTTTTGGGGGCGGTCATTCCGAAGGGAACCATTCTGTCGCCTGGTTCTGTGTTTCGGGCGATGAGGGGGCCATCTATGCTTTTGGGGTCGATGATGAGCTTGTCGGCGGGGATGCGGAGGTTGGTGGGGCGTGCGCACATCGTGGCTTCGATCTCGATTCCGGCTTCGGGGATTGGGGTGGTGCCGGGGATTGTGAGGGGGCAGCGGAACTCCACTTTCTCTGTGTGCTCAACCCGACTGATGGCCAACCGACCATTGCGGCACCGGGCTTGGATGACGCCCGACGGCAGCGTGATTACGAAGTCCGTGCCGGACTCCGCGGCATCGGCTACCCGCAGGATTGCGTCGAACCCGATATCGTCCAGGTCGCCCTTCGCGGCCTCGATCTCGTTTCTGATGATCTCCCATCTGATGGCGGTCGGGAGCTTGCTTAGTAATCCGACATCGATCCCGCCTTGCAGCGTCACCAGCGTCCGCTCTTTCTCGGCATACACTGCGAGCGCGTCCCTGGTCGCCGACGCAAGCTCCGACAGCCTCACCAGCGCTTCCTGAATCTTGGGGTTGAACTCCCGCTCGAGGGCCGGGATAAGGTCGTAGCGGACCTTGTTGCGGGTGAACTTGGTGTCGAAATTGGTGTTGTCGGTTCGGTAGCGCAGGCCGTGGTGGGTGAGGTAGTCTTCGATGGCACTGCGGGGGGTGTCGATCAGCGGGCGGACGATGTTTCCGCGAACCGGCCTGATGGACGCCAGCCCGTTGATCCCCGCGCCCCGGATCACGTTCAGAAGCACGCTCTCCGCCCTGTCGTCTGAGTTGTGGCCGACCGCGATCTTGTTCGCGCCGATCTTGGCTGCGGTCTCCTCGAGGAACTCGTAGCGAACCTGCCGGGCGGTTTCCTCGATCCCACACCGCCGCTTCTTGCATTCCGCCTTCACATCCACCTTTGTGAAAGAAGCAGGCAGGGCAAGCTCCTCGGCCAGATCGCGGACGAATTGCTCATCTTTATCGGAATCAGGTTTGCGGAGGCAGTGGTTGACGTGCGCGACATAGAGCCGGATGCCAAGATGCGCGGACTCCACCCACAAGGCGTGCAGCATTGCCACGGAGTCCGGCCCCCCAGACACCGCAACCAGCACCACGTCCCCAGGCAAGAACATAGAATATCGGTTAGCAGCAGAAAGAATGTCCATTCGAGTTCAAAGTTCCAAGTTCAAGGTTCAAAGTTGCGAAGGAAGGTTACGGAAACAGAAAACCAGAAATGAAAGAAAGCCAGAAAGAAGGCTACGAGATCACGAAAACACGAAAGGACGAAAGCACGAAAAGGGAAACAGTTGTCATTCCGAGCTTGCGAGGAATCTGCTTTTCGACCCCGAGGTCTCGGTAACAGCAGATTCCTCAGTCGCAAGCTCCTTCGGAATGACATGTGTTATTTCGTGTTTTCCCGCTTTCGTGTTTTCGTGATTCCGTTCTTGATTTCCGTTCCCTTTCTGGTTTTCTGCAATTTTGAGTTTTCTGTTGAATCGTCCTTCCCGGTCGCTACTCCCCAAACAGCATCCGTATCAGATCAGGAGCAAACTCTACCCTTAGCTTGGTGTCCTCCAGGGATCGCTCGTCGAAGGGGAGGGCGTTTTGCTCGGGTTTGGACGAGTCGAAGAGCATGAATGGGACCGGGGCTGGCGAGTGCGCTCCGGTGGCTATGGGGGTTGGGTGGTCGGGCATCAGGAGGATTCTGGCTTGCTGTTCCTGCTGCTTCAGGCCATTGAGGATTGTCCCCAGCACCTTTTGGTCCATCTCCTGGATGGCTTCTATCTTGAGGTCCAGGTTCTTCTCGTGCCCAGCCTCATCCGCCGCTTCCACATGCACCCACACAAAGTCGTGGTTCTTCAGCGCCTCGACAGCATACCGCCCCTTGGCCAGGTAATCGGTGTCCACATAACCCGTCGCCCCCGGCACATCCAGCACATCCAGCCCGACCATCCGGCCAAGCCCCTTGATAAGATCCACCGCCGCAACCGCCGCGCCGGTCTTGCCGAAGGTGCGGAAGAAGTTGGGAATCTCCGGCTGGGTGCTCTCGCCCCAGAACCAGAGCATATTCGCAGGCAGGTGGCCCTCATCTCGCCGCTTGCGGTTGATGGGGTGGTTGTCCAGCAGTTCCAAGGAATCGTACATAAGCTGGACAAGCCTCTCGGAACCGTCGCCCTCGGGGAAGTGGGTATCGAAACGCTCGCCGTGGAACTTGTAAGGCGGCGCGCACTTCACATTCGCCGACCCATCCCGCCACACCATTATGTGCCGGTAGCTGACCCCCGGGTAGAACTTGATCTTACTGGTGGAGAGCTTCTCGGCAACAAGCTCGATGAGCGGAATAGCTTCCTCGGTGCTGATGTGCCCGCCGCTGGAATCCAGCATAAGTTCGCCGTCGGTGGATACGATGTTCGCGCGGAACACGGCATCAGTCGGCGACACCGGTATCTGCAAACTAGCCGCCTCGATAGCCCCCCGGCCCCGGTAGTAGACCGTCGGGTCGTAGCCAAGAATGCCCATGTTGGTGGTATCGCTGCCGGGATACATGCCGATGGGGGTAGTCCGAGCCGCCCCAATCTGCGCCTTTTCAGCCAGCGAGTCCATGAAAGGCGTCCGAGCCACCTGCATGGGAGTCTTGCCGTCCAACTCAGCGTTAGGTTCATCGGCCATGCCGTCGAAGATGATTAGTAAGTACTTCATGTTTGGTCCTTAGTCAACGATCTCGTTCGATCGTTTGATCGTCTGATGGTTTGATCGTAGAACGACCGCCGTCCGTCGTTGTCATTCCGACCGGAGGGAGGAATCTGCTTTTGAGGCTCTTCGCTGCCTTCTGGCAAGAATCACACCGCATAGTGCGCCTAAGCCGCAGACCAAGGCCTGTATCCCATAGCTCTGCCAGAAGCCGACCGGATCCGTAAACGAGACAACGGCTAGAGCTACGCACAATCCGGTCAATGCTAACGAAGCTCCCGCAGTGATCATCCATTCGCGTCGGCCAGCAAGTCCCAGCCAGGAAACCACTACCGCGGCGGCAAACGACGCAATCATCGGTATACCCTTTGTCCAACTTATGCCGGCGAAGACGTGAGGCCAATAACTATATACGAGATACACCATCCAGGCGCACCACACCGACAGAGCGGTGGCCTTGACCGCCAGGCCCTTCTTGCCATCCGATGCCATCACTGCCCCTCCGCATATCTCAGATCTCAAATCTCAAATGCCAGACTCGGTTCGCGATACCACAGGCTGCTATTCGTTGCTGCGTGTTTGCGCTCCTTGAAAGAACCCGCCCGGTGGGAGTATCTGACTCTGGATACTATCTGTCTCTTTGTCCCACTGCCGAACTCCCGTATCCGGGTGGGTGGAATCCCACGCTCCGGGAGCTATGTAACGCCGCCTGCCTGTTTTGGCGTACTTGTTCTCCAGATTACCTATCAGCCTTGTGATTCCGTCCAGCTTCCGGTAGTACTCCCGTGCTTCGACGGGTACTCCTTTGAGCACGTCATCGTAGGGCGGAAGAACAAACACAGTCTTGCCGTCAGCCCAGGCTATCAGCAGTTCCCCGCCTCCATCGATAGGCATCGTTGGCTTTAGCCCCGCAAACCAGGAGGGTTCAGGGCGGAAGTCGTGCAGTCCTGAATTCTCGACCAAGCTCCGAAGACGCGAGATATCCGACTTGTTGATAGCCCGCGAGAACCCGCCCCATCCAATAGAGACTGAATCCATATTAGCTTGAGCGAAGTCGATTCTCGTCCTGCCGGTCACAAAGACGAATCCATAGAGTGTCACGTACAAAGCCTTGTGCGGTTTCGGCTTCTCGGTTCTTGGCCGCTCCGCTGGCTTGCTTGGCGGTTCCGCTTTTTGAGAGCACCCGACACATACCAGAATGATCAGTACTATCGCTATCAGACTTCTCATACCCACCTCCTTAGCTTGAGCCTCTCGGCCCGGCTAGCTGTGTCTATTGTTTAGACACTGGAAGTCGGAGATATCTTCAATCTAGGTCTTGTGCGTGTTCAGTGAGCACTGTGCTTATCGGTACGCTGCGCCCTCTCCCTAGCCCTCCCCCCCGGGGGAGGGAATTTTCGCGGTCCTTCGCCCATTTCGAGCCCTTCGCGATTCAAACCGCCCCTACAAATCCTTCCCAGTTATCCTCTTATACGCCTCCCTATACTTCGCCGCGGTATTCTCGGCTACTTCTTTTGGCAGCTCGGGGCCGGGGTAGGTTTTGTCCCAGTCCAGGGTTAGCAGGTAGTCGCGAACATATTGTTTGTCGAAGCTCGGCTGGCCTTTGCCTGGCTGGTATAGGCTCGCGTCCCAGAACCTGGAGGAGTCTGGGGTGAGGACCTCATCTATCAGGATCAGTTTGTCACCCACCAAGCCGAACTCGAACTTGGTGTCGCAGATGATTATCCCGCGCTTCGCCGCATACTCCGACGCCCGCATATACAGGCCGATGCTTGCCGCTTCTAGCTGGTTGCCCAGGTCTTTGCCGACAATCTCCCGCGCCCGGTCCGCGCTGATGTTGATGTCGTGGCCGGTGCTTTCCTTGGTGGCGGGTGTGAAGACCGGCTGAGGCAGCTTCTGGGATTCCAGCATATCGCCAGCCAGGTCGACCCCGTGCAACAATATATTCCCGCCGCCGCCGACCGCCTCTCGCATATCCGAATACTCTTTCCATGCGGAACCGGCCAAGTAGCCTCGGACAACACACTCGATTGGCGTTGGCTGGGCCTTGACGGTTATCATACTTCGGCCATCCAAGGGTTCCCTATAAGTCTCCGCCGCGTCCACGCCCTTTGCCGCGAGGGTCTTGATGATCTCATCGGTATCAGCGGTGATGAGGTGGTTGTCGATGATGTCCTTGGTCAGGTCGAACCAAAAGAGCGACATCTGCGTGAGCACGCGGCCCTTGTCCGGAATGCCGGTGGGCAGGACCACATCGAAAGCCGACAGCCGATCGCTGGCAACCATAAGCAGCGAGTCGCCGAGGTCGTAAACGTCGCGCACCTTGCCGGTGATGTGTTTCTTGAGTCCCTTGATCTCGGTTGAAGTCACTATCATATCAGTCCCATCTCCTTCGCTACCAGATTGGTGTCAGCAGGCAGGTCAATCATCGGAGCGCATATCTTCTTCGCGCGCTCGGGGTCCTTGAGGCCGTGGCCCGTGAGTATGCACACCACCACGCACTTCTCGGTAAAGAACCCCTCATTGGCTTTCTTGATCACTCCAGCCACGCTCGCGGCTGATGCAGGCTCGCAGAAGACTCCTTCTGTTGACGCGAGCAGTTTCTGGGCGTCGGTGATATCTTCGTCGGTCACTTTCTCAATCACCCCGCCGGACTCATCCCGCGCAGCCTCAGCCTGTTTCCAGCTTGCCGGATTGCCGAT
>CAZTAO010000074.1:0-19127 GCA_964611645.1 uncultured bacterium | reverse complement strand
ATATGACGGCACGTGCCAGGAGTTATGCAACAGCCTGTCAAATCCCGAAACACCTTTGAACGATACGCTTCCGGTAGCCAATCCCAGCACCGACAGGCCAAGAAACCACTACTCACGAAGACACGAATGAATGAAAGCACGAAAAAGAACCAAGAATCCCTTTCGTGTTTTCCCGATTTCGTGTTTTCGTGATGAAATGGCATTCTTCGCTGCTGTAACAATTCGCAAAAGCGTATATAATGTTAGCGTCCGGCTGCGAGGAAGCGGTCTGACCACGGGAGATCGTATTCAACTTGAAAAGTTCCTCCGGCAAGTTCCTGGTTGCGCAGTTTTCGGAAGTTACCAACCCTGCGAAGTTCGGGCCTCAGGCTGTGGACCTTTCGCGGCTGATTGCCGCCGGGTTCTCGGTGCCGCGCGGGTTTGCCGTCAGCGTGGACGCCTACCATACCCAGATCTGGGTCTGCGGGGCGAAGAACCTTGCGGACGGGTCCGAGGAGGAACTGTCACGGGCTGCGGAGTCTATCCGAAGCTCTGAGATTCCGGCGGATGTGCAGTCGGAGATACTCTCAGCCTATCATCACCTGAGCCTGCAGACCGGCGTCCCCGAGCCTCCGGTGGTTCTGAGGGTGTCCGGTATCGCGGACGTCAGCGCCACTGATCAGCCGATGGTAACCGCCACCGGCGAGCATGCTCTTCTTAGTGGAATGCGTGAGATCTGGGCGCAGGCGTGGCTGGGTCGGGCGAAAGACGCGGCGACCGGCAAAGACCCTGGTACGGCGATAACGGTGTCCAGGAAGCTGGACTCCGACCTCCGAGGCACGGCAACAACCGCCGACCCCTACAGCGGCAACCCGAATGTGGTGAAGCTGCGGTGGTTCGGGCCGGAGTCTGATAAAGCGCTCGCGTGCTCGGTGGACCTGGAGCAGATGCGGGTTGTGCCGGAGTCCGAGGACTCGCCGGAGATCGACTCGGGCCTCGCGCTGAAGCTGGCTGAACTGGCGATACTGGCCGAAGATGCCCTGGGCAGGCCTTCGCGGCTTGAGTGGGCAAGAGAGCGGGACACCATCTGGGTGGTAAACGCAGACGAGTTGGGCGGCGTGCCGGGGTATTTCCCGAGCGCGCAGGTATCCGACGATTGCGTGATAGCCTGGAAGCGAATCGCGGCCGCGCCGGTTTGCGAGACTTGCGCGGGGCTGGTGAGCGGCCCTGTGCCCCAGTCCAGCCTCCCCGTGCCTGACTCGGAAACCCACCTGCGGATGGAAAATGGCTTTGTGTATTTCCCGCTATACAAGGTGCCCGAGAGCGGCGCGCAGTTGTGGAAGCTCTCCCAGGATGAGGCCAACCGCTACACCAAGCTCACCCAGAAGTGGGACACCGAGGTGGAATCGGGGCTGGACCGCATCCGCAAGCGCATTCCCGAGTACCTGTCCACCTCCGATACCGCAGTGAAGTTGGAGGGGTTGTCGAAGCTGGCTGAGGGCTACAGGAGCGCGCTTGCGTGGCTGTGCGCTTCCGTTCGACCGAGCATCATCTACCCTGCGGCGGTGGCCGACAAGTTGAATGAGAAGGGAATACTGCCGCTGCTGCGGGCGGTTCTCACCGGCCTGCCAGACCCCATAATCCTCCGCGATGCCAAGCTGCAAGAACTAGCGGACCGCCTTAAGGCTGCCGGCAAGGCCAACAAGCTCAAGGACGACGAGTGGTGGAAAGAGTTCCGCACGGAGGCGGCGCAGTTTGCCGAGCAGTGGGGCTATGGGTTCCTGAGCCTCGGGGAAATGTTCGATTTTTCCACCTGGAAGAGCTGGCCGGAGGACCTGAACCCGGTTTACCACATTATTCGCGCGCTGGCTCAGCGGGACGACCGCTCCACCATAGTCACCCTCCACACCCACGCCACCGACCGCGCTACCCTCGCCCAAGCCGACGCCGAAGCTCCATTCAGCGGCTTGGAACGGACCCGGGTCCGCAAGGCGATCGGTCTCAGCAGGGATTGGCTGGTGATCGCGGGCAAGTGCGGACTGAACTGCGCGATCTACGGTTCCGCGCTGCGGCGGCTGTGCCTGGTGGTTGGGGCAGACCTTGCGGCGGTGGGCGCTGTGCCTGCGGCGGAGGATGTATTCCACCTCACCATTTCCGAGATCAAGGACATTATGGCATCGAACATGCCCAGGGAGGCTGTCGGCAGGCTGATAGCTCACAGGAAACACATACTGTGGGCGCGCGGCAGGCTCGACGCGCCGGAGTGTCTGCCGCCCACGGGAGATGTGGCCCAGTATATGACCGCCATATCCAGCGTGGTGCGAACGGTATTCGCGGGTTCGGCGGTAGTCTCCGGCAAGGCGGTCTTCGCGGACACCCCCGCCAAAGCAGGCGAGGTTCCAAACGATGCCGTGCTGACGGTGATCGAGCCGATGTCCGGCTGGAGCCCGTTCTTCGGGGCGTGCGGCGGGTTTGTATCCCAGGAACCCCCACTCCTGCCTAACATCCCCATCCTCGCGGCCCAGTACGAACTCCCAGCGGTCTTCGGCTGCCCCCACGTAGGCCTTGCTTCCCACGGAGGCAACAGAATAACCCTCGACGCCGGCATGGGTAAGGCAAAGTACCACTGGTAGGCCCGCTGGTTCTGAGTTGTGAGTCGTCAGCGGGTCGGGCGAATCATTGCTCTGTCTTGATCTCAAACGCGCACAGAGCGTTGTCTGCTTCGTCTACCGCGTTGCAGAATGTGTTGATGCCTTTGGCGTAGGTGAGTATCTCGCCGCCGGTGAGGGGCGCGCTTACTGCCACGCAGATCGACCCCGGCTCATCCGGGCACCCAAACGCGGCGTATACGCAGCTATCGGCCAGAGTCTTGCCGTCTTCCTGGTAGACCTCAAACCCGACGATGTTCTCATCCGGCTTCCAACTCCCCACAACCCCCGAGCACTCGACCTTGATCACATCCGCCGCCAGAGGTATATGCTTCTTGTCGGACTTGCATACCCGCTTCACCCGCACCCCCGAAACGGCACCTGGTTTCTCCTGCATATCCAAAGCAACTCTGGCCAGCCTCTCACCTACCCGCCGGGCGCCTCGGGCGTTGACGTGGATGGCGTCGAGCAGGCCGAGATCGACTGCCGTAACGCATGCAGTGTGCGGGACTTTGTCCGGCAACTCGTAGAGGGCCTTTCTGGTGAGGTCCCACATTCCCTCCGGCCACGACCGCACGGCATATCTGCCGATCTGGACCACCAGCACCGGCAGGTCGGGTATGCCGGTGTCCTTGCGGACCTCATTCACCCAAGCCTCGAACCTTTCGGCGTAAGTAGGAGCTGTATCTATGCCGGCATCCGACTCGCCCTGATACCAGAGAATCCCCTTGAGGTTTCCGCCTGCTTTGCGGATTCTGTCCAGCATTGCGCCGTAGAGGCGGTCTGTGCCCTTTTCCTTGTGGCTCCACTCTTCCAGGGACATTCCGCCGTGTGCCGCCGCAATGACCCCGATCTCCCGACCGGTCGCATCCGCCATCATCTTGGCGAAGAAATGCCCTGGGCCGGTGTGTCTCGTGCGCTCGCGAAGCTCTATCTCGGCCAACTCAGCCTCGGTCTTCTCAGCTTCCCCGGGGGCCTGGTAGCGCCGGTTGATGATTATGTGGGAGGTGGTGTAGCTCTCCCAGAGCCTGTGCATCGGTTCTTTCGCCGTCTCCCAGAAGCCCGCGCTGGTGAAGCAGAATATCCTGTCATCAGGCGGAAGCGCGTGGATCAGCTCGCCCCTGCCCTCCATGTTCGATTGCCCAGCAAGCACCCAAACGTCACGATCTAGCGGCATTTTGTATGAATCATCCTTTCAACCATACATCGCGCACCCCGCGCCACGAGTTAGTCCTATCCTTCGTACCTACGCCAAAACCGCCCTCAGCACGACCCCAAACCGGAACTCCCGTGGATGCAGTATGTACCGCTCCCACGGTCCAGGGCCGCAGCTTGCGGTGCCTATTCCGTTCTGCTGGTAGTCCAGGTTGAGAATCACTTCGTCACGCGGGATAAGCTCGTGCTGGTGACGCGCTTTCTCAAGGTCCTCGGCGGTGAAACGCTGCGCGCTGAAGTTGATGGTGGGTTGTCCCGCCACCAGCAGCCCGGCTCCCCGGATATCCGTCAGCGATATCCACCTCGCATCCATCCGGTTGCCGTTCTCCTGCGGGTAGATGTATGGTGTGTAGAGCTCATCCACACTTGCCCGATACAACCCCACTCTCGCGGCCTGGCAGATATCCGGGTAGGATTCACCCGGCCCCGGCCCGAACCATGACACATCCTGGAACCCGACCGGTAGGGCCATGGTAAGCCCGATCCTTGGCATAGAATCGCCCCAGTCGCCGTGAGGCACGCCGTGAGCTTCGACCCCTATTGCCCCGTCGGAGGATATGGTGTAGGTGTAGTCGCAGATGAACTTGCGGTCGTGGATCGGCGGCGCAATGCGGGATTTGACCACTACGCGCACCGTTCCGTCACCCATTTGCTCCGCCGTCACACCCAAAGTCTTGTGCGCCAGATGATCGTAACCCGCATCCCGCCAGGCCTTGGCATTATCCCAGGCGCGGTCGTTGTCTGTAGTCGCGCGCCAGAAGTTGAGCCTTGGCCCGGAACTGAGCATATCCCGCCCCGCACATTTCCACGAAGCCAGCCGCCCGAACACGCGGTCGAATACCACTTCAACGTCCGCGCCAGCAACTCGAATCTCGGTGGAGGTCTCGGCCACCGTCATTCTGCTCTCCGCTCTCCACTTTCCGCTTTCCACTGGTTGGTGGTTTCGACTCCGCTCAACCACCGGCAGGGCAAACTGCCCCCAAGCCACCTCAAGCCCCCGCTCCGCCCAAGTCTCGTCCTGAGCCAACAGGAATGACAGGTTCACAAACCGCTCGCCCGCAGATGCGCAACCGGCGTAGGGGATCGTGACTTCTGCGGAGCAGTGCGGCGCAACCTCGGGCGCGGGCATCGAGCCACTCTGTGATATCTTCCCATCGCCCATCACCGACCACGAAAGCAGCAGATGGCTCAGGTCCCTGAAGTCATAGAGGTTGGTCACCTTGAACTTGCCACTCGCGAGGTCCACCGCCTCCACCTTCACCGGCTCGATTACCTTCTTGTATTCCCCAAGGCATGGTGAGGGATTGCGGTCTGGGAACAGGACTCCGTCGCAGACGAAGTTGCCATCGTTGGGATAATCGCCAAAATCGCCGCCGTATGCGAAGTACTCCTGGCCGTTCTCGGCAACCTGCCTGATACCATGATCGATCCACTCCCAGATGAATGCTCCGATGCAGCGTGGGTATTTGTATATAGCTTCCCAGTATTCCAGCAGTCCGCCGGGGCCGTTGCCCATGGTGTGCGCATACTCGCAGAGAATATACGGCAGGTCGCGGTAGTCGCGCTTGGCTGTCGGGATATCGAATGTGCCTTCGCCGATCTTGATAACATCGTCGACGTGGGTGTACATGCGGCTGTACATGTCTGTAGTCACAAGGTCATAGTCGCCTTCGTAGTGGATGGGTCTGCCGGGGTCGATCTCTCGCGCCAGCTTGGCCATAGCCTCGTGGCCCGGACCGAAGTTGGACTCATTTCCCAGCGACCAGAAGATGATCGACGGGTGATTTTTGTCTCGCTGGACCATCCGCTCCATTCTGTCCACGCACGCCGCCTCCCACGCCGGGTCTTCAGGCGGGTTGCCTCGCCAGCCGACCAGCGCAAAGCCGTGGGTCTCAAGGTCGCACTCATCGATCACGTAGAGGCCGTACAGGTCGCACAGGTCCAGCCACCGTGGGTCGTTGGAGTAGTGCGAGGTGCGAACGGCATTCAGGTTGCTCTTCTTGATCTGGAGGATGTCATCTATCATCACCTGCAGAGGGATCGTGCGGCCAAGGTCGGTGTGGAACTCGTGCCTGTTGGTGCCTTTGAGCTTGATAGACACCCCATTCACGAAGAGCTGGCAGTCCTCGATCTTCACTTCCCGGAAGCCAACCCTCACCGGGGTGACTTCAACGGTCCTGCCCGTAGCGTCCTTCAGGGTGAGCAGCAGCGTGTAGAGGTAAGGAATCTCCGCGCTCCACTTCTGCGGCGCTGTCACCTTCTCCTCAAACTTGACCGAGGAACTCCCGCCCGCGCCAACCGCCACGGCTGCGCTGTCGGAGACCACGGTCTCTCCCCTGGCATCTAGCAGCACGGCTTCCAGAGAGTAACCCGCTGCGGCCTTCTTGCCTTGGTTAACAATGTCCGCTCGCACGGACAGCACGCCGTCGCGGTAGTCTTTGTCGAAAGTGGTGGTAACCTGCACGTCCCGCAGATGCTGCTTAGGAGTCGCCAGCAACATAACATCCCGGAATATGCCGGAGAGCCACCACATGTCCTGGTCTTCGCAGTATGTGCCGTCGGACCACTGGTAGACCTGCACCGCCAGCACGTTCTTGCCGGGCCGCACCAAGTCGGTTACGTCGAACTCCGCGGGAATCCGGCTGCCCTTGCTGAAGCCTACCTGCTTGCCGTTCACCCACACATAGAACGCCGAATCCACCCCCTCGAACCGCAGGGTTATCCGCATCCCATCCCATCGTTCAGGCACAACGAACTCGCGCCGATAGGAGCCGGTGGGGTTTTCGGTGGGCACCAGGGGAGGGTCGACGGGGAAGGGGAACTGCACGTTGGTATACTGCTGCTGTCCATATCCATGCATCTGCCAGCAGCTTGGCACTGGCAGATCATCCCACCAGGCATCGTAATAATCTTCCTCGAAGAAATCTTCCTGGGCAAGTTCCGGCGTCTCGGAGTAGCTGAACTTCCACACCCCATTGAGCAGTTGAAACCACGGCGAAGCCCCCCGCTCGAAGGTCTTGGCGGAAGCCTCATTCGGGTAAGCAAAAGTATAAGCCCGCGCAGGCAGGCGGTTGATGTGCAGCAGTCCAGGGTTCTCCCAGTCGTTCATAGTGGCCTCTTTCTTGGTTGCTCAATGGGGTTTGATAGGACATATACGACTAATAGGACATATAGGACCAAAGGGGCTGTCGCATAAGTCCCACAGGTCCCATTCGTCCCATCCCTCTCGGCTACTTCCTCAACCCCGGAATCTCCTCGTCCACGATCTTCCTCAACAGCCCTATCTTCCACTCCAGATGTTCGCGGTCGCCGAGGTATTCCATGCTGGGTTCCCAGCCGAGGCGGGAGTCGAACTCTACCAGCGGGATGGTTACCTGGGCGTTGGCGATCTCGTCTTCGGCCAGCAGCGTCAGGTCATCGAGGATGGCGTTGATCTTCTCCGGGTCGCTCTCGGATTGCAGTTTCTGCTTCAGGAGCCACCAGCGCTTAGTGTTGATGGTGGTGTAGATGCTGTTGAGCACAAACTTGCCCAGCGCCAGCATCCGCTTCGCATCAGCGCGCTTGGCCTCGGGGGTCAGCTCTTTCGCTTCCGCCATCAGCGCATTGCCTTCCTCCCACTTCGCCGCCATCCGCTGCAGTATGTGGATCTCTGTCTCTACATCCTTAGGCTCGTGCGGCTGGTAGTCGGTCGTGCATATCTCGCTGCCGAAGTGTGAATATGGCGACGCCGGCACAGGCACGGGCTTCTCATTGAGGAAGAACGGATATGACGGCCCGATACGGAACGGCCCGTACTGGTCCTCATTGGTTGGCACATAGTCCCGCATGGACTTGCTCCAGGCTTTCCATGCTCGGACTGCAACCGGCCCCGCTTCGGCTCCAAAATCGCGGACGGCGATCTTGTCTGCCATTTCCTCTCTGGACACAGCGGGAGACCAATAGGCCCACTTGGCCAACTCACTCACGAACGACGGCCACCAGCCGTAGTGGTGACCCTCCATCAGGCCGGTAAGCCCCCACTTCTCGTGCGCCTCCAGAATTGCCTTGTATCGCTTCTCCCACTGGAACGGGATCGGCTGGTATGGGATGACTCCGAAGTCCCAGGTCATTCCGCCGGTGTTGACCATGCTGTGCAGCCGCATACCGCGCTCGTGGGCAACCGCCGCCTCGCTGCTGAAGTACTTACCCGGCCCCTCGAAGGACGCCGTGTAGTCCACGCAGCGTGTCACGATCCCGTCTTTCTCTATATCCTCGAACATCTCGAATGTGGCCTGGAGGGTGATGTCCGTAGGCAGCGACCTTATCAGCGCCAGCCTGTCCTCCTCCGGGGTCCAGCCCCAGTTGTAGGTCCAGAACACGATGTCCAGGTCGGGGTTATGCTTGCGCATTATCCTCTTGAGGAGGTTGAGCCACTGCGGATAGTCGGTGCAGGGCCACCAGCCGGGGCTTGGACGAGAGTCGGCCTTGGGGTCGTAGCAGCCCTCCGCGTTCACGCTGGCACCGGTGTCCGGGTCCAACCGCAGGCGACCGGTTGTGCGAGTGTCTTTGCTCGGGAACTCGCACGACTCTCCCACAAAGATCAGCCCCTTCGCCTTCGGGTGCGCCTTGATCAGTTCGCCGTAGGTGCTTTCGTAATACTCTTCGGCCTTGGGATCATCGGGATGGTAGCGGCCTATGAGATAGCTGTATAGGTAGACGTCCAGCCCGTAATGCGCCGCGCGGTCGATGAGGTCGTTGATATCCACATGGCCGGTTGGGGTCATGTTGGGAGCTTTTATGAATATGAGGATCGAGTCCATTCCCGCGTGGGCCATTGCGCTCAGGTGCTGGTCCGGGTAGCGGTCGATCCCCCAGCCGGAGTGCACCATCCGAGGCGAGAACAGCGGCGCGCGGACCTCATCCATCGCCGGCACAAAGGGCGCCTCGCGCAGGTTCATCAGGTCTTCCAGGTAGAAACACCCCTGCCCGACACCGCGCTCGTCGAAGCCGCAGATGGTGATGATGGCATCCTTAACGATTATCCGGTAGCTCCCAGGAACCGAAAGAGCCTTTCCCAGTCCCAGTTCGGGTAATTCAGCGGCGGTCGTCAGCAGGATCGTCTTAACAACTGTTTTCTGCCCACCGAGCAGCGTTGACACATTCATGCTGGTAAACAGGTAATCCTGGAAATCCTTGGCTGCGTTCACCACATACTCGGACGCTTCCGGACCAAACGCTATGTTCCAACCGTCTCGGATCTCCATCTCGCCTTTGTTGGGTTTGAGGCTTGGATCGCGGCGGTTGGGCTTGTGGACTATATTCAATCTCTTGCGGAATTCGTAGCTGCGTTCAGACATCGAACAACCCCCATCAGTATAATGCCATTCCCGATGATACAATGCGCTGCAACTCAAGTCAATTTGGGTTCCACAAGCGCCCGACACCGGCAACGACGCCAGCGGCTATTGACGCCGGTACCACGCGTGGTATACTTGAGTTGCGAGGTGATGAACAATGGCTCAACATTTCTGTTCCAAGTGCGGCGCTGAGATGGCGCCAAATGCCGTTTCGTGTCTCAAGTGTGGGCACGTCAACGCCGAATCCGCAAACTCCGACAAGAACCGCAAGATCGCCATCGGCGCGATCATTGGGGCAGTGGTCCTGCTTGCTATCATCGTAATTCTCCTGATGAGCCGCCCCAAGAACGTCATATCCGCGCCGGGGATAGTGTCTCCTCCGGATGCGAGCGTCCTGAATGCGGCGCCGCCCGTGGTGCAGCCGGGTGGAGTGATTACGGCCCCTCCCGCAGCCCCCGCCGGCGGGGAAGTGCTATCCGCGCCGCCCGCGGTTCCTCCCGCAGGCGATAACACCCCCGCCGCCCAACCCAAACCTAAGCCATCGGCTGCGATGCTGGACTACCTGAATCACATAGCCTACATAGAAAAGCACAGGGAGAATGTCCTGTTGCCGGATACCACCAAGGCCTTCACGCTTATCTCTACCGGGCAGGCGAAAGCATTGCTCCAGATGATGGATACTGCCTCGGACCCGGACGCATCTGGCGAGATGGCAGACCCGTTGGCCGATTTCAAGAAGGAGCTGACCCGCCAGTATGGGAACTGGCTTAACACGCTAACCTACTTCGACAGCAAACCGGCGCCACAGGATTGCAGGGGGATCGGCGGCGCGTTCAGGCAGGTCATCGCCAAGCAGACCCAGGCAGTGTATCTCATAGCGTACAGCCTGGGGCAACACAACCCCGCGGACCCCAACGCCAACATATCCGGGCTTATCACATCGCTGAAGGGAATGAGCGCAGTGCAGCCGGAGATCGATCAGGCCGTGGAATACTCCAACGCATGGCTCGACAACATCTGGGACACATACGACATGCCCTACGCGAAGTTCCAGATCAAGAAAGAGCAAGGCGGCGGCAGCAGCCTGCTGGGGTTCTAGAGGACGAAAACCCACCCTACCCTCCCTTATCAGGGAGGAAGAACGCACCACCCTTCCCCCCTGATAAGCAGGGCAATCGCTTTAGAAACTTTGGAGGGCTTTTGGGGGCAAATTCGCAACTTTGCGTGGTCCGATGATGGTTCTGGTGGAACCGGTTTTCGGCAGTCCACGCCTAGTTGGCATGTCCAACACTGTCTCTCCATGTGCAATTCGGGTGCTATAAGTTGTATCGAATCTCTAAAGCGATTGCCCTGCCTGATAAGGGGGGCAGGGGGGTTTGTGTGTTACGACCGCGCGCCCAGCATCTCCCTAAACTCCGCTTCGGAGATCACACGCACTCCCAAGTTCTGCGCTTTGGCCAGCTTGGAGCCGGCTTTCTCGCCTGCCACTACCAGGTCGGTCTTGCTGGAGACCGATGAGGAGGCTGTTCCGCCTTGCGAGCGGACGATGGCTTCGGCGTCTTCCCGGGTCATTGTCTCCATCGCGCCGGTGAAGACCACCGTCATCCCCTTGAACGCCCCGGTCTTCTCGCGGACCTCCACTGTCGGGTTGATGCCTGCCTCGATCAGCTTGGAGATCACCTCTCGGGTGGTGTGCTGTGCCAGGAACGCGGCCACGCTTTCCGAGACCACCGGGCCAATGTCCCTGACAGCCGCCAGGTCCTCCTGCGGGGCGTCCATCAACCGCTGGATGCTGCCGAATTCGGCTGCCAGGGCGGCGGCGGTGCTTTCCCCCACGTGCCTTATCCCCAGTGCATAGATCACCCTCGCCAGCGAAGCGGACTTGCTGCCCTCGATGGCACTGATCACGTTGCTTGCGGACTTCTCTCCCATCCGCTCCAGCGAAGCGACCTGGTCTACCGTGAGGTAGTAGAGATCGGCGGGGTCGTGGATGAGCTCTTTGTCTATCAGTTGATCGATGAGCGAGGGCCCGACGCCGTCTACATTCATTGCGTTTCTGGAAGCAAAGTGGATCGCCGCGCCTTTGACCTGCGCGGGGCACGCCAACCCGCCAACACACCGCGCCACAGCTTCGTCTTCGGCTTTCTCCACATCCGACCCGCAGACCGGGCAGTGAGTCGGCATGGTGAACTCTCGTTCCGCGCCGGTGCGCTTGTCCAACTGGACTTCCACCACCTCGGGAATGACCTCGCCCGCCCGCTGCACTACCACCGTGTCACCGATCCGTACGTCCTTGCGGCGGACCTCCGACTCGTTGTGCAGGGTAGCGTGGGAGACTGTGACACCGCCCACCTCCACAGGCTCCAGGTCGGCCACCGGGGTAAGCGCGCCTGTCCGTCCAACCTGCACGCGGATATCGCGCACTATTGTGGTCGCCTGCTGCGCCGGGTACTTGTATGCAACCGCCCACCTGGGGCTCCTGGACACCGCGCCGAGGGTGTTCTGGATCTCCAGGGAGTTGATCTTCACAACGATGCCGTCGATGTCGTAGTCCAGAGAGCTTTTCTTGCCTGCCCACTCGGCCAGGTACTCCAGCACCTCGTCCACATTCCGGCAGACCTTGACGTTTGGGTTGACCTGGAACCCCCACGCATCAAGAGCAGAGAGCGCCTCGCGCTGGGTGGGGAATGTCACCCCCTCTGACCTGCCGATGCCATAGCAGTACATCCGCAGCCCGCGCTTTGCGGTGATGCGGCTGTCCAACTGGCGCAGCGACCCCGCAGCGGCGTTTCGGGGGTTGGCGAAAGTGGCTTCCCCGGAGAGTTCGCGTTCCTCGTTGATCCGCCGAAACTCCTCGTGCGGCAGGACTACTTCGCCGCGCACATCCAGAATGCCCGGGACTTGAGTCTTGGAGTGGCGAATGCTGAGAGGGATGCTGCGGACAGTCTTGAGGTTGGGGGTGATATCCTCCCCCTGATAACCATCCCCCCGCGTGGCCCCGGAGACCAACACGCCGTTCTCGTATACAAGAGACACTGCGAGGCCGTCGAACTTCAGCTCGCAGATATACTCGATCTCCTCGCCCTCAGGCAGGCCCAGCAGCTTCTTGCAGCGAGCATCGAACGCGCGCATGTCTTCATCGCTGGTGGCGTTGGCAAGGCTGAGCAGCGGGACCGCGTGGCGCAGTGCAGCGAACTGGGCCTGAGGCGCGGCTCCGACCCGATGCGTCGGCGAGTCCGGAGAAACAGCCTGCGGGTACCTGGTCTCAAGCTCCACAAGCTCCCGCATAAGGGCATCGTATGTGGCGTCCGAGATCTCGGGCTGGTCTTTGCTGTAGTACAGATAGTTCGCGCGGTCGATCTGCTCGCGCAGAGCCTGCACCCGAGCAAATACCTCCGCCGGAACCTGGTCATCGAATAGGCTTGGTGTGGTCACGCTTCGCTCTCCCTCTGGCAATGGAGTTTCCAGATAGCACCATGTTAGATATGGTACGCCGGGAAGTCAACGAAACGAGGGTCTACCGGGCTGCGAGGTGGGAACGGTCTGTGCAGGAAAACGGTGGGTCGGCGTGGAACAATCGACTGTCAACTGGCCAATAGACGGCTCAATACTATGATCTATTCCCTTGGAAAGGTGCACGTTGTGATAAATAGGAATCGCTGGTTTACGGCTACCATTTGGGTGTCCCTTTGGTGTGCAGTGTGCGTTTCTGCCGCAGTGGCAGTATTCAGCGCGCCCGCTAGAGTCGATATCAAAGAAGGCTTTGAGGTTTCCGACCTAAGCCAACTGAAGAACTGGGAGGTCATGACGGCTGATCCCTCTTCGGTTGCGCTGGACACGACTGTGTCTCATTCAGGGAAGACCAGCCTGCGGGTGCAGTCCGGGAACGGGCGGGGCAGCGAGGACAGCAGGACCGGCGTCAGCACTCCCGCCATCCCCTACCGTGGCCAACTCATCAAGGTCTCTGCGTGGATGAAGACTCAGGATGTGGTGGCCGGGACAATGGATTGGCTGATGGCTGCGGTCCAGGTCAACAGCTACGACTCCGGCGGCAGGAATATCGGCCATACGGACATCATGCTCAAGAATGGCACATCCGACTGGACAGAGTACCGTGGGGAGTTTCGGCTCTCGCGCACGGTGAAGTACGTCAGGCTGGTCTGCCACATGTGGGGTGACTCCAAGGGCACGGCTTGGTTCGATGACATCAGTTTCGAACTGGTCGAGGACGAGCTCAGCCTCGCCAACCGCGTGGAGGACCTCGGAAAGGCTACTGTGACTGTCGATTTCGGCAAGAGCCTTGGCGAATTCAGGCACAACTGGGTCGGCACTGACGCGAACTATCCGGACCGCGCCGCAACCCCGTCGGGCAAGGCGGCTATGCGGGAGGCGAAGAAGATCGGCTTCAAGTATGTCCGGCTGCACGAGTGCGTGTTCAGCGTGCGCGTATACTCTGAAGATGCCCAGGGCAACCCGCAGTACAACTGGAAGTTCTTTGACGATGGCATTGGGGCGCTGTTGGAGTGCGGGATGCTGCCGGTGGTGGTATTGGAGACCATGCCTATCGAGCTTGCGGGCAAGTACTCCGGCAAAAGTTGGTCCAACCCCTATCCACCCAAAGACCGCGAGGCGCTGCTGAGGTGGCAGGAGTTGTGTTACCAGGTGGTGAAACACTGCCGCGACAAATGGGGCAGCGCAATTCACAACTGGTACTTCGAGGTGTGGAACGAGCCTGACGCCACGCACTACTTCGAGGGCACGTTGGAGCAGTATCTCAAGATCTACGATCATGCAGTTGCCGGGGCCACACGTGCCGATTCCAAGATTACCATCGGTGGAGTCGGCGGAGCGGGGCCGTGGTGGGCGGAGCCCTTCCTTGAGCACTGCGCCAGGGGCAAGAACGACGCTACCGGCAAGACGGGCGCCCGCACCGATTACTTCTCATGGCACATCTACACTGTAGGCACCGGAATGCCGCTCTTTGATGCACTGAAGATATCGCTCAACAAGGTGAAGTCGGCGGTGAAGAAGCACCCGCAATACTCGAAGCTGCCGCTGCTCATCACGGAATGGGGATGCTCATCAAACTTGTTCGACCCGCACGACCGCCCCTACGACGCCGCGTTTCGAACAATGGCGATTCGCACGTTTCTGGACTACGGAATCACCCTGAACTTCCCGTTCTGCCTCACCGAGACGCCCTACGGCAAAATGCAGGGCTTCCGAGGCGACCTGAGCATGTACACCCAGACCACCATCCCGAAACCCAGCGCAAGAGCGTTTGAGCTTCTCAGCCGAATGAGCGGGACGAGGGTAAAGTGCGCCAGTTCCAACGACCCTGTTGGCGGCGTAGCGTGCGTGTCACGAGACCGCAAGCGGGCTTGGGTCATGCTCTACAACCTCATCGAGGACTACGAGAGGCCGCAATACGATACTGCCGTTACGCTGAAGCTGCCGGGGCTTCCCAAGGGTGAGTGGAAGTGTGAGGTCGTGCGGATAGCGCAGGGCGAGTGCGACCCATACGTGAAATGGCTGGAACTCGGCTCGCCTAACCCTCTCAGCCCGGAGCAGCAGTCTGCGCTGATGGAAGCCAGCAAGCTGCCGAAGCCGGAGGCTGTTGTGCTGAGGAATGGCCAGGCCAAGCTTAGCGTGCCGGGATTCTCGGTCGCGATGGTCGAGCTTGTGGCGGAGAAGTAACCCTCTCCATAAGGGCGGGAACTACAGTCCCGTGTCCGGCAGGGTGAAGTAGAACTGGGCTCCCTGGCCCACTTCCCCGTGCGCCCAGATTCTGCCGCCGTGCCTGTGGATTATGCGCTGGACTATAGCCAGCCCAACTCCGGTTCCTTCGTACTCCTCGGAGTGCAGCCGCTGGAAGACGCCGAAAAGTCGGTCCGAGTAGTCCATATCAAACCCGGTGCCGTTGTCTTTGACATAGTAGACAAGCTCACCGTCCTGAGTTTCCGAGCCGATTGAGATCACCGCCGGGTCTTTCTCGCGGGTGAACTTGATGGCATTTGAAAGCAGGTTCACATACACTTGCCTCAGCAGCATCTGGTCCCCCCTGCACTCGGGCATATCGGTCTTTATCAAGTCTATGTTGCGACCGGCGAGATCACCCTTCAGGTCGCTGAGCACTTCGTCCACCATCTCCGCAACGTTGACAGTCTTCTTCTGCAGTGGCTCGCGGCTCATTCTGGAGAACCGCAGGAGGTCATCGATAAGCAAGCTGAGGTGCTTCGCGTTCCTGGAAACAATATCCAGGTATCCTTTGGCATCCTCGTCCAGTTTGCTGGAGTATTCCTCGATCAGAGCCTGGGAGAAGCCGTTTATCGCCCGCAGCGGAGCGCGAAGGTCGTGGGACACCGAGTAGGAGAACGCCTCCAGTTCGCGGTTGGCTTCCTCCAACTGTGCGGTCCGCTCGGCAACTCTGCGTTCCAGATCTTCGTTCAGGCTTCGTATCTCTTCCTCGACCTGCTTGCGTTTGGTTATATCGGTAACGAACGCGAAGAAGTACTCATTGCCGTCGTATTCCAGGTAGTTCGCTGTGAGTTCCACGGGCACCAACGCCCTGCTCCTGGTTCTCAGCGAGCTTTCCCCGGTCCTCGACCCAACCGACTTCATCCTGTCCCACTCCCGGGGCCATGTGTGCTCGGATATCTGCGCATCGATGTCAAAGACTCTCTTGCGGAGCAGTTCTTCACGCGAGTAGCCAAGGAGCTTGCACAGGGCGTCGTTGGCGTAGTTCAGCCGACCGTCTGCTTCCGCCCAGAATACAGCCCCTGCCGCGGTGTCCACGCTGTGTTTGGTTATGCGGAGCCTTTCCTCAGACTGGTGCAGGGAATCGAGCATGTTGTTGATCTCGACAGCCAGGCTGGAGAGCTCGTCCCGACCGGGCATCTCCACCCTCGCCCTGGACTGGCCATGCCTGCCTATGAGCGCCACGCTGCGGCTCAGGTGGCCGACTCTGCTGAGCACCAGCCTTTCGAGCACCCAGACGCTAACCGCCCCGAAAGCTACTCCGAACACAAGCAATGCAAGCAGGAAGTAGGAGACGCCGTGCAGCGCCATACTGTAGGCCGTTCGGGGCATGTCTATGCGGACCAGCATTGCCGGCTTGCCGTAGATATCGGATATGAGCGAGTAGCCGGCGATTGTCTGATTGCTCAGCGGGCTGACTACTGTTGTCTTGCCAGGTGTGAACAACGCGCGGGCGCGCTGGAAGTCCGGCATGAGCGATCCCTGGTCGAGTCTTTGGATCGTGAGAGATGGGGTAGTGACATTGGCAAGCTTCCCAATATCGGCTCTGTCCAGTTCCTTGCCGAAAACCAGTGTGCCACGCAGTACATTCCTGTCTCGCCGGCCCGGGATGGGCCTTGCGACTATGCACAGAGGGTTTGCCTTGAGCATTATCACGCCATCGACTCTGGAGTTGACCGAGTCCAGCTTCAGGCGGGGCGACTGACTGAGATGCTGGAGGATTTCCTGGCTGAGTGGAACTACTTTGCCTGGCATAGAGCCTTGGGGCCCGACGTAAGCCTTGCCGTAGAGAATATTGCCCTTGGCGTCCAGCACCGCTATCAGGTTCAGCCCCAGCCCCGTGAAAGTCTCTGGCCCCAAGCTCGACTTTACGTAGTCCAGCCCGGGCTGCCGGGCGAACCCACTGGTCTCATCCCAGGTGGCCCAGTCGTCGGCAACCTTGCCCATCTCCTTGTAGCGATTGTCGAACACCCCCCGGACACTCTCCAGGCTCGATGCAACCTGCTGCTTCTCGTCATCGGCAAACCGGCTCAGAAGGCTGCTGCGGGCGCTCACGTAGAGAACCGCTATCAGGCAGATGTACACAATCCCGATGCTGACCAGGGTCTTGGTCTTAATGGACATTACTAACTACCACCACAACCTGCTTAGGCCCCGCGCCGTCTCCGGAAACCGGTCGAGCAGACAGAACGAGCCAGATTCATTGAATGTACTATGATAATCTATGCGCCTGCCATGAATCAAATAGGCGAAGTGCCGCCAGTCAGCGCCCCGTTTCCGAAATGCAGTATAATGAACCATCCAACTCCACTCGACACAGGTGGCTGTGCACGGCGGGACGGATAACACATCTGAGGTACTACATTGGGCTATACCATACCACATCGATCTCAATGCAACTTGGGCAGAACGCTACTCGCAATCATTCCACTGATACTCTTGTGCTCGCTTTCGGCGGCTGGTGACTCGTGGACGGTGAGTTCTTTCGACGACTTCAACCAGGGGGTTCTTTCCGACGGCGGCGTCAATAGCTATGTCGCTGCCGACGGGTCGGTGCGCCTGGCTAACACGTGGGACTTCAACGGGGACGGCGCGTTCGACCTTCCCGTCACCTGCCCCCAGGACTACACCGAGACTCCCGATCTGTTTGTTTACTTCGCGGGCAAGGATGGGTTCTCGCGCCAGCGGCGGCTTTCCCTGCCTGCTGAGGGCTGCGTGGCCGGGACTGCAGCGGACCTGAACAAGGACGGTTTCACCGACCTGATAGTGTGCAACAGGTTCGACGGCGAGAAGGACAACCTGGACTCGTTCATCTACTGGGGCGGCAAGGACGGCCTCAGCGCATCTCGCAGGATGGGACTGCCCACCGAAGCCGCGATGGGTGCTGCCGTGTCGGATCTTAACGGTGATGGCTGGCCGGACATAGTCTTCGCCAACGCCGGATGTGACTACCACATGACATACGACCGGCGGCAGAGGTCGTTCGTGTACTTCGGCGGCGAGAACGGGTTCAAGCCATCACGACGGCTGGAACTGAAGACCATCAATGCCACGTCGGTGGCTATCGCCGATGTCGATGGTGACCATATCGACGACATAGTCTTTTCCGTGGAAGGCAACGAGGGCGATGAGGGCGGAGCGAATATCTACTACAATGACGGCAAGGGCCGGTTCAGCGAGAAGCGAAGCCTCTTTCTGCCGGGACTGGGGTCCTCCGATGTTGCGGTTGGTGACCTCAACAACGACAGCTTCCCCGATATAGTCTTGGCGAATAGGTGCAAGATGACGGGCAAGACGGCCTCGATGCACGGCGACGTAGTCGAGCTATATGCCGTCAACTCGTTCGTCTACTGGGGCAGCAAGAACGGATATTCAACCTCCAGGCGCGCGGAACTCCCCACTTCCAGCACTTCGGGGTGCGTGATCTCTGACCTTAACCGCGATGGCCTCCCGGATGTGGTATTCTCCTGCGGCCGGGGGACCCTCATGAACGCTACCGGCGAGCGGACTTCCTATGTGTACTGGAATAGCCCGCAGGGTTTTGCCCCGTCCAACCGGGCGGAACTGCCGACCCAGTCAGCCCAGGACTGCGCCGCCGGAGACCTGAACGGTGACGGCTATCACGACCTGGTATTCGCCAACCAGGAGAAGGGTGGCCTGCTGAACACAGACTCCCGCGTGTATTGGGGAGCGAAGGACGGCTTCTCCGCCAACCTGAAGACCGACCTGCCTACCCAGGGAGCATTTGGAGTGGTCCTTGCAGATCTCGACGGCGACGGCGCGAAAGACGTCGCGTTTATGAACAAACGAGAGGGCACGATGGCTCCGCCCAACTACTTCGTGTACACGGGTGATCGGGAAGGGCAGTTCAGCCGAGAGCGCAGAGTAGAGCTACCGGCCGGGCAGCCTGACACGTTCGCCGTTGCGGACCTCAACGCGGACGGCTTCTCCGACCTGTTCTATCCCGGTACTGCTGGTCTGATCTATTGGGGAAGTGCAAGAGGCTTGTCTGCTGAGTCAAAGACCACTCTCCCCACGCCTGGCGGCGGATACACGGCAGCGCCGGTAGACCTGAACCGCGACGGGCATCTCGACCTTGCCGTAAGCGGACAGAAGGTGTTTGTGTTGTTCGGGGACCAGGGCAATCGCTTTAGAAAAGGGCTTGGAGCAGGGCTTGTACTTTCTGTGTATG
>CAZTAO010000073.1:17412-19424 GCA_964611645.1 uncultured bacterium | reverse complement strand
TAGACAGCGCAGTAAAGCTGCGGAACGGGGCTACGCGGGTGACGTATAGATACTACGATCCCAACACCAGTTCCTACACAACCGCTACCCAGTCGACCCATTACGATGACGACGGCAGAGTCTTGAGCAGGACCGATTCTCAGAACAGAACCATAACCTATGATCTGGAAATGGACGGGAGCGGCAACAAAACCGAGACCACAACGTATGTGAACCCGCCGAACAGCGTCTCCGTGGTCACGGAATCCGACTGCTGCCATGTTCTCTCTACCACCGATGAGAATAACAAGACGACCCACTACGACTACGACGCCGCCGGGCGCCTGACAAAGACATGGACTACGCCTGGCGATCAGTCCGCCAACGCGCCGCTGGTGGAAAACGAGTATGATGTCTTTGGCGCGGTGTGGAGAGTAACTACGCGCTCTGATGCAAGCCACACCCGCCAGACCAGCTACACGTTCGACAAACTGGGGCGGGTGACTGCAGTGGACAACCCTATTGGATTGGGAGACGAGGAGTTCGGTTACGACGACTATGGCAACCAGCTCTGGAAGCAAGACGGGAAGGGATCCTACACGCTCTACAAGTATGATGTTCTCAATCGTGTTACGGACGTCTATTACAACTACACTGGCGGCTTCAGTCCTATAGTCTACCCGCAGAACGCCGATGTGAGCTATACTTACTATGGTGGGTCCAATATACGGGCTAAAGTGCTGGACTCCGCTGGCACGAGTAAGTATGCTTATAACCAACGGAAACTATTGAGCCAGTATACAGCCCCGCAGCCGAGTAACCGGACCGTGGCCTACACATACAACGCGCTGGGCCAGAAGATAACGGAAACCTATGGCGGATTTACGATTAGCTACGAGTACTTTGCTAACGGGTGGTTGAAAGACGTGAAGAAGGGCGAAGACACAATAGCCTCTTACACGTATGATTCCTCCGGTAACCGGACTCGCGTGAACTACGGGAACGGGACTTACCAAACATTCGACTATGACACCGATCCCAGGTACCGGTTGGCGAGCATAGACTACGCGTATGCTTGCGAGGGCAGCGGCGTGCAGGTGCGCGGAACGTTGGGTATAACCCGGGACAACGCGGGCAATCCGCTCACCTGGGGCGGCTATGACACCTCAAATCCTCCCGTTAACACCTACAGCAAGACCTACACCTACGACGACAACAATAGGTTGGCGACCGCCGCTCTGCCGGGCAACAGTACTGCTACTTACACCTACGACTGGGTGGGAAACAGGCTCGTGACAGGCTACACGTATAATGCCGCTGATCAGTTGACCGACACTCCAGGCAGCGAGATATACACCTACGACGGCAACGGCAACATGCTCACCGGCACGATGATCTTCAGCTACTTCCCTAATAACCTGGTGCACGAAGCTGGTGACACCGAGATGGCCTGGGACTCAATGGGCAACCGGGTCAGTTTCACCACCTCTGGCAGCGCAACCTACCAGTTCGTGTACGACCCGTCTGCGGGGATACCGGCGGTACTGGAGGAAGTGTCGCCGAGCGGCTCAGTCTACCACATCCGAGAACCCAGCGGCGCGCTGATCGCCCGAATTACCGGGACCGGTGAATCCCAGGTAACGACCTACTACCACTTCGACGAACTCGGCTCGACGCTGTTCCTCACCGACCCGGACGGCATCCTGACGGACAAGTACACCTATGATGCTTGGGGGAACGTGACAAGCCAAATGGGGGAGACAGATCAGCCATATCAGTTCGTGGGGCAGCTAGGATACTACACTCACTACCAGGAGAGCGGGTTCAAGCTTCTGCAGTTGGGAGTGAGGCTGTATGATCCGGAGATGGGGAGGTTCATGCAGAAAGATGTGGTGAAGGAAGGCGTCAACTGGTACATATATGGACATGGAAAACCGACTTTATTGCTGGACCCATGGGGTACCAGCACTTTGAGGCTCTGCGCCACGTTCGGGAATTGGTGGCTTCCTGTGGCATACCACGCGTACATGTGT
>CAZTAO010000073.1:0-17375 GCA_964611645.1 uncultured bacterium | reverse complement strand
CCGGTCTTGACGGTCAGAACATGACATGGGGTGGCCTAAACATGGATGGCAAAGTGCAGAGGGAGGACGAGGCGCAGTATCGGGGTCAGGGCGACACCATCAGGTGCAGGCATATTAGAATATGCGACGAGGGACTCGCTAGAGCGATTTTGGAGACCATGAAGCTTGACTACGAGATCTATGAGAGTACTGGTAGGAGTTATAGATATCATTTATTGTGGTTCAATTGTTCTATATGGATGCGGTACGTTCTGTGGCAGTGTGGACTACAAGCGTACGGGATAACCTACAGCCCAGTGTCAGTTCTTGCTCCTGGGATAGTAGGCCACGGGATAATAGCGCCTTAATTACGCTCCGATGTGTTGTCGTTGACCGCTATGGATGGTGACATACACCTAACGTGATTATTAGGTGGCAAGGTGTGTAAGTAAATATTCCCAGGAGGAATAGAGCAAATGTCAAAGCAGTTCATTCGCAGAGTGACCAGTCTAGCGGTGGTGCTCCTGTGCCTTGGCATTGCTATAGTGTTGTATCTACAACATACCGTAGACCCATACAAATCCGCGTGGCTTGGGACCATCACGGCTAAGGTCGTGTACCGGCATGGCCCTTCCGACATAATGATATGGTCCCGAGGATCATCTCGGATACTGAGTCATCTCGAGATGAGGGAGGGCCTCCACCAACGGTTCATAGGGTCTGACGGATCGAAGCTGTATGGTATCGTAACTCGCTTCTCCAGCATAGGGCAGGTAATCGACAGGTGGGTATCGTGCCTAGATGTCAGTGGCGTCCGGTGTCGTGCCCGCCGTGTCTTTACAGCCGGAGCCGGCGTAGAACCTGTAGCCCGCTTTGGGTTCGTCTATCTACCATACGCCTACCAAGGCACTTTGCACATTCTATGCCTAGATCAGACCGGCGTTCAGGTTCGCCGAACCAAAACGCTGGTGACAGTTCAGGGAAGCGATATTTCGCAGTTAAGTATGGACGTGTCGAAAAAGGGAGTGTATGCCGTTGGTCTTACAGGCTGTGGAGAAAGGCGTCTGTATCTCTTAGGCAAGGATGGTCGCCTAATGAGAATCATAGATGGCGGTCGTTGTCCTGCATTCAGTCACAATGGGTTGGAGCTGGCCTATCTATCAGGGACTAGGAATGAAGTAACAATAGAGAGCTTGAATGGAAGTAATCGTCGCTCTTTGCCTATCTGGCTACCGTCTTCTTTGTGGTATGATTTCATGCCCTCACTTGCTTCACGGCCGGTTGGCTGTTCTGAAGTACAATGGAGCTGCGACGACAGTTGGCTGTTATGTCATGTTACTTACTCGCACACCATGCCCAGACTTCACGCGACTAAAGTTCAAACACAGAAAGGTCAGTGGTCTGATCTGGGACTCGAGGTACCTTACAAACAGTGGATCTCAGTTGGGCGCGATTGGACAGGCGATATCCGGTAATCCCAAGTGCCGCTGCAGCCGGAGCTCGACTCTCAGAGGTGCGACACACTAACCGATGGAGGGTCAGAAGATAACGGCCGGCTATGGTGGGACGACGATTACCTCTGACTACTTCGCAAACGGGTGGCTCAAAGACGTGGAGAAGGGTGAAGACACGATAGCGTCTTATACCTATGACTCCTCCGGCAACCGGACCCGCGTGGACTTTGGGAACGGGACTTACCAGACATTCGACTACGACTCCGATCCGAGATACCGCCTGGCAAGCATAGACTACGCCTACGGCTGCGATGGCGACGAGGACATAGAGGTGCGTGGAACGCTGGACCTCACCCGCGACAATGCCGGGAACCCACTCACCTGGGGTAATGACGACTACAAGAAGACCTATACATACGACGACAACAACAGGCTGGCGACTGCCGCGCTGCCGGGCAACTCCACGGCGAGCTACACCTACGACTGGGTAGGCAACCGCCTGGGCACCGGCTTCACCTACAACGCCGCCGACCAGATGACTGCCAGCCCCGGCAAGAGCTATACCTACGACGACAACGGCAATATGCTCACCGGCACGATGGCTTTCAGCTACTCGCCGACCAATCTGGTAACAGAGGCCGGCAGCACGGCTATGGCGTGGGACTCGATGGGCAACCGCGTGAGCTTCACCACCTCCGTCAGCGCCACCTACCAGTTTGTGTATGACCCGTCTGCGGGGATACCGGCTGTGGTGGAGGAAGTGACGCCTGGTGGCTCGGTCTACTATGTCCGAGAACCCAGCGGCGCGCTCATTGCCCGGATAACCGGCACCGGTGAGAATCAGGTAACTACCTACTACCACTTCGATGAGCTTGGGTCGACGCTGTTCCTCACTGGCCTGGGTGGCATCTTGACCGACAAGTATACCTATGACGCCTGGGGGAACGTGACCAGTTGGGTTGGAGAGACACAGCAACCCTATCAGTTCGTGGGACAGCTTGGGTACTACACGCATTACCAGGAGTCTGGTTTCAAGCTGATGCAGCTTGGGTTAAGGCTGTACGATCCGGAGATGGGGAGGTTTATGCAGAGGGACGTGGCCGAGGACGCGCGGAATTCGTACGGGTACGTTCGCAATGTACCCACATTACTCAGGGATCCTTCTGGGCTATTGATAGTGGAGGATGTGTGGAGAGCGGTCTGCATATGCAACGCTCTGTCAAAATCCATAGAGATGCATCTGCAGAGTGACAAAATGGCCCATTGCTTCTTCGTGTGCAGGGCCATACAATGTCTTTGGCCAATCGGCAGTTATCTCGGCATTCCTGAATGGTTGATAATTGGCTTTCACGAAAAAGATATCTATGACAAAGCTGCATACCGGCTAGGACAAGTATGCGGTGCTGCTCTACCGCTGCCCCTTGGCTGTGAGAGATGCTGCCGTGGGTTGACCTGCCTAACACGGTTACCGTTGGACACACCATTCCCACTATGGCGTAGACTGTGGAGAAAGTCCAAATGCGATATATTGTGCCGATTAGGTATGGTCAAATGTCCAACAATGCCGTATTGAGCAATATGAAACGAGAAATAGCCATAGTGGTCGCTGCCATCATATTGGTCGCCATTCTTGTGGCTGGCATTCGATTCATTATTGTCAGTCATAGACAAGACGACGTTCGGTGTGAGCAATGGCTGGCGGATGTGACACGAGCAGTTCAGAAAGCGAGGAGTGAAGCAGAGATTCTCCAGGATCTCGGGCGTCCGGATATGGTTGTCTCCGCTGAGAGGCTAGAACGTGATTTCTCTATGCGACCTGCTCCAGGCACCGTCAAGGCCCTCGTATTTGCCCGTTTCTTCGGTCTGGGGAATCTCTACTGCGCCTATATTTTCGTCGGTTCCGGAGGCCGAGTACTCGGGTACCGGATCACGTCCACGTAGTGTGGCCGATGGAATTGTAGACAACTGATGTCGGACGGGCTATGAAAGGTCGAATACGATGATCGGCGAACTAACCACCGGGTATGGCATAATGACCATCAACTACCAATACTTCGCGAACGGGTGGCTCAAAGACGTGAAGAAGGGCGAGGCCACCGGCGGGTCGTGAGCAAGCCAACTACAGCAAGTGAAGACCGAAAGAATCCGACCGGCACAGAGTATCGCGCCGGTCGGCTCTTGCGGGACTGTGTCGGCATTCTGATCGCCGCCTGCCTGCTCGGTCTTCTCACCAACACCGTAGGGCCGCACCCCTTGCCCTGGATCAGACAGCCTGTGTCAGAATCCAGGGCCAGCGCTTCGGCTATCCAGACCACAACCAAACAAGCAGCGTTCATCACCCTGGCCGATGCCAAGCCGCTCTACGATTCCGGGGAGGCGCTGTTTGTGGACGCCAGGCACGAACTCGACTACAAGGAAGCCCACATCACCGGCGCAAAGCTACTCTACTACGAAGAAGTAGACAAGTACTACCAAAGTGCAGTAGGCAACATTCCGAAGGACAAGTCCATCGTGGTCTACTGCTACGACCCGGAGTGCGAGTCCGCTATCTCTGCAGGCGATGCGCTTGTGGCTAGGGGGCACACGAGGGTCTACATCCTTATAGACTGCCTCCCGGGCTGGGAATCCGCCGGATACCCCGTGACCAGGGGCGGTGAGCGATGAGGCTTCTCTACGATCACAGGATAGCGCTACTTTGCAGGCTTGTTCTGGGAGTAGTGTTCATCATCTCTGCGCTGGGCAAACTGCTCGATCCACAAGACTTCGCCCACGCCACAGCCGCATTCCGTATCCTGCCAGTGCAGACAGTGAACCTGTTCGCGATGGTGATGCCGTGGGTGGAGATGATCTGTGGGACGCTGCTGATAGTCAACCGCAAGGTTCCCGCCGCCGCCCTCATACTCGCTGGTCTCAATGTTGTGTTCATTGCGGTGATAGTCTCGGCAATGGCCAGGGGGTTGGATATCGACTGCGGCTGCTTCTCGCTGCTTGCGAAGGAGAAGGCAGGGCTGAGTATCTGGCTGATCGCCAGAGATACGTTCTTCCTCGCGCTATGTCTGCCACTACTTGCGCCGCCCAGGACTCCAAGGCAATCGCCATCCAAACAGTCAATAATAGTCCCCAAAACCTGAAACCACAAGATTCAGAGAGAATCGCTGGAGATGATCGCACTTGGACGAAGAGGTCGCATTCGGGTCGGAAGGGAGAGGCCGCGATACGGTCAGTTTCTCCGCCGACATTCGCGGTCAGGAGGTGTCAGCGGCAAGCCTGCCGGTTTCGGTGAATTCGAACGGTTGTTTCGGAGTTATCCGAACGGCGGTTTCGGTGATTCCGAACGGTGATCGGAGCGAAGCGACGCCGGACTTCTCTATGTTAGTCTAGTCTGCTTGTTTGGTCAACGACGAGCGTTTCTTCCTCATGGATTCCCCTTTCATCTCGATCCGATAGGCGTTGTGGACCAGTCTATCAAGAATAGCGTCGGCGATGGTGGGGGCGGGGATGATGTCATACCAAGCATCCACCGGCACCTGGCTTACTACGATCACGGAGCCGTAGTTGGTTCGGCATTCGAGAATCTCGAAGATATCCCTTGCGGCCTCGGCATCCAAAGGATACAATCCCCAGTCGTCGATGATCAGCAGGTCGATCTTCTCAAGCCTACGCATCAAGTGTAGATAGCTCCCGTCAGCCCTGGCCACCGCAAGCATCGATACAAGCGCACCGCAGCCGAAGTAGCGAACTGAATGTTTGAGTCGGCAGGCTTTGTGGGCGAGTGCGCAAGCAATGTAGGTCTTGCCGACGCCGGTCGGGCCGGTGATGATGATATTAGAGTGCGAGTCTATGAACTTGCAGCCAGCGAGGGAAAGCATGTGGGCTTTGTCCAGGCCTCTGGCTGCGTGGAAGTCGATGTCCTCGATGGCGGAGGGCTGCCTGAGCTTTGCAGTCTGGAGTCTGCGTCTGAGGCCCCTCGTTTCGCTAAGGTCCCACTGCCTGTCCACGATCAGGCCGATCCTCTCGTCGAAAGAGAGCTGTAGAGCGGCCGGATCGGTTGTCTGCTCGCGGATGGCGTTTGCCATCCCATCGAGTTTCATGGTGTAGAGTTTGTCGATGGTCTGTTCCAATAGCATTGCTGTCCTCCTAGTTAGTGTAGTAGTCCTTGCCACGAATGTTGGAGTGGTCGATGAATGTAAGCTGCGTGGTGTCCTCCTGTGTCGGCGCTTTGTCTAGTCCGCTTGCGAGGATTGATTTGACGCTCTTGTAAGAGTAGGCTTTAGCCCTGAGCGCTCTTTGGCAAGCGGACTCCAGTCTCTCGATGCCAAACTCTTTGCCCAGCCGTATGATCCCAAGGCAGGAGCGAAAACCCATCTCGGGGTGCGGTTTGATCTGCATTATCTTCTCAACGAGGCTTGCGGTCGCCGGGCCAGTGCGCGCTGCCCAGTTGACGATGCGTGACGGCGTCCATTCGAGGTACCGGCGATGGCTGTCCGGCATGTGTTCGGGATTGGTAGTAGCACCGCCCTCGCGGTGGCTTCGGATGTGGCTGGCGACCCTGCGGTGCTTGTAGAAGACTTCGACAGTGCCCGCTGTCATCCTAACGTCGAGCTGCTCGCCTGCGAGTTGGTAGGGGACGCTGTAGAGATGCTTGGCCACTGATATGTGGTAGTCGATGTTGACCTTGGCGCTCCGCCATTCGCCAAAGCTGTATCTGGTGGAAGGCAGCGGCTTGAGGGCTGGCTTGTCTATGTTTTCGAAGAGCCGTTCGCGGGTTGTATTTATCGCCTTGAACTTTCGCGTGTTGAGCCATTCCAGGAGTTCGTCGATTGCTTCATTGACCTCGACCAAGGAGAAGAATGTCCGGTTTCTCAAGCGAGCGAGTATCCAGCGCTCGACTACCAGGACGCCGGTCTCAACCTTGGCCTTGTCTCTGGGCTTTCTGACGCGGGTCGGTATGACGGCCGTGCCGTAATGAGCGGCCATCTCTGCAAAGGATGGGTTCAGGTCAGGCTCGTAACGGTCCGGGCGAATCACTGCGCACTTGGTATTGTCTGGCACCACGATCTCTGGAACACCGCCGAGGAATTCGAAGGCTTTGACGTGCGAACCGATCCAACTGGGAAGATCCAGGCTGGTGACTCCCTCGGCGAATGTGTAGTTGGAGGCGCCGAGGACTGCAACGAATATATATACTGGGGTGACGGCTCCGGTTCTGGGGTCAGTCAACTTGAGAGTATCGCCGGCATAGTCGGTGAAGAGCTTTTCACCCGCCCTGTGCTCTTGCCGTAAGACGAGGTCTACCTTGCCCCTGGCTTGATTGTAGTAATGGCAGAACTGGGTGTAGCCGTAGCCCTCCGGACAGCTCTCGCGATATTCCAGCCAAAGCAGATTCAGCGTAACATGAGGACGCTTCATCTCGGAGACTAGATAACATGTGTCCGGCAGCGGGCGGCTGTGCCTGAAGTCTTCCTGTCTGGACCGCACCGCGCGTTCCAGCGCAGTATCGTCCATATCTTCTGGCAGAGGCCAACTGAGCCCGGCGTCCAGGAACCGCTTCTCATATTCACTCACAGTGCTTGCTGAGATTCTGCAGGACTCCGCCACCTGCCGGGTAGATAGCCCGACACCCAGTCTCAGCCTCAGTACTTCTCTTACATTGCGCATGGACAGTCCTTTCCGCGACATCCCTACCTCCAGAGCAAGTTCTACTCTCTTGGTAAGACGCCGAAGACGCTATGTCCAGCGCCGCCATACTCTACTGTCCATCCCGAAATGAGTGTTCGGAATGACCGAAATCACTGTACGAATAAAACCGAAATGAGTGTTCGGATTAAACCGAAACGGGTGTTCGGTTTACACCGAAATTCGCAGCAAGCCCCCAGCCACGGTTGGTCCGTCGCCCATTCTCCCCGGATATGCAGGCGTGCCACTCGCACAATCCGGTCTCATGCCCGCCACAAGAATCCACAAGTTTAGAGTTTACCGGTTCGGACCCTTACGCCAAAACACGTGGTCCCCAAAACGCGGGACCTCAAGATTCAGAGGGACGGGTGGAGAAAGAGGGAATTCGGGTCAAAAGTGTGGTTCTCGCGGAAAACCCAGGGCCACGTGTTTGCCGCTGTGGAAACCGTGGAATCATCCCATTCGTGCCTACAAAACGCGAAAAACCCGCCGGATTACCTGGCGGGCCGTGGGCATTATGAGGACGGGGAGATTGTGAACCAATGGCAGGCCAAGATATACTGGATGCGAAATGCCCTCCGGTGAAAAACGGAGTTTCAGTATAGCGGAAACATGTGGACTCGCCGAATTCAAGGCTTAAGCTGGCGGGAGTCGGGGTGGATGATCCGGCCAGACGGTCGCCCGAGAGACTCACGCATTCCGGGTATGAAACGTGACGCCATTCGGCAGACCGTTGCTGCGAGATGCGCCGAGAGTCCTGCTGCGACATTATCCGGCTCCGGCTCCACACGGATCCACATGGGGTATTGACAAACGTTCGAAGGCAGATACCATCCGAACGAATACCATCGGAACAATAGCATCCGAACACCTTGACATTCCACGCGCCCTGGAATACACTACCCATGTAGTCGTCGACCAACATGTTGTTAGTTACCAGAGGAGGAACCGAATGACGAAAGGGCCGGACTTATCACCAGGTGAGTTCGAATTAATGGATATACTGTGGCAATGCGGTGCAGCCTCAGTGCGGGAAGTTCAGGCAGCTCTCGAACCTGAGAGGAGACTGTCGCGCAATTGTATAGCCACAGTCCTGACGCGGATGAAGGCAAAGGGTTACGTGGATGCTCGCGAGAAAAACTTCGCCTGGGACTTTCGTCCGCTGATCACGCGCGACCAGGTGGTGAAGTGTAAGCTTGACGACTTCGTGAACCGACTGTTCGGCGGCGAGGTCCTTCCACTTCTGTCCTATGCTGCTGAAAGTGGGAAGTTGACCACTGAGCAGGCGAAGGCGTTGGCGAAGATGGCCAAGTCTGACCGAGGATAGCAGTGCTGCTGCGTCGTCCTGTTGTTGTGTTTCATAGCTGTGTCCTTGAGATTCCGCCCATTGTGGCGTTTTTGATGTATGCTGCGAGAGAGGTGCTTTGTGAAACTGACTGTATGTATCTATGCGCTTGCCCTAACGGCACTGACTTCATGTGTTCTCTGCTCCCCTCGGATTGAGTTCGACAAAACCAGGATCGATGTCGGGAAAGTGACCTCCGGCACGGAGCAGACTGCCGTGTTCAATCTCAAGAATACAGGCGACGAGACCCTGGAACTGAAGAAGCTGCGTCTGTCCTGTGGATCATGCACGACCCTGGAAACCAAGGACAAGAGCGTTCCTCCCGGCGGCAGCACTCAGTTGGTTGTGAAGTTCCTGGTGTCGGGCAATGTGGACAAGCGCATCTACGTCACCAGCAGTGATCCCTCCAAGCCGACCACCACGCTCCAAGTTGTTGGTAAGGGGGAGCCGTTTGCGAAAGTGGAGCCGAAGTATGTGAAACTGGACACGCTCAAGATGGGAAAGGCAGCGGAAGCAACTGTCATCATCACTCCGCTTTCCGAAGAGAAGAAGGGTTTCAGCGTTCGGTCAATCAAGAGCGATGGCAACATGGTTACGGCCTCGGCCTCGACACCCGACAGGAAGACTGGGGGGATAACTCTAAAGGTCAAGGTTAAAGCGCCGGAGAAGTCCGGTAGGCTCTACGAGAAGCTGACAATCACCACGTCTCTGCCCGGCAATCCTGTGCTCATTGTCTTTGTGTATGGGATGGTTGCGAGGTAGGTCGTCAGTCGCCGGTCATCGGTCTTCGGTCGTCAGTCTTTGGGCCGTGGATAGACTGTCGATGGCGAGGTCTTGGAGTCATGAGCGGCGTAAGGAGCGGCAGGCATAGCGCGAGGAACACGAGATCGCGGACGATCAGCCAGATACTCAGCCCTGCCTTCTCCTTCGCAAGCAGCGAAAAGCATCCGCAGTCGATATCCAGCCCCCTCGCCATTGCTGAGACTATCGCCACAATGAACATTGCATTGAGACCGGCGAGGATGAGGGCGGCGGCGGGAACCTTGCGGTTGACTATCAGCAGCGCTCCACAGATCATCTCCACCCAGGGCATAATCATCGCGAACACATTCACCATCTGGACCGGCAGGATGCGGAATGCGGCCGTGGCGTGGGCGAAGTCTTGTGGATCGATGAGTTTGCCCAACGCGGAGATGATGAACACAACTCCCAGGACCAGCCTACAGAGCAACGCAAGTCTGTGATCGTGGAGAAGCCTCATCTCCCACCGCCCTTGGTCACGGGGTATCCGGCAGCTTCCCAGCCTGGAAGGCAGTCAATGAGGATGTAGACCCTTGTGTGCCCTCTAGCCACAAGCGCGTCACCCGCCGAAATTGCGGAATCGCACTCAGGATCGTAGCAGTAGACCACGATGGGTTTGTCCTTCGGGATGCTACCCACGACGCTAGGGTAGTACTTGTCCACTTCATCATAGTAGAGCAGCTCTGCGCCCGTGATGTGGGCTGCCTTGTAGTCGAGTTCGTGCCTGGCGTCTACATAGAGCGCCTCGCCGGAATCGTAGAGCGGCTTGGCTTCGGCGAGGGTGATGAACGCGGCCTGCTTCGTTGTGGTCAGTATACCTGGGGCTGTGGCTCTGGACTCGGAGACCCGTTGCCTGATCCAGGGGAGGCGGTTGGGTCGTGCCGCGTTCGTGAGAAGCCCCAGCAAGCAGGCTGCTATCAGGATGGCGATGCAGTCGCGCAAGAGCCGACCGACGCGATAGTCTGTGCCGGTCGGGTTGTTTTGCTTATTCGATCCTTCTGACGGGCGGCTATTCACTCGAAGTCCCCAGACAAAAGCACTTCCCGAACGACCACGGATGCGTTCGGCTCATCGGATGTGCACAGATTCGCATTCCCTGTCATCCGGACTGGTCAGACGGTTTCCCCCGCTAAAGCAGAGACTTGCCCTTGGAGAACTACCCGGAACCACGGGAGCCTGAAATACGAGCATCTAGGCATTCTGCCACGGCTGAAAGCAACGCCAGGAGAAAAAGGAGATACTCTTGAACGCGGGGCTCAGGCAGGTGGCGACCAGCAGTCCTGAAAGCTAGATACGACATCCCGATCATAAGAATGAACAAGACCAACCCTCGGTGTGGCCGAGTCCGAGAGGCCAGAACCTGCCCATTGCCAGTAATGCCACAGCGAGAAGTGTCCAGATTGAGTAGTTGCCTTTGGGGTCACCCGAGTTTTGGATCACGGCCACAGAAATGAACGCTATCATCAGCATCCATGCTGCAACCTTTACGCTTGTTTTGTAGGCGGATGACATTCTGCTGCACCTCTCGATTGTTCTCTACGAGCCTCGGTGGGCGGTCACTCGATCTCTCCCACCATGGACCCGTCATCAGTAACGCAGGAACGCAGCCAAACAAGCACCGGTAAGGTGATGCCTGTCTTCCTGGCTCATGACCGACAAGGCGTTGTATGCCTTCGACTCCGCTCCACGGCAGTCTCGTCCGCTCTCTGAGCGGAGTCGAAGGGTATGCATAGACAGGCCAAGCAGTCTCCCAAACAGTCGCATGCCGTTCCAGAAGTGGCGAGTGCTCTGCTCAAACTCCATGGCAATTACTTCAGAATCGCCACTCAGCCCTATTGATCACAGCCCGGGCTATGGGTGCTCACGCGGGTTCGGCTGATCTACAGTAGTTAATCGTGAACCCGCCATACCCGGTGGTTATCCCATCTCCGCGCCAGGTATTTCACCGCCGCACTCACCACCAATACGAGCTTCGCTCTGGATGCACGCGCGCAGTCCGTAGACGATAGTTCTGAACCACGACACTACAGATCGCGTCTCTATGTAGCAACCGAAGGACAGAACTTGGGTTGGCACCATGGCCACAGTAAGCGTAGACTTACCATCGACCTGGGACGACACACACAGCCGTATGAAGTTCCCAACAGAGTGCCACCCGTACGGACGGTACAGTAGCACTGTGTTGTCTTCGGGGACTGTCCATACTATATACCCCAGCGAAACCACAAACCGCAAAGCCAATGCGAATCCCAGGTCGACGGGCATTGCGAGATCGAGGTTCATCACATACGGAGTACGTTGGTAGTGTTTCTCAGACAGAGATCTGAGAGTCGCGATCCACTCTCGCAGCATTTGCGTCAGCAGCCCAAGGCTTACCCCGATGACCAGAGCGCACAGAGTCATCAACGAGAGCTGCAGTCCAAAACTCTCCATCTCGGTTCGTTCCCCCTTCGAGAGTACTGATTCATTTCAGAGGCCACGGATGCTTCGATCAATCGCAGTACCACCACTGGCCTTTTTCGTAGACACAGGGCGGTTTCTGCTTTGCCAGATTGCTGAAATACTGACATATAGCGGCCGGACGGAAATAGCTGTCGAACCAGTTGGCAAAACCCGGGTGGAATTGGAACGAGTGCCCATTCTTGCTTCTGATGTCACAGTACTGACTGCATGCGGAACGTCTGTACTTGTTGGACAGATTCTCCTCCACAGCCTTATCTATGGGCGTGCCTAAAAGACCAATGGGGACACCGGCGAGCGGACAGAAGCACCCCACCATAAACCCAGCGACCCCCATAGCGCCGTTTATCTGGACTGATAGGTCCCTGAATTTTACGAGATCGTCCGTCAGTAGCTTCGTATATTTACATGTCATGCACTTGTTGTAGCAGCTCTTGTAGAGACTATCCCTGCGGTTCTCTCCGCCTGTGCTTCTCGCCTTCCCATTTGGATCGACATAGAACATGGGGTTGTCGCCGGTATAGGCATATAGGTTCGATCCGTCCCCTGCGGAATCGATCTGCATAAACCTCCCCATCTCCGGGTCATAGAGCCTCACCCCAAGTTGCAGCAGCTTGAAGCCGTTCTCCTGGTAATGATTGTAGTATCCAAGCTGCCCCACGAACTGATAGGGCTGATTGGTGCCCCCGACATGGCTGGTCACATTCCCCCAGGCGTCATACGTATACTTGTCCGTCAGAATCCCGTCGGGATCCGTCAGGAACAGGGTCGAGCCGAGTTCATCGAAGTGGTAGTAGGTAGTCGTCTGGCTCTCGCCGGTCCCCGTGATTCGGGCAAGCAACATTCCCCTCGGGTCCCGGATGTAGTAGACCGAGCCGCCCGGCGTCACTTCCTCCAGCACCGCCGGTATCCCTGCGGAGGGATCGTAAACGAACTGGTAAGTGGCGCTGCCGGAGGTGGTGAAGCTTACTCGGTTGCCCATTGAGTCCCACGCCATATCCGTGCTGCCTGCCTCTGTCACCAGATTGGTCGGCGAGTAGCTGAACGCCATCGTGCCGGTGAGCATGTTTCCGTTGCCGTCGTAGGTGTAGCTCTTGCCGGGGCTGGCGGTCATCTGGTCGGCGGCGTTGTAGGTAATGCCAGTTCCCAGGCGGTTGCCTACCCAGTCATAGGTGTAGCGCGCCGTGGAGTTGCCGGGCAGGGCGGCGGTCGCCAGCCTGTTGTTGTCGTCGTAGGTGTAGGTCTTCTTGTAGTCGTCATTGCCCCAGGTGAGGGGGTTGCCGGCGTTGTCGCGGGTGAGGTCCAGGGTTCCACGCACCTCTATGTCCTCGTCGCCGTCGCAGCCGTAAGCGTAGTCTATGCTGGCGAGGCGGTACCTGGGATCGGTGTCGTAGTCGAACGTCTGGTAAGTCCCGTTCCCGAAGTCCACGCGAGTCCGGTTACCGGAGGAATCGTAGGTGTACGACGCTATTGTGTTAGCGCCCTTCTTCACGTCCTTGAGCCATCCGTTGGCAAAGTAGTCATAGGTGATGGTCATCCCGCCATACCCGGCAGTTATCTTCTGGCCCAGGGCATTGTATGTGTAAGTCACAGTCCGGTTGGACGGCTGCGGGGCGGTATACGCGCTCATCTGCCTCAGCAGGTTATAGGCATACTTGCTCGTTCCGGCAGAGTCGACCACGTTTGCCATCAACCCTGACCCACCATAGAACGTATAGCTCACATCGGAGTTCTGAGGGTAGACTATCGGGTCAAAGCCACCCGTGTAGTTATAGTAGGCGTTGATCACACGATTCATGCTGTCGTACTTGTAGAGCGTGTAGGCTCCCTTCCCGTCCTGCTTCCACAACTGGTTTCCGTAGTCGTCGTAACCATATGCTTCGTCTCCAAGCGGGCCGGGATTGTCCACCGCCGTTACTCGGCCCAGCTTGTCGAATGTGTAGCTCGTCTGGCGGGTAGTGCCGGCGTCGCTCCGCGTGGTAACTCGCCACACCGCTCCGAACTCATCATACTCATTCTGCACCAGCGGCGCGTTGGCGGACTGACCCGAGAGGCTCGTCCAGGTCTTGGTGAGCCTGCCCGCGTCGTCGTAGTCGTAGTAGGTTGTCTTGTTGTTCTCATCGGTAGTCGAGAGCACATGACAGCAGTCGGACTCCGTGACCACGGATACACTGTTCGGGGCGTTCACGTACGTCGTGGTCTCCGTCTACTACTTTCCAGCGCTGCCAATAGGCGCGACCCATATATTGCCGTCCTCAGCGTCATAGGCAACCATCTTTCCATCTGTGGACCAGGCAATGCTCTTTCGTCCCTGCCTGAAGTAGTTCCGAGCTATGCAGACTGGTACGCGGTCAGCACCAACTACGAATAGCCCATTGTCGTTACCATACGCGATTCGATCATCCGTGGGACTCGCCGCAAAGTCCGATACTTCCTCATGTACCGGAAGCTTCTCCAATTCGCCGGTGGTCACGTCAACCGATTCCAAGCTTGCAGTCCCCTGCCTGCCCGGTCGGACGACGTACCCTGGTGACGTTGTTCCTGCTACTTTCGGAATCCTATCGGCTTTGGGATCAACGCCTGGTGGAGATCCCGGGCTTGCACTACCGGGAACGTGCTTCGGCCTGCCATACATTCTCGCGTGCCTAAACACGACGCACTTCCCGTCCCACGTCCAATCGATCCCCATTCGCGAGTTCACCCCATCAATCGCGCTCGTGTAGTTGGTTATGCGCCGAAGACTCCCAGAACTAGGATCGTAGAGGGCGATGTTCTTCGCTCCTGAGCTCGTGCGCACGATCAATGCGTACCGCCCGCTTGCAGAGATTGCGGCACCGAATACCTTGTCTTTGATCTTGCTCGCTTGCCCATTCGAGGTGTCGATCCCGTAAAGCACAGAGTTTCCATTGTCCGGAGCGAGAGCCAGAACCACTCCAGTCTGCGGGTCGCAGGCCACTGGAGTAAGTGCTAAGCCTGATGCTTGCCTGACCAGTCTCGGGTTACCCCCACTGGCCGGTGTGCAGTACACTCCTGATGGAAAACTCGCCGTTTCGTTCCCCGCGTGGACAAGATAGGCAATCTCCAGTGAATACTCACACCAGACAGGATTCTCGCCGCCCCCGTTCAGACGTGTGGTAACTGGATGTGGCCCGCTACTGACAGATGTCTTACAGCCACAGAGCCATACAATAGGCAAAGTCAGCACGAGGCCCCAGGTGATTGTCACAGCAACGTTGCTACGGACATTCCCCATGCGCGTTACGAAACTGAGAAACACCCTTTGTCGTCTACACATCTTTCCCTCCTACAGTGTGAATGCGCAATGTACCTTCCAGAGACGTCAGCGTTTGGGACTCAGTAGTATATGCTGATGTCGGAACAGTAGTAGCTCTTCTTGCTCCACCCGCCCTTCAGCCAGACGTACACTTTCGCTACACCGTACTCGTCAAGCTCATCGACCCAACAGGGAACGTACTTGCACTTCCGCCGGCTTCCAGATCCCTCAAACCAGAATGCCACATAGTAGCTCGAGGTACCTCCCTGCGGTAGCTGCCACACGTACCACCAGTAGTCAGGATGGGGAACAGTCTTGTGACCACAGCAGTACTTGATGGCTTCTCGAAGCTTGACCTCAGCCAAGAGTGTCTGACAGCATCTTCGAAGCAGATCCACCGCTGGTCCTCCCGGCCATACTTGCAGACCAGAGGGATCCGTCAATACGACAGGTCTAGATCTTACATACCTATACCGGTTGATCCCATCCATGATAGGATCCCTGCTGGTGAACCTCCCCATCTCCGGATCATACAGCCGGACCCCAAGCTGCAGCAACTTGAAGCCGCTTTCTTGGTAGTGGGTGTAGTACCCAAGCTGCCCCACGAACTGATAGGGCTGAGAGGTCGATCCGACGTGCGAAGTTACGTTCCCCCAGGCATCGTAGGTATACTTGTCGGTCAGGATGCCGTCGGGATCAGTCAAGAACAGCGTCGAGCCGAGTTCATCGAAGTGGTAGTATGTGGTGGTCTGGCTCTCGCCCGTTCCCGTAATGCGAGCAAGCAGCGCGCCGCCGGGTTCCCGGACGTAGTAGACTGAACCTCCAGGCGTCACTTCTTCCAGCACCGCCGGAATCCCGGCAGACGGATCATAGACGAACTGGTAGGTGGCGCTCCCGGAGGTTGTGAAACTTACACGTCTGCCCGTCGAGTCCCAGGCCATATCCGTGCTGCCGGCGTCTGTCACCAGATTGGTCGGCGAGTAGCTGAAAGCCATCGTGCCCGTGAGCATATTCCCATTGCCGTCGTAGGTGTAGCTTTTGCCTGGGCTGGCGGTCATCTGGTCGGCGGCGTTGTAGGTGTAGCCGGTGCCCAGCCTGTTTCCCACCCAGTCGTAGGTGTAGGTCGCCGTGCTGTTCCCAGGCAGCGCGGCGGTCGCTAGCCTGTTGTTGTCATCGTAGGTGTAGGTCTTCTCGTAGTCGTCATTACCCCAGGTGAGGGGGTTGCCGGCGTGGTCGCGGGTGAGGTCCAGGGTTCCTCGAACCTCAATGTCCTCGTCGCCATCGCAGCCGTACGCGTAGTCTATGCTCGCAAGCCGGTACCTGGGATCTGTGTCGTAATCGAACGTCTGGTATGTCCCGTTCCCGAAGTCCACACGAGTCCGGTTGCCGGAGGTGTCATACGTATAGGAAGCTATGGCGTTCGCGCCCTTCTTCACAGCCTTCAACCACCCGTTCGCGAAGTAATCATAGTTAATGGTCATCCCGCCATACGTTTCCGATATCTTCTGCCCCAGCGCATTGTAGGTATAGGCCACAGTCCGGTTGCTCGGCTGCGGCGCGGTGTATGTGCTCAACTGCCGCAGCAGGCTATAAGCGTATTTGCTGGTGCCAGCGTCATCATCAACCTTCGCCCGCATACTCGACCCACCATAGTAAGTATAACTCACATCGGCGGTCCCTGGGTAGGAAATCGTCTCCAGGCTGCCGGTGTAGTTGTAATAAACGTCCGTCACGCGGTTGAGAACGTCATACCTGTAAAGCGTGACATCATCATTACCATCCCGCTTCCAAAGCTGGTTGCCGTAGTCGTCGTAGCCAAACTCCTCGTCTCCCAGTCCCGTGGGATTGTCCACCGCAGTCACCCGTCCGAGCTTGTCGAACGTGTAGCTGGTCTGCCGAGCTGTGCTTGCGTCGGAACGCGTGGTCACTCTCCACACAGCCCCAAACTCGTCATACTCATTCTGCACCAGCGGCGCATTGGCGGACTGCCCGGAGAGGCTGGTCCAGGTCTTGGTGAGCCTGCCCGCGTCGTCGTAGTCGTAGTAAGTAATCTTGTTGTTCTCATCGGTTGTCGAGAGCACATGGCAGCAGTCGGATTCCGTGACCACGGAGACGCCTTCCGCATAGGTTGTGGTCTCAGTTTTGTTGCCGCTCTCGTCTATGTCCAGATCGTAGGTTATGGTTCGGTTCTGGGAATCGGTCGTGCTCAACACCCGCCCGTCGTCATCGTAATGGGTCGATTGGGTGGCGGTTGTGTAGGAACTGCCATTCCAATACTTGTACGTCACCCTGGTAGCCCCGTTGCGCAGTTTCACAACGCTATCTACAGTCTCCCAGTACTCATACGTCTTTACGTAATCTTCCGATCCGTCAACGTCATCAACTG
>CAZTAO010000072.1:0-19630 GCA_964611645.1 uncultured bacterium | reverse complement strand
TCCCAATGGCGGCCTACGTTTTTGGTGAGACCACGGACGCGACTATCCTGCCAGGCTACTCATTCGGAACCGTGCTGCCGGACAAGGCAAAGCCGTGGTATATAGGAGAGTTTGGGCCGGGTTGTGTGCTAGCAAACCCGCAGTATCTGTCGTTCCTCAATGGCGACGAGAGCTACAAGGACATCTTCGGACAGTGCACGGGCCTGATGAAAGCGATGGGTATCAACTACGCGTTCCAAATTGATGGCTACCGCTACTTTGACTGGATCTGCGGCATAGGCCCTTGGGCCACCTACTCGGGCGACCCAGCCATCGGAGACGGGCCGGAGATTGCGAAAGCATTCAAGCCCGTTACCACGCGCATCAAGGAATGCACTCGCAAGTTCTTCGCGGGCGACACCATCAATCGAACTCTCACAATCTACAATGACGATGTCACCTCAACCTCCAACTTCAATCTACACTGGAAACTGGTAAACGGGGCGGATGTTCTACTTTCAGGTACCGTGAGCTTCACTTCGGAACCAGGGTTCTACCACCGCGAGACACTGTCTTTCACAGCGCCTTCTGTTGCCACTCGGACTTACGCCACACTGGTGCTGGAACTCAAGCGTAATGGCGCTTTGGCGGACACCACCACTCAGGATATGTCCATATTCCCTGCGAGGAATAACCTGTCTGTGCCGAGCGGACTGAATGTGTATGTGTACGATCCAAATTCGCCCAATTACTCCTGTATTCCGGAGGCCTTGACCGCTGCGGGAGTCACCTACACGAGACTGACCAGCCCCAACCTATCGGGCAAGGCTGTCGGACTTCTTTTCCTCGGACACGCTGCCTATCCGTCCGGCGGATTCTCAAGTTCCCAGCTTGACGCTCTCAAGGCGTGGATACGTAACGGCGGGACAGTCGTTGTCTACTCAGACCAGTGGACCGCTCCGCACTGGCTGTCAATCTCTGGCGACTCCACCTACGGCATTCAAAACTGTTGGTATGACATGACCATCGGCTTCCTGCGCGCGCCCAATCACCCGATACTGGCCGGTATGCAGCCCGATGACTGCAAGTTCTGGGCAGCGACCAACCCGACCTACAACCACTACATCACCTGGACCGATACACCAGTCAGCACGTCAGGAGGCACGTGGTTCAAGCCATCTTCCGGTCTGATGAACGTGCTCGTTGAAACTGGCGGGAGAAACCAGGGGCTTGGCGACAGTCCGCTTTGCGAGTACCCGGACGGCAAAGGCAGCACTATTGTCTGTCGCATGCGTTTCATGGAAAGGCTAACCCAGGAGCCTGCCGCCCGGATGATGGCGCAGAACCTTCTAAACTATGCGGCGATGGCGATTGGCAAGACGGCCCCCAAAGGCTTTGGGGTAATGTCCGGTTCAGGCAGCCAAACACGGACCGTGCTCGACCGGGCAAAGCTGTCCTATACCTCCCTCAACGGGCAGCTTTCCGCATATACATCTGACAGTCTTTCGAGCACTTTCAGCCTCATCATGCTGGACAATGACGCTGTAGTATGGGATGAGGTGGACGCCAACCGTGCCAAGCTGCAGACGTTCGTCAGCAGCGGCGGCAAGATAATGCTCCGGAAGCTGGACGCCGGCAGGGTCGCGCAAGCCAACGCGCTCACCGGGGTCTCCATGTCCACCAAAGCTACCCAGCTCAAACACCCGCAGTTGGAGAAGAAAACCCCGGATATTGTTATGGACGGCATCAGCGCGGACGATGTCTGGTGGGTATACACTGGCGATGAAGGATCCGACTGGTACAGGAAGCAGAAGTGGGCGTCTGCGATAGTCAGTGATGTGGTATCTGTGGCCGAGTCGGCTGGAGTTAAGGGCCTCCTTGTTGAACCAAACAGAACAGGGACGCTACTGTCGGATTCAGGGCAAAGCTACGCATTGGGCGAGGCCAGCCGAGACCCGGGAACGACGGTCAGCGATCCTGGTTTCGGGCTTGTTCGCATCAACTCCGGCTCGGGGTTCTACCTGGTCGACCAACTGCTGTGGGATGCTTCGCTCAGCACCCAGTTGAACCAGAAGAGCCAGAGATACCTTTGCACATTAGTCACCCACTGCCTGGACACTCTCCCGGCTCCCCCACCCGACACAGTGAGCCCTTTGGTGAAAATCAACCAAGCGGTCGGCCAGGCTGACCCGACCGAGGCATCGCCGATATACTTTACCGTTGTATTCAGCGAACCGGTAACCGACTTTGCGACTGGAGACGTGACCCTGTCGGGTTCGGCCGGGGCAACCACCGCCACGATTACGGGAAGTGGAACAACATACGGTGTGGCGGTTAGCGGGATGACCTCCACCGGTACGGTGATTGCTTCTATCGCCGCTGGCGCTGCTCACGATGCGGCGGGGAACCCGAACGTGGCATCGACCAGCACGGATCACACGGTCACGTTCAACATTCCTGGGGCTGCTCCCACGAACGTGAGCGTCAATCCTGCCCTTGGAACGCTGACCACCGCCGCGACCACATTCCAGTGCGTCTACCGGGACACGGACGGCTATGCGGATATCAGGAAGGCGTATCTGATGATCAATGACTCCCTGGACCTCACGAATGCTGCTCTGGTGATGTACGATCGACTGGCCAACCGACTCCATCTCAAGAACGACGCCAACTCCAGTTGGGGAACGGGATATGCGCCCGGAACAAACAACATACTGGAGAACACACAGTGCTCGTTCTACGTAAAGGATACTGCTGCATCTGCCTCCGGCAATGACCTGACTGTGAACTGGAGGATTGCGGTCAAAAGCCCTTTTGCTGAGAAGCCTCTGAACGGCTATATGTATGTTCAGGACGCAGGCGGCCTGACCGACGGATGGGAACAGATGGGGCTCTACCATAACGTCAAGCCACAGGTGGTAAGCATAACTCCGGACGGACCTCCGTTCCCGGGTCTCACCAAACTGACTTTGACGTCAGTGTATCGGGATCCCAACGGCGCGGGTGACATCAAAAAGTGCTACCTGTTGGTCAACGACACAGCGCTCCAGGCCGGGGCAATGCTCATCTACTACGACTGTGCGGCCAACAAGATGTACCTAAAGAACACGGCCAACACCAGTTGGGGTACAGGCTATGCGCCGGGAACCGATGTCACACTCACCAACAACCAGTCCTACGTCTACCCAAAGGACACCACTGTGCTTCGCTCCGGCTCTGACATAACTATCACATGGTCTTTCTGGCTGAAGTCGGCATTCTCTCAAAAGAACCTCTACAGTTGGATGTATGTAGCTGATTCCAAGGGGTTGTATGACGGTTGGAAGAAAATGGGCACGCACTTCACTCCCCTTGCGCCGGTGTGCGTGAGCGTGACGCCCTCGACCGGCAAAGTGCAGACCGGGACTCCGCTGGTGTTCAATACGGCCTACAGTGACGGCAACGGTTACAACAACATCTGGCAGTGCTACCTGCAGATCGGGCAGACCGGGAGTCTGGCGAACACCGTATGTGTCCTCTACGACGCAAAGCAGAACCTGGTATTCCTGCGCAACGACACCAACACCAGTTGGGGGACGGGCTATGCGCCGGGAACCAACGTGACTCTGTCCAACAGTCAGTGCAGCGTCACAGTGAAAGACACAGTGGTCACACCCAGCGGCACCGACAACCTGATGGTCGACTGGAAGATAACACTCAACGCCAGCCACACAGGCAAGCTTCTCGGCGAGCGAATGTACTGCAGAGACAATGAGTTTCTGAACAGCGCGTGGCGTATCAAGGGGTATATCCGCGGGCAGTGAGCCATCACTGCACAGTCTGCTATTGCTGCCCAAGAACCCGGAGAGTCCGTGGGTAAAGCGCGTCAACTCCAAGCCGGAATCCCCAGATGACTCTCAGGTTTCGGTTGCGAAGCTTTGATCGCCATCTCTATAGCGACCGCTGTGCCGTCGGGCCCCGTGGCCAGATAGACCTTGTCCGCAAAGTGGATCATCTGCTTGTATCCCATCCCCAGGGTTCCCGCAGTGCTGTAGTTGCGGGTCAGGGCCACCTCGGGCAGTTCCATTGTTCCTATGCCTGGGCCGAAGTCCGAGACCACGCAGATCAGGCTGTCTTCCGTTCGGCGCATGGATATGCTGCCCTCGCCTGCATGCTTGAGGACATTCGTGGCGGCTTCTGTTACACAACCCAGGAACTCATAGGCTCTTTGCTCTTCCATGCCTGCGTCAAGCGCAAGTCGCTTGACATTCGCCATCGCTGTCGACACCGAATCGCTCCCACGTATCGCCCAGGACTCCACAGGCGGACCGCCTAACTGAGCAACTTCCCGTCTGTCGGATATCCGCAGTTTGCCCTCGGTAGCAGCGAGAATGGTCCGACGATAGAAGTCCTGCTTTTGTGCTTCGACCTCAAGCAGAATGGCCTCTGCCCGCCGCTGTGCTGTGATGTCACCGCCGACAGCAAATATCTCCACCAGTTGCCCGTTCTCATCGAATATGGGCCTATTGGTCCACGCCATCCACACTCGTCTGCCGTCCCGAAGGACGTTTTCATTGGTATTGCTGGTGTATGCCTCCGGGTGATCGACTATATCCTCCAGCATTGCTTTCAAGTCCGCGCCGCTGGAATCCACATCGGGCACGAGCATCGACACACTCTTCCCAATCACCTCTTCCGGAGTATAGCCGAAGAACCGCTGAGCGTATTCGTTGAAGAATGTGATGGCGCCATCGCGATTCCAGCGAAGGATCGCGCTGTTAGCGTTCTCAACAAGTTCGCGATACTGTTCTTCGCTTGCTTGCCGCGCCAGTTCGGCCTCGTACGCAGTCATCTTCACTCGAAGCCTGCGATACAGCCCGGACACAGCGCTGATGAACACGCCCAATAGCACAAATATGGCCAATAGCCAGGCATCCGCTGTGCCTGTCGTGGTGAGTCTGCTCGGATATAGGACCCAGAAGTCAGCCGCCAAAGCGGACAGTAGTGTAGCCAGCACGCCCGCCCTAAACCCGCAGAGCATAGCTACAACCATCACGGCCGGATAGAATGTGATGAACGGCGCTTTGTCGCTAAGCACACCGGAGAACGGAAGGCGAAGCAGCGCCGCCACGATGACGGCCACCACCGCTACCCCATATCTCGCGATCGGTTTGTCCAGAAATGCTGTTCTCACAGTCGTGTATCCTGCCTATTCAGTCTCAATATCCATGATCGCCTCGTAGCCCGATATCTTGAGCACGCGGCGAGGGTAAGCGGACTCCAACACAAGCACACGCAGCCTTCTGTCTCTGCCCAGCAGAGTAACCGCCGCCCTGCCCAAGTCCTGCACGATCTGAGTGTCGATGAACGCAGCGGGCCGCATGTCCACAACCACGCTCTCCGCAGTAAGCGATGCATCCCTGAGTTTCTCACCAAACTCAGTCGCATTGATGAACGTCAGCGTACCCTCCGCGGTAACGGTTAGATATGTCAAGACCACGAGCAGTTACGATAATGTTCCCGAATCCACGCCTCGGCAAACGCAGCGCGCCGCCGGGCAACCGGCCAGTCACGCGGAGGCAGACACGCGACGGAGTTCATCGACGCCCTCATCCCTGGTCACCAACTGTCTGCCCGAGCGCTCAAGGAGGCTGCGGAGGGCGTGGTTGCCCAAGTCCAGGTTGCTGCTTACGGAATAGAGCGCATATAGCGAGGGGTCGGTGAACGGGTGGTCCAGGTTCAGAGCGTTGGATGCGCCTGATATCACTGCCCCAAAGACTTTGCCGACCCACAAAGGCAGACAGACGCTGCGGAACTTCTTCTCCGGTAAGTATATCGAGGCAAGTATTCGGTAGAACTCGTCTACAGTGGTGTGTTCACTGTCCAGCACGTTGATTGCCTTACCGCGCGCCTCGGGATCCACAGCCGCCAGAAACACCGACGACGCCACGTTCCGCACATTAGCCAGCGGCCAGCGGTTGGTCCCGCGCCATTTGCCGAAGTGAACGATCCATGGCGAGGATTGCAGGAAGCTCACAATACGTGGCGTAAGGGTCTGATCGCCCACTCCCCACACCGCCGCGGGCCGGATGATGGAATAGCGCTCAGGCGGCATGTTGCCGCGTATCCACTCCTCCGCCGCTATCTTGAACTCAGGGTATGGGTTGCCCATGTTGTCGTGGAGCGGAAGTTGGTCCTCGGCCTCGCCGTTGAAATCGCGGAGGCCGTAGACGTCGGTTGTGGATATGAACACAAACCTGGGAGTACCGAGCCGCATCACCATCTGGCCGAGGCTGACCGCTGGCTCGTAGTTCGCCCGCCGAAATTCCATGCGCCTGCCAACATCCGATGCCCTCCCCGCACAGTGTGCGATGGCATCGGGTGGTGCCCCGCGTTCGTCGAAAACCTGGATGAGTTTGTCCTCAAGAGCCGCGAACTCACGGAGATCGCCCCGGACTATCGAGATTTGGCCTGATGCGGCCATCTGGTCCAAGGTTGCGGATGTCCTCTTGTGAACCAGCGCGACGACCCCCCAGCCTTGTTCCACAAACTCGCGGACAACGTACTCCCCGATGAACCCGGCTGCACCTGTCACCAGCGCGTAAGGCATTTAGATGATCCCATACTTCCGCCCGAGCTCGGCGAGCTTGCCGAGGGCGAAGTCCATATCCTCTTTGGTAAGGGAGTTCATCACGCACAGCCTCAGCCGGCATTCTTTTCTGCGGACGGCGGGGTATGTCACCACGTTCGTATACACGCCATTGCGGCGAAGGTCGTTGCTGAATAGACCCAGCTTCTCCTCGTCTCTGACCATTACAGGTATGATCGCCGACTGGGTCGCTCCGGTATCGAAACCCAGAGACTTGAGGCCGTCGAGCATGTAGTTGACGTTGCTCCAGAGCTGGTCCCGACCCGCCTGGTCAGCTTCCAGCAGCTTGAAAACCTCCACCAGCCCGCCAACCACCGGAGGCGGCAGGCTTGTTGAAAAGAAGTATGTCCGGGTGTAGAACCGCAGGTAGGTGATCAGCGCCGCTCTGCCCGCAACGTAACCCCCAACCGCTCCGGGGGTCTTGCTCAGGGTGCCGAGGTTGATGTCTATCTTGTCCATACACCCGCAGGCTTCCGCGCTGCCTCGACCTGTGCGGCCGACCACCCCCACCCCGTGCGCATCATCCACCATCACCCGAGCCCCGTACTGCGCGGCAAGTTGGGTTATCTCCTGCAATGGAGCGATGTCGCCGTCCATTGAGAACACACCGTCGGTTATGATGAGTCGCCCAAGCTGGGTGTCCGGCAGAGCTTTGAGGACTCGTTCGAGATGCTTCATGTTGGCGTGCTGATAGACCTTAATGTCCGCGCCGGAGAGCCTGCAGCCGTCGAATATGGATGCGTGGTCATAGGCATCGGCGATAATCACATCCCCCGGCCCGCACAGACACGAGATCACACCCACGTTTGCAGAATACCCGCAGGGAATGAGTATCGCGTCTTCCGCGCGGTAGAAGTCGGCAATGCGGCGCTCCAGTTCTTTGTGGAGATCCGTTGTCCCGGAGTATAGCGACACCGCACCCATGCCGTAGCCGTACCTATCGCAGGCCTCCTTGGCGGCAGCGACTACCTTGGGGTGAGTGGTGAGAGTGAGGTAGGAGTTGGAGCCGAGCATTACCACATCGTGGACATCCCCCGACGGCTCTTCCAGCAGAGTCCGGTGAGAGATTGGGCTGTGAACCTGCAGCCCAAGCCCCTCTATATACTCCGGCTGATAGGTCTGCAGGAGTTCCCAAAGCGAGTCGACCTTGGCGAACAAGTCCGCTTGCCCTCCCTGTGGCTGGAAATCCTCGAAGCGTTTGGTATCGGTGGTATCTTTCACTGCTCGGTTCCTTTCTTTCGGTAGCACCGCAGGGGATGGCTGGTATCGGAGTATATGGTGCAGAGGTTGCAGCTTGTGCAAGCGGAGTTGGTGAAATCCCCAGCCAGAATCCTTCGGGGAATACCCGGCTCGCAGATAAGCGGTCGGCACAGTGACACGGCATCTATCCCACTGTTTTCGACCATATCGATCATGCTTTCGAGATTGCGTATCCCGCCTATAGCTATCACCGGCACGCCGGTCTCCTGTCTGATACGAACGGCGCTTTCCAGGTTGTAGTTCTCGGAGAATGGAATGAGGGTCTTCCGATAGGCCGGCAGCATCAGCTTCTTCCAGATGAACCTGGTGATTCCGGGCATTCGGCTGAACATCGGGTTCACGCGAAGCACGGTTTCCAGCGGGGCGTCGCCTCGGATGATGTTCAGGGCGCGCTCCATCGTCCCGTAGCTGATCTCAACGGCATCCACTCCTAGCTTCCCGATTCGCCGGACTGTCTCAATGGTGTCGTCAACCCGCACGCCCGGAGTGTTGTCATCCGCCACGCTCAGCTTGACCAGTATCGGGAAATCGCCGCACTTCCCGTGAATCGCCCGAATGATCTCATCGAGAAACAGGCCACGGTCAGCCCAGCGGTCGGTTCGACTGTTGGTCCAGGGTGAGAGGAACTGGTGGATCAGGTAGCCGTGAGCCGCATGCACCTGGATTCCATCGAATCCAGCCTCCTTCGCGCGAAGCGCCGCGTCCTCGAACTGCCGGATTATCTCAAGAATCGCCGCATCGTCCAGTGCCTTGGTGGGCTGTCGGAAGTAGGAGCAGGGCTTATTCGAAGCGCCGACTGCCACCCCGCCCGTCACTTCCCGCCTGGTCTGGCGGCCGGTGTGGGCTATCTGCATGAACAGCTTGCAGGGCTCGCCGGTTGCCCGGACGGCATCCACAATCGCCTTCCAGTGAGCGATCTTGTCGTCGGAGTCCACCCCGCATTGCCCCGGCTGCATCGCCCGACCGGCCTTGGTGATATAGGCAAAGCCCGTGATGATCGTGCCCACCCCGCCGCGCGCGAGTTCCGAGTAGACGTTGGCAAGCTCCGGTCTGGGGAAGCCGTCGGGGTCGCCCCAGCCCTCGTATGTAGCCGACCGCACCATGCGGTTCGGCAGGGTGATGTTCTTGAGCTTCAGTTCCGTAAACAGCGCATTCGATGGCATCTCGATATTCCTACGCAAACAGCCTCACTGCCATCTGCATTACTTCTTTGGTGTGATCCCGCACCGTTTCGGCTTCTCGCGGGTTTGGTGGCGACTCGGTCATCATCCGCACGGTCCCTCCACGCTTGAGCCTTACTCCGGCTTCCGCGCCTGGTCGAGCGGTTCCAACGCATGTCGCGCCCAACCCAGCCATGCTCTCGGCGGCTTCCTTGGAGTCCTCCGGCAGAGCGAACAGCAGTTCATACTCCCCCGCGCCTCCCAACAGCGCCCCTTCCGGCGGAAATCCACCAGCCTGAGCCGCTTCCCTGATACCAGGCGCAAGCGGAAGCGCATTGAGATCAACCTCGAAGCCAAGCTCGGGGTTCAGGGTGTGCAGAATCCAGACTGAATCGAAGAAACCGCCGCTGGTGTCGATACAGGCGGTTGCGTATTCTCGGATGGCCTCGGACTCCTTCACCCGAAGCTCGAAACGAGGAGTCGGCCCACCCGTAAACGCCGCCAAGTTCGCGTCCCCCAAACTGCCGGTCACCCACAGCGTCTGAGCCTCCACTGGCATCATCCGTGTCACAGGCTTGTTGCCAGGCACCGGCCCCATCGCCACGCCCGTGTACCGCCAAGCCTCGGAGCATCCCACATCCCCGCCGCACAGGAAGCACCCGGCTTCATCGAGTACGGAACTGATGCCGCGCGCCACACCAACCACGAACTCTGGATCAACGGACTTCGGCAAACTCACCTCATGCAGGAACCACGCAGGCACTGCTCCCACTGCCAGCAGGTCGCTCAGAGCTGCCACGGCAAGGTTTGAGCCGAGGGAGTGGGGATCGTCGGAAGTGAACAGGTCCTCTTCCGGGGTGAACCCATCGACTGTGATCCCCCACAACTGCCCGCCTATCGTGACCAGTTCCGCGTCCGAACAGAATGGCTGGTTGGCCTGCATCGGGCTGCTCTTTGCGGACTCCGCGAAGATTCGGATGATTTCCCGCTCAATCATTTGCGCCACCTATCAGGGATAGAGCCTTCGGCAATATGTCTATGCGGACAGGCAGGAACCCGCGCGGGTCGCCGTCGAATTCTATCTGCTGCGGCTGACTTGAAGTAATCTCCACCGACCGACACTCCCGCAACAAAACCCCACGCGCACTCGACGCCGACCCGTTATAGAACCTCGGAAGAAGGCCGATCTGCCCGAGTCTGCTTCTGCCGCTGATCCCAACCAAGAACAGCTTCCCGTCGCCCGGAGTAAGATCAAGCCGGAGCCTCAGCCCCGAGGCAATGTACGGGTTCTTGGCGATGGTCAGGTTGTTCACCGATCTCAGCGATATTGCTTCGCCATCTACAATCATATCGAGGTCAACGCGGGCATTGCGCAGTATCGCGGCAAGCGCGCCCGTCCCTGTTCCAAGTATGTCGCCCAGCCGACGCCTCCACCTGTTAGCGTGGTCAGCAATAGCCGCGCCCATTCCTATGTTGCAACTGCAGCCGAAGTGGGCTACCAGTTCGTTTCCAGACGTGTCGTGGTAGGCTATTCTTGCCACATCGATCTTGCTAACCCGGACCTCCAACAGAGCGTCAGCAGCACTTTCCGGGTCGATGGGTATGCCGTGGAAGCGGCAGAAGTCCGGGCTGGTGCCTGAGTATAGAACGCCCATTTTCAGGTCAGGGTTCCCTGACTGCATGACCCCATCCAGAACCTCATTGATGGTGCCGTCGCCGCCTACCGCCACCACTACGTCTGCTGTGGCATTCCGGGCCAGTTCGACCGCGTGGCCGACATGCTCGGTGATAGCCGTCTCGTACTCAACACCCGCCGCGCTCAGCCGGGATTCCAGCAGCGCCCAGAGTCGCTTTCCTCTGCCGCAACGAGAGCCAGGGTTCATTACCAGCATGTATCTCACTTGTAGAGGCCAAGCCTTTCATAGATCGGAGTCGGCTTACCGCAGTCGATGTCATTCACCAGTTCGAGGGTGATCGAGGCAGGCAGCGGCGTGTGGGTCAGCCCGTGCTCCTTGAACATCGCATCGATCTTGCCTGCCTGGGTGCAGCAGAGCCAGTCGGTGCAGGGCTTGGGGAAGAACCCGCGCATGCGGTTGTAGATTACCTCGAACGGTTCCTCCCTGACATTCCCGAAAGACAGGTTCAAAAACTCACACGGCTGCACCTCGCCGGTCGCATTCACATAGAACCGGTCGATCCCGCCGCAGGTGCATCCCAGCACGCTCTCCGACTCCTCAAACACCTGCGCCGCCAGCGACGGGTAGTTGCGCATACCTTTGGAGTTGTACCGAACATGCTCCCGCCGAATAGCATCGATCAGGTCGGAGTCCAGTTGCATCCCCTCGGATCGCCCCAGCCACATTCCGGCGGGCTTGGGGTGGATGAGTTGGACGTAATCAGCCTCAAGATCGCGGGCGAGTTCCATCAGGCGGTCCACTCCGCCATTTCGAGCCTCCTCCTCGGACAAAACACAGTTCACCGCCGCCGCAACCCCCTTTGCCCGACACAACCTCAGCGCATCGCAAGCAACATCAAACGAACCGGGGATTCCGGTGAACTCATCGTGTATCGCGGGGTCGGGGGAATGCACGGACACCATCATCCCAAACAGGCCGGCGTTCTTGAACTGCTCCAGCATCTCTTCGGTCAGGTGCGCGCCGGTGGTGTTGAGCCACACCTCCGAGCGACTGTCCAATACCTGCAGCAGCTTCAGGCACCGCTCAGGCCGCATGAGAGGTTCCCCTCCCTCTATGTCGAACAGCGCCACCCCATTGTCCTGAACCGCGCGAGCGGTTTTCATAAGCAGATCCTCATCGAGGTCCGGGCCGCCATCCCGCTGCTGGTAGCAGTGCTTGCACTTGTAGGAGCATGCCTTGGTCATCGAAAACACCACGGTGGTCGCGCGGGCGGGAGTTCTGATGAGCTTACTCTCGATGGCGTAGTAGAATGCGCGAGTCGGGAACGCAGGCAGGTAGAGATGGAGCTTGTAGGCTGCACGAACCCGCACCACCTTATTGTGCCGAAAGACCAGCAGCAGTATCAGCGCCCGCCGCAGAAACCGAACGAACCGAACCGGAGACCACCCAAACAACCAAGGCCGCACAAGATAATGCCCTGCCACGGTGAGGGTGATCCTCAGGTAGACCAGGAACTTGCCGAACCCTGTTATGTAGTGACTTGTCACAACCAATTCCCAACTCAGAACTCAGAACCCAAAACTCAGAACCGGTTCGTCACGCCCTGCAGTCCTTATACAAATCAAACAGAAACCCAATCAGCACGTAGCTCGCGGAGAACAGATACAGCGCCAGGGTTCCGTTGAAGATAGCGATCAGGGTCACCTGCCCAGCCACGCACGCCCGGATGTTGGTCACCAGGCTGAAGTAGGTGCGCTCTCCGGTGGGGCTGCGGTAATACAGTACCGCCGTCCACAACTGAAGGAAGATGGTCATCAGTCCGCAGAAGATAAACTGCTGCTTGTAGAGAACATCCTCGGGAGTCATCCACCCCATTGCTATGAAGACGCCGTAGGCGATGGTCGGCAGAAACGCCCCGATTATTCCGGCGCTGCGGGCTTTCTCCAGCCCGTGCTTCACGATGAATGTCCTCTTGCCCGCCTGCAGGTCGCCGTGGTAGTCCTTGAAGTAAGTGTAGTAGGTCATGAGGCCGTTGAGCAGCGCAACCAGCAGGAAAGCGCAGACGCGGTTGAGGGTGAAGACCGGATGAGGTAGCGGCCCCGCCGCGAGGAAGCCATAGGCCGTACACATAGCAATAGACAGACCGAAAACCAGGTTGCCTATCAGCGACCACGCCTTGGCGTATTCGTAGAGCACATTCAGGAGAACCCCCAAAACGATGGGGACCAGCGACCAGGGGTTGAGGAACCAGGAGACAATGCTCACACCAAGCAGCAAGACGAAGGTCAGCCACATAGCCGCCTTGGCGTTGAGCTCGCCGGTGACCATTGGCCTGTTGGGGGCGTTGATGCGGTCCTCGGGCAGGCCGAGGTAGTCATTGACGATCTGGTTGATGCCCCAGCCCAGAAAAAGCATGGCCAGGATTACCGAACTGCGGACCCAGTTCACCTGGTCGGGGCGGAGCCAGTGGTAGAAGGAAACCCCCACCCATCCAGCGATGCCCGTTACAAAGGCATAGTACAGACGCATCGACTTGATGTATGCTCGCGCGAAAGCCACAGCAGCCATTACCGTCTCCTTGCAGCCTGAGTATAACAGCCTGATAGCGGGAATTCAAACGCAGTCTCGGAACGCCCGCACGGAACCTTTTGTAACTTCGTATCACGTGGTAATTTGGTAGCGAATCGAGCCTAAAGTATTGAATGCCCCAATGACAAGATGTAGAATGATATCAGATGGAAGGCAGTATGCAGCCCGCAGCCAAGCGCTGGGGGCTTCATCGTGAAAGAGACCAACTCTTGAAGATTGCTGTATCGGGAAAGGGTGGAGTAGGCAAATCCACTCTTTCCGGCGTGTTAGCCAGGCTTTTTGCGGTTGATGGGAGTAAGGTCCTCGCAGTAGATGCAGACCCCGATGCAAACCTCGCTTCTGCTTTAGGTTTGCCGTTTGAACTGCTCGACAAGGTCCACACCATTTCCCAGGAGCGCCAACTTATCGAGGAGCGCACGGGCGCGAAGGCGGGCCAGTTTGGCCAGGTCTTCAGCCTGAATCCCGACGTGACTGGTATCGCCGAGAAGTACGGCGTGGAGCATGCGGGCGTCAACCTCGTGGTCCTTGGCGCGTCTCAGAAAGCCGGCAGTGGGTGCGCGTGCCCGGAAAGCGTGCTGCTGAAGACCCTGGTGCGCGAGATAGTATTGCGCAGCAATGAGGTGGTGATCCTGGATATGGAAGCCGGCATCGAGCACTTGGGCCGCGGCACCGCGATGGGCGTGGATGTGATGATCGGTGTCGTGGAGCCAGGGCAGCGGAGCGTGGATACGGCTATCCGGGTCACAGAAATGGCCGCGAAGTTGGGCATCAAGCAGTTCGGAGTTGTGATCAACAAGTCAACCGACGCAGAGAAGGATGCCGAGTGGGTCCAGGGCCAGTTGCCGGGAGTCAGCATTCTTGGCGTTATCCCCTACGACCGCCGGATTATCGATGCTGAGCGGCAGGGGCTGTGTGTGTTGGACACCGGCATGGAAGAGCTAATCGAGCCATTCAGGCTTATCAAGAGTAGCTTGGAGAAGGAATTCTAGGAACAGCATAGTTTCGGCATTTCCGCTGCGGCTCAAATGCCGAAACACCAACGAGACAAATGGAGAGGTGATCAAAGTGAGTTTCGCACCGAAGTGTATGGCAACCGCAATTGGCAGTCTTCCCCATACTGACGCAGACCAGGCCGTGAGCGTCGTGCTTGCGAATATACCCGACGCCCCGATCTGGCCTCAGCTTCCGGCGCTGGGAATGAACGAGCAGATGGAAGTGCAGTATTCCGAAGGCCTTCCGGATGTAGTGATCGACCGCGAGAAAGAGCGCATGTACATCGACACAACCGATGAGACGTACGCCGCCATCAGCAAGTTCATGGAAGAGTTCGCGATGGACAACGTGGACGCGTTCGCCATCAGCCCGGACTTCTCCAAAGGCATCTACGCCCTGGAGAAAGCTCTGCAGGCAGCAGGCGGCACGCGGCCGTTCGTGAAAGTGCAGACCACCGGCCCCGTCAGCTTCGGCCTGACTATCGTGGACGAAAACAAGCGCGCCATCTACTACAACGATATCTACAAAGATGCCGTGGTCAAGGGCCTGAGCATGAAGTGCCGCTGGCAGATTCGCAAGTTCAAGTCATACGCGGACAACATCATCTGCTTCATCGACGAGCCGATCCTGTCTGCCTTTGGTTCCTCCACTTATGTCAGCGTAGCACGCGAAGACGTTGTCGCAACGCTCAACGAAGTCATAGAAGCCGTTCATGCCGAAGGCGCGCTGGCTGGCATCCACTGCTGCGGCAACACAGAATGGTCCATCCTCATCGATGCCGGAGTAGACATTGTGAACTTCGACGCGTTCGACTTCGGCGAGACCATTGCCCTGTATCCCGAGGCGGTCAAGCGGCACCTGGAAGCCGGCAAGTACCTGGCGTGGGGAGTTGTCCCGACCAACAGCGAGAAGATCCAAGCGCAGACTGTCGAGTCGCTGATCGAGAAGTTCGACGCTGTTGTAGACAACCTCGCCAAGGCCACCGGGTTGGACAAGAAGCTCATCACCGACCAGGCGTTCGTCACCCCCTCCTGCGGAACCGGCAGCCTGCCGGTAGCTGACGCTGAGAAAGTCTTCTCACTACTCGGCCAACTGAGCAAAGCGCTGCAGGAGCGAATGAGCTAACAATGGCATTCACGATTGCGGTAACCGGCAAAGGCGGAGTCGGCAAAACTACCATCTCCACCTTTGTCATACAGTGGCTCGTCGCCAAGGGCATAGTGCCGGTGCTGGCCGTCGACGCCGATTCAAACGCCAACCTCAACGAAGCGCTTGGGGTCGAGTTCGCGGCAACAGTCGGCGGCATCCGTGAAGACGCGCGGAACAAAGTGGCCGAACTGAGCGGGATCGGAAAGCAGGAGTATCTCGACATCTGCGTCCAGAACGCTCTTGTCGAGGAGAGCGGCTACGACCTCGTGGTCATGGGCAGGCCGGAAGGGCCGGGCTGCTATTGTTACGCAAACAATGTCCTGCGCGATGTTCTGAAGAAGGTTGCCGAGAACTACAAAGCAGTCGTGATAGACAGCGAAGCAGGTATGGAGCACATTTCCCGCCGCACGGTCCTCAGCATCGATTGCCTGTTCATCGTGTCCGACTGCACTGTGCGGGGAGTCAATACCGCCAAGCGCATCAACGAGTTGGCGACCGAGATGGGAACGCCGGTCAGCTTCAGAGGCCTGATAGTCAACCGCGTGCCTGGTGGAGTGCTGCCGGACGGCGTGAGAGCCGCAGTTGAAGCCAGCGGGTTGGATTTGCTTGGGGTCCTGCCGATGGACCAGGAAATCGCGGACACCGACGGCAGCGGCGAACCGATTGCGCGCGTGTCAGGCGGGTCAGCGGCGCGGACAACGATGGACAGCATATTGGAGAGAGTCGCCGGAGGGTCTTTCGGGATTTGAACAAAGTGGAAATCCCGAAAGCAGAGTCGGGTGTATAGAGCAGTCGTTTCGGGATATCCGGGGCGGTCGGAAGTGAAGTGCGCTGATCGAGAGCCAGTTTTCGCCCCTCATATCCCGAAAAACCAAGAAGGAGTCACCAGCGGGTTATGACGGTAATTGACGAAAAGAAAGAAGCGGTCGCGGTCTCTATAGACGGCGCGATCAATGAGATGGTTGAGCATGCCCAATGTGAGGGCGTGAGCACTGTCTGGGACAGGTACAAGACTCAGCAGCCTCAGTGCAAGTTCGGGATGACCGGCGTATGCTGCAGGCTGTGCCACATGGGGCCGTGCAGGATTACCCCAAAGGCTCCGCTGGGGATCTGCGGAGCGGATGCGGATACCATCACCGCTCGCAACCTCCTCCGGGAGATCGCCGCCGGAACGGCCGCCCACTCCGACCACGGCAGAATGGTGGTCAAGACCCTGAAGCTTGTCTCCCAGGGCAAAGGCGGGCAGTACAAGATAGCCGACCCGCGAATGCTGCGGGAATGGGCCGAGGAGTTCGGGATCGAGACTGCGGACCGCGATGACCTTGATATCGCGGGCGACCTGGCGGACTTCTTCCTCAAGCAGTTTGCCTACTCCGACGATCCAAACCCCACCCTCAAGCTCGCTCCGCTCAAGAGGCAGGCGCTCTGGGAGAAGTTGGAAATTCAGCCGCACGGTATCGATTCATCGGTTGTTGAGCTTATGCACCGGACCCACATGGGCGTCGACCATGACTACCGCCACCTCATAATGGGCGGGCTGAAGTGCAGCCTCGCGGACGGTTGGGTCGGGTCGATGGCCGCGACCATCGCTTCAGACATTCTCTTCGGCACGCCTCAGCCGGTGCGGAGCAAGGTCAACCTTGGGGTGCTTTCCACTGAGAAGGTAAATATCATAGTTCACGGCCACGAGCCTACGCTGTCCGAGATGCTGGCGATAGCCTCAACCGACCCGGAGATTCTGGCATACGCAAAGGCCAAGGGCGCTGCAGGCATCAATCTGGCGGGCATCTGCTGCACTGCAAACGAAGTCCTCATGCGGCACGGCTTGCCGATTGCAGGAAGCTTCATGCAGCAGGAGTTGGCAATTCTCACCGGCGCGGTCGAAATGATGATCGTGGACGTGCAGTGCGTCATGCCGAGTCTGGCGGAGGTAAGCAAATGCTTCCACACCAAGCTGGTCAGCACCTCCGAGATCGCGCAGACTTTCGACGCCGAGCAGATTACATTTGAAGTCCAGCACGGCTACGAACACGCCAAGCGCCTGATCACGGATGCCATCGACAACTTCGCTAAGCGCGACCAGGGCAAAGTCAAGATACCAGATCACTCGATGGACCTGGTGGCCGGGTTCTCCAATGAGACTATATACCACATGCTCGGTGGCCGGTTCCGGCACACGTTCCGCCCTCTCAACGACGCCATCATCGACGGCCGCATCCGGGGCATAGCTGGAATAGTCGGCTGCAGCAACCCCAAGTCCAACACCGACGACTACCACGTGAAGCTGGTCGAGGAACTCATCAAGAACAACGTGCTGGTGCTCCAAACCGGGTGCTCCGCAATCGCCTGCGCCAAGGCAGGCCTGCTGACCCCCGAGGCGGCGCTGGAAATGGCCGGGCCGAGCCTGAGAGAAGTTTGTGAGGCGGTCGGCATTCCGCCGGTGCTGCATATGGGATCGTGCGTGGACAATAGCCGCATACTAATGGCTGCGACATACGTCTTGGCCGAAGGCGGGTTGGGAGAAGACCTCTCCGACCTGCCGGTTGCGGGGGCGGCGCCTGAGTGGATGAGCGAAAAGGCAGTCGCCATCGCCAACTACTTCGTTGCCAGCGGGCTGTATGTTGTGCTGGGGCATCCATTCTACGTGGAGGGCAGCGAGAATGTGAACAAGCTGCTGACCGAGGGCCTTGAGGACATCGTAGGCGGGAAGTTTGCCTGGATATCCGATCCGATGGAAGCTGCAGGGAAGATGCTTGAGCACATCGAGAAAAAGAGAGACGCGCTTGGAATCAACAAGCAGCGAGAGCGCAAACTCCTTGATATGAAGGAGCGCAGGGAACTGTAATGAGCAAGATAATAGCGGCGTCCGCGATTCAGGGCGCATACAAAGTGGTCAAGGAAGCCGAGGAGATTGTCGCGCGGGCTATCGCGGAAAAGGGCGCTGATTTCCCAGTCGCTTTCCCTGATACCACCTACTCACTGCCGGTAATCAACTCCCTCTTGGGTGTCCAGGTAGAGAGGCTCTCGGACATGGAGCCTGTGCTTGAGGAATGCAGAACGCTGCTTCCGTGCAAGGTTTCCGAGAATGTCTGGCTGCCGTATCTGGGTTCCACACTGGACGCCGGAATGGCCACACTCTTCGCATTCGAGATGATCGAAGCGTGCAAGTACCTGCTGGGCCCCCACCCTGTTAACGGAATCTGGCTCGGCGCGGCGAGCGACGTGATCATTCGGGAACGCGGCATCGAGTTTGTCGATGGGTCCGCTCCCGGGTTTGCGGCGGTTGTCGGGGCTGCTCCCAACAAGGAGATAGCGGTCAAGATAGCGCGGGAACTCCAGGAGAAGAACCTTTACGTCTTCATGGCGGGCCACGTCAACGGGGTCTCGTTCTCCGAGCAGTTGGTCGAGGCTGGAGTTGAGGTTGGCTGGGACACCCGGCTTGTTCCATTCGGGAAGGAAACGTCTGCAGCTATCTACGCCCTGGGGTTTGCCAACAGGGCCGCGCTGTCGTTTGGTGGGGTCCAGCCCGGAGACTACGCTCGGAACCTGAAGTACAACAAAGACAGGATATTCGCGTTCGTGCTGGCGCTGGGCGAAGTGGACGAAGTCAAATATGCAGCCGCAGCCGGCGCGATATCCTACGGGTTCCCGACCATCGCCGACACCGCCATCCCACAGATACTGCCTACAGGCATCTGCACCTACGAGCACGTGGTTTCCAGCGTTCCTCACGAGCATATCGTGGAGAAGGCGTTGGAGGTCAGGGGCTGCAAGGTCAAGATCACCAAGGTGCCGATTCCCGTGGCATTTGGCGCTGCTTTCGAGGGCGAGCGAATCCGCAAGGAGCAGACTTTCGTCGAGTTCGGCGGAAACCGGACTCCTGCGTTTGAGTATGTGACGACGCTCGATCTGGATGAAGTCCAGGACGGCAAGATAACCGTGGTCGGGCCTGAAGTGGACGACATCGAAGAAGGCACCGCGCTGCCGCTGGGGATATGGGTCGAGGTGGCTGGTCGAAAGATGCAGCCGGACTTCGAGTCGATTCTCGAACGACAGATTCACCACCTGATCAACGGCGCTGAAGGCATCTGGCACATGGGCCAGCGCGATATTATCTGGATCAGGATCAGCAAGAACGCCAAGGAGCGCGGCTTCAAGATCGCGCACTTGGGAGAGATTTTGCACGCCAAGCTGATGAACGACTACCCCGCCATTGTAGACAAAGTCCAGGTGAC
>CAZTAO010000071.1:0-19730 GCA_964611645.1 uncultured bacterium | reverse complement strand
GCCGCCAGGATTCATTTTACAGGACGCCCCAGCAGGAAACTGCTGGGGCGTTTTGGCGTCTGTAGGTAGTAAGCGTCAGATCGCTTGCCGAGGGATTCCTCAGGAGAAGGAGTCACGCTCTCTGCTACTCTGCTTTCCGCTGACTCCTGCCAACACCTAACACCCAAAACCCATCACCCAATTTGACACCCGCCCCTGCGTGTGGTACCTTTAGGGCAGCTAAGTAGTGCGTTTGGCAGGCGTGAAATGAGCGATTTGCTCAGGTCTCTGGTATCCCACCTCAGAAGTGTTCCAAACCCCGAGTTGCACGTGGTTCGCGGGCAGCCTATGTACGGCGATGACGCCCCATCTACCCAGAACCCGCCGAACCAGCTTCGCGCGAGGTTGGTGGATCAGGCGGCGGGGATGACTGCAACCAGCGTGGGGCCGTCTGAGCCGGGGAGGCTTGGTTACTTCCTTGACGGAATCGAGCGGGCGCGAAGCTCTTTCCTTTATGTGGGAATGGCGCCTATTGTTTATGGCTATGTGGCGGCGGTAATCCGTAAGCGCGGGACCGACAGGCTCATGCGAAAGCACAGCCACGACGCGGTGGAAGCGCTGTATTATCCATTTGGCTTCCCGGGACTGGAGATGCTGCAGGCGCCGGGGGTGCGGGCGGTAGATACCTCGGTCGAGGGCAAGGAGCCTGACGATCACCCGCTGATGCTCCGCGAGGCCGCCAAGAGCAAGATAACCAACCAGCGCGACAGGCTGGAATCGAAGCTGGCACGGGAATGGTTCGAGGGAAGCGATGGGGATGGTTGGCTGGTTGTGGATGGCTCGCTGCCCAGGTGTCACTCCGATTTCGAGGAGCCCAATGTCATCGGGCTGATCAAAAGCCACGCCTCGCAGTACTTCACCGGCGAAGACCAGAAAAAGATCCTGAACCTGAAAGCAGGTGAGCGGAGCGCGGTGTTTGTGCCGGAGGGCAGGAACAGGCCGGCGGTGTATAGCTGGTATCTGAGGATGTGGCCCAATGATGGACGGGATATGTACTTCGGTCTGATCCGCATCGAGGCCCCGGCGACCCGGCGGACTGTTGACATGGCGGATGAGTTGTCCCGGTGGGTGCTGGCGGAGAGAGTCCCGCTGAGCCTCCCGGATTCCAGGTGGGACCGAATGATATACCCCATCCGAGACTGCGAGATGTACCTCCGCAGCCTCGCGCCGACCTCGATAATGCTGGATGCGGCGCTGATGGGGTTGGGGTAATAAGGAGGCTGTATGGAGCTTGAGCAGATTGGTAGAGTGGTTGCGACTGAGGCTAACCCAAGCACGGCGTACAGCTTCCAGTTCTGGACTGCGGATGACTCCAAGGTCGGCATTGGGACGTTGGTGCTGGTCAAGAAGGGCGACCTTGAGGTGTATGGCGTGGTGGTGGAGGGGTTCGGGTTCACCGACCTGCAATCCGCTATCCACGACTACATCGGTTCCGAGGGTGACCCGCAGACCGAGCCCCCAACTCTGCGGCCCGAGGTAAAGTGCTACCGGGCGGCGGTGTTGAGAGTCGATCCGGAGGAACCGATGCAGCCTGTGCCGGTTGCGCCGGTGTTTCTGGCGGATGATATTGCCGTTGCTAAGGCGCTGCGGATGGACTCTTATCTCGGGAAGTCGGAGATACCGGTCGGGTTGTATCAGAACGCGGAGATGCTGTCGTCGGTGTATCTGGATGCGGAGTTCCTGCTGGGGCCGGAAGCCGCCCACTTCAACATCACCGGCGTGTCAGGCCTGGCCACCAAGACCAGCACCGTGGAGTTCCTGCTGCGGAGCATCTTCGACAGCTACAAGGAAGATATCGCGGTGGTCTGCTTCAATGTCAAAGGCTCGGATATGCTGTTCCTGGACTTCCCCGCCAGGGCAGAGCCGGGCAGCCAGTATGCCGACCTCTACGCCAAGCACGGCATCAGCGCCTTTGAAGACACGGACATGACGATGTACGAGCGGCTGGGAGTCGCGGCGACTCCGTTTGAGAATGTAGAGTATTTCGCGCCGTTCAAGAATGACCGGGTAAACCTGAACACACTTCGTACCCATCCCGACCTCGTCTCCACCGTGAAGCCGCTGTCGTGGGGTTTGATGGATGTGCTGGAGTTCACCGAGGTTGTGCTGAACCGGGATGATGTCGATGCCAAAGCCGACGCCCTGATCCAGTTCATCAAGGAGCGAGTGGTTGACCAGACCAGTGAGGTGCGGGGCGCGCAGATAAGTGTAAAGAACTTCCAGGACCTGGGGCGGTGGTTCGACGCGGTGCTCAAGGAAATGGAAGAGACGAACCGGTCTGAGTGGAAGACCCATCACTACGCCACCATCCGCAAGGTCCACAACCGCCTATCCAACCTCAGCACCCGTTACAAGGGATTGATCAGCCCGGATGAGTTCCGGTCGGACCTGCCTTGGGGGAGCTTCCAGGACAGGACGGTCTATGTGGTGGATGTCGCCAATGTGGACCCGCAGGCGCAGGACCTGGTCTTCACGAGGATTGTCTCGGAGCTCAGGCAGCGGCTGGAGATGGGGTCGCTGGGTGTGAAGCATGTGATCGTGGTTGTGGACGAGCTGAACAAGTACGCGCCGTCCGATGGCCCGGACACCTACCTCAAGCAGACCCTGCTGGATATCTCCGAGCGCGGGCGGTATCTGGGGCTGGTGCTGTTCTCGGCGCAGCAGTTCAGGAGCCAGGTGCACAAACGGGTGGTCGGCAACAGCGCGACCTGCGTGTATGGCCGGATGGATATGGATGAGCTTGCCACGCCGGGCTACCAGGTGCTCACCCAGGCGACCAAGGAGAAGCTGGCGACCCTTTCGAAGGGCCAGCTAATGATCCGACACCCGCACTTCAACCAGCCCATATTCGTAAAGTTCCCGAGGCCCAACGTGCTGCGCGGGCCGGATGGCATCAAGATGTTCCCCTGCGCGCAAGACCTGCCGCTGGAAGAGGCCGTGTGGCAGAACCTCCGCAGACTGGACAGCGACCTCGCCCGGGGGATTGTGAAGGATGCCGTAGCGGACTCCACGGACAAGGACGAGATCATCAAGGCCATGAACGAGACCATCCAGCAGAAACCGGGCGATGTGATGGGCTATTTCCGCAGCCGGATTCGGAAGAAGGCGGGGGTGATGGCTGGGCCGGGTGGTGCGGTGCAGGTGAAGGTAGTGCCTGAGCCTGATGCCAGCGACCCATTCCAGGATTGAGTAACGAGGAAGCGCGTAATCACGAAAACACGAAATGGGAGAAAGCCCGGAAAGGGAATATGGAACTAGCCTCGATCGTGCTTGGCGGCGTTTCCGCAGCTACCAGAATCACTACTGCTTTCCTACGTTGATGGGTATCGGTATCTGCCATATCTCTTCTTTTGTGCTGCCGTCGGGTCTGGTGAGTTCTGCCTGAAACCAGTATTCCAAGCTCCCGTCTTTCTGGGTGGTCAGGCCGCCACGGATTCTCACCTGCTTGCTGCCAGGGTCGTTGAACTCCTCCGTGTCCCAGGTGTGGCGGCTGCCATAGTGGAACATCTGGGCATAGTATGGATATTGCATCGGGCTGAGCATATTGAGCGCCAGGCCGGGCTTGGTGAAGATGAGCTTCTGCTGCTGGTCGTTTAGCTGCTGATAGAATTTGGCGAATCCCTGGTTGTTGCCATATGACCACCAATCGCCGATTATCGGGCTCAGAAGCGGGTCACTGCTGATATTCTCCTCTATCTGCTCGTCGCGAAGAGCCGCCATTTGGCAATACATATCCAGAGTTCCCGTGCCGGTGCGTTTCACTTCCTCGCGCCACGGTGCGATCCACTCATCAGGAATCTGCGAATTGCGCCTGCGGAACCAGTCCCTGCGGCAGACCTCCAGGGTTGAACCCTGCATCTTCCAGTTGCACCTGCACTTTTCGACCAGATCGGCCAGGACTTCGACCAGTTCCCGCTCTCCGTTAATTAGGTTCATCTGCCCGGCCACAACGGCGAAGCTGTCCGACACGATGTTCAGCCCAGAGGCACTTGAGAGGAGGCGCAGGTCGGTCTGGTAGTTTATCCTGTCAATTGCCTGGCTGCCATAGGCCTCCAGTTCCCGCGCCTTGAGCTTGGCTATCTCGTCGGTCATCTTGATCTGTATCTTCCTGTGCAACTCGGGTTCGTCGGAGTGCTGGTCCTCGGGATCGTATGCGAAGTAGTACTCTATCTGCTTGGAATCCTCTCTTCTAGCCTCATATCCCTCGGGGCGGTAATGGTTGTAGTAGTCCTGGATGTCCATAGTCCCGTCTGCAGCTTTGAGAATATAGTCCGCCCACAACTGAGTCGATTTCGCGTTGGGGTCCCTCAGCCAGCCGATGTAGTGGGTGCCAGAACCCAGATTGGTGGTGATGGATCCCAAGTCTTGCAGTTGGATCCGGAAGTTCCATTCCATATTGCGCGGGATCATCTGCATGTGCACGCTGCGCTCGGATATGATCTTGTCGATGTCATCCGGTAGAGGGCCTCGTCCGTGGTCCAGCCTATCAATCGGATAGGCTTCCCGGATGACGTCCGCGCATAGCTGCCGGGTGCCAGGTGAGAGCACCGTCATCTTTGGAATGAGGTTCCTGTCGGCGTTGATGAAAGTGTCCCTGAACCGTCGATCCTCCGAGAACATCTGAGTCAGGAACTCAGCGAAACCTGTCTTGGCGCACAAATACAGATACGGGTTGCTCTGCCGGAGCAGCCTGAGGTCAGCCTCGTGGAAATCCGCAACCCTCGCCAGGTCCTCCACCAACCCCGTCCTTCGTCTCCTCTCCTCAGCCTTGAACTCAGCCTCCCGCCTGGCAGTTTCTGTCTGAAGTTTCAGCAGAACAGCGCGGTCAACGCAGAGCCTGTAGGTTGTGGGATTGTCTTCATTATTCACCGACCACTGAAACTTCATCACGGACGCAATCGAGTTCATCAGGTCAAGAATGCTGACATCCCTGACCAAGATGTTCATCTTGCGGTCTCGGACCTGCCAGTCGTTCTTGTTGTAGCCGCAGTTGAGGGTCACGCCTGTCTTGCGCGACAGCTCCGCGAGGATTGCTTTCAAGGGGGTGTGCCATGTCTCCAGGCTGACTTTCTGAGCCAAGCGCTGGTCGTTCTCGCCAAGCGCAGGGGGCGGGGCAGCGGGAATAGTGGAGCCAGAGGAAGCAGCCTCAGTAGAGGCCATGAACGCTGACAATAGCAATAACACCAGAGCGAGCAAGTACAGATGCAGTCGAATCATGAGGAGTTCCTCACACGAGATGAGTTGACCTGCAGTTCCTGTGTAATATTAGTCCCATGAGCCAACGATTGCAAGCACCTCTGACTAACGGTGGCAAACTTGCCACTCCCACCCCCTCATGCCCTATACTAAAGAAGCATCAATCCTGTTCATCCATCTGAAGTGAGACCAATGAGACTCGGTGTTTCGGGATTTGAGGACGGACAACTGAGCTACCGCCAGGAGCACAGACCCTCGAGCCGTCCGGAAATCCCGAAACAAAAACCCTCCGCGCGAGAAGACTAAGTTTCGGGATTTCCGCTTACATGGTGCGAAATTGCAGCCGTGGCGGAATGAACCGCTCAAATCCCGAAACACCGGGGTGAGACTATACCCTCCCTCCCGTGTCATTTCCCCCATTCGCCCCTTTATCATCAACAAACCAGCAGGGGGTGTTGTTGGTTACCCCGCTGATGCGGTAATTCACACGCTTCAGGTAAGGGGTTTGTACCGTGTCAAATACCACATCTCTTTAGAGATGTGGAACACGCTACAACTTTCTAGGGGCTAGAGGTTAGAAATAGCAGATTCCTCCTGCGTCGGAATGACCACATTCCACATAGGCACGACCGACTGGCGTCCAATCCCCCTCATGCCCTATACTAAAGAAGCATCGATCCTCTCCATCCTGTTCATCCATAGTAGAGTGAGACCAATGAGACTAGCGCATCTGGCAGACGTTCATCTAGGTTACCGGGCATACAATCGCGTTACCAGCCAGGGGGTTAACCGGCGGGAGGCGGATGTGTTTCAGGCTTTCCGGCAGGCTTTGGCGAAGCTGGCTGAGATTCAGCCTGACTTGATTGTAATCGCGGGAGATCTCTTCAACGCGGTGCGGCCCAGCAATCTTACTATCCAGGGGGCTTTCAGGGAGTTCGTGGCTTTGAGGAGCCAGACTGCCGCGCCTATTGTTATCATCGGCGGGAACCACGATTCGCCCCGGTCGGCTGATACCGGCTGTATTCTGGACCTGTTTGCGAATCTGCCGGATATCCACGTGGCGCATTCCGAGTTCGTGCAGGTTCCCCTACCCCAGTTGGATACTTCAGTATTCTGTTTGCCGCACAAGGCGTTGCAGCAGATGGAATCGCTGAGGATCGAACCCGACCCCAATAGCACGCACAACATATTGGTATTACATGGGACAGTCCAAGGAATTATGCGGGAAGCGTACGATATGCACGAGATTCCCCTTACCACAGCCACCAAGGACGCCTGGGACTATATTGCCTGTGGGCATTTCCACTGCCACCAGCGCCTCGCCGACAATTCCTACTACTCAGGCTCTCTGGAGTTTACCAGCACGAGTCTCTGGAGGGAGGCCGAGTCCTGCGAGCGAAAAGGGTTCATCGAGTGGGATGTCGACCAGCGGAAGCTGGTTGCGTTTCATGAGGTCAAGACCCGGGATGTGGTGAGTTTGAGGCCGGTGGACGCGGCTGGGCGGACAGTGGAGGAGATCAATCTGATGATCCGGGAGCGGGTGGAGTCTATCCGTCACGGTCACGCGGATAAGATCGTGCGGCTGGTGGTGGAAAATATACTGCGGGCGCAGCAGGTGGATTTGGACTATGCGTTCATACGGCAGATACGGGCCGAGGCTCTGCATTTTGACCTCCAGATGCGTCCCCCACAGGCGGATCAGCGCGTTCGGGCGGATGGATCGACCGAAGAAGGTCGGACGCTGGTGCAGGAGTGGGATGAGTTTGCGGAGAGTTTCGAGCTTTCGGCAGACCTCGAGCGGAGCCGGTTTGTGAGTGTGGGCAGAGCGTACATAACCAAGCATCAGGCGGGGGAAGCATGATCGGCCCCATGATCGGTCGCGATTTGCAATCGCGACCGAAACAGAAGACGAGCCCGATGCATCTGCAATCGGTGTCGTTCTTTGGGTGCGCGATTGCAAATCGCGCACCATCGGTGCACCATCTATAGGGCGGTGGAGTAGCTTTGAGGCTGATTGAGCTTAACCTGACCAACTTCAGACAGCACGTCGACACCCGGATCGCCTTTACGGACGGTCTGACAGGCATCATTGGGCCTAACGGCGCGGGGAAGTCCACCGTTTTGGAGGGGATTTCCTGGGCGCTGTACGGCCAGAATGCCCTGCGCACCAACAATGAGGACGTCCGCACAACCACAGCTCCCGGCGGCACCGAAGTGCGGGTGGAGCTTGGGTTCGAGATTCACAGCCAGAACTACACCGTCACCCGCACCATCCATCCGACCAAAGGCAGCACGGCGGCCTTGGAGGTTGACGGAAGGGTGATGTCCACGGGGGTGAGCGAGGTCAACCGGCGCGTCACCGACCTATTGGGGATGGACTACAGCGCATTCTTCACCAGCTTTTTCACCAGCCAGAAGCAGCTTGAGTTTATGGCGGACAAAGATGGCAGGCAACGGGCGGCGGCAATCAGCCGGATGCTGGGTTACGAGAGGCTGAGTAAGTCGCGCGATGAGGCCAACGAGGAGCGCAAGAGCCTGGACCGCGAGATCAAGGGTTTGGAGCAGGGTCTGCCTGACCCCAACGAACTGGCCGCCAGGATAGCGGAGTCCGAGAAGCGGCTCAAGGACGCGCAGGCGGAAGCGGCGATGGCCGAACAGTCGCGGGACAAGCTCACGGCGCAGCTTGGAGAGATCAACCCAAGGAAAGAGCTTCTGGACGAGAAGTGCAAGCGGGATGACACGCTGCGGAGGTCGCTGGAGAGCATAAAAGTCAGGCTGGAGCGCGACAAGAAGGACCTTGCGGCAGTCGAGGCTGAGCTTGCCCAGATAGCCCGGAACCGCGCCAGGCTGGAAGAGATGAAGGGCGACCTGGAACGTCGGCGCGAGGCTGGCGAGGAGTACAAGGCTCTGGCGGAGCTTCAGAAGTTCGACAGCGAACGGCAGAAGATTCTGGGCCAGATAACCTCCGCGGAGTCGCAATCGAACCAACTTGCCGCGAAGGAGAAAGGCCTGAGCGATGCTCTCGCCTTGCAGGCGCAGTTGGCTGCAAGCCTTGCGGCTGATGAGCAGGAACTGCGGCGTTTGCAGGATGAAGAGCGGCAGCTTCGGGACCGGCTGGTCAGTGAGGCCGCGTCTCTGGACACCAGGATCAAGACCGAGAACGCTGCGGTCGCAGACCTCCGCGCTAGACGCCAGACCATGGCGGATGCCGGGGCCGATGGGGCTTGCCCTACTTGCGAGAGACCGCTGGCGGAGGAGCTCGCCTCGGTTTTAGCCAGGTTCGATGGTGAGATCGAAGAGGCCGAGAAGCGAGTCGCGAGCTTGCGGCAGGACCAGGGGAAGCTGGAGTCGGAGCGCGGGGCTGCCGCTGCGATATCGGAGAAGCGGACCAAGCTAGAGAGTGAGATCGCCGAGGCCCGCAAGCGGAAGTCGGAGGCTGATGCGAGAGTATCGGAACTGGCCGGGGTCAAGGCTGACGTGGTTCGGCTGGCGCGACAGGTGGGCGAGCTTCGCGGGAATCTGGCGAAACTGCCGTCCGGGTTCGACCAGGCTCGGTATGATGAGCTAAGGCAGATCGGCGAGAAGCTCAGGCCGGTGTTCGAGGAATCCATCGGGCTGAAGAAGACCCTGGAGCGCGAACCTGACCTGCAGCGGAGCAAGTCTGAGTTGAGCGTGCGAATCTCGGAGTCAACGGCGGAGTCTCTGGGGACCGAGAAGGAATTGGCTGAGTTGGGATTCTCTGCCGAGCAGCGTGCGGAGGTCGTGCGTAAGTTCGATGATCTGAACCGCGGGCTTGGGGCGGCGAATGTGGAAGTTGCCAGAGCCAAGGGTGAGACCAAGACAGCGCAGGAAATGCTGGGACAGGCAAAGAGCGACCTCGACGCATTCAAGCGCAAAGAGACAGACCTGAAGGACAAGAGGGTCATGCGGCAGTATCTGAGCCGGCTGTCCGAGGCATTCGACAAGCTCCGGGCAGACCTCAACGACCGCGCTCGACCTGAGCTTGAGGCTACCGCGAGTGAACTGCTTTCCGTGATGACGGACGGCAGGTACGACGTTGTCGAGATCGATGACAGTTACCAGGCCAGGATTCGGGATGATGGTGAGATCAAGCCGGTGCTGTCGGGCGGCGAAGGGGATGTTCTGAACCTGGCGCTGAGGCTGGCGGTGTCTGATATGATCACCCGTCGCGCCGGGCAGACCAGCTCTATCCTGGTGCTGGATGAGGTGTTTGGGTCGCTGGACGACATCCGCCGGGACAACGTGCTCACGCTGCTGCAGAACCTGAAGAACCGGTTCGAGCAGATGATAGTTATCACCCACATCGAGTCCATCCACGATGCCGTGGACAACTGCATCTGGGTAGAGTTCAACGAGCAGACCAAGACCAGCAGGCTGGTGGACCGCAACTCTGAGACGTGCGTGGAGCCGATCCTGGCGCAATAAACGCAAGAAGCGCGCCCAAACTGCGTGGCGCGCTCCCGGTCAAGCCTGAACAACCCCGTGGGGCTGCAATTACTTCTTTTTGTTGTTGGTCTGATTCTCGGCCAGATTCTTCGCTTTGAATCTATCCTGGGCGCGTTTCTGCGACCGTCTAATTTCCTTTAATCGTATTCTCAGTTCGATCACCTCCTCGCCCGTTAGCTGCCAATGCCTATGCAAAGCCCTCAGGGCTGTTTGTTTACTACATGATTATAGGCTCGGAGGGTGCGGGTGTCAAACTGCGCGCCTGCGGGCAAGGGGTTCCGGGTTCCGAGTTGGGAGCCACGGGAATGTCGGTTTGCCGCTATCCTATGAATTGCTGTACCATAGAGCCTGGTGGTAACAATGCTGTGAGTGATCCCGAATTCGAGGAATGTCCTCAACCACAACCCACGCCGGACTCAGAGTCCCCAGGCAAGGCCTCTGCGCGCTTCTCCGGGCTGCCTCGGCAGTTGAGCGCGTTCAGGCACCACAACTACCGGCTCTTCTTCTCCGGCCAGTTAGTTTCCCTCACCGGCACCTGGATGCAGCAGGTTGCGCACGGGTGGCTCGTGCTCCAGCTTACCGACCCCAGCAACCGGGCCCTTATGATGGGAATTGTGTCGGGAATCAGCGCGCTGCCGGTGCTGCTGTTTTCGCTGCCTGCGGGGGTTCTTGCCGACCGGTACTCCAAGCGCTCTGTGCTGGTGCTTGCCCAGATCTGCGCGATGCTGCTGGCCCTGACCCTCGCCGCGCTCACCCACTGGAAGATTGTCACGGTGTACCACGTGATGGCCGTGGGCTTCCTGCTCGGGACAGTGAACTCCGTGGATGCCCCTACGCGGCAATCATTCGTGATCGAGATGGTCGGTCGCGAGGACCTGCCCAACGCCATCGCGCTCAACTCAGCCATGTTCAACGGCGCAAGAATCGCGGGACCGGCGGTTGCCGGGCTGGTGATTGCGGCGGTAGGGCTGGCGGGGGCGTTCTTCCTGAACGGCATCAGCTACATAGCGGTGATTATTGGCCTGTTGATGATGAGGGTAACGCGCAAGCCGAAGCCATCCATCGAGTCGCCAATGCAGGGGCTGAAGGAAGGGCTGCGGTTCATCCGCCACAACGCGATGGTGGGGTCACTGCTGGGCCTCACAGCCTCAGTGAGCATATTCGGGACTGCATACGCGGTGCTGATGCCGATATTTGCCAAGGAACTGCTGGGCGGTGACGTTGCGCAACTGGGTTACCTGATGTCGGCAATCGGTGTTGGTGCGTTTGCCGGAGCCATTACCCTCTCGCACCTCGGCAATTTCCCGCGAAAATCCAGGCTGCTGCTGGTGGGCAACATAGTCTTCTGCTCCACGATGGTCGCATTTTCGTTTGTTCGCAGCATGCCTGCCGCCTTGTGCTTGCTGCCCTTTGCCGGATGGGGGATTATGACAAACATGGCCCTCACCAACACCCTCATCCAGACATCCACGCCCGACGACAAGCGCGGCAGAGTAATGAGCGCGTACACCCTGACCTTTATGGGCCTCGCGCCGGTCGGCAGCTTCCTGGCGGGGGCGGTGGCGCATTACATCGGGGTGCCGTGGACCGTTCGCCTTGGAGCCACAGTCTGCGCCACGACCGCGCTCGTATTGGGCCCGATTATTATGCGGGCGGACAAAGGGGATCGCGACTCTGGCGAGTGGAAATCCGTGGATGGATCGAGCTAGTTTTTGGGATTTGGGGAGCGACCATGAGCCTGTCGACAGAACAGCTAGCCTTACAACCGCTCCGGAAATCCCGAAAGAGCCCCCCAATAGGAAGACAGACTACGCCTTCGCGCCCAGTTCCGGGTCTCCGCTGTGGAATTTGAAGGTCATCGCCCAGCGCCCGGAGCGGAACCTGGTTATCTCCGCCCTGGAGCTTACGGCCAATCCGCCGGCGGTGTCCAGCGGAGGCAGTGGGACACCAGGTCCTCGTTGATGGTATCCGGGTTGTCTTTGAAATACCTGGCATAGTAACCCGTGATGATGCTTCCGTCCTGCAGAATCAGGCTTCGCGGATGGCCGCCGTAGTTGTCCCAGCTTGCATAGGAGAGCATCAGGAAGTTGTCCAAGTCCCAGGTCTTGCCCATATCGCGGCTGGCGATGGCCTGAATCCCAAATGGGAACTGCCTGTTGCCGTAGACCAGTATCATCCGGCCGTCCGGGTAGATGAGCGGAAACGCGGGTATCTGGCCCATCCCAAGTCCAATAGGCTTTGGCTCGGTCCAGGTGCGCCCATCGTCTGTCGATTCCATCAGCGCCATCTGGTCACCGCCCTCGCCGATCTTTCCGCCTTGCCCCCACACATCCCGCGAGTACAGAGTGTCCACCCGAGCAAAGCCCAGCAGCCTGCCGTCTTCAAGCCTCAGCAGTTCCACCTCATCGGTATTGACTATGAAAGAAGCGTCGCCCCAGGTCTTCCCGCCATCGTAAGAGCGAATGACGTAGGCGTTGAAGTCCGTGTACTTGAGGAGGGGGTGGCAGATTGCGAAGCCGATGTTGATGAGCGTCCCGTCCGGCATCTCGAGGATTCCGTTGGTTTCCCCGTAACCATAGACCACACCCTCGCGCTTGTCCTCGACAAACTCATCCCAGGCCACCTCGGCCTCGCGGAATGTTTGCAGGCCGTCGTCGCTGTAGTACAGAGGGCCGTTCATTCCGCCTTCGTAGAAGTCCAGAGTTGTTAGTATGGCGTTGCCGTTCTTCAGGATGGTGAATTGGGTCGGCCTGCCCGGAATATTGAGCAAGCGCGGTTCGCTCCAGGTCTCCCCGTTGTCGTGCGAGGTAAACAGTGCCGCCTCCTCATCCGCGTAAGGGTACTGTGGCTGGCGGTTCTTGCGAATGCTGCGGAACCCGGTGGCCACCAGATCGCCATTTGGCGCTCTCTGGAGCACCGGCTTTCCCCAGCCTCGGCCTATCTGGCTTCGCTTCACCTCGAACTTCCTGCAGATATAGGCTTCCTGGAGGTTCACCGAGTTGAACCCGGTATATCCTCCGCCGGTCGGGATCTGGTCGGCGTCCGGCACTTCGATATTGGTTCCCGGAAGTACTATTGTCACGATGCCCTCCATATTGGTTTCAAGCATTACTAGCTAAGTTAGCCCAAGCATGTGGCGTTTCCTTCTACAAGTACTCCTGGTGTCGCGGTGGGGTGCGGTGAGGTTCCGGAAGTCGGGCTCGAAGCGAGGTTTTGAAGCTGCTGCTATGGATGGGTTCCCACTGAGCTGTCATGCTTTGTAGCGTTTTTTGGCGTAATCGTGTATTATCTATCCAATCAAGGAGGATTTCTGCCTCCTGTAAGGGAATAAACAAGAAGTAATGACGGGTCGGATTGCTGAGAATCTGGATGTAGTGCGCGAGAGGATTGCGTCCGCTGCCAAAATGAGCGGGCGCGACCCGGATGACGTGACCCTTGTGGTTGTCACCAAGACTCGCTCGGTCGAGGATATTCTGGAGGCTATCGCCTGCGGAGCGACCGATATCGGCGAGAACTACGTTCAGGAAGCTCTGGAGAAGTTCGAACTGGTCGGCGACGAGCCGAGGTGGCACATGATAGGTCACCTGCAGCGCAATAAGACGCGGCAGGCCGTCAGGTTCTTTGACTGTATACACAGCGTCGACAACGAAGAACTCGCCCGGGAGACAGGCCGAAGAGCCGTTGCCCTAGGGAGAACGCTGGAGGTGTTGGTTGAAGTCAACATTTCCGGCGAGGAGTCCAAGTCCGGCATAGAACCGGAAGGCGCGCTGGAGTTGGTGGACAAGATATGCCCCATAGAGGGTATACAAGTCTGTGGGTTTATGGGGATGCCTCCTGTTTCCCAGAACAGAGAGGATGCTCGAGTGTACTTTGCGAGACTAAGAGAGCTGTGGGACAGGCTGCCGAAAGAGCAGCGAGTCCACCTGTCGATGGGGATGACGGGGGACTTTGAAACAGCCATAGAAGAGGGCTCGACAATGGTTCGTATCGGAACGGCCATATTCGGGCAGAGACACCTCTAGTCCCCTGGATAGAAACAGAATAGGATGAGCGCTAGACACGGATTCGTGGTGAACGCCCAACACCCAACCGAAGCTGGCCGCTGATACTTTGGCGAAGCTATCTTGGCAGCGCTCCGGCGCATCATGCGTGGAGTGGCTGGATTATGTTTGGGAGGGTTACGAGCGTGAGACCAGTACCGTCTGAAGACGATTACGAAGAGCCGGTCGGGATATTCGACCGCATCAAAGCCTCTCTGCACCTTGGCGGGTATGCTGACCCCGACGATGAAGACGACCTCGACGATCCCCCGGCAAGAAGGCAAGCCCCGCTCAGACTTCAGAGCCAGCGGGTAACGCGCGTGTCCGTGTGGAAGAGCGTCGACTCCATGGACAGCGCTACCCAGGCAGCGGACAGCCTCAAAGACGGCCACCAGTTGATAGTTAACTTTGAAAGAGCGCCGGCAGACGTTTGCTCGCGCGTTTTCGACTTCATCTGCGGCGTCACCTATGCGCTGGACGGCGTGGTTCAGGACCTCGGCGACAAAGTCTTCCTGTTCGCACCGGTCAACTGTGAGATCGACGTCGAAGGCAGGGAGTCGCGGAACAGGTTCGACATCAGGGGCGGCCTGAGCTAGGTGTTGTAGAGAAGATGGATGGCAGGGTAGCGATAATCGGGGCAGGGGCGATGGGGTCGGCAATAGCGAGGGGCGTTGTTGCCAATGGCATCGTGTTGGCTGAAAGCGTCGTCGTGGCGGATATTGACCAGGCCAAGCTCGACGCCGCGCGTCGCGACCTTGGTGTTCGAGTCACAACAGACAACGCCGAGGCCGTCTCCCAGGCGAAAGTAGTCCTGTTTGCAGTCAAGCCGGGCATTGTTGCCAAGGCGGCGACTCAGATTGCGGGAGCTTTGCCGGACGACTGCCTCGTCATCTCCATCGCTGCCGGAGTCAAGATCGCCGCAATCGAGAGTCATCTGGGACGACCTGTCGCGGTAATCAGGGCGATGCCCAATACCCCTTGCCAGATCGGCAGCGGGGCAACGGTTTACAGCCGCGGCACACACGCTTCCGACCAGCACTGCGCCACGGCAAAGAGCATCTTCGAGGCCGTGGGCATTGCGCTTGAGCTTCCTGAGAACATGCTGGATGCTGTCACCGGCCTCAGCGGCAGCGGGCCTGCGTATGTGTATCTATTCATCGAAGCGTTGTCTGATGCCGGGGTTGCCTGCGGGCTTCCCAGGCCGGTCGCGCTTCAGCTCGCCACCCAGACTGTGCTTGGCTCAGCTAAGATGGTGGCCGAAACCGGCCTCCACCCGGCGATTCTGCGGGAGCAGGTCACCAGCCCTGGCGGGACAACCATCGCCGGTCTGGAAGCGCTTGAACGAAAAGCGGTCCGGGCCGCTGTAATAGATGCGGTCAAAGCCGCTAAGAAACGCTCGGAGGAGCTGGGGTAGTATTGCGTCGTATTGAGCAAAAGAGGAGTCGCGCCCGATGAGTTGGTCCCTGGATTTTCTTCTGAACCGTGCAGTCGATGCGCTGGTCTTCCTGATCCTGGTCGATGTGATTTTGGGATACATACCCAGCGTCGATCGTTGGCACCCGCTTGTGCTCACCCTCAGGAAGATCACTCGCCCGCTCTATGCGCCCTTCCAGAGGCTGCTCCCGGCAAGCAAAACAGGAAACATCGACTTCTCGCCGTTCCTGGCCGTGCTCGCTCTGAGCATTGCGCTACAAATACTCAGGTCGATCCTTTTCTAGGACAGGTGGCTTACTATGCAACTTACGCCTATCGATATTCACCATACCACATTCAACACCTCGTTTCGCGGCTATCGCAAATCCGAGGTAGATGCGTTCCTGCGAGCGGCTCTGGAGACTGTGGAGACCCTCGTGAAGGAGAAAGTGGAGATCGAGCGGAAAGCAGAGGCTGCTCAACAGGAAGCAGACAGGCTCCGCAGCGTTGAAAGCACAATGAGCAGCGCGCTTGTCCTTGCCCAGCAGGGCGCGGACGAGATCCGCGCTAATGCCCACAAGGAAGCCAAGCTTATCCTCACTGAGGCTGAACAGGCACGAGTTCGGATGACTATAGAGAGCCAGCGCGACCTCGAGAAGTGCAAGGCTGAGATGGGTCTTTTGAGGGAAGAGCGCGGCAGGTTCGAGAGCGAGTTCCGCAGAATGCTGCTGGATTATGTCGACTGGATCGACAGCCACAAGCCATCGCCCAATGGAGATGCCGCCACCTGCTCAACCCAGACACCGCCCGCGCCGTCCGCCGAACCGCCGTCGGATTCCGGTTCGGTTACCCCCGTTGCCACCGCTCCTGTCGAGGAACCGCCGGCAGAGGCAGCGCCGGTCGAGGAACCTGCATCGCAAGACTACAGCAGCTTCGCTCCGGCTTCGGACACGCGGCAAGCCCCCCAGGCAAGCGTGGCCTAGAGTGGTTCCTGAAGCTCCCTGGCAGCCGCCCAAACGCTCTTCGTTTGTGACCTACCTGTGGCTGGTTTTGCTGATAGCTTCGCTCACCGGAGCGCTCACTACGTGGGGCTACGTCAGGGAATACAACCCATCCAAACCCGACACCGAGCCACGGGAGTCTGAGCTGTGGACCGCCGACGCTTCAAACGCCATCGCCCTATTGTACAAAGACCGCCCAGCGAGTCCCATTGCCGCTAAAGGCAAGCCCGGCAGCTTGCTGGTTCAGCCCAAGATCGAGTACAAGCCATACTGGTCCCTTCATAAGTCCGCGGGCTTGGCCGGCCGAGACGCAGTGGTGGGCGTGATTCTCCAAAAAGCGATACCGGCGGAAGGCGTCTACAAGCATCTGGTCTCGAAGCTCGACCCCAAACGGGACGCGCTCGAACTGCGGATGTGGCGTGACTTGCTCGTTCGCAGGCAGGTGGACAAACCCCAGCTTGCCGCCTATGTTTCTCTCGCAAAGAAGCTTGACCTCGGCCCCTGGAACGACGGCCTTCTGTACGGCATATACGCAGCCGCCGGTGACGATTCCAAGGCAGAGTTGGCGCGAACCAGGCTGTGGGACCGGATCGCCTGGATGGCAGCGAGACTGGGCGCGTTCATCCTGGCGGCGGGAATCGTCTTCCTTACAGGTCTCGGGCTTCTCATTGCCTTTCTCATTCGCAGCGCCGGTCGCCTTCGTAAGCATCCGGTTCTCTCGAACCTCGACGCAGACTCACTCATCAAAGCCTTCCTGGTATACTTCCTCGGCTTCAATGTGCTGAGTATCTTTCCTCATATGCTGCTTTCCGGCACGCGCCTGGAGAACTCGGGCTCCGCGAGACTGGCTGCTACTATCTGCGTTCAGATCGTAATCTGTTGGCTGTCACTGAAGTATTACCACGTTTCCAAACGGGCTGCCGAAGCGGAGGCCAGATGGGTTGCCCAGGCGGCCGTGGAGGTCCCCGAACTCACATTCGATAGCGATCTTGAAGAGACGCTTGCCCCTGAGCCTGCTCCCGAACCTGCGCCGGAGCCGGCCCCGAACGCGCTTCCCATCAAGCTGGATTCCACAGCGATCAAGTGGGGGATAGGGGCCTTCTGCGCCGCCACTGTCTTGGGCATAGTTGCCGTGCTGGCAACCAACCTTATCGCCTACGTGTTTGGCGTGAAGCTGATAGTTCAGGAGCACCCGCTGGTTGAGGTTCTTGGCAAAGGCACCCTTCCGATAGTCCTGGGCATAGTCGCCGCCGCGATTGCTGCCCCAATAACCGAAGAGATCGCATTTCGTGGCTTCCTCTTCGGCTCGCTTCGCGCGAAGTATGGTTTCTGGGTTGCCTGTCTGCTGTCATCGGCGGTATTCGCCATTATCCATCCCACCGTGCCGGTGCAATTCCTCGGGCTGATGTCGCTTGGCGTGGTGTTCTGCGTTCTGCGAGAGAAGACAGGCAGCCTGGCTGCCCCGATGGTAGCGCACGGCGTCAACAACCTCATCATGCTCATCATCCAGTTGACCGTCCTCAAACCCTGGTAGCCCGTTCACTGAGCGGAGTCGAAGTGCATTAACGCCGGCATCCTCCGCTTGACATACTCCCCCCGTCCTGTCAGTATAGATTCACAACTTCCCGTACAGGTGGCGCTTTGCTGTGGCGCCAAGTAATGCACGCCGAGTCAGTTGTAACGTCACCCTGAACTTGTTTCAGGGTCTCCTCTCAATCGAAAAGAGATGCTGAACCAAGTTCAGCATGACGTATGCAACTTACTTCCCGTGTGCTGCTTCGGGGAATTGCCGAGGCTGACAGCGTCTGAGGGTGTAATGAGATTCGGAGTTCACGTGAGGACTGCGGGCGGGCTGGTTGAGTCGCTCGACCGGGCTGAGAATCTGGGCTGCGAGGCGGCTCAGCTCTTCAGCGCGAATCCCAACGGCTGGGCAACTCACGACATCGACCCCACAAAGGCCGCCGCATTCAGAGACCGTATCGATGCTCTCGGTATCCATCCTGTAACCCTCCACACCCCCTATCTGCTCAACCTGGCCTCACCGGATGAAGACATCTGGCACAAGAGCGTCGCCAGCCTGTCAGATGCGATGCGCAAGGCCGAAGCTCTCAAGGCAGACTACGTGGTGACCCACATCGGAAGCCACAAGGGTGAGGGTTACGAAGGCGGGGTCGTTCGTATAGGCGATGCAGTGCGGGCCGCTCTGAGAGCAGGACACCACGCGACCATCGCTCTTGAACTGGGCAGCGGCAGCGGGCGAAGCATCGGCTCGACATTTGAGGAGATCGCCGACATTTTCGCTTGCCTGGAAGACTGCGACAGGCGGGTGGGGGTCTGCATCGACACCGCCCACCTCTACGGTTCCGGCTACGATATCTCCACGGCGACCGGCGTCAACCACGTGTTCGCCACGCTGGACCGGATGATCGGCGGAGCGAGGCTCAAAGTGGTTCACCTCAACGACACCCAGATGGAACTGGGCTCCAAGCGCGACCGCCACTACCACATCGGCAAGGGCAACATCGGCATGGAGGGCTTCCGGGCGGTGGTGAACCACCCCCTAACCAGATCGCTCCCCGGCATCATAGAGACCCCTGCGGACGACATAGAACAAGACCGGGCAAACCTAGACACCCTCAGGAGTCTGAGAGAGGCACGAACCACCGAACACGCCTAAGGTGCAGCTATCGGCTCTGAGTAGTTGCCGAAAGCGTCATCACTCAATCTTCGTGAGCAACTCCCTCCCCCCGGTCTCGCGGGGAGAAGCGCTGCCCGAAAGCAGACCCCAGCGGAGCCAGGGCAATCGCTTTAGAAACTTTGGAGGGCTTTTGGGGGCAAATTCGCAACTTTGCGTGGTCCGATGATGGTTCTGGTGGAACCGGTTTTCGGCAGTCCACGCCTAGTTGGCATGTCCAACACTGTCTCTCCATGTGCAATTCGGGTGCTATAAGTTGTATCGAATCTCTAAAGCGATTGCCCTGCAGCGGAGCGGGTCTGCGATAGGGGTTGGGGTGAGGGCCACGCACTATCTGACAAATATGGCATTCATCAATACTGAACCGTTACCCCAACGGGGTGCACGCCACATTTGTGGTATTCATGCTGCCAGGTGAGCGTATTGTCCGAAATCGGTTTTGGGTGCGTCTAGCCAGAGGCGTCTTAGCTGGAGAATAGATTCGGCCCCAGCCTTTGTCCAACGCATCCCGGACTGCTTCAACCTGGCTTGCACGAGAGACTTACACGATGACTCGGCTATTCCGCTGCCGATGTGCATTTGATTCGACCGGTACTCATCATAGCGCATCCTGTGGCGGTTGCGCTTGAAGTAGCCCAGATTATCGTGTTTTGTCTTCAAGTCGTCCTCCTCAGTTGGTCTCCATGCCCGGATCGATCTCATCACCGTATCCCACCGGCCTTCAAGGAAATCCTTAGAGCGATCTTCTAGCCACTTTGCCGCCCTTGGGGTCTGTGCACCATGCCAAGCCTTGGCTACTTCGGATAAATGTAAGCTTCAAACCACCCCACCTTGTTTGACTTCCTGACTTGAGCGATACTATCCGAAAAGCTTAGGCTT
>CAZTAO010000070.1:0-20694 GCA_964611645.1 uncultured bacterium | reverse complement strand
CATAGACACAGTTTACCTCATTTCTGTGTCCAAGAAAAACCGGGGGCGGGGCACCCATTGTAGACATTCTGCTGGTGGAGGATAACCCCTGTGACGCGGAATTGACTATCAGGGCAATCAGGAAGCGCAACATAGCCAATACAGTTTCCGTACTGGTTGACGGCGCTGAGGCCCTAGACTTCATCTTCCGTCGCGGTGCCTTTGCACACCGGGATGTTTCTCAGCCACCGAAAGTGATCATTCTCGACCTCAAGTTGCCGAAGGTAAGTGGACTCGACGTGTTGAAGGCGATTAAGGTAGAGGAAAGTACGCGAGGCATCCCTGTGGTGATCTTGACCTCCTCACAGGAGGACTCGGACATCAGAAACGCCTATGCTTTAGGCGCGAACAGCTATGTAGTAAAGCCCGTGACTTCCGAGGTGTTCACCGACACTATCGGCAACCTGGGCCTCTACTGGCTCACGGTAAATGAGCCGCCGAAGTGATCGACGGGCAATAACTAAACCAATAAGGGAAGGTGGGCGTCTCTCTAGCAACATGGGACATCGGACGCGAAGTCACGCAAGTGGGGAATAGATACGGCGCCGGGCGCGGAAAGACAGGCTCGCGAGCATGAGCATTGATGTTCGCGTCTTCCTTTTCTACTCCGATGGTGTAACCGATTCGCAGAACGACGCCGGGAAGTTCTTTAGTACAAACAGGCTGGCCAGGACTGCGAAATGCGCGACTGCACCGCCAGGCGACTTGTGGAGCGCATTATGGCCGACTTTTGCAGGACTTCACGCGGCCCAACCAGGTCATCGACGATCTAACCTGTCTCGTGATCAAGATACTGTCTTAGAACCCACGCGCCCCGTTGCTGCAACGTTTCTGAAATTGTCGCGCTGGACGACTCCATTCACTCGGCTTGCCAAGTAGCAGCCTCCCGAATCCCGCCACTTTAGGTTCCGGATTCGACGAGTCCACGTGTTTCCTCACCCCCCAACCCCCTGTTTTCAGCGGAGGGCATTTCGAATCCGATTGCCCTTGGCCTGCCATCACTACAGAATCTGATGACCCTCTCTACTACTCACGGCCCGCCAACCCATCGGCGGGCTTTTCGCGTTTTCGTAGGCACGAATCGACGATTTCCACAATGTCCACGCCGTCGAACACGTGGCCCTGGTTTTTTGACGTAATCGACATTGTTGACCCGAATTCCCTCTTTTCCAGCCCCTCCCTCTGAATCTTGTGGTCTCAGGTTTTGGGGGCCACGTGTTTTGGCGTACGGGTCCAAACCAGAGAAATCGAGAAGGACACACAGAGGGGCCGAAACGGGCGTTTACGCCTACCGGAGGGTGCATCAAGCACCAAACATTCTCAGCCGAAAACGCTCCGTTTCCTGCCTGTAATTGTCAGTACATGTCATTGCTCTGTGCTATGATTGATGGGCTGCGCAAGTGTCGAATACACGCGGCGACGGCCTGTCGGTGCGATGACAGCCTACTCAGGTGGTACCAACCGGCAACCTGGGGTGCATATTTGGGCTAATGCAGAGTATAATACCCCCAGTAAGTCAGCACGGTCGCCACTGTGAGCCTCGCGGCAAAGAGTCTGGCGAGTGGGCCGGGGCCGCCGGAACGGATGACAGTGTGCGTGAAGACGAAGCCGATGCTTCGTGATACGGGCCAGATCAAGGCCCTATGAATGGATGACTGAACATGGCAGGCTTGGATATCAGAAGGCTTGAGACCGATCTTTGGGAGGCTGCGGACCAGCTCCGGGCGAACTCGAAGCTCACATCTACCGAATACTGCATGCCGGTGCTCGGGATCATATTCCTTCGTCACGCGGCCAACAGGTTCAATGCCGCAACCAAGGAGATCGAGGCAAACATCAAAGCGGGCCGTATGCCCAACCGCCCCCTGATCCCGGCCGATTACACCCACCGACGGGCGCTTTGGCTACCAGAGATATCCAGATATGACTATCTGGCCAACCTCACTGATGACAAAGACCTTGGTAATGAACTAAACAATGCGATGCTTGCGATTGAAGAGTCGTCTCCCGAGCTCCTTTCAGGCGTGCTGCCGAGAGAATATGGCATCTTCGAACAGAGAGTGCTGGAAGACCTTGTTCGCATCTTTGACAGGGAACTCTTGCGCGCTGCAGGTGGTGATGTGTTCGGCCACATCTACGAGTATTTCCTGATGAAGTTCTCCATGCAGGGCGCGCACGATGATGGTCAGTTCTTCACACCACCGTCTCTCGTTCAGACTATCGTCAATGTGATTGAGCCGGATCACGGCACAGTCCTGGACCCCGCCTGCGGCTCGGGCGGCATGTTTGTCCAGTCCAGCTACTTCATCGAGAACCAGGGGCAGGATACGGCGCACAAAGTCACATTCTTCGGCCAGGAGAAAACCGCCACCACAATCAAACTCGCTAAGATGAACCTGGCAGTCCACGGGCTCGAAGGAGACATCCGCGAAGCCAACACATTCTACGAAGACGCCCACGAGCTATACGGCGAATGCGACTTCGTTATGGCCAACCCGCCGTTCAACGTGGATAAGGTGACCGTTGACCAGGTACGGGGTGATCGGCGCCTGCCGTTTGGTCTGCCTGGTGAGAACAAGGACAAGAACGTCCCGAATGCTAACTATCTCTGGATATCTTACTTCTACTCGTATCTCAATAGCAGTGGGCGTTCTGGGTTTGTTATGTCCAGCCAGGCATCCAGCGCGGGTAACAAAGAGAAAGACGTCCGAGAAAAGATAGTCAAGACTGGCCACGTGGATGTGATGATCTCTATCCGCTCGGGCTTCTTCTACAGCCGCACCGTGCCATGTGAGCTATGGTTCTTCGACAAAGGGAAGCCGGCGCACTTGCGGGACAAAATGCTGATGCTGGACGCGCGGAACCTCCATCGCAAGGTAACCCGCACTGTCTACGACTTCTCACCGGAGCAACTTACGAACCTCACCTCAATAGTGTGGCTATACCGGGGGCAGACGGACCGATTCCTGGGTCTGGTGAAGCGCTACTTCGTAGAAATCTGCACTGAGTGCGAAGCTCTGCCGGACGTGATGGATGTATACAGCGCAGCGCTGCAGGCTGTTTGCGAGCCGTTCGTAGCTATCTTGAATAGTGAGAGATCACCGGAGAAGCCGTCACCGCTCATTGGTGTGATAAGCGAGTTGACCGGCGAAGCTGACGCGTTCGAGGATGACAAAGATGGGCTGATCGACGACGCAAAGGGTCGCTGCGCGAAGCTAGAGGATGGTATGCCCGAGGACAATGCCGCTCAGCACGGCGCTCGGGAGTCGTACGCTCCGATTGTTGACCGGATGAAGGCTCTGGCGAAAAACATAGACTCTCTCCAGAAGTTGGCGCAGCGGGCGAAGGACGCCATCACCGCTGAAGACTGCGAGCAGATACCCGGTGTTGACCTGCGCGCCATGAACAGGCTCCTGAAAGAGCTTGATGCCAGGCGGCAGGACGCTGTCGCTCAGCTTCGGCAGACGAGATACTTCTACAGGCAGATAGTCTGGCTGCAGGAGAGATTCCCGGATGCTGTTTACACTGATGTTCCGGGCCTGTGCAAGCTCGCCGATCTCAAGGATATCGAAGATGCCGATTGGAGCCTCACGCCCGGCCGATATGTCGGCGTCGCTCCACAGGAAGAGGATGAGGACTTTGATTTCGAGGAGGCGCTGACGCAGATACACGCTGAGCTGTCAGGGCTTAATGATGAGGCGGCGGATCTGGCGGCGAGGATTCAGACGAATCTGGAGGGGCTGTTCATTTGAGTTCCAGCCAGTGCAAACTTGGCATCGCAATAACGTTGAGCAGAGGATTCGACCTGCCCGAACAGCAACGTTTGCCCGGGGTCGTTCCTGTTATCACCTCTTCAGGAGTCACTGGCTATCACAACGTGGCGAAGATGAAAGGGCCCGGAGTTGTCACTGGACGCTACGGCACGCTCGGGGCCGTTTATTATGTTGAAGAGGACTACTGGCCTCACAATACAGCTCTGTACGTGAAGGACTTCAAGGGGAACAATCCCAGGTTTGTAAGCTACCTTCTGAGAGGCGCAAGTCTGGCTCTGTTCAACGGTGCAGGTGCGGTCCCGGGAGTAAACCGGAATGTGCTGCACGAGATTGACATCAGATTGCCTGATTCAGATGAGCAGCGCCGCATAGCCGACATCCTCTCCGCATACGATGACCTGATCGAGAACAACCGGCGTCGGATGGCGCTTCTGGAAGAGGCCGCGCGCATGATCTATCAGGAATGGTTCGTGCGCCTCCGTTTCCCCGGCTACGAGTCGGCTCGGATTGTCGATGGCGTGCCGGAGGGATGGGAGAGGAAGCAGATGCAAGATGTGTGCGACAGTATAGGCGGTGGCACTCCATCCACGAGTAAGCAAGAGTATTGGGATGGCGGCACGATCACCTGGGTCACTCCTACCGACATAACGAAGAACGAATGCCTTGTTCTCTTGGACTCCGAGAAGAAGATAACCGAACGAGGATTGAGGAACAGTTCGGCAAAGATGCTCCCCGCAGATACAATACTCATGACGAGTCGGGCATCTGTCGGCTTCTTCGGCGTGATTGATCGAGAAGTCTGCACTAACCAGGGATTCATTTCTGTGATTCCACACGAGCAATACTACAGAATGTATCTCTTGTACAATCTCATATCGCGTCGAGAAGAGATTATCTTGCGAGCAAATGGTGCAACGTACAGAGAGATCAACAAATCAACGTTCAGAGAGATGCCCGTGGTTCTGCCAAGCAAAGGGGTACTGCTGGAGTTTAGCAGCCAAGCCTATACGCTACTCCAGCAGGTGCGATTGCTCAAGAAGCAGAACCTAAAACTCCAGCAGGCCCGAGACATCCTATTGCCAAAACTGATGAGCGGGGAGATCGATGTATCGGAGACGCCGAGCACGGCAGAAAAAGAACTGGTGGCGGTGCAGTAGCGACGGCTCCCATTGAGGATAGCGCGTGATCACAGATATCAACAGCGAAGACAGATTGGTCCAGCAGACGTTCGCGAAGTTCTTGCACGACGAACTCGGCTGGGAGTCTGTCTACGCATATAATACGGAAGTTCCTGGGGCGGCTGGAACGCTTGGCAGAAGCACCGAACGGGATGTAGTGCTCACGCGCGACCTGAGAGAAGCCATTCGCAAGCTGAACACCGACCTTCCAGACAAGGCGATAGATGATGCCATAACCAGACTCACCGCCGTGGACCTCTCGCGTTCCATCGTCCAGCATAACCACGAATACTACGGTTGGCTGCGCACCGGTGTGCCTGTGAAGTATCGCAATGACAAAGGCGAGACTGTAGAAGCAAGAGCCCAGGTGATCGACTTTCGCAATCCCGACAACAACAAGTTCGTGGCCGTGCGAGAACTGAAGATACAAGGCTACCGCGTCCCACACTACAATCGCCGCGCCGACCTCGTATGTTTCGTGAACGGCCTGCCGCTGGTGTTCATTGAGCTTAAAGCCGTCTACAAAGACATTCGCGCCGGGTTCGACGGCAACATCAGCGACTACCTGGACACCATCCCCGAAGCGTTTCACCATAACGCACTGATCGTGGTAAGCAACGGAGACAGGGCGCGCTACGGCTCCATCACCAGCAAGTGGGAACATTTCGGCGAGTGGAAACGAAACGCTGAATCCGATCCAGGATCGCTCGACGCCAAGACGCTCCTGCGCGGCATGCTCGCGAAGGACCGGCTGCTGGATATGGTCGAGAGCTTCATTCTCTTTGATGGTAGCAAAGCAGGCGGATTACGGAAGATCATTGCCCGGAACCACCAGGTGCTTGGGGTCAACAAGTCCATAGAGTCAGTGGCCAAACAGGAGGCCCTTAAGAAAGAGTTCCCGCCAGAGAAGCGGCTGGAGTATTCATTCGTAAAAGAAGACGAAGACTCGGCGGTCGGACTGCCGATAGTGAAGCGCGCCCATCCCGATCTTGGACGGCTCGGTGTCTTTTGGCACACGCAGGGCAGCGGTAAGTCCTATTCAATGATCTTCTTTGCCGAGAAAGTCCGGCGGATGATTCCCGGCAGCTTCACTTTCGTGGTAATGACCGACCGCGACGATCTGGACGACCAGATATTCCGCACGTTCGTGGGTTGCGAGATAATCGACGAGAATACTCCCAGAGCCGGCAGCGGCGTTGAACTGCGAAAGCTCCTCAAGGAGAACCGCCGCTACGTGTTCAGCCTGATACACAAGTTCAACCAGGACGTGACCCCGGACTCTCCATATAGCACGCGGGACGACATTATTGTCATATCGGACGAAGCGCATCGCACGCAGGCCGGAAAGTTGGCCCGAAATATGCGGCTGGCTTTACCGAACGCCGCTTTCATCGGGTTTACGGGCACACCCCTATTCAAGAACGACGAACTGACACGCCGCATCTTCGGCAACTACATCTCGCGTTACGACTTCAAGCGCTCCGAAGAAGACGGCGCCACCGTGAAGCTGATCTATGAAAACCGTGGAGAGAAGCTTGGGATCACGCGTCTTGACCTCAATGATCGGATAGCCGAAAAGGTGGAGGAGTCTGACCTGGACCCCGACCAGATCGCCAAACTAGAAAGCCTGTTGGGCAAGGACTATGAGGTCATAACTGCCGGTGACCGGTTGGACAAGATAGCCGAGGATTTCGTGGAGCACTGCTCACTACGCTGGGAGTCAGGCAAGGCGATGTTCGTGTGCATAGACAAGCTCACGTGCGCCCGGGTGTATCAACGCATAATCCCAAGGTGGAAGACCAAGATCGATTCAATCAAAGAGGAAGTAGAACAGCGGTCGGATGAAGTTGCGGCGGAGAGAGACCGCGACGTGAGAGAGAAGCTCTCCGAGAAAGTGGACTGGCTCGTGCGACGCGCTGAGTGGATGGAAGACACCATCATTGAGATCATAATCAGCGAGGGGCAGAACGAGGTAAAGGACTTCGCCCGTTGGGACTTCGATATCCGCCCACACCGCGACCGCATGAAGCGAGGATTCGATACGCCAGACGGAAAGACTGTGGACGTCGAGACCGCATTCAAAGATGACGGTCACAAGTTCCGCATAGCCATTGTCTGCGCGATGTGGCTTACCGGTTTTGATGTAGAGTGTCTCTCGACGATGTATATTGACAAGCCGCTCAAGGCACACACGCTTATGCAGGCAATCGCCCGCGCCAACCGTGTGTATCCTGGTAAGGACGCTGGGGTCATCGTGGACTACAATGGCATGATGAAGAGCCTTCGAGAAGCGCTGGCTCAGTACGCGATGGGCGACGACGGTGATGGTGATGGCGACGAGGACCTGATCAAGCCGATAGAAGAGCTTGTCGCGCTGCTCGTTGAAGCTATCGAGGCAACCGAAGACCACCTCATTGGTCTGGGTTTCGACCCAGAACGACTGGCCACAGCCAAGGGATTCGACCGCATAGAAGCGATCAAGGATGCGGTGGACGCGGTCTACGAGTCGGATGAGACCAAAAGACGTTTTGAGATCATGGCGCGCGAAGTGTTCTCAAGAGCTAAGGCGCTAATCGCTGAGCCGTCCCTCTATGTGTATGCTCTGCGAATAGACAATATCGATGGCATCTACAAGAAACTGATCCAGAAGCGCGAAGTGTCGGACATAACCGACATACTTCGGGAATTGCAGCGGATAGTGAACGAAGCTATTCGGGCCCAAGACTATGGCGGCGACCAGGCCGAATGTGTCACGGTAGACCTTTCGAAGCTTGATTTCGCTAGACTCAGGGATGAGTTCGAGAAGAATGGCCACAGGAAACACCTGGCGCTCGAAGAAATGCGGGCGATGGTGGAAGCACGACTGGGCGTGATGCTTCGCAACAACCCACTCCGGATGGACTACTACAAGAGATACCAGGAAATCATCGCCGAGTACAACCGCGAAAAGGATCGCGCCACGGTTGAGGAGACGTTCGCTAAACTGATGGACTTCGCGAACACCCTGGATACGGAACAGCAACGGCACGCTCGCGAAGGGCTGTCGGAAGAGGAACTGGCACTCTTTGACCTAATCTATAAAGAGAACATCGCAAAGACGGAGCGAGAGAGACTGAAGCAGGCCAGCAGGGAGTTGCTTTCCTCGCTTAGAGAACTGCTCGAGCCTATGGAAGACTGGACGCGCAAAGAGCAGACCAAGTCAGAAGTAGAGTCTTTCATTCTCGACCAGTTATTCCTCAAGCTGCCGATGCCGCCGTTCACAATCGAAGACACACAGGCGGCAGCGAAGCAAGTCTATGATTTCATATGGCAGCAAGGCGCGCAGGGTCAGCTTGCTGGGGCTCCGGTGGCTTCGTGAGGCTGGCAGGAGTCTGCGAGATGGCGAAACACGAAATACTAGGTAGCGGTATAGAACAATGACGATGTGGGTGGCCCGAGGTGGGGGCCTGAGGTCCGACTGTGAGTGACCACATTTCTGAAGGCGACGTCGAAACCAGAGTGATAGTCCCTGCTATCGACGAGTTGGGTTACCCCAGCAGTCAGGTCGATAGCAAACTTCACGTCACCTTCACTCGTGGCACTAGAACTGAGTATGGTTTCGCCGACTACGCACTCTTCCTGCTGGCTGACGAGGGCGGCAATGTTTATACGTTGGTGATCGAAGGAAAGAAACCCAGCCAGGACTGGGAAGAGGCGAAAAGCCAAGCTCGTTCTTACGCCACGTCAGCTCAGATTAACTCACCATTTTATGCAGTCTTCGACAACAGCCAGTTTGAGCTTTACGATCAACGGTATCCGCATGACCCTGTCGTCAAGGGGGAAATTGACAGCCTTTACGCCGGCTCTTCGCTACTGGATCAACTGAAATCGTATGTATCGCCGCTCGCCGCTGCAGAATTCCTAAGGCGGAACTGGGGGCGGGAGGTCCCAAAAAGCGTATTGGGCGAACTCGACACGATCCGACACGAAGTGAGTTCGCAAGTGGAAAAGCAAGTTGGCAACTACATCGGGGGAAGGCTTGTTGGCAGGGACGCAGTTGTCTCAAACATACTGGATGTTGCCGCGGGTAGTGCTAGTCAGGTGATTGCTGTCATGGGAGCGGTCGGGGTAGGCAAAAGTGCTATCGCCACTGAAGTCTATCGGAGTATACCTCAGCAAGCCAAGGCCGTGTACTACTTCTCCAAGACGGACCCATTTTTCAACAAAGAGGAGACGTTCTATCGGTTTCTATGTGCGCAACTCTTTCCGACAATCGCGCCGGGTCGGGTGTCGAAGATCGGCACCGCAAACCGGAACTCAGCCCTGGAACTATTCAGGGATACAGTCAAGGGATTGTGCGTTGACTCGGACAGCTTGCCACAGCCAATAGTTGTCGTCGTCGATGGCGTTGATCAGGTGTCTCCTAGCACAGCGGACAACACAGCGGGCATCCTATCCAGCTTGGCCCACGATTGTGCCGGACTGACGTTAGTGGTTAGTAGCCAGCCGCCTCTGCCCAAGTCAGTCACCCCAACTGTCGCCCCGATAGTTGTCGGCCTGCTGGATTCGTCGAGCGCAAACCAGATGTGGGATTCCGGGAGGACGGCAAGACAACCATCGTCGTCCACCCTGGGTGCAGGAGCACCAAGGTTACCCATCAAGATGAAGCTGGCTCTTCAGTATGAGGGCAACACGATGGAAGCTCTCCTGCGAAATGCTACCGACGATATAGTGAAGGATTTCGAAGCCATCTGGACTGTTCTCACAGAGCGTCAAAGGCAGGCATTGGCTTTCGTCTGCACTGATTTGCGAGTCCTGACAAAACAGGAACTGGCTCAGTTGTTGAGTCTGTCGCCGAGCAGCAGTGACTTCGAGCACGACTTTGAGTCAATATGCCGTCTTCTGGAGGCCACTACGCCTTTCGTTGCTCCATTGGACGTGTCCCTCCGAGGTTTTGTTGCCTCTCAGCTATCAGAGAAACAAATCCATAGCATCTGGAATGAACTCTTCGCTATGCGCGAATCCCAGGCAGAAGGCGGCGGACACGTCGATCTCTACCCATACCTCGAAAAGGCCTTGGGAGGGGAGAAGTTCGCAGAGTGGGTAAGCAGAAGACTTCAGAGCGGCAATGCCAACGACTTTAGCGCTCTTGACTCAGTCTGGGAGAGGATCAAGCTGTCTGAGTATGGAGACGAAGAAACGCTCAGACTGGAGGCGGCGACCAAAACGGCGTCACCACTTGCGGGGCGCAACCGCCGACGGGAACTGGTTGCTTGGATCGTGGAAAACCCGGATAGGCTCGATGAGTTGCGGCAAAAAATCCTGGAGATAGCCCGAAGTGCCCCGGAGGGTGAGTCACACAACGCCGTGCAATGTCTGATCGACATGAGAGACGCCAGCGTGCCTGTTCTTCAGCAACTTCATCTATTTACCGGGGACTCGGTTGCGGAGAAACGTGCGGACGGAGCCAGAGGACTTGTCCTGCTCGGGTCAAAGGATGATCGGACAACCGCCGTTCAGGCATTGTCTGATCTAATCCGTTCTAAGTACGTCAGCCATCAGGTCTTCGTGGCTGCGTCGATTGCCTCTGATTCATCATTAGTAGATAGCATAGCTGCGGCCTTGTCCGGGCAGATCGACGACGAGGATCGCACCGACTTGCTTGTCTCAGTGATGGCGAGAGTAGCTGAGAAGAATCTTAGCGACTCGACGATACAGAAAGCTGTTGCTGACATCATTGTCAGCCTTCACGATAGGAAATCAACGGGTAACCTCTTGTTGAGTGGGGACGTCTCGGGAGCCATTGACTATCCAAGCATCGCGGATAAGTTGCTCTATCTGCTGGATCCGGAAAATGGAATCGTCCACGCCCGACACTTGGTTTACATTCGGACTACTGAGTTGTCCCTGCCAAGTCCGTTGGAGCGGCTTCCCTCGGCAGCGCACAACATGTCGGACAACGCTCTGGATATCGTACGACATGACATCACTGATGACTCCAAGAATAATAGCCCGTGGCAAGACTGGCACCATAAGGAATGGGCCACACAGTTTGCCTGCTTCTGCGCGATAGCGCAATCAAGAGATTGGATAGCACACGCCCTGAAGGATTCCTCTCCATATGTGGTCAATTGGGCGTGCGACTATGCAGCCGCTTTGGGTCTTGGGGCAAGTGTGCCGCTGCTGACAGAGCTATTGAGGCCGGAGTCGCATGACCTGGTGAGGATTGGTGCGACCAAAACACTCGGCATCCTTGCCGGAACTGAGTCTGTGGCCGCGCTCATCGCACATCCTCTTGAGATCGATGGGCACGTGCTACAAAGCGGTGCCGAGGCGTTATCATCTGCGGCCTTGTCCTCCGGATTGGTTGGCTATCTTTGCGACGTAGCCGCCGACGAGAATACGGCGAGCAACAGTAGGGCCGTCTGCATTGGGGCCTTGGAGCGCATCGCGCATCTGGCCAAAGACACCATCACCTGTAGTAGAACAGCCCTCTGGAGGATTATCGACGACTCCGCGCTCGAGGAATGGTGTCGAGCCACGTGCCTCAAAATACTTGGTGCGCTTGACGCTTCCGACGATGAGTTAGCTCGGCTGGTGGAATTGGCTCAAGGAGGAGAAAGCAGTACGTCTTGGGCAGCCATGCAGACGCTTGCTGCGTGGCAAAAGCTAGGGGAATACCCGGATCTGACGAAGACGGTGAGTGACGTCCTCCGTAGCACTGACGAGGCTGGGCGAGAGCCTGAGTTGGTTCTGCTTACGCTCTACAGAAACAATCCTGCAATGTGGGCGAGCTTAGTTGCTGAACGCATCTCCGCCAACTCCCTCACGACGCTGCTCAATGTCCATCTCGACTCGAGCGTTCCTGAAGTAGTTCGGAATGCTCTGCTCGACCTGTTGGAGCGGAGTAGAAGCGTGTTCATAGCTCAAGCAGATGTTGTCGGAGTGATGGCCGAATGCGCGCCGGAAGAACTACTGCGAAGACTGCAGGATGAGCGACCGTTTGGTCTCGTGCCCAAATACGGACCGGACGTTGCGGATGCTCTAGGATTCGTCGCCTCTCGTCATGATGATATGCGTTCTGCAGCGGCACACGAACTCGCCTCGCTTTGCGCGTTCTCGGACTTGGCCACGAGACGTAGCGCAGCCGATGTCCTGGCACGTCTTGATGCTGCTCTCCTGGCCAAGACGGCAGAAGATCTGCTGGTCGTGACTGATTCTGTGGACTCAATGGTGGCTGGTGCTGATTGCGTTGCCTACGTCGAATCCGATGACGATTTCATGCGACTAATAGAACTGGTCGAGTTTGCCCCGTATCCCTCGCTACGTATATACGGTATGGCGATCCGCCGCGACAGGTACAACCTCCTCCTTGCTGATCGACACCTCGATATTCTGAAGCGCGCCATGAACGAGGATATTCTGGGGTTGTGGCGGTACGGGATGGCGGTCGCTCAGGTTGGGGATCGCAGGCATTACGGTCGCTTGCGCGAGATGGCCGGCGATGAGCATTACCGCGCCAACGTTAGGTTCTGGTTTGGATGGCTAGCCAAGGACGGGGAGGAGAAGCTGGTCAAACGCTTGGAAAAGCGTCAAAGAGATCTCGACAGTCGCTGACCCGAACCGCGCAGGCCGCACTCGGGATAAAATGGAGGAAAGCTATGTTCACGGAATGTCCGCCATCTCTGCCGTTGTCGTGGAATCCTGGGCACCTTGGCATTGACCATTTCCAGATGCTGCACGCGGCGCTGTATCAAAGCCTCAGTCGTATCGAATCCAGATACTTTATGGTGGACAGGGATGGCCCACCGGCCAACTATCGTGAGCGCGTGTACTGCTATGAGCTATATAGCCAACTCCGTTGCAGACTGCCGAACGGTTTTCCGTACACACTTCATGGTGAGATTGATAAGCACGGGTACGACGAAGTCAGCAAGCACTTCAAAGGACCGCCGAATCCCGATTTCGTCATCCATCATCCTGGGAATCCAAAGATCGTCCCTCCGGAACTGTGGAATCTCGCGATAGTCGAGGCAAAGTCATCGGAATTTGGCAGAAACAAGGCGGTCGCGGACGTGGCCAAACTCCGGACTTTCATAGAGGAGGTTGGATACCTGTTCGGCATATTCCTCGTATTTGGGAACGCTACGGAGGTCAAGATGAAAAGCCTTATGAGGGTACTGGCGAGTGACCACGAGGAACACAGAGCCGCTGACGGAAGCATAGTCGTCATCTGGCATCAGGCTATCGGCAGAATCAGGTGGTCTACCATTGGCGACTTGCCTAGCTAGGTCGCTTACTTGCGAACAGCTTCTCACGCTGGTTCGAGCCCGACCAGAAGAATGCTCCGCTATTCTCACCTCAACTGCTCCATCCGTGTCCATCCGCCTTCCATAAACACATCCACGCTGGCGGTCCACCGGTTGATGCGCACGAGATGGCCTGGCACGCCGCCAAGTGTCACGTGGTCATACCTAAAGGGTGTGGGCCACACGCCGAGCAGAAACAAGAACACACTAACCGCGATTCCCGCCGCCAAGGCAACTCTACCGATTCTGACTTCGAACATGGAATCCTCCCGTGTGCAAGGAACCGATTATACCTGCGGTCCGCCTTACCCCTCGTCCACATCCACGAACCTGTAGCCAACACTCCGAACCGTGCGGACGCGAACGGGCCTATTGGGATCGTCCTCTATCTTCTCGCGAAGCCACCGGATATGCACATCCAGGGAACCGGATTCCGGGTCGAGGGACTCCTGCCATACCTTCATCTTGAGTTCTTCCCGGGGCACAACGCGGTTCTTGTTGGCCATCAGGAGCTTCAGTAGCTCGAACTGTTTGAGTGGCAGGTGGACGTCCCGGCCGTCGATCTTGACGGTTCGGCGCGCTGTATCAATGTCCACGCCGCTGCCCAGGAGATGGGTTGTAGCCTGCTCGGAGCAGGACTGTTTGGCCGCGCGCCGGATTACAGCCCTGGTTCTGCCGACTAATTCCCGCATACCAAATGGCTTGGTCACGTAGTCGTCGGCACCAAGCTCCAGTGCCACGACCTTGTCGATCTCCTCGCTCTTCACCGAGAGAACAATGATCGAGACGCCGGACGTTTCGCGTATCTGGCGGATGAACTCCGTGTTGGAAAGCCCGGGTCTGATCAGGTCGAGGATTATCAACTTGGGGTCGAATGAGCTGGCGGCCGTCAGACCGGTAGGTCCGTCCGTGGCCACCTGAACCTCGTAACCGTCCGCACGCAGGGCGTAGGCCACGGACTCGGCGACTGAAGCGTCGTCTTCAACGATTAGAATGGTATCGCTCAATGGGTGCTCCCTTTGTTGCCGTAATGTATGACACCTTACAGGTGTAAATCATATCGGGATGCAAGCTCGCAGTCAAATACACGAGGGGCACCCGGCGCTGTGGGTTGGCACTGCGAGCAAGGTATGGTATATGGTATGATGGTTCCGGGCGGCGATGGCTGCGGTCGGAACATGCGGGATCTACTTGGCCGCAACCGAAAACAAGCCTCCCCGGCAAGTTCAGGCGAATTGCCGAATTGAATCGCAAACACAAAGGAGTCACCCATGGGAGATAAAGGCGGAAAAAAGGACAAGAGTAAGGCGCAGAAACAGGAAGTCAGCAAAAAGGAGAAGTCGAAGAAAGACAAGCAGCAGCAGAACACGCAGTGAGAAGGCGGAGGTAGACCTGTGAACTCCGTTCGGCGAAAACGTGTGAAACCAGCCACTGTCAGCTATGGGGATGTGGCGCTGACATTGCGCGAGTTAGACATGGCGCAACTGATCTTCTCCGGGATGACCAACAAGGAGGCCGCTGATACATTGCTACTAAGCAAGAGGCAAATCGACTGGTGTATGGCTGGGCTTCGTGCCAAGTTGGGCGTAAAGAACAGACCTGAATTGTTCGCGAGGCTCAGGGAACTTGGCGTCATCAAGTGACAAGTATCCGGCGCTCAGGCGTCACGGGGCACTTTCCAGGTTTGACAGAACGTTCAGTTCGCGCTCCATGTGACGAGAATCGTTGCCCTCGGATATCAGATGTCCGAGCCAATCGATACCCGGATTGAATCGGTCACTTGTTCGATTGGCCAGCTTGGTGACCACAACAGGGGTTCACTTCTCCTTCCCCTTGTCGAGTTCAGCCTGAGAAACAGTGATCGCGACGATGGCAGTCGCACTGCACAGAGGTACCCCTTCGGGATCGCGCGCCTGCACCTTGGCCTCCATGGAGCCCACCTCGTGGCGCGAGACTGTGATCTCGGTTCCCAACCCACTGGAGGCGAGGGTCGTGCCTTCGTTCACTGTCCACTGATAGCGGACTTCTCCGGGGGGCTTTTCTCCAACGAACTCCGCGCGGATGACCACGTTCTGGTCCACAGCGTAGCCGTTCTCGACATCCACAAGCCCGACGCCCTCTTTCCATATCTGCGGCTTGGCCCCCGTGACTTTGGTTTCCATCAGGTAGAGCGACGGCGTGAAAGTGGCCGTGATGTTCTCGTTGAGGGTATCCCCATAGAACGGCACGCGGGCCTCGACCTTGAGCACGACCGGATTGGCATCTTTGAGCTTGAATCCAATCACGCTGCCATCCTTGCCGTATTCCATACGGTTGGAGGACTCCGGGCTTGACCAGACGTAGTTCAGCAGTTCGTGAGAGATAAGCGGATCGGTTTTGATGACAGCCTTCACTTCCATGCCGATCTTGGCCGTCTCGGGGCTGAATGTGATTGTGAAATTCGGCGGGACGACGTCTATTTCCACCTGTTTGGTTTCACCGACGCTCTTGTAGACGCCGTCTTTCATCTCCTGTATCTCGGTCCACATCTTCACCTTGCCCACCCGATTATAGGTGACGGTGGTATTGCCGTCCGGGCTCTTGGCCGGATCGAACGTGAGGCCCGGTTCCGACTGCCAGATGATCATACGCTGCGGCTGCGGCTTACCCACTACGTGATCCGCGATGATCGCCCCCCTGATGTTGCCCTCCAGGTCTTTCCACTTCTTCTCTATCGTATATTTGTAAAGGGCAATAGCTCTATTTGCCCGATCCACTTCAAAGTAGTCTTCAGGCACTAGTGCTTTTGCTTTGGCTACGTCCTGTTCCAAGGCGGCGATATTGGCCGCCTCGCTCTTAGCTGCCGCAACCCTTTTCGCGGCAACCTCAGCTTTCGCTTTATCTGCGGCGGCCTTCTCTATCTCGGCGGCGCTCTGAGCTTCCACGTCAGCGGCTCCATCCTCCGGCTCGACCTGACTGGCCAGCTTGCCCTTAGTGCCATAAACGGTCTTGCCTTCCAGGTTCAAGAGCTTAGCCTTGATACCATCTGCCGCAGGCGTGACACTTGCGGATCCCTCCGCAGCAGGCGCGTCAGCCGGAGCTTTCGCTTTCGCTTCGGCGACCCTGGCCTCGGTGGCCAGCGTGTCGGCCTGAGCCATCGCCTCAGCCGCCGCAGTTCTGGCCTTGGCCGTGGCTCCGGCCAAGGCGGCTTTGGTCTTGTCGTCCAGATGAGCTATCCCTTTCTCATCGGCATCTCTGGCCTGGGAATCCAGCGCGTCAGCCTTAGCTAACTCCATCGCTGCTGCTGCTCTGGCCTCGGCGGCCAGCGCTTCAAACCTAGGTTTCAATCCCGCGTCGGCGACCTTGGCCTCGGCGTCCATCCTGTCAGCCACGGCTGTCATCTTCGCCGCTTCGGCTCTGCTCAGGGCGGCCAGCGCGTCAAAAAGAGATCCACCTTTCAGGTCTTCGGACTTGGGATCGGCGCCTGGCGCTTCAGCCTCGGCTTTTGTTTTCGCCGCTAATGCTTCGATCTCGGCGGTCAGCGCATCGGACTCAGCCTTTTGTTTCTCGTTGGCGGCTACCATCTCGGCGGCCTCGGCGGCCTGCTTTGCCATATCGGCCTTGATCTTGGCGACCAGTGCGTCAGCCTCGGCTTTCGCTTTCGCTTTTGCGTCGTCGTTGTTGGGTTCCAAGACGCTGAACTTGAGCGTCCTGGACGCCAGCTTGATCGACTTACCGTCCCGACCCTCTATCAGCAAGGCAACCGTGACGGATGCCTCACCGCTTGCGGGCGCGGTAACGACGGTGCGAGTCTTGTCGAAATCGTCCACGCGGCAGCCGGCGCCACTCCACGCATAGTGGAACGTATTATCCCCGCCCAGGAAGCGGTCCGGAATGCCTGCCTCCGCCCCGATCATCTCGTTCGGCTTCGGGATGGTGGGCTTGAGAGACAGCAACAGGAAGTTGTCCGGCACTTTCACTGGAACCAGGACACTCACGCTTGCATTCGCATTCTTTGCCCCGCCTCTGCTAAATGTGGCAGTGACGGTAACCGGCTGGGGTCCGTTCGGCCATACCTTGACCGAGAGGCTGGTGTCGTCGGGCGTGATAGCGCACTTGGGATCCGCAGTCCACTTTAGCGTAATGTCTTTGTTGTCGAGTTCCTGCTTCAGCGTTGGGTCGAGGACCTTTACTTCGAATGTGGTCGGCTTGTCCAGAAGAAGGGAGTCTTTCTCCTTGTACAACTGGACACCCTTCTCAATCTGGGCCTGCAATTCGGCGCTTCCGACATAGAGAGCTTTCACACTCTCCAGCGCGTCGCCGTAGTCCTCGAAGTATTGCGACCCCTCTGACGGCACGGCCGTGTCGTCTTCGTCCAAGGTGACTCTCCAGAAGCACACCACCCTTGAGAGCACTCCAAACGCCTGCTTGTCTACAGCATCCGAAAGGTCGGGCTGGTTGCCCTTGGCAGCCCGGATGTCCCTGTTAATCTTTGCAAGCTCGGAAGCAAAGCCCTGCTTCGACTGCATTGCCCGGCGCAGATCGTCGGTGTGGTCGCCGGTCCATCCGAACCGCAAGACCTCGGCTGCGCCGTAGCCTGTCTTCCGGCTGATGTCGGCCTTGATGTCCTTGCTGACATTGAATAGCTGTTGGTAGGACGCGTGAGCCTGTTGCCAGTATTCCCCGGCGGCAAGGGCCTGGACTTCCTTGACCTCTCTGCTGTCCTCTTTCTCTTTCGCCTTCGCCGCCGCGTTCTTCTTCACTTCCTCGACCAGAGAAACCTCAAGCGCGGTTCCCCGCAGCTTCTTGAACTCCTCCTGCAGCTTGGCGATCTTGTCCGCCAATGCGTTGGGCGCGTCAAGTGTGCCCCGCTTCTGTTCCGCAAGTTGGACGAGATGGGGTACCATAACGTCGGCAGCCACGCGCTCACGGCGTTCGATCATCTTCCCCTTCAGCAGGAGGAACACCTTATACCATTTCTCGGGGCTGTCCTTTTGGACGCCGTCGTATCCCACCAACCACTTCGCGAACGCGACTTGCTTGGCGAACGGAGCGGGGTCATCCAGGCTCTTCCAGGCTTCGTGCTCGTTGATCTCATTGAGTTGCTGGTCGGCTGCCAGTCGAAGCTGCTGCATTGCAGGGTCATTGGCCAGGTAGTACTTGTCGTAGATGTCGTTGGTGGCCTGTGAAAGGTCAGAGATTATGTATGCCATGCCCTGGGCGGCCTGCTTGACCGTGACAGCCTTGGTCTCAAACAGGAACGGCTTGAGATCCGCCATCTCAATGATCCGACCGCCCGGGTTGGGGAGGTTCAAACGCAGAAACTTGCCGCTGGGATCGAACTCGCCATTGTAGACGAGGACATCGATGAGTCCTTCGTGGTATTTGGAGGTCTGGACTGCGGAGCCAATCTCCACCGCGACATAGGCAAGGTCCCCCGCCAGAACGAGCGGCCATGCCGGGGTGAAGTAGAGGGCCTCCTTAGCGAACATGAATGTGGTCTGCACATCCACGCCCTCGGTCGCGGCACGCTTGAAGCTCATACCGCCGGGAACAAAGTCGACCAATGCAAAAGCCGCGTCGCTCAAGTCCTCTTGCGCCGTGCCCTGCATCCAGGAGTCGTACATTTTCTTGCAGACCACCCCTCCACCCGTGGCTGCCATCGTGGCAGCCAGCATCTTTCGGGCAGTAGGATTCTTCGCCATTTTCACCACGAATGTGTCGCCCAAATCGGTTCCGAGCATCTCCTCAAACGCCTTGAGAGCACCGGCTTCCGGCGTTGGCGCTTTCTTTGCGAGCCGTGCCTTTACCGCGGCAAGGCGAGCCGGCCTGTCCTTCAGTTTGATCAGCATGTCAAAGAACGATTCCCGCGTGCCGCCTGATTTCACCCAATGATCCAGCGTATCCAGAAGATCCTTGCTCTCCTGATAACTGGTGTAGAGCATCTTGTAAAGAGTATCATTGCCACCGGCTGTTCGTTTGAATGAGGCAAGAACCTTCTCCTCGGAGATTGGCATCACCTGTGACTCAAGCAGCGTCCAGGCAGTGGTGAGTTCGTTGATCGCCTTTCTGATTTCGGGGTTGCCCGCGATGGATGTGCCTTTGGCCTCCGCCGCCGCGATGATAGGTTCCATCTTAAGAGGGATTTCGGCGAAGGCCAATTCGGCGTTCTGGAAACGAAGAGACTCAAGCCATGCGACTTCTCCCTTCACGAGTTCCTTTGCAGCCTTCAACCCCCTTAGCTTCGCAAGCTCCGCTTGTACTCCGCCTGGACTCATTCCACCGATCTTCTCGAGCGCTCCCGATTCTGCCAGCGCGAGCCTCTGCCGCAGCACATACTTCGCCTTGTCCGGATCTGTAAGAGATCCCCAGCCGCCGTGCGCATCAGTGATCTGACGCTCGCAGCTTGCAACCATTGTGAGAGACCCGTACTTCTTGACTGCTTCCCTAAATGCCTTCTCGTCCAGAATATCAGCCAGCATCCTGCCTTTCTTGGCCTCAACGAAGGCCTTCAGGGGCTGGGCAGTGAACTGCATGGCTCCTTCGGAACTCTGCGCCACCACCGCGCCCTTCTCCAGCATCTCTCCCTTAATCGATCCGAGCCCAGACTCACCCAGAAACTTCTCCGGGTCCAGAATATCCAAGGCTATCAGATCGATTTGCCGCACGTCGCGCAGATGTATCAGATCAAAACCTTTGACCTTGATCCTGTCAAGGCCTTCGTCTCTCACGATCTTATTGAACATGTCCGAGGCGGCGATTGCCTTATTACCGACGAAGGAGATGTCATCATCCGAAAATAGGAGTCTGTACCCCGAGGCAGCATCGCCTTTCCCATTTAGCTGCATGTGCCTGAGCCCCGAAGAACCGGTTCGGACCACGACTTCCAGGTCGTCGCCGAATTCCGCGACAACCCGCTTCAGCGCCGAGTCGACCTTGTTGTATCGTGCTTTGTCGAGGGTTTCCCGCACTTCGTTGACAAACGCGGACTCGCCACCACTGTAACCGGCGCCGGCGGTCTTCACTCTCTCAAGAAACCGGTCCTCGAGGTCTTTTTTTGTTATGTCCAAGGTCTGGAATATGCCGTTGACCATCTGCTCGTCGGCCTTGCCGTTTGCCGCCCACTGAACGAGATAGTCATCAAGGGCATCGGCGGATGCAGGCGCGTGGCTGAGCGAAACGACGAGTATGGATGCAACCAGGATCATCAGTCCGGATAGTAAGGTTGTTCGGGTAGAGCAGTTACTTCGGCCAAGCAAGTACATGACACTCTCCTAGTCATTGGATACTGTGATGACACCTACCGATAGACACTCTGTGCCTACGGGGCTGCGACTTTCACATACCCCTTTACTTTCCAGCCACTGTTCAGGTTCTCGTTATCCTGGACGAACATCCGCTCGCAGAGCTTCTTGCCAATCTGGCTGGGCTTCAAAG
>CAZTAO010000069.1:0-22601 GCA_964611645.1 uncultured bacterium | reverse complement strand
CGCCCTGGTGGTCGATGTGCCTGCCCATTATGTTCACGCGCCCAGGCGATCTTGCGATGGTAACAGCCTCATCGCCATACTGCTGGCCGTATGAGTTCAGGACCGATATGACGAACCTGCGCTTGGCTTCAACCACGGAATAGTCATCGCCGTAGGTCGAACTCAGGAACCCGGAAGACTCACCCTCGCTGTCTTCGAATGACCTGACCCATTCGCTGACCGTTCGAATAGTCTTCGCTTCCGACTTCACAGACACCCGCTTTCGGCTTGTGATATACTCCTCGATCTCTTCGAGTTCCTGCGGTGTGTTGTAGGCCATCACCTGCTCGGGGTAGTCCACAGGCACAATCCGCACGCTGCCATTCTCAGCCACTATGCCTATTGTGTCGGTCAGATACTCTTCCTGCTGTGCGTTGTCGGAGCCGAGATTGCGCAGGGAATCGTAGAACGCTCGTGCCCGGTAGAGATAGACTGATATGTTGGCCTGGGTGGAGTTGGCAAGAAACTCGGGCGGGAGGTTGCGACTGTTTACTTTTAGAGAGTAGTCGGACTGTGTGAAGTCGCGCTGCATCTGCTCCTGGGTCACGGGGTTACCCGTCTTGATCGACTCCCACAGCGAACCAAGCGCCAACGCAGCCTTCTTCTCCGACTTGAAGTAGCTCATCGTGAGCTTCTCGGCTTCCTGTGGAGGAATCACTCTCTCGCAGGTGATGCTTCGAAGGGCGAGCAGCAGTTGCATCCGCGCAATGTCGAAGACCTCGACGTTACCGAGAATGGCCCCGTCGTTGTCCTGGATTATGCGGCCGGAATCGGGGTAGTCTTCAATGGCGCCGACTAGCAGCGCCAGGTCGCATTTGCTCTCGTGGAACTCATCTATCAGGCGGACGAGGATGTCGTCCTCAATAACCTTGTCGCCCGCGACCACCAGGACGCTGCCCTGGAAGTCCATCGATTCCAACAACTTCGCCGCACACTTTGCGGCGTTGCCGGTGCCCAACTGCTCTGTCTGATAGCAGTAGAAATGGGTCCCGGAAGCAAGGGAAGCAGCCTGCATGACCTGATCAGCCATAGAACCGACAACGACGAAGTGGGAATCAACTCCACTGCGGTGGTAGCCTTCTATCGCCCTGGCAATGACGGGCTTGCCATCTATCGGGAAGCAGACTTTGTGCAGATAAGGCGCGCGCATGCGCGTTCCCTTACCCGCCGCCAGGATTACCGAGACTATCTTGTCATTTCCGACCATAGGATGAGCATCCCCCACCGGTTATGTCCGCAACACGCCGTTGCGCGCTCAATTGTAGCACAGCGAAGAGGCTTGAGTCGACGCCGGCTGCCGTAACAAGGAGGAATCGGGGCAATGAGGCTAGAAGAGCATATAATGAGACGCACGCCGGAACCCGACCCGGCCCCCGAGCGTCTTTTCCATAGTGCGACGCAATATTATGAGTTAGGGGTGGAGGAGAAAGATGTCCGACATCATTGAGTTTAGTGGTAATTATCAGGACCTGAGCACGGATAAGGGTTTCCAGTTCGAGTTTGAGTGCCAGAGGTGCGGCACCGGATGCAGGACAAGGTTCCAGGCATCGATGGCAGGAACCGCTTCCAGCGTGCTGGAGGCCGCAAGTGGGCTTTTCGGCGGGATCTTCGGCAGAGCGGCAGAGATTGGCGAGAGTGTGAGAACGGCAGCCTGGGAGAAGTCGCACGATACGGCTTTTGAGAACGCCTGGGAAGAGGCCAAAGAGCACTTCTACCAGTGCCCTCGCTGCTCCAAGTGGGTGTGCAGAGCTAAGTGCGAGAACAAAGGCAAGGGCCTGTGCAAGGACTGCGCTCCTGACTTGGGAGTGGAGATGGCAGTAGCGCAGTCTGAGCGGTCAGTCGAGGAAATACACATTCATGCCGCGATGGCCGCGGAAGACAAGAACCTGAGCGCGGAGAACTGGCGCGAGCGGATAAGGGCAACCTGCCCCAAGTGTGGCGCTCCTCAGGCTGCTCACAGCAAGTTTTGCGCGGAGTGCGGGGCCGCAGTTACGCCTGCCCACTGCACCCAGTGCGGAGGCAAGCTCACCGCCGACGCCAAGTTCTGCCCCGACTGCGGAACGAAGGTCGGGGAGGGCTGATGCCCACTCGGAGCACGATCCTGCCTCAAGATATGGCTCGGATCACGGTCTATCCCGACAGGCGCAAGTCGGTCATCGACGCCAGGCTGTATGGCCTCCATCTGGAGCACATTTGGGATTGCGTGTACGGGTCTGTCTGGGTCGGGCCTGAGTCCGACATTCCGAACACCGACGGAATCAGGAACGATGTTGTCGGTCTTCTGAAGCAGCTTCGACCGTCGGTCTGCAAGTATCCGGGCGGCTACTTTTCTGACTTCTACGACTGGCGGGATGGGGTCGGCCCGCGCGAACAGCGCCCCACCCGCCCGTACCCCTGCGAGCCCGGGCGGATCGAGACCAACCCCTTCGGCACGGGCGAGTTTGTGCAGTTCTGCCGGTTGATCGGGGCGGAACCTTTCTTCAGTGTGAACACAACCCACCTGACTCCGCGAGACGCCGCGCACTGGGTCGAATACTGTAATGTGGAAGGCGGCACGTATTGGTCGGACAGGCGCATCTCCGACGGCTACCCGGAACCGTTCAATGTTAAGTACTGGGCTATTGGCAATGAGCAATACTGGCTTCACCCCGCGCGGGACTACGCGCACATATTCAAACTATGGTCCCACTGGATGTACAACACCGACCCCGGCATCTCGCTTGTGATGAGCGGAATGGAGCCTGGGCTTGAAGGCCTCAATGCAGACCCATACAACACAGACGGTGAGTGGGCAGACGAGCTTCTGCGGCTGACCAGGTCCGGCAACTCCATCTTCCCCGCCACCTGGCATGCCTCGCTTGAGCAACGTCACACGCTATACTCAATCCACCCGTACTTCTCTTCGGAGCCATTTCCGGATGCAGATGGGTATTGCGGCGCGCTGAAAGAGCTTCACACGAGGCTCAACCGCGCAATTAGCCAGACAGTCGATATGCTCGACAAGTACAGGGGCGAGGGGCCGAGGCCGCAATTGTGCTTCGATGAATACGGCCTCATTCATCCGGGCACGCGAATGGACGGCAATATGACCCAGCCTGCGCCTTATTGGGCGGCAATATGGCTGGCAAGCTTCCTGCACATCTGCCACCAGCATTCCGACAAGATAGGTATGGCCACCCACCCTGGACCGGTCAACATGGAGCACGAACTGGTTCTCGTTGATGGCGACACGGCCATTGCCACACCAAGTTACTATGCATTCAAAATGCTTCGCGAACACGGCGGCCGCACGTCAGTTGAGACCGTTACAGAAGGGCTGCCCATTTCGGAGAAGTTGGGCAGTGAACCTCTATCCGTCTCGGCGAGTGTAGATGAGTCGGGGAGGAGTGTCGTGGTCACGGCGATCAACCTCGACCCGGAACGTGATACAAGCTGCCTGCTGAGTCTTGAGGGGCCAGATGCAGCCTCCGCACAGTGCGAGATGCTATCCTGCAAAGACCGCAAAGCAGTAAACACATTCGAAGATCCAGAGCGGGTCACGTCCGAACAAGTTCAGATGAACGTGGGAGGCGCGTTTGTCGTCAACCTCCCTGCCTGCTCCATAGTGAAGTTCTCAGTTGTGCTTGCGTAGAGACACAAAAAAGTCACACATTGACACGTTGACACCCGTTTATACAGGGTTCTATAATGAGAGAGTGTTATCGGCACCGAACTCCCCGAATGTATCGGCCCTCCAGGTCAATTGCAGACGGCGGTATGATGATGGTGTTTTTGCGCCAGGCTTGTGAAAAATATCACAAACTACTGCAGGGCCGGCGCTAGATAGGTTTTATGGAAACAGTCACGGAAAACAAACGCGCTGCCGCGAAGCTGTCACTGAAGCAAGTGTGCGAAGTGATTGATGGTGAGATCATCTGCTGCGAACAGGCCGGCGACCAGGAGGTCTCCACCGCCTGCGGCTGTGATCTTATGAGCGATGTGCTGTCGTTCACCAAATCAGGGTCTGTACTGCTGACGGGTCTCGCCAACGCTCAAGTAATTCGCACCGCCGAGATGCTCGACCTGAAGGCGGTTGTTTTTGTCAGACGAAAAGAGCCTGATGCCGCCGCTTTTGAGATGGCCCGAAAGATGAACCTTGTACTTATCAAGACTCCCCTACCGCTGTTTGAGAGCTGTGGGAGGCTGTATGCCGCAGGTTTGTCCGGATGTGGGGAGATTCCTGAAGAGGATACCACGCGAGTCAGGACAGACAAGACATAGAGAAATGTGAACCGGGGGCCTTAGGTGTGGAGTGATTCGTCTGGTGGAGCCTCCCTGCATTATGAGTTCAACGTCCCGAGTGGGGACTTCCACAACGCCGGTGAGGCTTCGAGTCGGATCAAGAAGATCCTGCAGCAGATTGGCGCGGATGCGGCAATTATCCGCAGGGCAGCGGTGGCCTGTTACGAGGCCGAGATGAATGTCGTTATTCACTCTCAAGGCGGGAAAGTAACACTCGACGCCAACGTGGAGAGAGTGGTGATAGTGGTGGCGGACGTGGGACCCGGTATTGAGGACATCAGCCTGGCGATGACTCCGGGCTACTCCACCGCCCCGGACCATATCAGGGAATTGGGCTTTGGGGCAGGCATGGGCTTGCCAAACATGAAGAATTGTTCCAGCAGCTTTGATATATCCAGCAAGAAGGGTGTGGGAACCACCGTTCGGATGGAGTTCTTCAATGCCTGAAGTGCGGACAACGCGATATTGCCATTCAGTGCACCTGGACACAGACAAGTGCAAGGGCTGCGTGAACTGCATCAAACGCTGCCCGACCGAGGCCATCAGGGTTCGCGACGGCAAGGCCTCGATCATTGAGGCCAGGTGCGTGGACTGCGGCGAGTGCGTAAGAATATGCACTAATCACGCGAAGATAGTTGTCGCTGACACGCTGGAAAGGCTGAAGGATTACGAGTTCAACGTCGCTCTGCCCGCTCCGGCGATCTACGGGCAGTTCGGAGAAGGAACGCCAAATAGAGCCGTGCTGGCGGCATTCCTTTTGTTGGGCTTCGATTATGCGCTGGACGTTGCGCTTGCAGCGGATTGCTGTGCGCTGAAGATCCGCGAGGTGCTGGAATCGGGACTGTCGCTCCGGCCGTTAATATCATCGGCGTGTCCCGCGGTTGTGCAGCTTATCCAGGTGAGGTTTCCAAACCTGATCGAGCATCTCATTCCGGCTATTACGCCAATGCGGGCTGCGGCTGTGATGGCGAGAAGACTAGTCAGAGAGAAAACAGGCCTGCCCAACGAACGCATCGGAGTGTTCTTTATATCGCCATGTCCCGGCAAGGTTAATGCAGTAAGCGAATTGTCTCTGGGAGGGGATAGCGCCATAACCGGTGCAATTCCCATTGTGGATGTGTATCCGCTGCTAAGGGAGAAGCTTGCGAAAGAGAAAGAACTTGTCGATAGCCTGACCAAGAACGTTCGCACCGGAAGCGGCCAGGGGGTAGGATGGGCACGGGCCGGAGGCGAACTGATGTCCATCGGCGAATCGCAGCACATCGCCGTTGACGGCATACATAACGTTATTAATATCCTCGAGGATGTTGAGCGCGGTAAGCTCGCAGACACTGCATATATCGAAGCCCAGGCATGTATGGGCGGCTGCGTGGGCGGAGTGCTGACAGTTGAGAACCCGTTCATTGCCAGGCGACGAGTGCGGATACTCTCTACTGAGAATGAAGCCACAATCGAACCAGACCTGGAATATATGGAAAGCGACCTTGCGCTGTGCGAAGACTGGCTGGAGCTTGACCATCCGATTGAGCCACGTCCCGCGCTGAAGCTCGACGAGAACATGGAAATCGCTCTTCGCAAGATGGAAGAGATGGAGCGGATTCTGAAATCTCTGCCGGGTCTTGATTGCGGAAGCTGCGGAGCGCCCAACTGCCAGGCGTTGGCGGAGGATGTGGTTCGAGGGTTGGCGACCGAGATGGACTGCACTTTCAAATTGCGCGAGAGAGTTCATCAGTTGGCGCAGGAGATGTCCGGTCTGGCAAGCAAACTCCCGCCTGCCATGGGGCATGCAGAGAATAGCGAGGAGCATTCCGATGACTCTGGGCGAAGTAGCGAATAAACTGGGATTGGTCTCCAGAAGCGTCACGGCGGATGAGCTTGAACTGAGTGGCGGGTACGCGTCCGACCTGCTCAGCGACGCTCTTGCCAAGTGCAAAGACTGCAACCTGTGGGTGACCAACCAGAAGCATCAGAATGTCATCGGCGTTGCTGTGATGCTGAACCTGGCTGGGGTGGTGATTGCCGGAGGGCTTGAGCCGGACGAGAAGACACTTGAGAAGGCGCTTGAAGAGAAAGTGCCGCTTTATACGACCAAAGAGGGCCTGTTCGACGTGGTCGGCAAGCTCTATGAAATGGGTCTGCGAGGCGTCTAGAGCAAGGCCTGAGGGGAATGCATTGCACGTCTATCAGGCTGACCTGCACATACATACGGCCCTGTCCGCATGCGCGGAGACAGAGATGCTGCCGCCGCTGATTGTGGAAGTGGCAATCGCAGCAGGGCTGGACTTGATAGCCATAGCCGACCACAACTCCTGCGAGAATGCAGGAGCGGTGATCGAGGCGGCACATGGAACGGGGTTGAGAGTGATCCCCGGGCTGGAAGTCCAGACAGCCGAAGGCGTGCATGTGCTGTGCCTGTTCGACAGCGTAGACCACGCTTTGGCGATGCAGGCGACAGTATATGGCAAGTTCCCGCATCTGCCGCCCGATGAGAAGCTATTCGCGCAGCAGTTCGTGCTGGACAAAGACGGCGAGTTCGTGGCGTTTTGCCGGGAGTTTCTGAGCTTGCCCTGCGGGATGGACATAGACGATCTCTATATGCGGGTGCAGGAATTGGGCGGGTTGATCATACCGTCGCACATTGACAGAAAAGAAAGCGGACTATGCGGGGTCCTGGGCTATGTCCCTGACAGCCCGCCGTTTGACGCTCTGGAAGTATCGCGAAACTTGACGCCGGCTCAGGCAAGGGCGCAGTTTATGGGCATGGGCGAGTCGACCGTTATCTACAACTCTGACGCACACTGGCTGGCAGCCATTGGAGAGCGGAGAACGGCTATCAGAATGGAGCACAGGAACCTGACCGAGCTTCGGATGGCGTTGAATGGTCTGCAGGGAAGAGGTGTGGAGGATGCGTGAGCTTTCGATGCACATTCTGGACCTTGCGCAGAACTCGATAGTTGCCGGGGCGAGCTTGATCTATATAAAGGTGAACGCGGATAGTGTTCGGGACAGCCTGGAGATAGAGATAGCGGACAACGGCAAGGGAATGGACGCGGAGTTCGCCGCGAATGTAATAGACCCGTTCGTGACGACCCGAACCACCCGCCGCGTCGGGCTGGGCATCCCGATGTTAGCCCAGGCCGCCAGGGCTTGTGACGGTGATCTGATCGTGCAGAGCCAGCCGGGCAAGGGGACGACCGTGCGGGCATGGTTTGGCCTGAGCCACATAGACCGCGCTCCTTTGGGGGATATGACCGCAACGATTGTGAGTCTGGTGGCGGCGAACCCACAGATCGATATAGTCTATATGCAGAGCGCCGATGGCGCGGCGTTTACAGTTGATACACGTACTATCAGGCAAGAGCTTGATGGTGTGCCGTTGAATGAACAGGCAGTATTGGTGTGGTTGAGAGACTACATCCGCGATGGAATTGGATTCTGGAATGAATGACGACAGAGTGAGAGGTGACCAGCTATGATGAAGAGTCTCGATGACCTGAAGAAAGTGCGGGAACAAGCGCTCGAGCAGATGAGAGTCCGCGAAGGCAACTATTCCGCAAAGGTTGTTATCGCAATGGGTACGTGCGGTATCGCGGCGGGAGCCAGAGAAGTAATGACCGCTGTCCTTGACGAGCTTGAGAAGAGGGGCATTACCGATGTCTCGGTAACCCAGACCGGGTGCAAAGGCCTGTGCGAGCAGGAGCCGACGGTTGACGTGATCAAGACCGGTGAAGCGACCGTTACCTACGGTTACATTGATGCAGACAAGGCCCGACAAATAGTCGCGCAGCACGTTGTCAACGGAAATGTAGTCAGCGATTGGGTGGTTGCCACCAGTTGATCAGTGGGTAGTCTGCGGTATGCGTCGGGAAGCTTTCTGCCCCGACGCTATCGTGAGCTTCGGCGAGAAAAGCATGCCGAGGCATAGTAGTAGCGAGTCAGGTGAGCTTCGGCGCAAAAAGCGTGCCGAAGCATAGTAAGTATAGTGGACTTGGAAGTAGATTCTTTGGGAGGTTAGGTTATTTTGTCAACGCATACATGTGAATGCGAAGAGATTGCCAAGCAGGCAAAGGAAGAAGAACAGAAGCTGTACGCGAAGCTCGATGAGATCATCGAGGCACACAAGACCGTAAGAGGCCCGCTCATTCAGGTGCTTCACGCCACACAGGAACTGTTCGGATGGATACCTGAGAAGGCGCAGAAGAAGATTGCCAAAGGCCTCGGAGTGCCTCTGAGCGAGGTCCATGGGGTTCTGAGCTTCTACTCGTTCTTTACCACGGTCCCGCGCGGTGACCACACAGTGCGAGTCTGCCTTGGAACAGCGTGTTACGTCCGCGGCGGCAAGCAGGTGCTGGAGAAGTTCGAGCAGGAGATGGGCATCAAAGTCGGCGAAACCACCGAGGACAGGAAGTTCTCTCTGGAAGTCAACCGATGCGTAGGAGCTTGTGGTCTTGCCCCGGTCGTCACCGTGGACGAGGCAGATATCTATCGCAGAGTCAAAATCGACAAGGTTCCCGAGATACTCAGGAAGTACAAGTAAGTCGACAGGTCGGCAAGAGCCTGCGGAGTCGATACATCTGACATGTGTCCTGACAGTCCGCTAAGCAGTCGATCTTCGACCTCTAACCGTCAAAATGGAGCTAGACAGGAATATGGAGAAGCTGTATAGATCTCAAGTCTTGGTTTGTGCGGGAGCAGGGTGCGTCTCTTGTGGCTGCGCCGATGTAGCTGACGCTCTCCAGTCCGAGATCAAGAACCTCGGCCTTGAGGATGAAGTCAAGGTAGTGCTCACCGGATGCGTCGGATCATGCAACCTGGGCCCCGTGGCCGCGGTTGTTCCCGAAGGCATCTTCTATGAGAGGCTGACCCCGGATGGAGCTAGAGAGATCGCCCGGGAGCACCTGCTCAAAGGCAGACCCGTTACTGAACTGATGCATCATGCAGGCAGCGGTGACATCCAGCGCAGAATGGAAGACCTGCCGTTCTTCAAGCTGCAGAAGAAGATTGTGCTGCGTAACTGCGGTATCATCGACCCCGCAAGCATCGAAGAATACATCGCCCGCGAAGGCTACTCTGCTCTGGGCAAGGCTCTGGCTGAGATGACGTCTCAGCAGGTGATTGACGAAATCACCAAGAGCGGGCTGCGCGGACGTGGAGGCGGCGGCTTCCCGACAGGCAGGAAGTGGCAGTTCACCCACGACGCAGTTGGCGACCAGAAGTTCGTTCTGTGCAATGCAGACGAGGGCGACCCCGGCGCATTCATGGACAGGAGCGTTCTGGAGGGCGACCCGCACGCAGTCATCGAAGCGATGACAATCGCCGGATATGCCATCGGCGCCGACCAGGGCTACGTGTATGTCCGCGCCGAGTATCCCCTGGCAATCCAGCGACTAAGCCACGCGATAGACCAGGCCCGCGAGTGGGGTTTCCTCTCCAAGGATATTATGGGCAGCGGGTTCGGTTTCGACCTGCAGATCAGGATCGGAGCTGGGGCGTTCGTGTGCGGTGAAGAGACAGCTCTTATCGCCAGCATCGAGGGTGCGCGCGGTGAACCGAGGCCTCGTCCCCCATTCCCTGCAATTTCAGGTCTGTGGGAGTGCCCCACCCTGCTCAACAATGTTGAGACCTACGCCAACATCACCTGGATCATCCAGAACGGCGCAGAGGCTTTCGCCGCAATCGGGACAGAGAAAAGCAAAGGCACCAAGGTCTTCGCCCTCGCCGGCGCAATCCAGAACACCGGACTTGTGGAGGTTCCGATGGGAACCACCCTCGGCGACCTCATATTCGAGATCGGCGGAGGTGTTCGGGACGGCAAGCGCTTCAAGGCCGCGCAAATTGGCGGACCTTCCGGCGGCTGCATTCCCAGGCAGCACCTGAACGTGCCGATGGAGTATGAGTCGCTGATCAAACTCGGAGCCATGATGGGATCCGGCGGTTTGATCGTAATGGACGAAAGCACCTGTATGGTCGACCTCGCGCGATACTTCCTGGATTTCGTCCAGGACGAGTCTTGCGGGAAGTGTACACCGTGCCGCGTGGGCACCAAGCGTATGCTTGAGATCCTCAATCGGATAGCTCACGGCCTCGGCCAGAAAGGCGACATCGAGCTTCTTCAGGACCTCGGCCAGCAGATAAAGGAATCGGCGCTGTGCGGCCTTGGCCAGACAGCCCCGAACCCTGTGCTCTCGACAATCCACTATTTCCGGGACGAGTACGAGGCGCACATCAACGACAGAGTCTGCCCGGCCTGCGTGTGCAATGCTCTGTTCGAAGCGCCTTGTTCGCACACCTGCCCTGCCGGGACCAGCGTTCCGAAGTACATCGCGCTCATCGCCCACCGAAGATTCAACGACGCGCTGCGCCTCATCAGAGACCGCAACCCGTTCACTTCGGTCTGTGGTAGGGTCTGCAACGCGCCGTGCGAATCCAAGTGTCGGCGCTCCCAGATCGACGAGCCGATCTCAATTCGCACCCTGAAGCGATACGCAGCCGATCAGGCGAGCGCTGGCGATCTGCCTACGCCGTCCAGACGAATCTCCAAGGCTGCCGACAAGAAGGTGGCGATAGTCGGTGGCGGCCCTGCTGGGTTGTCCGCTGCCTACCAGCTTGCTCGAATGGGCTACAAACCGGTAGTATTTGAAGCCGAGAAAGTGCCTGGAGGAATGCTCGCGACGTGTATCCCGCCGTACAGGCTGCCAAGGCAAGTCCTGATGGGCGAGATCGATATGATCCGCGCCACCGGCGTTGACATCAGGCTCAACACCAGGGTCGGCAAGGACATCTCATTCGACGACATCCGCAAGCAGTTTGACGCTGTCTTCATGGCAGTCGGCGCTGACAAGGGATGGACGCTTGAGATTCCCGGCGAGAACCTGGATGGAGTCTACGACTCGATCACGTTCCTCAAGGACGTCAACCTCGACCAGAACCAGATAACCGTGGGCGAGAGAGTGGCAGTGGTCGGTGGTGGAAACGCCGCTATCGACGCCGCGCGAACCGCCCTGCGGGTTGGCGCGAAGAAGGTGACGGTCCTCTACCGAAGACTCAAGGACGACATGCCCGCGGCTCCTGAAGAGATTCATGAGGCCGAGATGGAAGGCGTGGAGTTCCGGTATCTTGCGGTTCCTGTTGAGGTAATGGGTGACGGCGGCAAGGTAAAGGGCGTCAGGTGCCAGTTGCTGGAACTCGCGGAGTTCGACAACAGCGGTCGCAGGAAGCCAAAACCAATCGTCGACAGCTTCTTCGACCTGCCGGTTGATACTGTCATCACAGCCATCAGCCAGGAACCGACCCTCGACTTCCTCGCCGACGACTCGGTGAAGATCAAGCGGGGCGGGACCGTGGGCATTGATGAGACCACCATGCAGACCGGAGCGGAGGATGTGTTCGCCGGCGGAGATGTGGTCCGCGGGCCGTGGACGGTCATCAGCGCGGTCGGCGACGGCATACGAGCCGCTGTCTCCATAGACAGGTTCCTGGGCGGAAGCGGCGAACTTGCCTCAGACGCCGAGAACATAGAGATACCGCCCGCGCCAGAGGATGTGGACGATATCGTCGAGACCCCGAGAGTCTGCTCCAATTTCCTTGAAGTCGACCAGCGAATAGGAATGGCGGAAGTAGACCTTGGATTCAACAGAGAACAAGCATTGCGCGAAGCTCTTCGCTGCCTGCGGTGTGATAGCGGCAGATAGCCTGATTCTTGACCAAGAGGATGATAATGAGTGAAGTAACCCTAACATTGGATGGAACGAAAGTAACGGTCCCCAAGGGCAGCACGGTCCTCGATGCAGCAAAGGCGGCGGGCGTGTTTATACCCACCCTGTGCTACCTGGAGGGCCAAAGGCCGCTGGGGGCATGCCGAATATGCCTTGTTGAGATCGAGGGTGGAAGGTCATTGCAGGCAAGCTGCGCCACCCCCGCAACCGAGGGCATGGTAGTGCGAACTAACACTAAGCGGGTGCTAGATGCCAGGCGGACAGTGATGGAACTGATGCTCTCCGCACACAACCAGGAGTGCACCATCTGTTCGCGAAGCCTGAACTGTGAGCTTCAGGCGCTTGCCAAGCGCATGGGAATCCAGGTGAACCGCTATCTGGGCGAGATGCCGGAGCGCGTGATTGACGACAGCTCGCCGTCCGTGGTTCGCGATACCAGCAAGTGCATCCTGTGCCGCCGATGTGTGGCGGTTTGCGGAAATGTGCAGGGAATCGGCCAGATATTCCCCGTGGACCGCGGCTTCGGCACGATGATTGCGCCAGCCGGGGAAAACCTTCTGGCGGACGTAGCTTGCGTTGCGTGTGGGCAGTGCATTTCGGCGTGCCCGACAGGCGCGCTGACCGAGAAGAACCATATCAAGAAGGTCTGGGCCGCAATCGATAACCCGGACAAGTTCGTGGTAGTGCAGACGGCTCCGGCCGTTCGCGCGGCCATCGGCGAGGAGTTTGGGCTACCGGCTGGAACTCTCGTAACCGGCAAGATGGTTGCGGCGCTGCGGAGGTTGGGGTTCGACAAAGTGTTTGACACCGACTTCACAGCCGACCTCACCATCATAGAAGAGGGCCACGAGCTTCTGCAAAGGCTGACAACCGGCGGCGTGCTGCCGATGATGACCTCCTGCAGTCCGGGATGGATCAACTTCATCGAGCACTTCTACCCGGAACTGCTCCCGCACCTGTCTTCGTGCAAGAGCCCGCAGCAGATGTTTGGGGCGCTGGCGAAGACCTACTATGCCGACAAGATGGGCATCCCGGCTGAGAAGCTGTATGTGGTCTCGATTATGCCGTGCACGGCCAAGAAGCTGGAAGCAGAGCGGGACGAGATGAAGTCAGTCGGAGACCTGCCCGATATAGACGCTGTTCTGACCACCCGCGAAGCCGCGCAGATGATCCGCGAAGCCGGTATCGACCTCCCCACCCTCGATGACGAACAGTTCGACGAGCCGCTGGGGATGTCCACCGGCGCCGCTGTGATCTTTGGAGCAACCGGCGGCGTTATGGAAGCCGCGCTGCGAACCGTGTATGAAGTGGTCACCAAGGAGACGCTTGCCAGCGTTGACTTCATGCCGGTGCGTGGCCTCGAAGGTATAAAGGAAGCCACGGTCAAGGTCGGCGACCTGGATGTGAAAGTGGCAGTTGCCAGCGGTCTTGCCAACGCGCGGAAGCTGATGGAGAAGATCATAGCCGGCGAAGCCGACTATCACTTCATCGAGATCATGTGCTGCCCTGGCGGGTGTCTGGGAGGCGGCGGCCAGCCGATACCGACCAACGACGCCATCCGCGCGGCACGAATGAAAGCCATCTACCAGGCCGACGCCGGCCTGCCGATGCGCAAATCGCACGAGAACCCGGCGATCACCAGGCTCTACGAGGAGTTCCTTGGTGAACCCCTCGGGCACAAATCCCACAAGCTTCTTCACACCAAGTATACGGCCAAGTCCGAGATGCCGGAAGATGAGGAAGAGGGAGCTGGGGTAGCGTAAGTAGACTAAGCCAAGTGACCACGACAACGTCATGCTGAACTTGATTCAGCATCCATAGCACTAGACCCTGAATCAAGTTCAGGGTGACGTGTACAAGGGGCTTAGTCTGAATCAGTTGGCAGCGTGACTTTCACCGCGTAATGCGTATTTTGTGGGACTGTAACTCTGAACCGGAGGTTAGCTATGTGTGAGAATTGTGGCTGTAGTGCAGATGTGGCCGACGCAATCATGGGCATCTGCGCGAGCTACCAGAACGACAAACGGTACCTGATCCCTGTCTTGCACGACACGCAGGACAAACTCGGCTGGATTTCTCCTGACGCGATGGAGGCCATTGCCGATGCCCTTGGTATCACTGTGGGCAAGGTGAATGGCGTGGCTACATTCTATACACTGTTCTACACCTCGCCCAGAGGCAAGAACGTGGTCAGAATCTGCGACAGCCCGCCCTGCCACATCGAAGGCAGCAAGGGTATCAAGGAAGCAATCACCGGCCAGATCGGCATCAAGCCCGGCGAGACAACCGAAGACGGCCAGTTCACCTTTGAAGTGGTGAGTTGCATGGGGCTTTGCGGTGTGGCGCCTGCAATGATGGTTAACGACGATGTCTACGGCAACCTTGCCCCGGACATGGTCCCGGCGATCATCGGCAAGTACAAGGAGGCTAACTGAAATGGCCATTTACAGGGCGCATGTGTTAGTTGACACCGGAACTCCAGCGGTCCTGAACGGCGCAATAGCCGTCAAGAACGCCCTTATTGCCGAGATAGCCAGGCGCGGCCTGGACAAAGAGATCAAGGTCCTTGAAACCGGAGACCTCGGCACCCACAACCGCACTCCCGCTATGATCATCTACCCGGAAGGCCTGACCTACGCCGGAGTGAGCGTGGAAGACGTGCCGGAGATTGTCGAAGAGCATCTGCTCAAGGGGCGGCAGGTCAAGCGGCTGATCTTCTCCGAGCCGACCGCTGCCGTTATCGGCGGCGCGACCCCCGGACGCTCCAGCGAGATGCGAGTGGTGCTGAAGAATGTCGGTATGATCGACCCAACCAGCCTTGAAGAGTACATAGCGGTTGGCGGTTACGAAGCCACGGGCAAGGCCCTGACTTCTATGAAACCGGCTGATGTGTATGAGGAAGTGAAAAAGTCTTCTCTCAAAGGCCGAGGTGGAGCGGGATTCCCCACCGGCCTCAAGTGGGAACTGACAGCCAAGGCACCCGGCGAGCAGAAGTACATCGTGTGCAACGCCGACGAAGGCGAGCCCGGAAACTTCAAAGACAGACTGATACTTGAAGGCGATCCTCACTCGGTTGTCGAGGGAATGATAATCGCGGGATACGCTGCAGGCGCATCCAAGGGGTTCATCTACATCCGAGGTGAGTATCTGCAGTCGGTATCTCACACAGAGAAAGCAATAGCCGATGCGAAGGCGATGGGGCTGCTGGGCGAGAACATTATGGACTCCGGCTTCAGCTTCGATATCGAAGTTTTCAAGGGCGCAGGAGCCTATATCTGCGGTGAGGAAACTGCCCTTCTGGAGAGCCTGGAGGGCAAGCGCGGTGAGTCCCGGATGAAACCGCCGTTCCCGCCGACCAAAGGCCTGGATGGCAAGCCGACGGTCATTAACAACGTCGAGACGCTGGCCGCTGTCCCACCGATCATTGCCAACGGCGCTGACTGGTACTGCGGCATCGGCACCGAGAAGACCAAGGGAACCAAGGTGTTCTCCCCGTGCGGAGACGTGGTCTACCCCGGCGTCTACGAAGTAGCCTATGGCGCGACCCTCCGCGAGATCATCTACACGATGGCTGGTGGTATCAAGGGCGGCAAGAAGCTCAAGGGAGTGCTGATGGGCGGACCGTCGGGCGTGGTGGTTGGAGTGAAAGACCTCGACCGCAAGCTGTGCTCCGAGGACCTGGCTCCGGGAGCAGGCGCGCTGATAGTGTTCTCCGAAGACAAATGCATAGTGGATATTATGCTCAACATCGCTCAGTTCTTCAAGCACGAGTCGTGCGGACAGTGCTCGCCGTGCCGCGAGGGAACCAAGCGAATACTGGAGCTGTTTGAGAGATGGACCAGGGGCGAAGGCGACGAGAGCCAACTGGAGATCCTCAAGCAGATGGGAACCACCCTTGCTCTCACCAGCAAGTGCGGCTTGGGGCAGTTTGCGGCGGTCGCATTCAACTCCAGCCTGCCTGAGTTTGAGGCTGAGTTCATAGCGCACCTGCGGGACAAGACCTGCCCCGCCGGAGTCTGCGCAATGGACCGAATACCTGCGGAGGTAGCATAGCATGGCGGATGTCACTCTAAAGATCAACAACAAGACGGTCACCTGCAGCGATGATTCCACGGTGCTGGAAGCGGCGCGCAAGGCAGGTATACACATACCAACTCTCTGCTACCATTCCGACCTCCTCCCGGACGGCGTGTGCCGAATCTGCGTGGTGGACGTTAAGGGTCAGAGGACTCTGGTGCCATCGTGCTGCTACCCCGTTTCGGAAGGCATGGAAGTGGTCACCCACAACGCCAAGACCCGCAACGCTCGCAGGGTCATACTAGAACTGCTGCTGGCCAACCACCCGCAGGAGTGCCTGACGTGTTCCAGGAGCGGCAAGTGCGAGCTTCAGTCGCTGGCGAAGGAATTGGGCGTTACGGAGATTCCGTTCGAGGGTGAGAAGAAAGACTACGCGAAGGATGTCAGCAGTCTGTCGGTCCTGCGCGACCCGAGGAAGTGTATCCTCTGCGGTAGATGCACACGCGTCTGCGAAGACATCCAGAGCGTCGCGGCGCTCAACGCCAGCAGGCGTGGATGGGATACCCTGATCGTGCCTGGAATGGGCGATGAGTTGAGTGACGTAGTCTGTGTGAACTGCGGCCAGTGTATCAACAGGTGCCCCACCGGCGCGCTGAAGGGCAACGACCCATCCGCCGAAATCTGGGACGCCATCCACGACCCCGAAAAGCATGTTGTGGTGCAGACCGCGCCTGCGGTTCGTGCGGCGATCGGCGAGGAGTTCGGGATGCCGGTTGGAAGTCGGGTGACCGGGAAGATGGTCACGGCTCTCAAACTGATGGGCTTCGACCGCGTTATGGACACCGACTTCACCGCCGACCTCACCATTATGGAAGAAGGCAGCGAGCTTATCCAGCGGATCAAAGAGGGCGGAGTGCTCCCGCAGATAACCTCGTGCTCCCCTGGCTGGATCAAGTTTATCGAATACTACTACCCCGAGCTTCTGCCGCACGTGTCTTCGTGCAAGAGCCCGCAGCAGATGTTCGGCGCTCTGGCCAAGACCTATTACGCCCAGAAGATGGGGATCGACCCGAAGAACATAGTCAGCGTGTCGATTATGCCGTGCGTTGCGAAGAAGTTCGAGTGCGAGCGGCCCGAGATGGCGGACAGCGGCTACCAGGATGTGGATTATGTCCTCACCACCCGGGAAGCTGCCGGAATGATGAAAGAGGCCGGAATCGACCTCTCGACGGTTCCCGACAGCGAGTTCGACGATCCGCTGGGGATGTCCACCGGCGCGGCGGTAATCTTCGGCAACACCGGCGGAGTTATGGAAGCCGCCCTGCGAACAGCCTACGAGATCCTCACCGGCGAGACGCTGGGTAATGTGAACATCGAGGCTGTGAGAGGCATAGAAGGCGTGCGTTCGGCGACGGTAGATGTGGGCGGGCTGCCCGTTAAGGCGGCGGTTGCTCACGGTCTGGCCAATGCAAGACAAGTGCTGGACGGCATCAAGGATGGCACTTTCAAGGACTACCACTTCATCGAGATTATGTGCTGCCCGGGCGGGTGCATCGGTGGAGGCGGTCAGCCACAGCCGACAAACGAGGAGATCCGCAAGAAGCGCACCGCTGCGATATACGACGAGGACGCCGCAATGACCATCCGGAAGTCCCACGAGAACCCGGCCGTCGCCAAGCTCTACGAAGAGTTCCTCGGCGCTCCACTAAGCCACAAGAGCCACGAGCTCCTGCACACCCACTATACGCCGCGGAGCCGGAAGCCGGGCGCGAAGACTGAAGAAGCAAGTAAGGTTAAGCCGGAATAGGCGTTCGTGACTTTTCTCGCGACAACCTATTGACAACCACAGAAACGTGGGATATACTTTACGCAACGCAGGCCCGCAGTAGTTCTAACGGACTTCTGCGGGCCTTGTTTTGTGGGTCTGGTTCCACTTGGTCGACTTCTGTTAGCCCCAAGGCTAGTCTCCAGAACAGACCATCGAACGAGTCCTGCATACATAATTGCTAAGGAGACGCACAATGTTCAGGTTGTTAGGTCTTGGAGTTCTCATCGTGGTCATGTTCCTGGCAGCAACTCCCTCGTTTTCCGCTCTCACGCTCGCTACATTATCGGATACTGCTGATCCCACCGATGGGAAATCCTCAATACCCTCGCGGGCTGCGGTCATTAACGTAGGGGTCGAGAAGATAGAGGACAATGGAAAGGATGTGATCGTTCTTCGAGCATCCCGCGGAGGTGGAGATCTCGCGGAGGAATACCTTGTAGACAGCATCAATGTAGACTGCGCAACACCACTCTACTTCATATTGGACCCCAAGATAACTGAGGGCACAACGGTCACCCTCAAGGTCGGGGAGCACGGCATCAAGACGTCGTTGAGACGAGGGGGGCAATACACCGAAGTAGTAAGGTGGGGCAAGGGCCGCAGCAAGCTAGAAGTGTTCTTGCACTCTGAGAAGGCGACCCCGAAAGACCGCCAGATTACTATAGTCCCCGCACCTCGCCAGGTATTTACACCCATTCTGTCCTACATATTTGGCGCAAACTCCAAGCCGTCCTACGGAATCGCCCAGCCCCTCTTCACAATCCCCAGGACGCCATTCAGATTTGGCATTGTTGTCAGCTCCGGTGCGGACGAACAGCAGAGCTTCATAGGTGGCGCACTCGTCCACAAGTTCTACTTGGGTTCGAGAGCAACAGAGGATGTTCCTGAATGGGGATCACCGATATCCATAGACGTAGCCGCGGGCTTCAGGGGATGGCGCATCGGACAAGGCAATCCCGGCAACGAGTTGTTCTACATGGTTGGCCTAAGCGCGTATCTCGAGTCCGATTCTGAGTAGTCCGTTCGGATTAAGTCTGCGGCGCACTAGGTATCCATCATCTGTGTAAGCGCCGCCAGCAAGGCTAAGCTCGGGTGGACAGTTTGACACATAGGTCAGGCTTTGACTATATTGTAGTCACGGAAGCCCGTGGCAGTTCTTTGCGAGCTGCTGCGGGTCTTTCTTTATCGCCCGATACATTACGACTCCAGGACTAGTTGGAGGCTCCACCATTGATCCAAAACTGGCAGCCTAGCGACCTTAGTTGGTCCTATTCTCGGAAGCAGCATTTTGATGATTGCGCCCGGCATTACTTTTACCACCGGTTCTGGGGGCAGGACCCTCGGGTTCGGTGGGAGTTGTATGAGATGCGCAATATCACCACCGTCACTATGCTGGGCGGCAGTGTTACGCACATGGTTATCGCAGAGGCGCTGAATGCCGTCCGGCACGGGCGGGAGATCGACTCTGATTGGGCCAAAGAGCGAATCACTGAGCTTCTGCGGGAGAAGTATATTGAGTCCGCAAAACAGCTTTGGAGGATGGATAGGAGGCCGCCTGGTCGCAAAGCCGCGAGCATCTGCAATCTGCTGGAGCACTACTACAAAATGCCCGACCCGGAGAACAGGATTCGGCACGCGCGGGAGGTGGCCTGGGCGAGCGTTACCAATTTGCTGGAGTCGGAGCTTTGGGCTGAGATCACATCCGAGCCGGCGAAGTGGCAGACTGTGGACAGCGACGACTTCCCCCACTTCGACCTCGAAGGCATCAAGGTCTACGCCACCATCGACTTCGCCCACACCATCGGCCAACCCACCATCATCGACTGGAAATCCGGCCAGCCTACCGAGCAGTCGATTCGACAACTGACGCTGTATTCTCAGTATGCGCAGTCAGCCTGGGGCTGGGACCCGTTCGAGACCCGGCTGAGAGTGGCCTACCTGCAGCCGACGCTCAACATAGAGGAGCTATCCCCCACCCAATCGGACATAGACAGCGTCCGGAAAGAGGCCATCGACAGCTTCAACCAACTGGCCGAACTGGAGCCGCCCTTCGGGCATGCGGACATAGACCGGTTCCCCATAGGCGAAGACCTCCGCAACTGCGCCTGGTGCCGCTTCCAAGGCCACTGCCCGGGCGGAAAGAGGGTCTCGCGTTAGGCTCAGGAAGGGAATTTCACATGGATTTACAGGATGTTCAGGATTAAGCACAATGACAGAGTATTTTGGTCCGATGCTGAACGCAGTGGCCGTTTGAGAACCGCACAATACTACACCTGGCTGCCAAGCTCGTATTTACCCCATTCCCATCCTGTTCATCCTGTATATCCATGTCAATTCCGTCTTAGTGCTCCCGGCCTGAAGTTTGGGGGGGGGTGTGGTATAATTGTCGAGTAACTTCTACTGAAGCAAGGAGACCCCACGTTGATTATCGACACGCTCAAAAACGCAAGCCTTTATCACGGTGTGAGCAAGGGCATCGAAGCCGGTCTCAAGTTCCTGGAGACCGCGGATTTCAGCAAAGTGGAGCTTGGCAGGCACGAGTTGGACAACGGTCTATACTTCATGCTCATGCGATACGACACCAAGCCCGCTGAAGAGTGCAAGTACGAGGCTCATCGGAAGTACATCGACATCCAGCTTTGCCTCGACGGCGCTGAGAAGATCGAGTACGCGGAAACCTCCACGCTCACACCTACCACGGAATATGACCCTGAAGGCGACGCGCAGTTTCTGGCAGGCGAAGGCGACTGGGTAACTCTGGGCAAGGGTGTTTTCGCGATATTCATGCCTCAGGATGCCCACAGGCCGTCTGTCAACGCCTGCTGCTGCAGCAAGGCTATGTTCAAGGCTGTGGTGAAGATTCCGGTCGGCTCGTAGTTTCCCGCCGACTATAGACAGAGAATTGTCCGCTATATACGGGAGGTCATCCACTATGGTATCCAGCCGTCTGATATGCCGCTGGCTGCGTTTGGCGTTGCTGCTGGCTGCGTTCGTGTGTCTTTGCAGCTCTGCCCATGCAGCCAGAGAGCAGCGGTTTATTACGCTTGCCGCCCACCGGGGGACAGCCTACGTTGTTGTCGTGTCGGCAAACGCTAACCCCGCGGAAGCCTTCGCCGCAAAGGAGCTGGCACAGTTCCTCTCGAACGCAGCGGGCGCGGACATCGCGGTGATTCCGGATAGCGTTCAACCCATACCGCAGGAGATTGTGGTCGGCGCAACCAACCGCAAGTCTCTGCGTGATGTGCCTCCGGAGCTGCAGCCAACCAGCAAGGAAGGCTTTACCGTGTTCCGCGAGGGTGACAAGGTCTTCATCCTTGGTGTCATCCCGAGGGCGACGCTATATGGTGTGTATGACTTCCTGGAGCAGGAAGTAGGCGTGCGGTTCTACTCGCCGAACTTCACATATCTGCCCAAGAAAGATCCCTTCCAGGTGGTGGTGAAATCGCGAGTGTACGACCCTCCGCTTCAGTGGAGAAACGTCAGCGTGACCGACCCACTCTACGCCCTCCGCCTGCGTCTGAATACCACCGACGGAACTGTCCCATACGAGCCGCTATTCGGCGGATTGAAGTGGATCGGGCCGGCATCGGAGTATACTTTCGACCATCTGGTGCCCGTGCGCGATTACTTTGACGCCCACCCGGAGTATTTCTCATACATCGGCGGCAAGCGGGTCAAGTCGCTCAATGGCCACCCGACCCAGCTTTGCCTCAGCAATCCCGAGGTCCTGAAGATTGCCGTGGCGCGAGTGAAGGAATGGGTGGAATACGCCAAGAGGAACACGAACCCGTTCAGCTCTATGGTAGTATCGGTCTCGCCCAACGACAGCACAAACTTCTGCACGTGCGACAAGTGCGCCGCCATCAACCAGGAAGAGGGCGTAGCTCAGGGCGGGACACTGATTCGCTTCGTTAACGCGATGTCTGAAATGCTCACTCTGCTGGCCCCGGAGGTCACGGTCGAGACCACCATTTCCGACGGCATAGATGTGCCCAAGGTAACCAAACCGGCCACCAGCGTGATCATTCGCCTCAAGACCGCTTTCGATTACCGGTATTCGGTGGAGAATCAGCGGGTGGACGTGAATCGGGCATGGTTCACCAAGCTCACCGACTGGTCCAAGGCATCCGGCCGAGTCTATGTGTGGAACACTCTTGCGAACCTTGACGACTACATGCTGACCACGCCCAACCTGACCCTCATCGACTCCAACACATTGTCCATAGTGCGGGACGGGGCCAAGGGAATGTACGCGCAGACACAGCAGAGCAGAGGCACCGACCAGTGTGACTTCCGCAACTACCTGCTTGCACAGTGCCTCTGGCGACCGGACTCCAACGGCAAGACGATAACCAAGGAGTATATCAACGCGTACCACGGGCTTGCTGCCACAGACATCCGTCGGTTCTTTGAATACACCAAGGATCAGGGTGTTGACCCGGCTTTCGACTCCGGAGGAGCCACCGACCCGGCGTTTCTGACCAAGTGCAATACGTACCTGGCAAACGCGGAGAAGGTTGCGGGTAACGAAGACATGCAGGCCCGGGTTGTTGCGCTGCGGCTGGGCATCTGGCTTCAGATGATCAAACATGGCTTCGCGGAGGTTGGGCGCGTTGCCGCCCTGCCGACCGAATGGTTCTTCAAAGCTGACCCCGGCAACATCGGCATCGATCTTGGCTACACCAGGAAATCCAGCTTCGAAGACTGGAAGTCGGTCAAGG
>CAZTAO010000068.1:0-22607 GCA_964611645.1 uncultured bacterium | reverse complement strand
CAAGAAAGAAGACGTCGAAGAGCGCATAGGCGAGGCCAGGCGGGTCTACAAGGAGCGCAATGCAAGGGTGGAGTCGCTGACCGATGAGTCGGTGGATACATTCTACTCCTGCCTCCTTTGCCAGAGCTTCGCGCCCAACCATGTCTGCGTCATCACCCCGGAACGCCTGGGGCTTTGCGGCGCCTATAACTGGCTCGACGTCAAGGCGGCATACGAGATCGACCCCACCGGCCCCAACCAGCCGCTCATCAAGGGCGATTGCATAGACCCGATACGAGGCCAGTGGAAGAACATAAACGAATACGTGTATTCAAACTCCAAGCAGACCATTCCAGCGTTCAACGCCTACACCCTGATGGACCAACCGATGACTAGCTGCGGGTGCTTTGAAGCGATAGTCGCGGTGCTGCCGGAGTGCAATGGAGTTGCCATCATCAACAGGGAATACCCCGGCGAGACGCCTATGGGGATGAAGTTCTCAACGCTTGCCGGAATGACCGGCGGAGGGCAGCAGACCCCAGGCTTCATCGGGATAGGCAAGACATACATATCCAGCCGCAAGTTCATCTCCGCAGATGGCGGGCACCAGCGAATAGTCTGGATGCCCAAGGAACTCAAGGAGACCCTGCGAGAGGAACTCACCGCTATAGCCGAGAATCTCGGTATCCCCGACTTCATCGACCGCATCGCTGACGAAAGCGCGGGGACAGATGCCGTGGCGGTCCGCGCCCACATGGAGAAGTTCAGCCATCCGGCGCTGGATATGTGGGACATTACAAGCGACTCCCCGGAATGCGCCTCTTTTGACGAGCAGAAAGCAGAAAGCGGAGAACAGAGGGCAGCCTCGGCTACGGAGTCGGTTGAGACGCCACAGGAGGTAGCAGTGGATACACCTACTAAGCCTGATAGTATCGCAGAGAAGCAGAGAGCAGAGAGCAGAGAACAGAGTCCGGCCTCGGCTCCTCAGCTTCTCGGCTCCTCAGTCCCTCACCACGATGGCAACGGTAACGGCGATGGGCTGAGCTATGTGATCTCGGTGCTGCAGCAGGTTCATGCGGCGGGGTATCCGAAGCAGTCCGGCGGATCGACTCCGCAGGACCCGATGGCCGCGCTGCAGATGTCGACCGCGGTCAACCTGCTGACAGCCGGAGCCAACATGCTGCTGATGTATAGCGGCACAATGGGCCAGACCCCGCAGACACCCCCCGGCGTCGTATTCCCTGGGCAGCCAGTGCAGCAGCCTGCCGCGCCAATAGAGCAGCCCAAGGTTGCCGAGCGGGAAATGAAGCCGGCGGCGATTGTGAAGCCGAAGTCGTTCAGCGTTCCCGGTGAGACCATCAGCGGGGCGATCCGTAAGGTAACAATCGGCGGAACCGGGACGAGGACCAGCGCGGTCACAGTCGGAGGGGCGAGCGCGCTGCCTTTCAGGCACTTCGAGGGCGAAGTCGGGTACAAGCAGGCCGTGGCGATGGAAGTCTTCGACTTCGTCGGCAAGAACTACCCCGAGAGCCTGCGGTCCGCTTACGGCAACCTGCTGAGCGAGCCGGCATCCATGGCGAAATACTGCATCGAGGAACTGGGTGCCGACCTGATCAGCGTGCGTCTGGATGGGACTCACCCTGATAACGGCGACAAGTCACCCGAGCAGGCTGCGAAGTTCGTTGAGAGCATACTCAAGGCGGTCGGCGTGCCGATTATCGTAACCGGACCCAGCCACTTCGAGAAGAACAACTCGGTGATGAAGCAGGTCGCGAGCGCATTCGCGGGCGAGAACCTGGCGCTGAACTGGGTAGAGACCGACAACTACAAGACCATCGTCGCGGCGGCAATGGCCTACAACCATTGCGTGATCGCGCAGACGCCTATCGACGTGAACATGGCCAAGCAGCTAAATATACTCAGCACCAACATGGGCCTTTCGCCGGACAAGATAATCATCGACGCAATGACCGGCGCGCTTGGCTATGGGCTGGAGTACACGTATTCGGTTATGGAGAGGATCCGCAGTTCGGCGTTTACGGGTGACCCGATGCTTGCTATGCCGATGATAGTCACTCCCGGCTACGAGGTCGCCAAGACAAAAGAAGCCAAGGCTCCGGCCAGCGCATTCCCGCTCTGGGGTCCGGAAAGCAGGCGCGGCGCTCTGCTGGAGACCGCCACCGCAATGAGCCTGCTCAACGCCGGCGCGGACATCCTGATCATGTACAGCCCCGCCGCCGCCCAGACCGTGCTGCGTAAGATCGAGGAAATGAATAAGTTGAAGTAGTTGCAGGGTCTTTCGGGATCTGAGCGAAGCGGAAACCCCGAAAGTGAGAGAGGTTTCGGCATTTCCGCTGCGGCTCAAATACCGAAACACCGTGTTGTGAGATTAGTTTCGGCATTTCCGCTGCGGCTCAAATGCCGAGACGCCAGAGTAGTATATAGAATCCAAAGGAGTTGTCACCGTGGCTCTTACCGGTTTAGACATTTTCAAGATGCTGCCCAAAACCAACTGCGGGGAGTGCGGCATACCTACCTGCATGGCGTTTGCCATGAAGCTGGCCGCGAAGAACGCGGAACTGGCTGCGTGCCCGTATGTGTCGGATGAAGCAAAGGACAAGCTCGGCGCGGCCAGCAAACCGCCGATCCGGCTGGTGAAGATCGGCCCGGCGGATGCTGAGTCATGCATCGGCGGCGAGACCGTCATGTTCAGGCACGAGAAAACCTTCGTCCACCCGACCGCGTTTGCCATATCGTTTTCAGATGCTCAGCCTGCGGATGAACTTGCGCACCAGACTGCAGTCGTGCGAGATTACTGCCTGGAGAGAGTCGGCGAGGAACTTAAGATCGACCTGGCGCTTGTCGATAACACCTCTGGTGATCCTGCTGCGTTTGTTGCGGCTGTGAAGGAAGTCGCCGGAACTGCCGGCAAGGGGATGATTCTCCAGAGCACCAACCCGGATGCTATCGAGGCCGCGCTGCAGGCTCTGGAAGGACAGCATCCCCTCATCCACGCCGCCACCCTCCAGAACGCCGAGAAGATGACCGAGCTTGCCCTGAAATACAAAGCTCCGCTGGTAGCCAGGGCAGACACCCCGGACAGCCTCGCGGAACTCACGCAGAAGCTGGCTAAGCTGGGAGTGCAGGACATTGTCCTCGACCTGCCCGCGGACAACCCCGCAGCGCAGATGCAGTACAACACCATCATCCGCAAAGCCGCCCTCAAAGGCCCTTACGAGCCGATGGGGTACCCGATCATCAACTTCCTGGAGGGCTACAGCGAGTCGGACCTGACATCGCTCGTAGCCGACGCATCCACGCTGATGTGCAAGTATGCGTCTATATTGGTAATCAACAGCCTCGACTACGAAGCCCTGCTGCCGATGATGATGCTGAGGCAGAACATATACACCGACCCACAGAAGCCTATCCAGGTGGAGCCAAAGGTCTACCAGATCGGCGACGCGGACGAGAACTCGCCGGTGATCGTAACCACCAACTTCTCTCTGACCTATTTCATAGTCTCCGGAGAGATAGAGAACTCGGGAGTCCCGGCGCACCTGGTAATCGTGGAGTGCGAGGGCATGAGCGTTCTCACTGGCTGGGCGGCGGGCAAGTTCAGTGGCGAGAAGATCGGCGCTTTCATCAAGAGCACCGGCATCGAGCAGCAGGTGAAGACCCGCAAGATTATCATCCCCGGCTATGTGGCCCAGATCAGCGGCGAGTTGGAAGAGGCGCTTCCCGGCTGGCAGGTCCTGGTAGGCCCACAGGAAGCATCGGACCTCGCGCCGTTCCTAAAGATGCAGGCGCAGGCGGCGTGAAAGACCGAGAAGCCGAGAAGCTGAGAAGCAGGGAGATCGAGAAGGCGGAAAAGGCCGAAGAGCAAATAGACCCGTCTGCTCTGCCTGCGTTCAGCGAGACGGTGACGGTCCAATTCCTGCCATCGGGCGCCGCTGTTGAAGTGGCTATCGGCTCCCTCATCCACGAGGCCGCTGCCGCTGCGGGCGCGACAGACCTCCACATGCCCTGCGGGGCCAAGGGTACTTGCGGGAAGTGCCTGGTTGAGGTGGTGTCGGGGGAGACTGAGTCCACCGGGCACACCAGTTTCGACAAGGCTTTGGCGGGAAAGCATCTTGTGATGGCTTGCCAGACCCGCGTTATGAGCAACCTGGTTGTTCGGGTGCTGAGGAAGCACGACGCGGCGATGCAGGTGGTTGGCGACAGCCAGATGCTCATCAGCGAAGAGTTCATTCCCGAAGGCAACGAGATCAGCCCGCTTGCCAGGCTTGTCCAGGTAACGGTCCCACCGGCAAGCATAGAGGAGCACTACAGCGACTGGCGCAGGCTTGTGCGAGAGCTTGGCGCGGATACCAACCCAACGACAAGCATTGAAGTACTGAGAAACCTTGCGGAGTGCGTTCGAGCCGACAATGGCAGGGTGACGGTTGAGATACAAGCCGCAGTCAGCACCAGCGGCTACAAGGTTGCTGGAATCAGGCCGGGGCATGCGGAAGCGAGCCTGTATGGTGTGGCGATAGACATTGGCACGACTACCATCGCCTGCCAGTTGGTCAGGTTGTCGGACGGGGCCATCATAGCCTCCCGCACAACCTATAACGCCCAGATCAGTCGGGGGGCGGATGTCATCAGCCGGATAGACTTTGCGCGCAACGCCGACCGGCAGGCGGAGTTGCGGTCGCTTGTGCTGGGAAGCGTGAACCAGATTATCGGTGAGTGCTGTGCTGAGGCGGGGCTTGGCGCGGGGCAAGTCAGGGCGGCATTTGTAGCGGGCAACACCACGATGATTCACCTGCTCCTTGGGCTGGAGCCTAAGTACATCAGGGAATCGCCATACGTACCGACGGCCAACCCGGTGCCTGCGCTCTCGGCGGATGAGGTCGGGCTTGCGATTTGGCCTCAGGGTGTAGTATGCTTTGCGCCGGGAGTTGGGAGCTATGTTGGCGGAGACATCACCTCCGGCCTGATATGCACAGACATCCCCACCGACCACGAGAACATCTATCTATTCATGGACATCGGCACCAACGGTGAGATAGTGCTGGGCAATGCGGACTGGATGGTCGGGTGCGCTTGCTCCGCCGGGCCTGCTTTCGAGGGATCCGGGATCAAGTGCGGGATGCGGGCAACCGATGGCGCAATTGAGTATGTCGACATCAGCGACGACCTCAAAGACGTTCGCTGCGACATAATCGGTGGCGGCAAGGCTTCGGGGATATGCGGCTCCGGGCTGATCTGCCTCTTGGGTGAGATGCTGGTGAAGGGCGTGGTCGACCAGTCGGGGCGGTTCAACACTGATCTGGACACTGACTGGTTCACCAAAATAGACGGCACTTGGGCGTTTGTGGTAGAAAAGGGTGAGAATACCGCCGACGGCAGCGAGATAGTCATCACCGAAGCCGACATCGAGAACCTGATGAGGACCAAGGCCGCGATATATGCCGCGTGCGCATTGATTCTGAAGAACGTCGGGCTGGACTGGTCCGCAGTCGGCAAAGTCATAATCGCTGGTGGGTTCGGTAGATATATTCAGGTCAAGGATGCTATCACAATCGGCCTGCTGCCTGACCTGCCGTTCGATAAGTTCACGTATATCGGGAACTCATCACTTACCGGAGCGTATATATCCCTGCTGTCGAAGCCTGCGCGAGAGAGTCTCGACTTGCTGGCCGGCAGCATGACATACGTCGACCTCAGCAGTGAGCCGGCCTATATGGATAGTTATCTTGCTGCAATGTTCCTGCCGCACACGAACCTGCAAGAGTTTCCGACGGTGGCGGAGGCGCTGGGGAAGGCTAACTGCTGATCGACGGGACGCAGGAGTTCTTTGCGCAATTGCTGGAATCGCAGGATTGTGCGTGCCCCTCACCCCAACCCTCTCCCCGCGGGGCCGGGGAGAGGGAGTTGATGATCGTGCGCGATTTGCAGTCGTGCACGTAATAGAACCAACACGATGGCCGATTCTTGTGCGGGTGCGATTGCAGATCGCACCCGATCACGGGAAAGCCGCAGTCAGCGCCAGCGGCTACAACAAAGTAGAACAATACGTAAGAACATAGTGGAGGTGTTTAGAATGAAGAGTTTACTTGAGAGAGTGAAAGCAGGGGAGATTCTTATCTCTGATGGCGCAATGGGAACGTTTTTGCAGGCCAAGGGGCTGAAGCCCGGGGAATGCCCGGAGGAGTGGTGCGTGTCGCATCCTGAGGAAGTCAAGAGCATCGCGCAGGCCTACATCGATGCGGGCAGCGACATTGTCGAGACCAATTCCTTCGGCGGGTCGATGTTCAAGCTGCGGGAATACGGGTTCCAGGACCGCGTGTCTGAGTTCAACGAGGCTGCGGCAAGGCTCGCCAAGGAAGCTATGGGCGACAAGGGCTACGTGGCGGCGTCAGTCGGACCCACCGGCCAGATTCCTGAGGATGAAGGTGGAGATGCCACTGACCAGCAGCTCTACGATGCCTACAAAGAGCAGTTCATAGCCATCGAGAAGGGCGGCGCGGATGCGCTTTGCATCGAGACAATGCTGTCCGTGCTGGAGATGACCCAGGCTGTTAAGGCTGCGAAGGAAAACACCAAGCTCACGGTCATTACCACGTTCACATTCGAGCCTGGCGCGCGGGGCTTCCGAACTATGATGGGAGTCGACCCCGGCAAGGCAGCCGAGGCTTGCGTTGAAGCTGGAGCGGACATCATCGGCGCGAACTGCGGCAACGGGATCGTCAACATGATCGAGATTGCCAAGATGATGAGAGCCGCCGCTCCTAATACCCCTATACTGGTTCACGCCAACGCCGGTATGCCGGTCCTCGAAAACGGCAAGACAGTCTTCAAGGACACCCCCGAGGATATGGCGTCGCACGTCAAAGAACTGATAGCCGCCGGGGCCAACATCATCGGCGGGTGCTGCGGAACCACCCCCGCCCACATCGCTGCAATGGCCAAAGCCGCCAAGTGCGGCGGATGCTGCTGCTGCGGAGGGTAGCATTTTCGTTGAGTAATTGCTGCGGGAACTGACGTTGTGCAGGCCGGATAGTCCGTGCAGGTCGTCGTTCCCGCAGCATAGCAACTGACGCCGTGCGTATCGGATGGTCTGTGCAGGCAGTCGTTCCCGCAGCATATTAATCTCCGAAACTGGACCTCGTACGTATCAAGCGTAACAGCAGATTCCTCCTTCGTCGGAATGACACTTCCTCTGCTTTCTGCTTTCCACTTTCCACTTTCTGCTTTCCACTGCATTCCTGAATACTGGACTCTTGCCGATTGGATAGTTGACCACCGGCGTGGTATAGTTAATGCAATAATGCCGGCTTGGAGGACTTGTTTGAGAACACGCGTGAGCCAGAAGGGGAGTGCGGGGCCCTTTGCGTCGGCTTGCGCGGCGATAGCGTGTATCATAGGCGTTTTCGCGCTTGGCACGTGGCTGTTTGGCGAGTGGCGGACCATCGCGCTGGGCAATCGTTTCATTCCGATGGCACCGTTTACTGCGTGCCTGCTGATACTGCTGAGCGTGGCCACACTGCTGCATGGCGCGCGGCCTTCAAGCAGAAGCGTCTCAGGACTGGCGCTGGCTGTCACTTGCGTGGTCTTTGTCCTGAGTCTGCTGGCGTGGATGCGGAGCATATTCGGCTATGAACTGCCTGTCGAAGCTTGGCTGACCGCCACCCAGGAAAAGGTCGGCGGCATTCGCGTTGGAAGAATCTCCCCTCTCACTGCATTTACGTTGATGCTTAGCTCGTCTTACCTCCTTTTCACTCTTGCGCCACTGAATCGGCTCCGCCATTGGCGGCAGATCGCCTCCTCCCTGTCTGTCGCAGTCATGGTTGTGGCCGTCGTGATTATCGCGAGCTATGCCAGCGGGGTGCCGCTGCTCTATGGGTTCGGCACAATCCCCATGGCCCTGCTGAGCGCAATCGCATTCTCGCTCCTCACCGCTGGGATGCTCTCGCTCAGCGAGTTCTACCCCTGGCTGCTGATGCAGTTCTACGGGCGCGACAGCGTCCGCACTGGACGCGCTCGACTGCGCCAACCCATGGGCGGGCCAGTGATTGTACTGTTGCTGCTGACTCTGGCAGTGGGCATCGCCAGCGCCACCTACCTCAGATATCAGCTTGCCGCCTCGAAACGGGCTATTCAGAGAGAGCTTGCTACCGTTGCCGACCTGAAGACCGAGCAGATAGCGCGGTGGCACAAAGGGCGGAAGAACGACGTGCTGTCGGCATTTGGCTCGCCGTTCGCAATCTCCGAGACGTCGCGCATTCTCGCCGGCAAAGGTGGCGCCCTGGAAAGCGCGGAATTGCTCCGATGGATGGAGAAGCTGAGGATATCGTTAGGCTACAGAAGCATTGCTCTCTATGACTCCGCGGGAAAGCCGGTCTTGGCTGCGCCGCCCAGATTGGTGCCCGCGAACGCTGCCCACTATTGTGTGTCATATTATGCCAAAGCCCTCCGCGCGAATGAAGTCATAGTGAGCGATCTGCACCGCTTTGAAGGCTACACGGCCGGCGACTCCGCCGGTATACATATGAGCATCCTGATCCCCGTCAGGATGAGACCCGAGAGCCAGGGGTTGGCACAGGGGGTCTGGCTCCTGGACATAGACCCGAATGACTACCTCTACCCACTCATACAGAGCTGGCCAACCCCGAGCGTGACTGCGGAAACTCTCCTTGTGCGGCGTGAAGGCAACGAAGTGCTGTTCCTCAACGAACTGCGCCACCGTGCAAACACCGCTCTCAAACTGCGGATTCCCATCGATTCGACAGAACCGCTGCCTGCCGCTATGGCAGCGACCGGAACCAAAGGCTTCGTTGAGGGCATAGACTACCGTGGAGAGCCGGTTGTGGCCGATGTGAGGCCCATTCCGGGGACGCCTTGGTTCATGGTGGCCAAGGTGGACAGCGCGGAGGTCTACGCGCCGATGCGCCAGAGAGCATTTGTCGCCGCAATGGTGGTCCTGATCCTGCTGGGGGCTGCATCGCTCGCGATCGGCCTCATCGGGCGGGGGCAGGAGAACAGGTGGCTCCAGAGGCAATTGGTTGTGGAGCGGGAGCGCCAGGCGCTATCCGATCGATTCCAGAACCTCATGAGACAAGCAAACGATATAATCATCCTGACAAGCAAGGGCTGGAAGATTCAGGAAGCTAATGAGCGAGCGCTGGACGCGTATGGGTACACCCTGGACGAGCTTCAGAAGATGACTCTGGCCGACCTATCCCCCCATCAAGCCAGAGAGAAGCTTGCAGAGGTCTCCGCGAAGGCGCTAGCTCAGGGCAACCTCCTCTATGAGACCGAACAACAGCGCAAGGACGGCTCAACATTCTCTGTCGAGATCAGCGGGAGACTCATCACCGTCGCTGAGGATAGATACTGGATGGGGTTCATCCGAGACATAAGTGAGCGCAAGCAGGCGGAAGAGGCCCTGAGAGAGAGCGAGGAGAGGTATCGGGAACTATTCGCCAGAATGATCGATGGCTTTGCCGTGCACGAGATCATACTGGATGACAGTGGATCCCCGGTGGACTACCGGTTCATTGAAGTCAACTCCGCGTTTGAGCGAATTACCGGCTTGAAAGCCAAAGACATCACCGGCAGGACTGTGCGGGAAGTGCTGCCTGATACCGAACCCAAGTGGGTCAAGACCTACGGCGAGGTAGTTCTCACGGGCGAGCCGGTTCATTTTGAAGAGTATAGTGGGGGCCTTGGCCGCCACTTCGAGGTATCGGCCTACCGTTCGGCTCCAGGACAGTTCGCTTGTGTGGTTGAGGATATCACCGAACGAAAGCGGGCAGACGAGCGGCAGAGGCTTTCGCGCGAAACGCTGGAACTGCTGAACCGCCCAGAAGACTCGATGCGAACAATTGCCCGAATCCTGAACCTCCTGCAAAGCAATATCGGCATCGAATGCGCCGGCATCCGTCTTCGCGAGAACGACGACTTCCCATACTACGCAACCAACGGTTTCAGTGAGGACTTCCTGCTTGCGGAGCGCTATCTGTGCGAGCGAGACAAGAACGGCGAGATAGTACGCGACATCGACGGCAAGCCGGTTCTGGAGTGTATGTGCGGGAACGTACTCTGCGGCCGGACAGACCCGCTGTTGCCATTCTTCACCGAGGGCGAAAGCTTCTGGACCAATTCGACCACCGATCTGCTGGCCGGCACCACCGATGAACAACGTCAGGCCCACACGCGCAACCGGTGCAACGGGGAGGGTTACGAGTCCGTGGCTCTGATTCCCCTGCGGGTGGGAAGCGAGATAATGGGGTTGGTGCAGTTCAACGACAGCCGACGCGATCGGTTCACACTGGATACAATACACTTCATCGAAGGGCTGGTCGCAAGCGTGGGAGTAGCCCTTGCCCGTCGACAGACGGAAGATGAGATCCGGAAACTGAATGTCGAACTCGAGCATCGCGTCCGGCAGCGGACTGCCCTGCTGGAATCGGCGAACAATGAACTGGAAGCGTTCTCTTACTCTGTGTCACACGACCTCCGCTCTCCCCTGCGAGGCATCGATGGCTGGAGTCTGGCACTGTTGGAGGACTTTGGCGACAAGCTCGATGAGCAAGCCCACGTCTACATCCAGAAGGTGCGCTCCGAGACGCAGAGGATGGGGCAGTTGATCGACGATCTGCTGCTGCTTGCCAGGGTGACCCGCGCCGATTTCACTGTCGCTCCGGTAGACCTCTCAAGCGTGGCGGAGATGGTAGCTGCCCGCTTGAGGGAATCTCATCCGGATCGCGACATCACGTTCTCTATCCAGCCGGGTCTGAGCGCGCGTGGCGACGGACGTCTGCTCGAAGCAGCCATGACGAACCTGCTCGATAACGCAGTGAAGTTCACCGGACAGCAGGAGCGCGCGCTGATCGAGATTGGGAGAATCGACACTGATCGCGGGGCCGCTTTCTTTGTCCGGGACAACGGCGCGGGATTCGACATGGCGCGCGCCCAGAAGCTCTTTGGGGCGTTCCAGCGAATGCACAGGATGTCGGAGTTCCCGGGAACCGGCGTGGGACTTGCCACGGTCCAGCGCATTATCCATCGCCACGGTGGAACTGTCTGGGCGGACGCCCACGTAAACGAAGGGGCGACGTTCTACTTCACCATCCCCGACGCGTAAGTGCCATAGCAATTGACTCTCGGTGAGCACGTAACTGCTCAGTACTGGTGAGTACCATATTCGCCAGATAGTGCGTGCCCCTCACCCCAGCCCTCTCCCCGCGGGGCCGGGGAGAGGGAGTTCTCACGAAGACTGAGCAACTACGGCGAGTACTGTCTCGCAAGGTATGCCTCTTACCCATCACCCCCGCCCTACGTATCCCCACCTCCGTATACTACTACCTGCTTGCGTATCCACCTCATGATTAGCGATAGTACTGATGCACTCGAAATCGTTTTTGAGTTAAGCTGTCTAAGGAAACAAAGCTTTGGTCCGAGAGGGCAATCGCAGTTGCCGAGTGGCGCAGATAGATTGTTGCCACTTATGTCAGCACAACGGAGTGCAATCATACTGCGCGTGCAATTGGGCACGGATTGGAGAGTTACAGTCTTTGACACCCATGCGACAGAAGAAGGCGCAATTCGCCAGGGAATGGTCATCTTTGTGCAAACTCAGCCGTATACTGCTCCGAAACTCGTCGACCCCTATTGAGAAGACGCTCGGAAAGGTGCTGGATATTCTTGTCAACGCTCAAGGGAGCCAGCGAACAAGCGCGGCGAGAGTGGAACTTAATGGGCGGGAGGTTCGCACCGGTGTGTTCTCTCCAACAGACTCCATACGGTCCTGCCCCATCTTGGCCAATGGCGTCCAGGTTGGGGTCCTCGAGGTAGGCTCACCTGCCGGCCAAAGCGCGGACGAGCCGGAAATGTCTTCGGCCGTGGAGAATGCGCTGATCGAGTGCGCCGCCGCGTGCCTGGGGCTTGTGGTCGAACGAAGTCAGGCGTATGATGCCCTGAGGCTGACCGAGGGGCAGTTCAGCGCGCTTGGAACCCTCACACGGGATGGGGTGTGGGTCCTTGATGCCGACGGCTGCACCACCTACGTAAACCCCAAGATCGAAGAGATGCTTGGCTATCCCACAACCGAGATTATTGGGAAGCCGATTGGCGCGTTTATGGACGAGGGCATGTCTGACGCCACGCAATCGCGGCTTGGACTTAGCAATAACGGCGTCATAAGCCGGTGCGAAGTTGAACTGGCCAGGAGAGACGGCAATCGGATATGGGTCCGCATCGAGACCTCGCCTCCCAAGAGTTCCGCCGAGAGGGTGTCGGAAACGCTTCTGGTGGTGTCCGACATCACCGAGACCAAGCGCAGGCAGGTCGAGATTGTGCGGAGGTCGGTCTTCGATGAACTGCTGTCGCAGATACTGTCCGGCTTCGCGTCTTGTTCTCGTGTTGAGATTGAGGCACGCATTCAGGGCGCTCTGCGGGGCATTGCAGTGTTCGTCGGGGTAGACCACGCGTGGGTTATCAAGTTCTCCGATGACAGGGCCACGTGGAGTGTTACTCACGAATGGAGCCGAACGGGCGCCAAGACTTCCGACCACTTGCTTCAGCGGATGCCGATGACGGCTCTGGAATGGAGCGGAGGGATGGTGAAGTCGGGCCACTCAGTTACCGTCAACGCGCCAGGGGATTACCCGCAAGAGGCGGTTCTGGAGCAGCAGTTGTGGGTGGACGCGGGATGTGTGTCCAGAGTATGCGTGCCAATAAAGGCAATAAGGGGGGATGTGGTGGGCTGCCTCGGGCTGCACTCCCACGCCAGACAAATGACTTGGTCGGAAGGTGATGTTGCGCGGCTAACGCTGGTTGCAAATGCTGTAGCCCTGGCCATGGAACGAGGACCCACGATGCAGGTCGCCCCTGCATAAGGCTACATGAGACCACTCACCTTGCATACGATGCGGTAACTAGACGAACTCATATACGTCTAGCACATAATATGCATGACTACTATATATTGATGACGGGTATAAAAATAGTTGTTCCGTTTTGAAGTAATGACGAACGGGGCACAACTGAAATCGAGGCACAGGATGAGCGATACGAGCAGGATCAAGAAGCAGGTAACAAAGCAGCCCCGGACGCTTGGGCGTGGGTCGGCGAGGAGCTTGACCAGCCCCTCGAGCGATGAATACAATCGAGTCATCGAGGCAAACAAGCCGGCAAGCGTCTCTGAAATGTCATCTGACACCCCAGCACAGAGTGAGACAGGTCGGCAGTTCCAGGAAGAGCAAGCCAGGCTGAAAACCATTCTCGAAACCGTGCAAACCGGGATCGTGGTCATCGATCCGCAAACACACACCATTGTGGATGTTAACCCGGCTGCCGCTGAGCTGATCGGAGATACAAGGGAACGGATCGTGGGTGCGGAGTGCCACAGGTTCATCTGCCCGGCAGAGAAAGGGCGCTGCCCGGTGACTGACCTTCATCAGCATGTAGACAACTCCGAACGGGTCCTGCTAACCGCGGACGGCAACGAACGTCAGATACTAAAGACCGTGGTACCTGTGATGCTTCACGGAAGGGAACATCTGCTCGAGAGCTTCGTTGACATCACCGAACGCAAGCTGCTGGAGCGCCGGCAGCACCTTTTCACTGAGATCCTGAGTATCCTGAACGCCCCTCTGAGCATGGCTGATACAATCAACCATGTTCTCGCTGTGATCAAGCTCGAGACAGGGTTCGACGCCGTTGGGCTTCGCCTGAAGAACGGCGACGACTTCCCATATTATGCCCAGGACGGCTTCTCCGATGATTTCCTGCTCACGGAGAATACGTTGGTTGTCCTAGACAAGAAGGGCGGTGTCTGCAGGGACAAGAATGGTGCCATCAGCCTGGAATGCACCTGCGGCCTGGTGATCTCCGGTAAGACCGACCCTGCGAACCCTCTCTTCACATCTGGCGGAAGCTTCTGGATAAACAATTCGCTGCCACTACTGGACATGCCGGTCGAAGAGGACCCAAGGCTTCACCCAAGGAACCGCTGCATACACGATGGCTTCCTTTCCGTTGCTCTCATCCCTATCCGCGCAAACCAGGAGATTGTAGGACTGCTGCATTTCAACGACCACAAGGCGAATCGTTTGACGCTTGAGATGGTTGAGCATTTCGAGGATATCTGCACGGGTATCGGCCTGGCGCTGATGCAGCGGCAATCCCAAGAGGCGCTGAGGGAGAGCGAAGAGAGACACAAAGCCCTTTTCGAAAGCACCCATGACGCCATCATGACCCTTGAGCCTCCTTCCTGGGCGTTCAAATCGTGCAACCAGGCAACGGTGGATATGTTCAGGGCGAAGGATGCCCAGGCGTTCACTTCTCTCGCCCCCTGGGAAGCGTCTCCCGAGTTTCAGTCGGATGGGCGCGCATCCGCCGACAAAGCCAAAGAAATGATCGAAACGGCCATGCGCGAAGGGTCTTGCTTCTTTGAGTGGACTCACCGGCGAATAGCAGGCGAAGATTTTTCCGCCGAGGTGCTCCTCAGCAGGGTGGAACAAGGTGGCAAGGCTTTCCTCCAGGCAGCAGTGCATGACATTACCAAGCGCAAGCGCGCGGAAAATGAGCTTATCCTGAACCACGACATGCAGACCGCAATGAACGCCTTGCTGAGACTGTCAATGGAGGAGATTAGCACGACGGAATTCCTGGACCGTTCGCTTGACATGGTCCTTTCCCTCAAGTGGTTGGCGCTTCTGTCGAAAGGCTCCATATTCCTGGCTGACGAGACGAACGAACTCCTGCGCATGGTAGCGCACAGAGGCTATGGCAAAGAGCTGCTCACTCTCTGCTCCGTCGTTCCGTTTGGTCATTGCATGTGCGGGAAGGCCGCAAAGACGCGGACTATCGCGTTTTCGGATTGCCTGGACGAGCAGCACAACATCCGCTTCGACGGCATGATGCCACACGGGCACTACTGTGTGCCCATCTTGTCAGGTGACAACATTCTGGGTGTCCTCACTTTGTGGGTAAAGGAAAGTCACACACGGACCTCCCGCGAAGAAGCGTTTCTCAAGAGCATCGCCAACATCCTTGCTGCAACCATAGATCGCAAGCTGGCGCAGGAATCGCTAGCCGTGGTAGCCGAGCGAGATCGTCATATAGCCGAGGTGCTGCAACGAACACTGATCCCCAACCAGATGCCCGCGCAGCCGCAGGGATATGAGATTGCCGCCAGGTATAAGCCAGCGCTGTCGGAGGCTGAAGTATGCGGCGACTTCTACGATATACTTGACCTCGGTCAAGGCAAACTCGGGATCGCGGTGGGCGATGTAGCGGGCAAGGGCCTGCTGGCGGCAGTGCGCGTTGCCACCGTGAGGCACGCGCTGAGAAGCTACGCGTTTATGGGTGGGCGACCGTCGAGGGTAATGACTCTCCTGGGCGAAGTGCTTGACAGAGACGCCGAGACCGAGAACCATACGCTTACTGCGTTCTTTGCCACGCTGGACATTTCTGCCGGGGAACTGAAGTACGCCAACGCAGGCCACGAGCCGCCACTTCTGGCAAGCTCGGACGGCAGGACCGAGTACCTTACTGCAGGCGGGCCGATGTTCAGCGGCTTGACCAGGTCCGCCTATACGGAAGCCACCCGGATTCTTCAGGCGGGGGATGTGCTCGTGATGGTGACCGACGGCATAACGGAGTCTCGCAAGGCTGACCACTATGAACAGTTCGGGCCGGAAGGCATCGAGCGATGCCTGTCCGAAAACGTGGGAGCTTCCGCCGAGGAGATTGCCAGTGCAATACTGCGGGACGCATCAGAGTTTGCGGAAGGTATACTGCGCGACGATGTGGTAGTACTTGTTATCAGGAAACTGGGAAAGACGGGGTAGGAAGTTCGACGTGCATTCATAAACAGAGTATACTTCAGCAATAACAAGGCCTGATCGAAGCGCTGCAGGCAACTAATGGAACCAAGGAGATGCAGGATGGGACAGAAGTCTAGCAAGGATCAGAACTTGGGTACAGAACCTGTCGAAGCCTTACGCGAAGTAGCGGTGGAAGAACACGCTAACGACCAGCGCAGTGGCAATGCCCATTTCCCTATAGTTGGCATCGGCGCTTCCGCCGGGGGGTTGGAGGCGCTGGAACAGTTTCTGGGAAACGTGCCGGATGGCAGCGGAATGGCGTTTGTGATTGTGCAACACCTGGACCCGACGCACAAAGGCATCATGCCGGAACTTCTTCAGCGCGCCACCACTATGAATGTCGTCCAGGTGACGGAACAGCAACAGGTTGAGCCAAACTGCGTCTACGTGATCCCGCCTAACAAGGACATGTCCATCCTGCACCGAGTTCTGCATCTGATGGAGCCTGTTGCGCCTCGTGGCCTGCGCCTGCCCATTGACTCATTTCTCTCCTCCCTCGCCGAAGACATGCAAGGCAATGCAATCGGCGTGATCCTGTCAGGCATGGGGTCGGACGGCACGTTGGGCCTCAGAGCTATCAAAGACAAAGCTGGAGTGGCGCTGGCTCAAGACCCAGCCACGGCCAAGTTTGACGGAATGCCCCGCAGCGCCATAAACGCCGGGCTTGTAGACATCGTGGCTCCGGCGGAGGAACTGCCAAGGAAGATCATCGCGTATCTTGGACACATTCGCCCGATTGCCGCGCCCGAGTTAGCCACGACCGATAAGGCCAATAGCGGGCTGGAAAAGGTCATTGCTCTCCTGCGGGCGCACACGAGCCACGACTTCTTTCAATACAAGAAGACCACCCTATACCGTCGAATAGAACGACGAATGGGCATCCATCAGATAGACAAGATAGGCCAATACGTTCGTTACTTGCAGGAGAATCCCGCTGAGTTGGACCTGCTTTTCAAGGAACTCCTGATCGGTGTGACCAGCTTTTTCCGCGATCCGGAGGAATGGGACCGGTTGAGAGACACAGCCATCCCCGCACTTCTGGCCAAGAGCCAGTCCAGCCGAGAGCTTCGGGCTTGGGTGGTCGGCTGCTCGACTGGAGAGGAGGCGTATTCTCTGGCCATCGTTTTCAAGGAGGCAATGGAGAAAGCCAAGCCGAAAGACAGATTCACGCTGCAGGTATTTGCGACCGACCTGGACAAGGACGCCATCGACCGCGCGAGGCAGGGTGTGTATCCGGCAAACATCGCCGCCGATGTGTCACCGGAGCGTCTGAGCCGGTTTTTCACTCAAGACCAGGGCTGTTACCGTGTCAACAAAGAAATTCGTGAAATGGTGATCTTCGCACTGCAAGACGTCATCAAAGACCCGCCGTTTACCAAGCTGGACATCGTCACTTGCCGAAACCTGCTGATCTACATGGAGCACGACTTGCAGAAGATGGTCTTGCGGCTGCTGCATTACAGTATGAGACCCGGTGGCGTATTACTCCTGGGCAGTTCGGAGACGGTCGGTGGGTTCACCGACTTGTTCAGGTCATCGGATGGCAAATCGAGGCTCTATGAACGGCTCGAGTCTGCTATGGCATTGGAACCCGTTCATTTTCCACTCGCATTCGTGCCGCCCCCGGCGAGGACGCCTCGTCAGCACGAATGGCCAAGCTCCGGAGCCAACATGCAGTCGCTGGCCGACCAACTGCTCCTGCAGAGCTACTCACCGGCTGCCGTGCTTGTCAACAACAAGGGCGACGTCCTCTACATCAGCGGGCGAACAGGGAAGTATTTGGAGCCCGCTGCGGGAAAGGCCAACTGGAACATCTTCGTGATGGCTCGCGAGGGACTGCGCTACGAGCTTATCGGCGCGTTCCAGAAGGCGCTCCGCCAGAAAGAGAAGATCGTCCTGCGGAACCTGAGAGTTGGCGCTAACGGCGGCGCGCAGACAGTTGACCTTACAATCCAGACCATTGAGGAGCCGGAGGCGCTGCGAGGGATGGTGATTATTGTCTTTGCGGATGCGGAGCCGGCCCCTGAGACGACGGCGCGGAGCGGAGCCAAGCGCGCCGCGCGCGGTCACTCCAGGCTGGCGGAGACAGAGTCGGAACTCTGGCATGCCCACGAGGAACTGCAGGGCGTCCGGGAAGAGATGCAGACCTCTCAGGAAGAACTCAGGTCTGCCAACGAAGAACTGCAGTCCGGTAATGAGGAGCTCCAATCCACCAACGAAGAATTGAGCACTTCAAGAGAAGAGATGCAATCCCTGAACGAAGAGCTTCAGACGGTCAACAGCGAACTGCAGGCTAAGGTAGATGAGCTTTCGAGAACAAGCGACGACATGAACAACCTGCTAAACAGCACGAACATCGCAACCCTATTCCTCGATGGGAAACTCCTGGTGCGGCGCTTCACTTCCGAGGCGACAAAGATACTTCGGCTGATCCCCGGCGACGTGGGCCGCCCCATTACCGACATCGCTTCCGACATGCTCTACCCGGAACTCTCCGATGATGCGAAGGAGGTCTTGCGGACGCTGATTCTCGCGGAGAAACAGGTATCCACCCGTGACGGAAAATGGTTTGCCGTGCGTATAATGCCGTATCGAACAGTTAAGGACAAGTTCGACGGCGTGGTTATCACGTTCACGGACATCACCGTCTCCAAGACGCTGGAGGCAGAACTCCGTAAGACTTCGGGAAGAATCAGCAATATCCTGGAGAACACCAGCGATGCGTATTTCTCACTGGACAACAATCTGCGAGTGACCTATTTCAACTCGGTAGCGGAGAAGGTTCTGAACCGCAAGAGACCGGCGGTGCTTGGAAACTATCTATTTGACGTATTCCCCGAAGCCAGGGGGTCTATTCTTGAAGACAAGTATCGCCAGGCGCTGAATGAGAAGATACCCTTGTCTTTTGAGACAAATTTCGGTGTCGAGCCGTTCGCGGGTTGGTACAATGTACGTGTCTCTCCGGAAGCGGACGGCATTTCCGTCTTCTTCCAGGCAATGATCTCAACCGAAGAGGCGAAAAAGGGGTTGCGAGAGAGCGAAGCGAGAGATGGAGCAGCGCAGAGTCCGAGGAGGCCGCCACATCATGAATAGGGACAAGGACATGTCAGCAGATGCCGCTGAACTGAGGCGGCGGGCGGAAGAGAAGCTGGCTGCGACCGGAGCCGAAGCTCAAGCGCCCGCGGCGGAACAGGACGCGTTGCGGCTGGTCCACGAACTACAGGTCCACCAGATCGAGCTGGAGATGCAGAACGACGAACTTAGGCTGGCGCACGCTGACGCAGAGACAAATCTGGACTTGTACACCGACCTCTACGACTTTGCTCCAGTTGGCTACTTCACTCTCGATCGCCTGGGCACCATCCGTCGGTCGAACCTGACCGGTGCAACCCTGCTTGGAGTAGAACGCTCCAAGCTGGTAGACCGGCGCTTCAGACTTCTGGTCTCACCCGAAACTCGCCCTGGATTCAATGCCTTTCTAGACAGCACGTTTGAACACTCGAAGAGGCAGGTTTGTGATGCGGTAATGTTGACTGGAACGGGCATGCCGATCAGCGTGCGCATAGAGGGGGCGGCGCCCGCGAATAGCGAGGAGTGCCGCATCGCGGTTATCGACCTTACAGAGCACATGCGGGCCGACAGGGAACTTCGTGAGAGCCGTGAGTTTGCCCAGTCGACAATAGACTCCTTGTCTGCTCATTTGTGCGTGCTCGACGAGCGTGGGATTATACTGGCAGTGAACAAGGCATGGCTGGATTCCGCCGAAGCCAACGCGCCTGCGACGGGCAATCTGGGCATCGGGGCGGACTACCTTGGGGTCTGCAATGCAGTCATCGGCCCGGAATCCGAAATGGCGCAGGTCTTTGCAGCGGGAATCCGCAGAGTCTTGTCCGGCGCGCAAGCCGAATTCGAGATGGAGTACCCTTGCCACTCTCCTCATGTGCAGCGCTGGTTTGTCGCGCGCGTCACACACTTCGCCGGAATCGGCTCTCACAGGGTCGCCATTGCGCACGAGAACATCACGCAGCGCAAGCTGTCAGAAGAGTCTCTGCGGCAAAGCGAGGAGCGGCTTTCCACGGCGGTTGCGTCCGGTTCGATGGGAATCTGGGGGCTGGACCTCAGAACCAACACTTCTGTCTGGGACGCACGGACTCACGATATGTTCGGCATTCCACGAGAAACAGCGCCAACCCACGAGATGTGGCTGGAGATGGTAGTGCCGGAAGATCGTACTCGCGCGCAGGCATCGCTGGAGCGAGTAATCGCGGAAAAGTGCAGAGACTTGGTGGAGTACAGGATCGCCCACCCCGATGGCTCCATCCGATACATCCAATGCACTACCGACCCGGTTTTGGATGAAACTGGTGCGGTCCGCAGTGTAGTCGGCCTCGACCTGGACATCACCGAACGCAAGCTGGCGGAGATAGCGCTGCGAGAGAGTGAGGCCCGTCTTCGCACTCTTGTGCAGACCATCCCCGACCTGGTCTGGCTGAAAAACAAGGATGGCGTCTACCTCTCGTGCAATCCGATGTTCGAGCGTTTCTTCGGCGCAAGGGAAGAAGAGATCGTCGGAAAGACCGACTACGACTTTGTGAACCCGGAGCTTGCCGACTCATTCCGCGAGCATGATCGCAATGCCCTGATTGCGGGGAAGCCCACCAGCAACGAAGAATGGGTCACTTTCTCGGACGACGGCCATCGGGTATTGCTGGAAACCATCAAGACTCCGATGTTTGACACTCGGGGAAAGCTCATCGGCGTGCTGGGCATCGGGCGCGACATTACCGCGCGCAAGCAGGCAGAAGAAGCACTAAGGGAACGCGAGGAGCGCTATCGGGTCTTGTTCGACCGGGCGAATGACGGAGTGTTCGTCATCACCACGGAAGGGATGCTGATCGAGGTCAACGAATCGTTCGCTCGCATGCACGGCTACAGCCAGGCCGAACTGCTACAGATGAGCTTGCGAGACCTGGACACGCCGGAGAGTATCAACCGTATGCCTGAGCGGATGAGCCGCCTCCTGGCAGGGGAGCCTCTGACGTTCGAGGTGGAGCACTTTCACAAGGACGGTCACATATTCCCGCTTGAAGTGTCCGCCAGCGTGATCGCTCAGGGCGGTCAGTCGGTCGTTCAGTGCTTCCACCGCGACATCACCGAGCGCAAGCAGGCTGAGGAGGCGCTGCGGGAGAGCGAAGAACGGCATAGAACCATCCTGCACACAGCCATTGACGGCTTCTGGCTGGTGGACATGCAAGGGAGGATTCTGGAGGTCAATGAGGCGTATTGCCGCATGAGCGGATACAGCGAGCAGGAACTGCTGAGTATGCGCGTTTCTGATCTGGAAGCCTCGGAATCTGATGAGGATACCGCCGACCAGATCCGAACCGTAGTCGCCCAAGGGGAGAAACGTTTTGACTCCCAGCACCGCCGCAAGGACGGAAGCCTCTACGATGTAGCCGTAAGCCTCAAGTACCAGGATGCCGAAGGTGGACGCATCGTGGCTTTCTTACAGGACATCACCAGACGCAAGCTTGCGCAGGAGGCGCTGCGCGAAAGCGAGGCGCGCTTCCGATCTCTGTTTGAAGCCGCGCCCGACGCCATTTTCGTGCAGAGCGAAGGTCGGTTTGTGTACGTGAACGAGGCCATGGTGAGCCTCCTGGGCGCATCTTGCCCCGAAGACCTGCTGGGCAAGGAGTTTATGGATCGGATGGCTCCCGAGTACCGCGATGGCATAGTGCAGCGAATTCAGTCTCAATGCATAACCGGCGAACCGGCTCCCCTCATGGACCAGGAGTACCTGCGTCTGGATGGGTCGCGGGTGCCGGTTGAGACCACCGCTGTCGCCATAGGCTATCAGGCAAGAGGCGCGCATTTGGTCTTTGTCCGCGATGTCACCGCGCGCAAGCAGGCGCAGGAGGCGCTGCAAGAGAGCGAAGCGCGGCTGAGAGGTGTTATATTCAGCACAGCCGACTGGGTGTGGGAGGCGGACGAGAAGGGAGTCTATACCTTCTCCTCGCAGAAGGGCCTTGAGCTTCTAGGGAGATCTCCGGAAAGCATAATCGGGAAGACGCCGTTTGATTTCATGGATTCCAAAGAGCGTAAGAGGGTAGGAGCCATATTCAAGAAGATCGCGGCGGATAAAGCGCCCATAGTCGACCTGGAGAACTGGAATATCAAGGAGAATGGCGAGAGGGTTTGCCTGCTGACCAATGGCGTGCCCATACTGGACAATGAGGGGAGCCTGAAGGGTTACCGCGGTGTGGACAAAGACATCACCGAGCGGAAGCAGGCGGAGAGCGAGCTTCTGCTAAATCACGAGATGCAGAACGCCATGGGCTCCTTGCTAAGGCTGTCTATGGAGAAGAGGACAGACAGGGAGTTCATGGACCGCGCGCTGAAGCTAATCCTTTCTCTGGAGTGGCTGGCATTTGAATCGAGAGGGGCCATATTCTTGGCCGACGAGGCGAACAAACTCCTGCGCGTGGAGGCCCACAGAGGCTTCACTGAAGCCCTTTCGTCAATATGCGCCACTGTACCGTATGGTCGGTGCATCTGCGGAAAGGCCGCTGAAACTAGAACCACTCAGTTTGTGGATCGCGTGGACGAAGCGCACGACACGCGCTATGATGGCATGAAGCCGCACGGGCACTACTGCGTGCCCATCCTGTCCGGCGATCACGTTCTGGGCGTCCTCGCCCTCTATGTAAAGGAAGGCCACAAGCGCAACCCGCAAGAAGAGCAATT
>CAZTAO010000067.1:0-23719 GCA_964611645.1 uncultured bacterium | reverse complement strand
TAACTTCCCGAGGCCCTTGCAGAGAGAGCGTTTACTTCCCAATTGTTGGTGGAGGCGCCGGGACTCGAACCCGGGTCCAAAGAAAGGTCAACTCAAGCGTCTACGAGCATATCCTGCGTTTTAATCTCGGGTATCAGGCTCCAGCAGGCAAGGATCCCTCAACCCCAGTCCGATTAGGAGTCCCCGTCAGTCACCGGACCAAAAATGACGAGCTAGCCGGTTTATGTTACGCCCGGATCCGTTCGAACCGACTGCAAACGGGCGGACGTCGCAGCGATTAGGCTGCGAGCGCGTACTGTGTATTGTTCGCGTTTGTTTTTTGGACGGCTTTTAACGAGGCCAACCGACCAACCTCGGCTCGCAGCTCAAACCCACCTTTTCCCTGTCGACACCAATCGCCCCCATATCTTGGGGAGGCCTCCGAAACCCCGATCTCACACCACACTCGGGCATAGCGGCCTCGCAGAGGAAAGGCGCTTCAAGCGCCATATATATTATACCCCATCCAACCTCCGCTCACAAGAATCATCAATTTCCGTAGTTGTTCAGACTTAGTGAGCGATATATCAGAAGCTTCATCTCTTCCCCTCACCCCAACCCTCTCCCCGGAGGCCGGGGAGAGGGGGTATCTCACCCATTCTGAACAGTTACCAATTCCCGAGACTCTGAACCTTGAACGCTGAACGCCGACGGCGTGCTATAATGGCACCATCATCGTCATCATAAGGAGCATTACCTTGCCAACCCGCTTCAGAGATCGTTACCTGCAAATCGACCTTGCCCGGAGTATGCGGTTTGATCGGGGGGAGGTGCTTGACCTGCTCGGGGTGATGAGTGGGCTTGGTTACAACGGGTTGTGTTTGTATCTTGAGGGGTCGTTTGCGTTTGAGTCTCTGCCGGGAGCTGTGCGGCCTGGCGTGATGACTCCCTCGGACGCAGCCTGGCTTCTGAATGAGGCGGGGTCGCGCGGGATCACTGTGATGCCTATGACCAACCTGTTCGGGCATATGGAGGAGTTTGTCGACCAGGAGCGGTTGGACTACCTCCGGGACGGCGAGCTTTCGCAGGTCTCTTTCACCGACCCTGCGGCGGAGGATTTCGGGCTGCGGATTGCTCGGGAATACTCCAAGCACTTCAAGACCACGACCATCCACATCGGCGGCGACGAGGCGGACCTCGATGACCACACCCGCCCGCTCTACGGCGCGTTTCTGGGCAAGATGTGCCGCCTGCTGCTCGGTGAGGGAATAACGCCGGTCATCTGGAGCGATATGATCTGGATGCACCAGGAGCTTCTGCCCTGCATCCCGCGCGAGACAGTGATCTTCGACTGGAACTACTATGGCCACCGCCCCGCGAGCCTGAAATGGTGGCGGGAAAATGGTTTCGAGAGCGTGTTCGTTTGCCCTGGCGAAGAGTCGTGGGAGGGGTTCATCAACTGCCAGCGGGTCAGCGGCCACCTCAAGGCGCAGATGGAGCCGGATGTTGAGCCGGATGAGATCGAGGCGTTCACGGTGGACGCGTTCGAGCTTGGAATCCCCAGCGGCTGCCTAACTGCCTGGGAGCACCGCTTCGGCAGCCCTCTGTGGGCCCAGATGGTCCCGATTGCGCGCGCGGGGCTGTATATGAGCGGCGGATGGCAACCGGGAACCGACGATGAGCCGGCGGTGGAGAACGCCCTTTTCGGCAGAATCACTCCATTCACCAAGCTTACCAGGCTGCTCCAGAACAAATGCCAGACCCCGATCTATGTCGTGATGGAGCTCTTCCCCAACGTCCCGCGCAATGCGATATACCAGAACTACCAGTTGGCCCTATTCATAAAGACCGCCTCCAAGACCGCCGCAAGGCTCCTCCCCACATGGCAAGAGGGCCTCAATGAAGCCCGCGAGATATTCGCCGCGTGGGAACCGGCCTCATCAACGGAGGAACGCTGCCGCGATGCGATGGGGATGGCTATCGACAACGTAGCAGCCGCATACGCAATCCTGCTCGCATCCGACACTGCGTTCCGCCTGTATCACGAAGCTGCATTGGGTCAGTTCGACGATCCCACAGGCTGCGCAACGAAGCTGGGTGAGGCTGCTGAAGGGTTTGATGGTGTGTTCCCGTGCCTGGACAAAGTCGCGGAGTCGGTACGAAAGGTCGCCGAAGCTTCGGGCTATCCCATAATGGATGTCGACATGATCGCCGAGCGCAAGGCTGAGATTGCAGCCCTGCAGGCTGAGATCAGAGCGCTCGCAAAGGGCGTCGCGGAAGCTACCTGCGTGCCAATCCCTGCGTGGCGCAAGCTGGTGGACAAAGCCATCCGCCGCGAGCCGATCCGGTCGTATCTGTAGCCTCCCGGACCATTGGAGCCGGCTACACGCCCTGCAGTTTCATCACGCAGCGGAATCCGGTGCCCATAAACCGGATGGTCGGGTTGCTGCCCGTCCGGCGGGTTGTGTGGAAAGTTTCGGGGGCCTCGCTGCTCCAGCTTCCCCCGCGCAATACCCGTCCTATCGCAAGCTTTGGGCCTGTGGGGTTCTTTGCGGGCGAAGCCTGGTAGTACTTGCTGTCGTAGTAGTCCGCGCACCATTGTGACACGTTTCCCGCCATGTCCATCACGCCATAAGGGCTTGCGCCGGAGGCGCAGCTTCCCACCGGGGCAGTCTTGCGCGCATCTCCCCAAGTGGCCTTTGAGCAGTGCAGACGGCCATTCTCCCAGTTGTTACCCCAGGGATAGGTCCTGCCATCGGTTCCGCGCGCAGCCTTTTCCCACTGCGCTTCAGTCGGCAGGGACGCTCCGGCCCACTGCGCGTAGGCGTTGGCGTCTTCCCAGGTAACCAGCACCATTGGATGGTCGTCTTCCCAACCCCAGTCCGGGGCCTCGGGCATCTCGGTACCGGTTGCCTTGCAGAACTCCCGATATTGCGCAACAGTCACAAGGTCCCTGTAGATGAGGTAGCTGTCCAGGTAAACGGTGTGCCGCGGTTTCTGGTTCACCTTGGCATCTTTGTCGGTGTCCGCGCTCCCCATCAGGAACTTACCTGCCGGGACCAGGATTGTAACCGCGCCATCCTTCGGGTTCACGCTCATTCCCTTGCCCATTACTACCTTGCCGGCTCTCGAGCCGCTACCAGCAATTCGGTCCTGCTTCCCGCAGCCGACTACGCCCGCCAGCAAGACAGAAACAGCGAGAAGTCCGATAGTCGAGAGTATTCGCAAACCCAGTGAGCGCGCCATAGACAAGCCCTCCCAATATACAATCGCTTTCCACGCATCGTGGGACGATTGCATAAACATATTACCACAATACGGTGGTGAACGGCAGAACGCAAAACCCGCAACCCCGAAGCCGTGCTATAATTGCTGAGAGGCAGGACGTATGGAAGAAGTATTTGAACTCAGGGCTCACCATCTGCTGTGCGCGGTCTGTGCCGCAGCGGGGGCTGCGAGGCCGCCGTGCGGAACGGCTGTCACCGATTCTATCCGCGCGGCCATCCGCTCCGACCCGTTCCTGCAGATCAAGCTTGTTGCCGACCTGGATCTGGTCCGGGCTCATTACCTTGACGTGTTCCCGGGCAACAGTGGTCCGCTCCCCGTGGACTTCCTCTCTCGCCAAGCCGACTATGCCGACAGGGCCAAGGACCTGGAGCTTCTCTACAGGCTGGACATCCGCCCCAACACGGTTCACCCTGCTATAGATGTGGTGAGGTTGCTGTTCCTCAGACTCGAAAGCCTTGAGGGAATCTGCTACCACAAGTCCCCAACGACGAATGCCTGGCAGGAGTGCGAACACGCGCGCGAGGACTACTTCCGGCAGACCCGGGAGAAGGGTGGGCAGAGATCCTACTCGCTGGGCAACTGTTGGGAGCTTGGGGAAGAGTTGGCTGGCTGCGGCCCTTATTCGCTTCTGCCGATCAGAACAAAGAAGGAAATGCGACGAGCCAAGCAGGAATCGAGCGAGAGGATAAGGAATGCAGACAGGCTCTTCATCCGGCCACACCACCTGCTGTGCCTGCTTTGCTACGCCGGTTCCGCCGACATCTCCAAACCGCTCAATGAGGACAACCTGCAGGAGATAATAGTGAGGATGCGGGAGGAGCCGGAGATTGCGGTTACTCTCACCGAAGGCTGTTGTATGGTCTGCGACCCCTGCCCGGCCTACGACCCCGACGAGCACATCTGCACCTGGATATTCACCAGAGACCAGTTGAAGGACCTGCGAGTCCTGCGCGAACTTGGCTTGAAGCCCGGAGATACTCTCAAGGCCAGGGAGCTGCTCGAGCTTGTGAAGAACCGGATACCGGCGGCAAGCCAGATCTGCGGGCCGGATGTGTTTGTCGAAGGCTCGTATGTTTGGGCGGTGTGCCCCAGTTGTGGGTCCGGAGGCTACGAGAAGGCGCTGGCGTCCGGTATCTTGTAGTCCGCCTCCCGCGTATCATCCGCCCCGAATCCCTGTCCGACTTGACACACCACCCTGCTCGGCTATAGAGTACAGCAATGTTGATAACTAGACGGTGGCTTGCGCTGCCGTGGAGAGAGGTGTTTTGGTGCATAGATCTATTCGAGTGACTGTGTGGAACGAGTTCCGGCACGAAAAGAGTGAGGCCGTGTGCAAGGAGATCTACCCGGAAGGGATGCACGCCGCCATAGCGAGCTATCTGAAGCAGAACCCGCATCTGGAAGTGGGGACGGCGACCCTGGACGAGCCGGAGCACGGGCTTACCCAGGAAGTGTTGGACTCCACCGATGTTCTGATCTGGTGGGGACACGTGGCGCACGGTGAGGTCTCGGATGAGGTAGTTGAGCGCGTGCAGCAGCGGGTGCTGGATGGGATGGGGATAATGGTCCTGCACTCGGGCCATATGTCCAAGATATTCCGCAAGCTGATGGGCACCGGCTGCCAGCTTCGTTGGCGGGAAGCCTCGGACAACGAGCGGATATGGGTTGTGAAGCCCTCTCACCCGATAGCTGCGGGCATCGGACCTTTCATCGACCTGCCGCAGACCGAGATGTACGGCGAGCACTTCAACATCCCCGACCCGGACGACTTGGTCTTCATAAGCTGGTTCAAGGGTGGAGAGGTCTTCCGAAGCGGCGCAACCTGGAGCCGTGGCCTCGGCAAGGTCTTCTACTTCTCCCCCGGCCACGAGACCTTCCCAATCTACTACAACCCCGAGATCCTCAAAGTAATCGGCAACGGCGTGAAGTGGCTGGCATTCAAAGGCAACGACACGGTGACTCCGTTCTACAACCAACCGGTGGAGCCGCTGGAGGAGTTGTAGTTCATCTGCCAAAGGTTGGGGCTGCGGGAACTTACAGTGTGGAGACTTGAGGGCTCATTGCTAACCGTCGTTCCCGCAGCATAGCACTGGTACACACAAAAGCGGCCGCTGCCTGGGTCATTACCCAATCGCAGCGGCCGCTTCTTATTCTACTGCCTACCCAAACTACCTAGCTAAACAGCCTTTTCAGCAATCCGTTGAAGGCTGCGGCGTGACGGGCTTCGTCTTTGCAGGCTTCGTGGACTGCGTCATGGACGGCGTCCTGGTTCTCTGCCTTGCTCCTGGTCGCAATGCCCTTCTTGCCTGTGTTCGCCCCGGACTCGCCCATCACCAGCTTCTCCAGGTTCTCTTTGGTGCTCTCGGATATGCCACCGATCAGTTCGCAGAACCGAGCGGCGTGGTGGGCTTCTTCCCAGGCGATCCGCTTCATGGTCTCGGCTACCTCAGGGTAACCTTCGCGCTCAGCCTGCCTGGCCATCGCGATGTACATCCCGACCTCGGAACACTCGCCCATAAACTGCGCCTTGAGGTCTTCCTCAAACGCCGTGCCCTTCGCGACTCCCAGCCTATTGAAATCGACTATCTGCAGCAGGCCGCCCGCAGTCTCCAGCACGCTGAACTTCTCTTTCGCTGCCCTGCAATTCGGGCAATTGTCCGGGGCTTCGCTCCCCTCGGAAACAAATCCGCAAACGCCACATCGCCATTTCATAGTCTTCTCGTGTCTCCTCTGGTTGTTGTGATTGGCTCCCCCTCGCAATGGCCGGGGGAGTGTGTGGATACATCAGGCAGCGGCACACTTGGCGCACATGCCCAGGAGCAATATGTCTTTCATCAGGAACCCCGCCGGCATGTCCGCGGGGAGGTCGATTTCCGATACATCCCATACCCACTTGCAGCTCGAGCATATCGCGTGCTGGTGCGGAGAGGTATCCGGGTCGAAGTGGGCCCGTTGCTCCAGGCCATCTATCCGCCGCACAAACCCCAGGGTCTCCAGGGCTTGCAATGTGTTGTAGATAGTAGCAGGCGCCACACAGCCCAGCCTGTCTCGAACCTGGTCTATAAGGGCCTCCGCCGTGGGGTGGGTTCGGTTGCCACGCAGAATCTCAAGCACAGCTCTGCGTTGAGCGGTCATGCGAGCGCCGGACTCTTTCAGCCGGGCAGTCGCAAGTTCAACGTCCAGCATCGCTCCGTATGTCTTGTAAGCTTCACTCATAGCCTTAGCCCATCTCTTTCGCCAAGGCTTTGAGGGCCTCGTCATCCATAGCGGTCGCGGCTCTGGAGTCAACTCCCTCCAGCAAGGCCTTAGCTCCAGCCAGGTCGCCGGAATCTACCAGGTCTTTGAGGTCCGCTGCCTCATCCGGCATCAAGTCGATCTTCACTGATTCGCCGCCCTGTTTCACCAGAACGCAACCGATACCCGTCTCTGGGCACAGGTCATACTTCACATCGCCGGCCATAGAGCAATCTCCTTTACGCGAACAATTATACCCTATTTAGACAACTACTACACAACAACCTTCACTAAATTAGGATGTTTTTTCTGGTTAGCGGTTGCCAAGATACTCCCGCTTACATGTGATAGTATAGCAGCCAAAACAGAGGTTGTCATCATTTCTGCGCATTTGCAGTGAAGGTTATCGGTGTCCGAGGCTGAACGAACAAAGGCAGCCCGCCTCCGTAGAGAGCGAACTGCCAACAAGTCGGTCCGGTCAGAAGAACCACAGCACAAACTCTATTTCGTGGTGGTTCCCGCAAAGATCGGCATCACAGCAGAAGCCGGCTCGACGCCCGTGACCGTGTTTCCTATCCAACGGTAAGTGTACGTCTTGCCCGCGATCTCCACGGTCTGCTTGAACGTCGGGACAGGATATGTGATTGTCAGCGATTCACCCTTGGCCGCCTTGGCGAATTTGATGTAGTCGCCGTTCCACTCCGCCGTCGCCTGCTTGTTCCCCCGCCAGGCCTTGACCTGGGAGCGAGTCGCCCAGGATGGAGGGCGAATGAAGAAGTCCGCGGGCTTCTTGACTACCACGCTCAGACGGCCAGCCTCCGGCGCGAACGACTGCACCTGCGCTTCAGGCGCGTCGCGGTCGAACGACATATTCACGTACACGCCCTTTGGTGAGCGTGTGACCACGTTGTGCCACGAAATGTGCAGCGCTCTCATAGCCTCGGGCGGGCAGCAGCCCATCATGTTCATCGTGTTGTAGTCTTCATAGGTCAGCTTGTTGGGGCTAAGCCGGGCCACAAAACCACCCTCGAAATCAAGTGCCTGCCGAAGGCCATCCGCCGCCTGTTCGGGGGTGTGCAACTGCTTGTAGTAGGATTCATACTGCGGCGTGACAAAGAACTGCGCCTCGTGGACGTAGTTGCGAACAAACCGCTCCAGGTCGTCCCAGCACTTGGTGTAGCCAGCCTTGGCGAGCCAGGAGGCCGTCTCCGCCATATCACCGACGGCGCAGGTCTCGGAGACGTAGCCGTGCGGTTGTTCCGGGAACCAACCCCAGTCAGTGCCCTGGGACAGCATAAAGTCATACACACGGCGACCCCATTCGGTGTATCGGGTGGTTTTCGTGACCACGCCCAGATGCGTAACGCCCAACACGGCGCGCATGTGGAGGTGGCAGTTGTAGCCGCCGAAGGAGCCGTCCGCTCTGATCTTGTTGTCGCCCAGGTTGGTCTGGAGATCGGACATCATGCCGTCCGCAAAGGCGCAGGCGAAACTCAAGGCGTCCTGGTCGCCGGATGCGTCCGCATACTGGGCTATCGGCTCAACGATGCACGGGTAGCAGTCAGCGCAGCCGGTGAACATCCACTTGCCGTCCCGCCATCCGCCCAGCCCTCCGGGGTAGTAGGCCCGCCCGGTGTCCCAGCTGGCAAGGCTCTTGAGCCCGCCTACCATCTTCTTCGCCATGGCAAGGTTCTTGCGGTCTCCGGTACGCCAGTATATCTCCACCAGGTTCGAGACCAGCGTGCCACCGCTCCAAGTGAGCGCGGCGGGAGTGTGTTCGGGGGTGCTGCACTCGAGGCAGTAAGGTGGAAGCCAGCTCAGGCCGTCCTCGCGCACATATCCCCACACCCGCTTGCGAATCCCCTCCTCCACCTCGGCCCCAGCCTTGCTTCCGCTCATCTCGCGCATGAAGTTGAACTCGCGGAGCATGCGGGACTCCGTGTCTCCGAACGCGATATATGGATCGGCCGTGCCATCATACATGCTGAGCGGGTAGCCAACGGGTTGTATACAGAAGCGGCACTCGTAGTTATGGTCGGGCAGGGGGTTGTGGATCAGGTAATTCATGGATGACGAAGCCATATCGGTCAGGCTGATGTCGTGCTTCGACGGCGCGGCGGCGAGCGACTTGGCGTCCACGGCCTTCTTGTTGACGATCTCCAGACCGTCGATCTTGCCCTGATAGCCGATCAGGCTCAAAGGCTTGGAATCCGTATCGGCAGCGCTAACCATGGTTGCACCTCCAGCCAGGCAGTAAAGCAGCATTATACCACAAAGGGTCAGACCAGACGGGATTCTCAGCACGTGTTGCTCCTTGTTTGCTATGGTCGGACTACTGCGCCTCCGCGTACACAATCAGCACATCCTTGAGGCGGAGGGTTCGGTATAGCCAGGCGCGGAAAGAGGCAAGCGGCCAGCCGGGGAAGCGCCGTTTCGGGAGGATCGATGGAACAACCTGCCGAAACCCTGTCTTCTCGAAAAGCTGCGCCAGGGTTCGTTCCTTAAAGTAGAATATGTGCTCAGCCGGCTTCATGTGTCGCCAGTCTTCTTGTTTTGTTCGGAACGCGGCGTGCCCGAGATTGGGTGTTCCGACAGCCACGATCCCGCCCGGCTTGAGAATCCTGCGGATCTCGCGCATGTGGAAAGTCGGGTCGGGTACATGTTCCAATACGTCCCACATGGTCACGCAATCGAACGAAGCATCCGGGTAATGGGCATCTTCCAATACGCCGGTCTTCACATCCAGCCCCAGACTTCTGGCTTCCTCCGCGGCGTGAGGCGAGATCTCGATACCGGCAGCCTGCCAACCCCGCTGAATTGCGCCTTCCACAAAATACCCAAGCGAGCACCCGATGTCCAGCAGTCTGCCGGGAGCAATCATCAGCTCGATGGCCGAAAGCCTCACGTGGGCGCGCCTGATCCTGAATGGTTTGCGCTTTCGGTAGAGGTCGAAATATGATGAGTCGTACTGCTCGGCCAGGGAGACCGGCTGGGGATGAGTGAACGCCAACCCGCAGGCATCACACTGAAGGATGGTGTGACCTTGTTTGGTCAGCAGTATTCGGTTTACGTCTGCGCCGCATACGTTGCACTGCGCCACGGGCTCTCCCGGCTTCTCTCCGCTGTCCACTTACTCGAACACCTTGTCGTCGATGCCGGCATTCACTTTGATGTCTGTGTATTCCATCATGCCCGCGCGGTCGCCATCGGATGCGAACATCTCCACCCGGGTCGGGACCCAGATGACGTCCTTGATCTCCATAGGTATGGAGTAGACTACCTTCACCCGAAGCTTGCCGTTGGCTTCGCGCTTCTCATAGCGCTTCAGCCACAGGTTCTTCGCATCGAGCCAGATCGTGTAGTTCATGTCGCCCTTGGGGAAGTAGTAGCGGACCCTGATCTCTCCGGCCTTATCGGCGTCGGGATCGGCCTGGATCTCGAGCCTGCGGTATCTCCACAGCCCGGTTGTGATCATCCCGATGTCCAGTGCATCCTGAAGCTTTGAAGGGTCGTCCTTGTAGTCTTTGCGCTCGCGGAAGCTGATCTGGGGAGCACGGGTGGTCTTGATGGTGCCGCTGATTATGTATTCGGCCCTCACCATTCCCAGCTTCCCCTCAATCTTGAGCTTGTCCGGAGCCTTGAATGAGATGTTGGCCGATTTGGACTCGTAGGCCTGCTGCAGTCCCGGCTCTATCTTGCTCATGGCCTTCTTGTTCTTGTCTCGAACCACGCCGGTCATCTTGATGTCCTTGAAGTTCCTGGTCGCCTCGGTGATCCTGGCTTGAAGCTGCTCGACCGTAATAGGTTCGCAGGCAGGAGCTTGATCCTCCGCATACGAGACGCCAACGGCGAACACGCACATGCAGCCGATAGCCAGAATGATTCCGATGGTTCTATTTCTTGTCATTCGTATACTCCCATAGGTAGGCATAGCGCAAGGCAGAGGATGCGGCGATGAGCGCGGACAACATCAGCCCGCGGATCCCCTCAAGGCATCCGCCCTTCACAATGTACATCTTCAGAAAGGTCAGCCCCGGGTTGAATGCCATATCAGCCCAGGCAAACTTCCTGCCGTCGGTCGCCTTCTGCTTTGCCGCCGCCCTCGCGTATGCAACCATCTTCCGCGAATAGTCTTCCATCGTGCGGTAACTGAAATGCAGCAGGTCGTTCTTCAGAGTCCCTGTCGGGACATCGGTTTCCAACGTCTCGTGCACCAGCCGGTCCGGCATTCGCACTTTGGTCTTCCGCGCCAGCCTTAGCTGATAGTCCGGGTACCACCCACAGCGTCTCATTGGCTTGCCCAGGAACTCAGTCAGCCTCGGTATCCGGTAGGCGTCATAGCTTGGCTGCTCCAGAACCGTGCTAATCTCTGAGCCAAGTTCGGGGCTTACCCGCTCATCCGCATCGACAATCAGAATCCATTCGTGGGCCGCCAGGCTGATAGAGTAGTTCCTCTGGTCGGAGTAGCCCTTGAACTCCCTCTGCTCGACCCTCGCCCCGCACTCCCTGGCGATGGCCACTGTCGCGTCGGAGCTATAGCAGTCGACCACTATCACTTCATCCGCAAACTTCAGGCCCTCAAGGCAATCGCGAATGTTGGCTTCTTCGTTCAGAGTGATGACAAGGGCGGATAGTCCCATACTTAACTAAGACTCATTTCGCAGTCGCTTCTAGCCATCACAGCCTCAACAGCCGTGATTACTCTCTCAGGCGTTATCCCCACCATGCAGGCTCTGGCCCGGTCGCAGGTCTGTTTCTGGCAAGGGCTGCAGGTCATATTCAGCGAAACCACCTCGTGCCCCTCGCCCTGGGGACCGCTTATTGCAGGGTCCGACACCCCGAACAGCGCCACAACCGGCGTGCCAACCGCTGCTGCCAGATGCATCACCCCGGAGTCGATTGTGACCAACGCGCTGCATCGCGCAAGCACCGCCATCAGTTCGACCAGGTTTGTCTTACCCCCCAAGTCGATGAGGCCGGGAGCGAGGCTTGTTACTTCCGTCGCCGGCTCGCCCTGTATCAGCACGACCTTGAAGCCTCTTGCAGCGTAGTGCATGCCAATTCCCGCGAACCCTTCGCTGCTCCAGCGTTTCAAGACCCGCCGAGCGGAGCTTCCGGGGGCAAGCGCGATAACCCTGTCTGAATCCGAGACTCCGTGGGCCTGAAGGATCTCATCGGCCCGGGCCTGCTGCCTGGTGTCCGGCCGGATTATCCCGAGGTAGCTGGTCGCGGTGATTGGAAACCCACTCTCTGAGATAAGACGAAAGTTGTTCTCGGCAGACGGCGGGTGGTGGAATTCCACTTGCTGGGTGAGGTGGTTGCCTAGCGTCGTTCCCACAAAGCCAACCCGCTCCGGCGCGCCGGTCGCCCGGCACAGCAGCGAACACTCCGCGCTCTGGGAGAACGATATCGCCATATCAAAACCCATGTCTCTGAGCTGCCGGGCGAGCCTGAGTTTGCCTATGTTGAGGCTGCCTTTTCTCAGCAGGATATCATCAACCAATCCGGCGCATCCCAGCAGGCCGGCCAGGCCCGGCCTGACAACACTCACAAGCTCGGCGTCGGGTTGAGCATCTTTCACACACTTGAGCGCAGGCAGCGAGAAGAGCAAGTCACCAAGCTGGTTGAGGTGGAAGAACACTATGCGCATGGCCGGCCTACTTGAGCCACGGACTCACCGCACTTACCACATCCTCAGAGGTGATCGCGGCCATGCAGTCGACGTTCTTGCAGGTCGGGTGCCTGAGACACGGGCTACAGGGGAAATCCTTTGACAACCATACGAAGTTGTCTTTCTTCAGGAAACACCGCCACACACTCGCCCCAAACAACCCCACGCTGGGCCTGTCCAAAGCCACCGCCATATGCAGCAGGCCCGTATCGACCCCCACCACCGCAGTGCTGCGCTCCATCAAAGCCCCGGCTTGCTTGAGGGTTGTGCGTCCGGCTGCTATGACCGGTTTGTGCCTAGTCCTAACGGAGATGGTCTCAGCCAACCAGATATCAGCCTTTGAGCCGAGTATCACAGACTTAACGCCTCTCTCGCCCAGGACGTCCGCAACCTTCGACCAACTCTCGTTGACCCAGTGCTTGTTGACCCAGGTGGTGGCCGGCAGGAAGACAACCACCTTCTCGCCGACCAACCCGTTCTCTTCCCAGAACTGGCCGGCGAACTTGCGGTCGTCGTCAGTAAGGGGCATGTACATGGCGGTATCGCGGCTATGGACGCCTATCTTCTGGAGTATGTCGAGGTTGCGCTGCTGTGCGTTGAGGTCATCGGCATCCGGGGTGTGAGTCTCGCTGTACAGGAACACACTGCCTTCCGCGGCATCTGAAAACCCGACTCTTCTGGGCGCCCCGGAGGCGACGCAGACCGTCGCGCTGCGCAGCAGGCCCTGCATATCTATCGCCACATCGAACTGCAGCGCCCGAAGCAGATGCCGCAGTGACATCAGATTCTGCACGAAAGGCCCAATGCTGGAGAGGAGGCTGTTGCCCTTGACTCTGTCCCACACAATTACCTCGTCGAGGTAGGGGTTTCCCAGCACAACGTCCGCGGACTTCCGCTCAACAATCCACGCAATGTAGCTATCGGGGTATGTCTGCCTGATGGCTTTGGCCGAGGGTGTAGCCATAAGCACATCGCCTATAGCGCTCAGTTTCACCAGAAGAATACGTTTGGGAGTCTCAGCCGGCATTACGGCACACCTCGCGGGCATAGCGCCATCTATCATGCATCCAAAGCCACTGCGTGGGGTTGCGCCTTATCTGCTCTTCTATACTGTCGTTGACCAATTGGGTCAAGCGGTTGACATCCTCATCGTGGTTGCCGGTGGGCTGATACTCGATGGCCGGGTATGCGGTTGCGCGATAGTGGTGGCCGGGAAGCCTTTCCGAGAAGACCGGCACAATCGGCGCTCCGGTCTTCAGGGAGAGCACCGCCGGGCCTTCCGCGGTGGCCGCAGGCATCGAGAAAAATGTTACCATTATTCCGTCGCAGTCGTTCTGGTCCGGCAGGATTCCCAGGCACTCATTGTTCTTCAGCGCCCTGAAAGCTCCGATGATGGGCTGGTCGCGGTCAAATACCCGGTAACCGCCACTCTGGCGGATGCGGGTAGTGATGCCGGTCATGCCCGGGTCATCACTGTCCCTCGCAATGACATTGACCTTATAGCCATGCAGCGCCGCAACTCGGGCCATCAGTTCCCAGTTGCCGTAGTGCGCGGTCAATATAACGCAGCCGTGTCCCTTGGCAAGCGCTTCATCCAGGTGATGGAAGTCCACCATGTCCAACAGAGAGTCCACTTGCTCGGGCTTCATCGACAACAGCCGGAAGAACTGAAATGCCTCTCGGGAGAAATGCTTGAATACTGCCTTGGCCATCAGCGCAAGCTCGGGGACCGTCTTTTCGTGGCCATAGACGTCACTGAGGTTATTGAGAGTGATGTTTCGATATCGTCTTGACCAGCGGTATATGACACGGCCCATAAAGTTGCCGAGCATGTCCACCGACCACGGCCTGAGCAGAGCCGAGGTCAGCATCATCCAGGCGAACACGAACCGTCCAATCAGCTTGATCACACGCTTCTTGAAGGGGAGTCGTTTGATTCTATCGGTGGATCCGGTTGGTGATGTGCTGCGCAAGATGAAGCTCTCTCTCAATCTTCAGGCTTACCCTGAGCGCCGTCAACCCAGGGATATCGCCGGCCCGCGCCCCGAGGCGGACCACATCTTTCTCCGTGGTAACCACCATCTGTGCGCCCGACGCCGTGCTTTCCTCGGCTATTAGTTTAACATCCTTTGCCGCGTAAGCAAAATGGTCCGGCCAGATCATCTGTTTCGCGACCCGCGCGCCCAGTGATTCCAGGGATCTGAGGAATGAAGAAGGGTTCCCGATACCGCAGAAAGCCGCTACTTGTTTGCCGTCCAGTTGTGATACGTCCGCAGTCTCGCCTGTGCCGCAGTCCACCAGGCAGTCGGGTCTGTGCTCAGCTTCAAAGGTTTCCGCCCGGGGAGCCAACTTCGCCAGCCTGGCTTTGAGTTTCTCAAGAACCTGCTCATCGACCGTCTTGCACGATGTTATCAGCACAATCCCGGCCCTGCCAAGCGCGCTCGCAGGCTCGCGCAAATCCCCTGCGGGCATAAGAAAGCCGCTGCCGAAGGGTCTCTCGGCGCTGATGACTACTACATCGATATCTCGGTGAAGCTGCCAGAACTGCAGGCCATCGTCCAGGACAATCACGTCCGGCGCAAAACGCTCCACGGCCATCGCGCCGCTTACTCGCCTGTCCCTGCCCGACACCACCGGCACCCCCAGAAGCGCCACGGCCAGCATGAACGGCTCATCTCCGGATTGGTCGGCTGCAGCAAGGATATTATCGCCATCCGACACCACCAGCGGTCCGCGCACACTGCCGCCGTGGCCTCTTGAAAGCACGACCACCTTTAGTCCGGCCTCCGCGAGCATCCGGCAGATGGTAATCACCGCCGGGGTCTTGCCTGTGCCGCCGAACGTGATATTGCCCACGCTTATGACCGGCACTCCCAGCCTGAACCGCTTTCGCACGCCGATAGTGTAGGGCAGGTGGAAGACATACAGCCCAATCCCATACAGGACGGACAGGGGCCAGAGCGGGGCACGGACCAGCCAGGAGAGGGCGTTCCTGTTCTTACCGGTGATGACATCTTCGAGGAACGCTCTCATCGGCTCATCACGACTTGAGGATTCGTCTGAGTCGGAAATACTGCTTCCGTCGGGTGGCGATCTCATCGGGCGTGAGCTGCCGGTTACGCTTGGAGTCGAAGCGGGACACCTCAAGGACCGAATCCACAAGGTGGCTCTTGGGCATTCCGCTGAAGATGTGATCCCGTCGGATGAACTCCCTGTAGCCCAGCTTCCCCTTCACATACATTAGCCGACCCAGCATCTGAACCAGTTCCCTGCGCTTGATGCTCGCCAACTCGTCTCTGGTGAAGATGTGCTCGATAAGATACTCGAATTCCAGGTTATACGGCGGGGCGTCGCCAAAGCTCTCGGCGAGCAGTGTGGCCGCGCGCCAGTTGAGCACGGTCTTGCCGGAGTCGCAGGTGTAGAACACCTTCACTTCGGCATCGTATACTTCGGCTTTCTCGCCCTCGCTGGTTACCACTTTGAAAACACGCTTGGTTCGGTACATTCTCGGATGTCCAGGCTTGGCATCGGGGTTCTCTATGCCCGCGATGTCCGATGGCTCACAGGTGAGTATTTTCGCATAGTGGTTGTGAATCGGCTCTGACTCCTTGCGGAGGTCGCCGCGCACCCTGATATAGTCACCGGTACCTACCGGAAGGTTCATACCTTCCTGGGCTGAACGCAGCGAGGATTGTTCCTTCTGGAGGATGTCACGAAGCGCGCTGCGCAGCATGCTCTCGCGAGCCGGCTCCGACAGGGCTTTGGCAATTATCTCAACCAGCGAGTTCTCGGGTATCCTGGGTTCAGCGACCTTCTGGTTCCCTCGACGCCAATACCTGCTTGCGGAAGTGGCGAACTTGATCTTGTCTTCTTCCGCGCGCGCCATTTCCTGGTTCCGGAAATTGCGTATCACGTATACCCAATGCGGCTGGGGGCCTGGAAGCATGTCTACAGAGACTATCTCGCCGATGGTCTTCTTGTGGCCATACTGGCCGTAACTCTGCCGAGGGAGCTTGGGGTCGGGGTGTTCATATACCACGAGGCGGCCTACGCTGTACTTGTAGTCATCTAGCATTTCGGTGACCCTTTCCTCCTATATTATACACCAAGAATCGGCTCAGTCAACAACTGCGAGGCTATTTGCGTAACTTTTCGAGACACATATAAGTTACGGAAATAGGGCAGCTCGCGTTCCCAAGGCCCGGCTCCACCCCAGCACCGCCTTAACATACAGCGACAATACCTGAGAAAAGTGTGAGCAACATTTTGTGGCTGTGAAGGAGTATTGCGTCGGAGGGTCGAAGTAGTTGCATGATCTCAGTATTCAGGCGCGAGCAGAACTGATGAGATCATGTGCTACCGTGTTGCGAAAGAAGAACTACATTACCGGTAGTCTTCAGGACGACCGGGGGCTTGCCGTCCGTGGCCGGCGCCCGGCGTAATCCTTCAAGGAGGGGAATGGGTTATGTCAGGAAAACGTGTTGTATTGATTTTGGTTGTTGCTATACTAGCCATCGGGCTGGCGGTATCCTCAAGTTGGGCAGCGAAGAGCCCGTACATCGTAGGGGCGATATTCTCGACTACCGGTGACAACGCGCCGCTGGGCGTTCCGGAGCGACAGTCTGTGGAGATGGTGGCCAAGCAGATAAATGCGGCAGGCGGGATAGCCGGTCATCCTCTCAAGATCGAGTTCTACGATGACGGCGGCAATCCACAACAGGCGGTTCAGGCCTGCTCGCAGCTTCTCGGCAACAAGAACGTCATTGCTATCATCGGCCCGACACTCTCGGGACCCAGCCTGGCAATTGCCGATATGTGCCAGAAGGCCGGAATGCCGCTGATCTCCTGCGCGGCAAGCGCGAAGATCGTGATCCCCGTTAAGTCTTATGTTTTCAAGACCGCTCAGTCAGACTCGCTGGCGATTGAGAGGATCATCGTCTACCTCAAGTCCAAGAAGATCAAGACCGTGGGCTTCATCTACGATTCCAACGCATTCGGTTCCAGTGGCCGCGACCAGTGGGTCCGACTGTCGCCGACACACGGCATCAAGACGGTTGCGATGGAGTCATTTGCCTCCGCTGACACCGATATGACTTCCCAGCTCACCAAGCTGCGCGCGGCAAGGCCCCAGGCCATCATCTGTTGGGGAACCAACCCCGGACCCGCGATGGTAGCCAAGGGAGTTCAGAGGCTCGGCCTGAAGATGCCGCTGATCATGAGCCACGGAATCGCGAACAAGACATTCATCAAACTAGCCGGCAGCGCCGCTGAAGGCGTTGTGTTCCCGGCAGGCAAGCTGATAGTCGCAGGCGCAATCTCGTCCAGCGATCCCCAGAAGAAGCAGTTGGTGAAATACAATGCCGACTTCCAAAAAGCATTCAAAGTGCCCGCGAATACATTCGGCGGCCACGCGTGGGATGCCATTATGCTCGTAGTCAAAGCGGCGGCCAAGAGCGAAGGGAACAAAGCCAAGATCAGAAGCGCAATCGAGAATACCAAGGGCTTCGTCGGAATCAGCGGCATATTCAACTTCAGTCCCAAGGACCACAACGGGATCAACCGTGACGCCTTCGCGTTCGTGCGGATCTCCGGCGGCAAGTGGACTCTGGCCAAATAGAGCATCCCTGTCCTTGGTATGCTTCGGCAGGCTTCTCGCGCCGAAGCAATCCAGAGCAGCGTCGGGAGGAAGAGCAGCCCGACGCAGATATCGATTATTGACACGGTTGGGGCCTCACGAGGCCCCAACCTGCCCCGGTAGGAGTACAGGTGGATCAGTTCAGTCAGATTCCGCAGTTGGTGGTCTCCGGGATCACCAGCGGCTGCATTTATGCAATTGTCGCGATCGGGTTCTCAATCATCTACAACAGCACCCAGGTGATCAACTTTGCCCAGGGGGAGTTTGTGATGGTGGGGGCGATGGTTGCGGCCGTCCTGCTCGCCAAGTACAGCCTGGCGATTGCGTTTCCGGTCGCGGTGCTGGCCGGGTGCCTTGTAGGCGCGCTTGTGGCTATGTGTGTTCTCATACCTCTCAAACGGGCTTCAGTTGTCTCTCTCATCATCATTACGGTCGGCGCGTCCATTATGCTCCGCGGAGTGGCGCAGCTTCTGTGGGGAGAGCAGGCCATGCCTGTGGCTCCGTTCACGGGAGTGCCCACAGACTACGGAGTTGAGGATCGCACGTTCCACCTGCTCGGAGCGGTGTTCAGAGCCCAGGACCTGTGGGTTATCGGTGTCACCGCTCTGCTGGTCGTAGGTCTGCAATTATTCTACAAGTACACGCTCATTGGCCAGGCAATGCGCGCTTGCTCCGCCAACCCAACCGGCGCGAAGCTGGTCGGGATAAGCGTCAAGCGAATGATAGTTTTGTCTTTCATTATGGCAGCGGGAATGGGAGCCATTGCCGGAGTCACGGTTTCCCCGGTGTTCTATGCCAGATGCACCATGGGCACTGCGCTTGGCCTGAAGGGCTTCTGCGCGGCGGTGCTGGGTGGCCTGGGCAACTTCGGTGGAAGCGTTCTGGCCGGGCTCACGCTTGGGATTGTTGAGTCGTTAGCCGGCGGTATGCTCTGGAGCGACTACAAAGACGCCGTCGCCTTCGTGATCCTGCTGGTCATCCTCCTTGTTAGACCCCAGGGACTGCTGGGGCGTCGGAAGGAGGCGGGTTAGGCTATGGCTGTCGAAGCAACCGACAACCGAACCCGGCCGGTGAAAACAGGCTTCAACATCTGGAGCGTACTGCCGTTTGTGCTGTTTGCGGTAGTCTGCTTCCTGCTGCCCAGATATGCCACCGGCACCCAACTTACCATCCTTATCTATATAGGCATAAGCGCTCTTCTTGCGCTGGGGTTGAACCTCCTGATGGGATACGCCGGGCAGGTCTCCCTGGGCCACGCGGCCTTTTTCGGAATAGGGGCCTATACCTCCGCCATTCTCACAGTCAAACCAATCGTTACCGAGGTCATCCCCGGGTTCAGCGCCGGTGTTGGGATACTCGCGGGCGCGGCGGCTCTGATGAGCGTTACAAAGGTCTCGGGATGGAAGCTGATAGTGGGGGTTGGCGGTCTGGTGCTATTGGGCAGATTGGCCGGGTTCGTGCCCGGTGGGCCTATCGGTATGATACTTGTCTACGGGGTCGGGATGGCCGTGATAGGCCTCGCGCTGAGGCTGTCCTGGTGGAGGTCGCTTTTCGCGGGAGCTGTCGCGCCTATTGTGATGATGGTGTGCGCGTGGTTCCTGAACGGTGTGCTGGCGCGCGGCGGGGCTTCGCCGTGGACGGGGATCGTGGTGGGCGTAGTATTCACCTCGCTGATAGCCTATCTCATCGGCGGGCAGGTGCTGCGGCTGAAAGGCAACTACCTCGCCATGGCTACCCTGGGGTTTGGAATCATAGTTGAGATTGTTTTCAGGCAGTGGACGGCCGTCACCGGCGGCTCAAGCGACGGCATCTTCGGCATACCCTCGATTGCGTGGCTGGACGGCTCGCCCCGCGTGGTCAAGCGAGTCTTCGAAACGCTGGCCGGTGGGCCGGTTGATCTGCAGCATCAGTATTACTACCTGGTGTACGGGTTTGTGTTTCTGGCACTGCTGATAGCCGTAAACATAGTCCGAAGCCGGGTCGGTCGGGCATTCCGGGCGGTCCACGGCAGCGAGGTGGCGGCGGAGTCGTTGGGGGTGGACACCGAGAGCTACAAGGTTCAGGTGTTTGTGTTCAGCGCGGCGATGGCCTCGGTTGCAGGCAGCCTGCACGCCCACAACGCCGGAATCGGCTACGTTAACCCCGGCGACTTCAACTTTGTGATCTCCGTGCAGATTCTGGTCATGGTTGTGGTTGGGGGAATGGCGAGCGTCTGGGGCGCTCTCTTTGGCGCGGCGGTGATCCAGCTTCTCAAAGCCTGGATGCTCAACCTGGACAAGGCCGATGTTACTGTATTTGGCCTTACCCTCAAGGGCCTCGACCCGATTGTGTTTGGGCTGGTGCTGATCATTGTGATGGTAATACTCCCGCAGGGACTCGTGCGCGGGCTTACCGATATGGCTGTGGGCGCCTGGCGGGCGGCGCGTCGACCGAAAGATGGAAAGGCGAAACAGGGCAGTGGAAGTACTGGTTGACGTGCAGGGAGTCACGCGCGCGTTTGGCGGGCTGGTCGCTGTGGACCGGGTGGACACAAAAGTCTACGCCGGGCAGACCAAGGCGCTCATCGGCCCCAACGGCGCGGGGAAAAGCACCCTGCTCAACCTGCTAACCCGGGTAATGCCGGTCAGCAGCGGGGATATTAAGATAAACGGCGTCTCCATTGTAGGCAAGTCGTGCTACGAGGTGGCGGCGCTCGGGCTGGCGCGCACATTCCAGAATGTGCAGCTTTTTCAGAATATGACGGTGCTGGAAAACGTGATGGTCGGGTGCCACTGCTGGACCAGGCAGGGGATCGCATCCGCAGCGGTGCGGTGGGTCGGGCACTGGCGGGAGGAGCGGCAGATATTGGAAGAGTCGATGCTGCAGCTTCAGCGGGTTGGCCTTGAAAGCGAGGCATACTCCGACGCCACCAGCCTCCCCTTCGGCAAGCAGCGAATGCTTGAGATCGCCAGGGCGCTTGCCAGCAGACCTAAGCTTCTGCTTCTCGACGAGCCCGCCTCCGGCCTTTCCACGAGGGAAACCGGGCTGCTGTCCGAGCTTATCGGGCGGATCGTTTCGGAGGGAGTGACGGTCCTGCTGGTGGACCACGATATGCAGTTTGTGATGGATATATCCGACGAGGTAATGGTGCTTGACCAGGGCCGGAAGATCGCCGAGGGCACTCCTGAAGAGATTCAAAACAACCCTCACGTGATTGCCGCATATCTCGGCGTGGAGGCGAATTAGTGCTGAAGCTGCAGAGTGTGGTGACATATTACGGTCGGGTGCTTGCCCTCAGGGGTATATCGCTCCACGTGAATCCGGGGGAGATAGTCGCGATAGTCGGCCCCAACGGCGCGGGGAAGACCACCGCCCTCAACACCATCTCCGGGGTCATTTCCGGGAGTTCCGGCAAGGTTGTATTCGACGGCCACGACATCACCGGCTGGTCGAGCGAGAAACTGGTCCAGATGGGGCTGGTGCAGGTGCCGGGCGGCAGGCAGCTCTTTTCCGAGATGTCGGTCTACGAAAACCTGATCCTTGGCTCCTACCGCCGAAGCCGCGCAGCCAAGAAGACCCAGACAGCCGGCGACCTGGAACGCATATACGAAGTCTTCCCGAGGCTCAAGGAGCGCACGAAGCAACTGGCGGGGACGCTCTCCGGTGGGGAACAGCAGATGCTGGCGATTGGCCGCGCGCTGATGGCAAGGCCAAAGATGCTGCTGCTGGACGAACCGTCGATGGGCCTGGCGCCTTTGGTGGTCAAAGAGATCATGAGAGTCATAGCGGACCTCTGCCAGAGCGGGACCACGGTGCTGCTTGTGGAGCAAAACGCCAGAGCCGCCCTGACCATCGCATCACGCGCCTACGTAATGGAAACAGGCCGAATAGTAATGGAAGGCCCAGCCGAGGAACTAGCCCAAAACCCGGAAATCCAAAGAGCCTACCTCGGCAAGGGATACAAACAGATACCGGAAGAGTGAGATGGGGATTACTTTACATGGATGGACAGGATAGACAGGATGGGAAGGTGACGATGGAGTGACTGTCATTCCGAGCTTGCGAGGAATCTGCTTTCTTCCCCACGCTGCGGGGGTATGGCCCCGATAGTCCTGAGTAGCCGTGAGGAACGAGCGGCGTATCGAAGGACGCCCGGATAAGAGATTGCCCTTCGATACACTCGCCGCGCCATACCAGCACTTGTTTGCGATGGGTGGTATTGGCGGCGAGCACTCAGGGCAAGCGGTCTGCACAATCCAATTCCCTATCCTGTCCATCCTGTATATCCATGTAAAAAGAACTCCGTGAACAAAGAGGTGACGATATGCCTATTTGGAACGACAAAAGCGAAGCTATGGACCGGTCTGAGCTGAAGCAGCTTCAGTTGGAGCGGCTGCAGACGACCGTCAACCGGGCGTATCGCAACGTCCCTTTCTATCATAAGAGATTCTCTGCGCTCAACCTTGCGCCGGAGGATGTGCAGTCTCTGGGCGACCTCGCCAAGCTGCCGGTGACCACCAAGGACGACCTCCGCGACGGCTACCCTTACGAGATGTTCGCGGTGCCGCTGAGGGAGATTGTGCGCATTCACTCGTCATCCGGCGCGACTGCCAGGCCTATGGTGGTGGGTTATACGCACAACGATCTGGCCCACTGGTCGGAGATGGCGGCGAGGGTGCTGAGCGCGGCGGGGGTGACTAAGGACGATGTTGTCCAGATAGCCTTCGACTACGGCCTCTACACCGGCGGGTTCGGGATGCACTACGGCGCGGAACTGCTGGGGGCGTCGGTGATACCGGTTTCCTCGGCCACAATGGAGCGCCAGATCAGGATAATGCAGGACTTCCGCAGCACCGCGCTCGTCGGCACGCCCAGCCATGCGGTCTATATGATAGAGATGATGGGCCAGATGGGGATTACGGCGGACAAGCTCCACCTCAAGTTCGGCCTTTTCGGCGGGGAACCTCTGAGCGACAAAACCCGCGCCGAAATCGAAGCCAAGCTGGGCATCACGGCCACCGACAACTACGGCGTAAGCGCGGTAATGGGCCCGGGCATCGCAGGAGAGTGCGAGCACAAGTGCGGGCTGCACGTGAATGAGGACCATTTCCTGATAGAGGCAGTGGACCCGGAGACCCTCAAGGCAGTTCCCGACGGCGCGGAGGGGGAACTGGTTATAACCACCCTCACCAGGGAAGCCTCCCCCACCATAAGGTACCGCACCCGCGACCTCACCACCATCACCAGAGAACCATGCAAATGCGGCCGAACAGGCGCAAGAATAACCCCGATCAAAAAGCGCACCGACGACACACTGATAGTGCGCGGGGTCAACGTCTACCCCCATGAAATAGAAGCGCTCCTCTACGACATAGAGCAGGTACAACCCCACTACCAGATAGTAGCCGACCGAGAAGGCGGCCTGGATTACCTCACCGTCAACGTAGAACTCTCACCCCAAATGATAAGCGACCAAATGCACGAGATTGTAGAGCTGAAAGACAAGATCAGCAAGCGGATACAGTCGGTGATCGGCCTGACGCCAAGGGTACGCTTGGTCGAGCCAAGAACCCTGCAGGGCGTGGGACCGGGGAAGAGGGTTTTGGATAATCGGGGGGAGTGACGGGGTGATGGATCATCGAGAAGCACTGTAGGAGATTATCCTGCCTTTCATAGCCCGTGCAGTCTCATTGCTGTAGTGTCTTATGTAGAATAATAGCCGGTTTGGTTTGACATAGACTTCTTTTTGCGCTACAGTGTCTGCATCGGGCTTACCCTACCTCAGCCTCAGCACAACGAGATAAGACTGGATTAGCTGCTCGTGATACCCGGACCTCGGGCAACAAGAAGGAGGGGAAATTGGGATTCTCATATCGTTTGCGGACGTTACTACTGGTCTTCATATGTACTACTTTTCCCATGTCGCCTTCTCT
>CAZTAO010000066.1:0-24163 GCA_964611645.1 uncultured bacterium | reverse complement strand
ATATTCGACGCCGATTACCCCCGCATGTGGGTCATTATTGCATGCCGATTCACAGATCAGTCCACGAAGCGTGTCCGCTGGTGTGTATGTAGTGGCGCTTGATGCCATATTCATCGCACAACGGCCTCAGGTTCTCGTCTTTGTCCCAGTAGCCATTCCACATCGACCAGATAACCTGAACATCGCGCAGACCGTCTCCGAGTCTCCGTCTAAGGTCGAACGCAGCCTTCTTGTTCGAGCGCATCAGCAGCACAATATCGCGACCTCGCGCCTTCATCCGGTCCCAACCGATCTGATTAGTCTTCAGGGCCGCGACAAACTCAGTCTCTCCCGCATCCTTCAAACGCTGCATCTGGTAAGCCCACGGCACAACTTTGATTTCGGCCCAGTTCCATTGTGGGAGGTTGTCGGATATGCACTGGAGTTTGTCCAGGGTGTAGGCTGTGTAGGGGTCTATCACCATCAGCTTGTTCGTTTGCTTCGCAGCGCGGTAGATCGTAACCAAACGGTCCAGGTTCTGCGTGGAACAGAACACAAGCGAGAAATACTGCTGCTGTTTGAACAGGCTTACCAGATCAATCTCCAGGGACTTCTCGGTAACAGCCGCAGACTCCGTGCGCCCGAGGGTGGTACCTTCCAGAAGCAGCAAGTCGACTTTGCCGGCCAGTTTCTTCGCAAGACCGTTGAACAGGTAGTCCTTCCGCCCGTGCGCCCGTAAGTCGCCCGAGTAGAGCAGCCGCTTCCCCTCAGCTTCCACCAGGAGAGCCACAGCGTCCGGAGCCGAGTGATCCACTGGTATAGCAGTTACTATCAGAGAACCGAAACTACAGGGCTTGTTCTTTGGCAGCGTCTGACGATTCGCAATGCTAACGCTCCTGGGAAGAAAGGGCCGAAGCGCATCGTGCAGCGCCCACGTTCCCTCAGTCGCGTAGACAGGAATCTCGGGATGGACGTACTGAGCCAGCCCCGTGTGATCCTGGTGGACGTGCGACACGATGACCGCCCGAACCCCCGGCGTATCATTGGCATACGCACCGCCGATGCGGGGCAACGTGCCCGACTCCAGCAGTTCTTCGATTGTCAGCCCTCGGATATCCTGACCCTCGCCCACAGGAGCAAGAGGCAGCCCAAGGTCCAGCAGGATTCGGTAGTCACCCGACCAAACCTCAACACAAGACCCGCCGATTTGTTTTGTGCCGCGATGGATGATTACCTGCACGTATCAGCCTCTGTCTGTGGTGGCTCTTGGACAAGGAAGCTCGACTACGGGCAATTTCGAGTGCTGAGCCACATTCTTTCGGGGGGTGTAGACTTGTGCTGGGAAACGTTTCAGAAAGTCGGGTAGAGTGTACATGCACGGATCATAGAGGCCATAGCCCATAAAACTGGCCACCGCGACCTTGATGTCAAAGGGTAGGCCACTCATCGCCTGAATCTGCAACAGTTGACCCATCAGTGCGGATTTCGCCGGATCGTGGTCCGAGAGCAGGATAATATACTCCGGTCGGGTTGCATCGATTGACTGAAGCACAGGAAGCTTGCTCACGGGGCATTCTATGAGCCCGAGTTCCGCGCGTTGGTTGAAGACTTTTGTCGTTTCTTGAGCCAAGGACAGGTACATGCTGGAGCACTTCTGTAAGTCTTTGACATGCTTTGCGAGACCAGCCATCGCGCCATCTAGGTGCTTCATCTCAATGAAGGCAAGTTTGGCGCAATCTCGATTCCTGCGCGCACTGGATGTGGATGGCCAATGGACCGCGATAAGGTCGAGACGCAACTCCCCGCAAAGCGTATTCGTCCACTCGATATCGGAGATGAAGTAGTCAGTAGACGAGTTGGAGTTGTTAGCCCGTTCAACCAACTGCTGGTACTCTCGCTCCAACTCGTGGTGCCCTGCGAACCACAAATCCATCGTGAGCTTCAGCAACGGGATAGCAGATACCCACGCGCCAACGTCACCGGGGTGGGCAACCTTCGGCGGAAGGCCGGCGAGGCTTAGAGTAGGTAAACCCGACGGCCTCTTCCGCTTCAAATGCGTGTATTTCGGGTCGAACCAGAACGCGTAGTTGCTCCCGACACCTTTGGGGTGTTTGACCCTTATGATGCTTCCCCCGCGATAGTAGATATTAATGTACTCGTCTCTGATGTTCAGACTGAGAGTATCGTCTGACTTCACGACTTCCAGAATTGGCGTCAGCAATCCGCTTTGCAACGCTTTCATGAAAGTTGGACTTAGCCCGCGCGGATTGGCAAGGACGGTCGCTCCACATTTCGATTGTGCTAACGCCCTCTTTACTATAGACATTTGTAATGCTCATAATCGATGGGAATGCAATCATCGAAGAACCTGCTCTGATACAGGATCACGGATTCTTGGTATACCACGTCCATCTCCCGGCATGTTCTCTGAACCATCGATGAGATCATCGGATCCTCACGAAGAACGATCGGCCGGTCCCCAATTACCACAGTTACGAGTTCTCGCACCGCGCACTCAATCAAGAAAGGGTTCGCACTCGCGTAACAACTTCCTCTGCCGACGACGGGCACGCTAGCCGACAAGAAGATCGCGCCCATAGCTAGGCCTCCCGATCAATACACTTGTGCTCATTTGAGCCGTTCATTCTTCTCTGCCGTCAGACTTAGCACGCCCTGGCCTTTGTCGATGAACCGGTGCGTCTCTCTCCGCGGCACTTTCGTCCCACTTGCCACAGTATACCCAAGCATTGTGACAAATAGTGTCGCTGCCGGATGAGGAGTCTTCGAACTATGAAGAAACCTTGCTCCGGTCGCAGCCAATGGTGAAGAGCGCCACACGCCGAAAAGCCCCGGGAAACCGAACGTCCGAGGCTCTTGCAGATAGAGCACCTACTTCCTAGTTGTTTGTGGAGGAAACAGACCCTCCGCAAAAATGGACTCCGGTCTTCTCCCGAGTCCAGAATGTTGGGATCAGCGTCAATTATCAGCCCTCACCGTATGCCGAGAACCGAGCCGAAGCCAACCGGGAATGCGCAGAAACACTCGGCACGAGGTTCTCGCTACATGCAGGCTCAGTTCGTCCTGGTGAGGATCGACCGCTGGACCGGAAGCGTGGACATCTTCATACAGGAAGGCTGGACCAGGGTAGAGCAGCAAGACTCGCCAGCACCGGAGGTTGATGTAAAGCCTACTGCAACGACTGGTGCACTTTAGTGCTTCGGCTCTATCCACGTTGCAATAACCTTTGCGAGTTCCATTCCGCTCTTGGTGAGATGGAAATACGGAGGATGTGGCTGGCTCAGACTCCAGCCCCACGAAAGGTGCCCTTCGCGAAACAGATCGTAGAACACGTCCAGCAAAGCTTTCTGATCATCTTCCGACTTCAGATTCAAGCGTTTGTCGACCTCTTTCAGAACCACGTCCACACTGAGAAAAGCCGGCGTCTTCGAGGTGAATTCTGTTACTACTCCGAGTATAGCCACCTTCATCTCTTTGTCGCTGACCTTCGCCTCGCCAGATTCCTTACTGATCATAGTAACCCCCATGCGGATATCGTTTTCCAACTTCCGCATCAGCCACAGTATAGCACATTCGCTAGCCTGTTCTATCAGAACAAGCTCATCCCTACAGTGCGCAATGGTTGTAGAAACTCTGATCTGCATACTGTGGCGGAAATCACGCGTCCCAGTGTGTGAAACATCGGAATGTTGGACCCGGGTTGAGCAGCAAGATTCACCAGCGCCAGAGGTTGATGTAAAGCCTACTGCAACGACCGGCGCTCTGTAGGGAGGTTACGTCATAACTCGCGGGCGACGATCCTCGTTGCCTGTAGTTTGCTTACCTCTGGGGCTTCACGGCAATCCAACACCTGGGCGAAGAATCCTTGACATAGAACGGAAAAGGTCATAAACTCTTTATGACCGCTTCATGCTTAGATTCATGCGCATGACACCGAAATGAGTGGTTGACGGACCTAGCCAGCATAGGGGAAGAACTCAATGGCTACTACTGTTATTCAGGCGTTCGATGAGTTTCTAGACGACAAGGTTGACCTCGATCCAACGGAGACAAAGAAAGCGCGCGCCAGTCGTGATTGGCTTATCGAGCAAATACACGCGCTTGCAACCAGGGTCGAAGATTTCCCCTCGCTCTATACTGAAAAAGACATTGCTTTTGGGTCTTTCGCACGTGGCACGAAGATCAGGGAGTTGGATGACATTGACCTGATGATAGGCATTCACGCTCAAGGTGCGAAGTACACTTCCTACTCCGATCCGATCCAGATCGTGGTGCCCGACACACCTACGCCACTTCAGCGATACTGCAACGCGGGCACTCACATCCTCAATTCCCGGATGGTAATAAACAAGTTCGTTTCTGCCCTTAGCGATGTCCCCCAGTATAGGCAAGCGGAGATGAAGCGTACGCTTGAGGCTGCCACTCTGAATCTAACCAGCTACACGTGGTGCTTCGACATCGTGCCCTGCTTCTTCACGACACCAGAGGCAGACGGGAGGGAGTTTTACCTCATTCCTGACGGCTACGGCAACTGGAAGAAGACAGACCCTCGAAAAGATCGAGACGTCGTTGGCACTCTCAACCGAACTCATTCGGGCAACATGCTAAAAGCAATTCGGGTAATGAAGTTCTGGAACAGACGACGCACCGCACCTGCTATGTCATCATACCTATTCGAGACGCTGCTCTTGAGATACTACCTAGACCGTATTTACTCGACCGCCTCCAAGTGGGTAGATGTAGACATTCCCGGCCTCCTTGACCACATATCGACTTCTGTGACCGGTCCCATTATTGATCTCAAAGGCATACAGGGTGACATCAATGCTCTCTCTGTTACCGACCGAGAGAAGATCAGCCTGAAGGCGCTGCAGGACCGGGTCGTCGCCCTCGAGGCTAGAATAGCCGAGACAAAGCAGGACCAACAGGAATCAATAAGGAAGTGGGGGCAGGTCTTCGGCCCCCAATTCCCGGCGTACGGATAGCCGCGTAGAACTGGAGCAACTGTCCATGATATCGGAGCGTCAGAACGAGCCGATCTCTCTTCAGCGATTGGCTGCACAACGACAGATTTACGCGCGAGCAAAGAAATTCCAGGGCATACAGTTGCTCCTGATAGTCCCGCTTGTGGTAGTCATGTCGCTGCTTGCAGGTGTGTTTCCCCTCCTGACCGACGCATCCATCCTCTGTAGTCTTTCTGCAGCAGTCCTTGACTTAGCACTAGCTGAATCCCTGAAGCGCATGAAAGTTACAGCAGCGAACATTCAAGAAGAGTTCGACTGTCACGTTCTCCAGTTGCCTTGGAGTACCCGCAAAGACCAGAAGAGGCCAAGTGATGAGACTGTCGTGCGATGGCAGAGAGCCTACGACCGCGCACGCAAGTCCACAGACGGCCCGCTCACTGATTGGTACCCCTCAGCTGCTGACGGGCTTCCCATCGAACTAGGCCGTCTAGTATGCCAGAGGGCGAACCTCAGTTGGGACTCAGAGCAGCGTCGACGCTATGCCTGGGCTGCGCTTGTTGCTGGTATCGTCTCAGTTACACTCACCACTATTGCGGCCTTCTTTGGTGATGTACTTGTGCGTACAATGATCACCAGAATCGTGTCACCTATGCTACCGATTCTCCTCATAGTCATTCGGCAAGCTAAGGAGAACTTCGAGGCCTCGAGTAGTCAGGAGCACGTCAAGGACGAGCTAATCCGCGTTTGGGAAAATGCGCTATCCTCCAGTCAACTCACATCCGAATTGGAACGCGAATCAAGAGACTTGCAGAATGAGATTTACGACGGGCGGAGAAGAGGCCCTCTAGTCCCGGACTACATCTTTAACCGGTGGAGACGAGAGCAGCAGCAAGTCATGGATACCACCGCAGGTCAACTCGTGGAAGCTGCTAGGGCACGCTTGCACCTATGAATACATTCCCGAAACTCTCGTACCCACCAGAAAGACGGCGATCAGCAGTCAGACTACTCAAGTAGTAAGTTTGGTAGGGGTGGGGGAGCAGGCAACTTCGTGCTTCTTACGTAGTCGCCCAAAAGAAAGGGAGAGCCTGCTTCTCAGCAAACCCTCCCGGATGAATGGTATTCCAACTATAGGCTGGCTATACTACCCAGCAAACATCAGTTGGCTCTGACCATTCACCTGCGTCCATCTAGTGCCAGGGATTACAGCCAGGTCTGACTCGATGTGTAGTATCTCCTTTCTAAGAGCTTCCCGTTGCAGGAGGATTATGCTGTAGTAGGACTTCTTCGCTTCAAGCTCTCTATCAACTTCCTGAGCTTCAAGGTCCGGCATAGCCGTAGCCGGTATGCGTTTCCAAGCACCGATCCTCTCTGTAGGGATATCTCCGCGATCTATGGCCCTGGTTAGTGTTGACCTGGACACCCCCAGGATACGAGCAGCTTCCGCAACGGTGAAGTACTTGGTTCCGGTTGCTGCACCTGCTTCCTCAAGTTTACGCATCCTGTTCCGTGTGGTCGGGGTGACCTTGGTCTTGTGATATTGAGACATTTGGTATAGACAACCTCCGCGATTGGTAGGCCCGGAAATGTTAGCCTTCTACCTGATTGTAGTCATGTCTTCACGGAGTTCCGTTTCAGCGCTGTAACCTGCAGCAGGGTAGGGTAGGGACCAAGCCGCAGGGCTCCAACGATTCCACATGGATTCCACATTAATTCCACAAGATTCCACAAAACTTTGCCAAATAGGTCGATGCAGCTAACCCGATAATTGAGGCTGTTAAGGCGTGAATGTAGCATCAAAATGCTTGAGCCTGTACTCCGGGCGCGGGAGTTCGAATCCCACCCGCTCCGCCATTGCCCCAGATCCTGCGCGCAATATCCGATCAGCCCAAAGCTCTCAGCAAGCCCATAGAGGTCACTCCACCTTCGAGTCTGTTCGCCCCTGCCCATCCCCGTTACGTTGCCTGGCCGAATCTGGGTAGAATCCATGTAAGCCACTCATGACGGAGGTTAACGACATGGTTGATGACCCCAAAGGACCAATTGAGCACTTCTCCTGGGGTAAGTACATAATCCGAGGGGAAGAGCATTCACAGTACGAAGAAGGCAGAGCGGGGGCCGGAAAAGACATTCGCATTGTCGGGAAGAGAGTGTCCCGCTGGAAGGAACGCAAGGGCCACCTGTTGACCGAAGATATGATCACCGGCGTCTTCCACGAGGATGTGCGGGTCTTGATCCTGGGTATAGGCGTCAACTCAGCAGTGGAAGCGCCCAAAAAGCTGATCGATTGGATAGAAAGCCAGGGCATCAAGAAAGTGATCGTTCTTGACACCCCGGCCGCTGTTCGCAAGTATAACAAGCTTTACCACGAGCACGAGAAAGTCGCCCTGCTCGCCCACGGCACCTGCTAAGCAAGGTCCGCAAGGTTTTTCGGGATTTGGACAACGGCGAAAACCCCGAAAGACAAACTCACTGGCTATGCAGGCATGCTCTCCTCCGGATTCTCGGGAGGCTTAGGATAGGATATCTCACCCGGCGCGACGACAGCCGGCGGCGCAGGTTGCGTTGGCGCTTCCGGCGTCGGAGGCTGCATGATGCCGCCGAGGCCGCCTTTGTGCAGCCAGCCCATCAAGGTGCCTGCGAGGCCGTCCAAAGAACCACCGCCGCCTGCAACCAGTATCTCCGGCACAACCTTGATTTGTTTGTCTGCAAGAGCCGTGATTGCGTTGACTATAGCAGTAGGCGTCTGACCGAGAGCCTTCACCTGCTGCTCGTAAGCCTTTGCCCTGGCCAGACCACCTACTTGCGGTGGCATGAACATGGACCTCCTGTGGGTGTTAAGCCCGTGCGTCCGTTAGCGGCAACGCTTGTTCCCAGCTTTACTTCCCCAGTGTACCGAACACAACATTCATGGTTTTCGTTGTTGACAGAATCTTTTCCAGGCGAGGCTGCAAAGAGGAAAACTGACCGTCGAGAGAGAAACTAGCTAGGTAAGTACGACGCCTTTGAATTGGGAGGTTCCCGTGATAATCGATGCTCATAACCATGCCAACTGGCACGGCCACAATCTCGCCAAGTTCATCGCCAATATGGACCAGTTCAACATCGACGTTACCTGGCTGCACGCCTGGGTCTGCCCGGTGGACGAGTACGATCCTGTCGGCTACTATCCGTGCATGTCCCCCACGGCTCCACCCGATGCGCCCGCGCCTTTGAATGAGGCTGTGTCGTACGTCGAAAGGGCTCCCGAGCGGTTTGTGCTCAGTTATGCCCCCGATCCGAGGAAACCCGACGCGATAGATCGACTGAGCGCAGCCATAGACATATATGGAGTGCGGGCTTGCGGAGAGTTGAAACTGCGGATGATGTATGACAACCCCGATGCCCTGCGGATGTTCAGGTTTTGCGGAACTAAGGGACTGCCGGTAACCGTCCACATAGACTACGAATTCTGCGATGGCCACAGCTATCCCAGGCCCAGTTGGTGGTATGGCGGTGGCATCGAGGCGTTCGAGCGCGCTGTGAGGGCCTGCCCGGATACTGTCTTCCTCGGTCACGCGCCCGGGTTCTGGGCGCATGTATCAGGTGATGAACAGTTTGACGTCAATCCCTACCCGACTGGTGAGGTTGCGCCAGGTGGTGCGCTCATTCGCATGCTGAGAGAGTATCCCAATCTATACTGTGACATCTCGGCAGGATCTGGTCTCAACGCCATCAGCCGGGACCGAGACTTCGGCAAGGAATTCATCCTGGAATTCCAGAACAGAATCCTGTTCGGAAGAGACTGCTTCGACAATGGCCACCAGGACTTCCTCAACTCCCTGGGCCTGCCAGAAGAGGTGCTGGGCAAGGTCTACTCAGGCAACGCGCTGAAGCTGGTCCCGCTATGATGAACGAACGCCCTGACCTGCCCGCTATAGCCGGTGGCCCGCCCGCCAAGACCAAGCCTTACGGCAAGGCTGTCCGCTACGGCGAGGAAGAGCTTCAGCAGTTACGTGAGGTCATTGCTCAGGGGACATTGTTCTACGCGCAGGGGACGAAGGTCAAGCTCATGGAAGAGCGCTTTGCTGCGAAGAATGGTGTTCCATACGCCGTAGCGTGCAGCAGCGGAACGGCAGCCATCCACGCCGCGATGATAGCCGTCGGCATATCACCAGGGGACGAGGTGATTGTGTCGCCGATCACCGATATGGGGTCTGTGTGCCCGATCCTCTACCAGGGCGCCGTACCTGTCTTTGCCGACCTCGATCCCTATTCTTACGAGATGGACCCGAGATCGGTGGAATCACTGGTAACTGACAAGACACGCGCAGTCCTGGCCGTGAACCTCTGGGGTAACGCGTGCGACCTGGGCACGTTCAGAACCATCTGCGACAAGCATAACCTGGTCCTCATCGAAGACTGCGCGCAGGCATTCGGCTGCACGTACAAAGGCCGACCCGTCGGCACGATGGGCGATATCGGCTGCTTCAGCCTCAATGAGTTCAAGCATATCTCGTGCGGAGATGGCGGGATTACGATTGCGACTGACGCGGATCTTGCCCGGAGACTCAGACTCAGCACAGACAAGTGCTACAGCAGGGAACCCGGCGCGCCTAGAAACCCCTCATTCCTGGCGCCCAACTACCGTATGACCGAACTGCAAGGCGCAGTGGCAGTCGCGCAGTTGGAGAAGTTGGATGAGATAGTCATCAAACGCAGGGATTGGGCTGCCAAGCTGGTCACTGGTATCGCAGGTCTTCCAGGCATTCTACTTCCCGTGCCAACCCAGGGCTGCGATCCCTCGTGGTGGTTCTTCATGGTCAGGGTCAATCCGGAGAAGCTAGGCGCGTCTGCGGATGAGTTCGCGGAAGCGATGTCGGCGGAAGGCGTGCCGTGTTCCGCTCACTACACAGGAGTGCCTATATACGAATATCCCATATTCAGGGACCACAGCGCGTTCGCCCGAGGCAGCCACGCGTATCAGACAAGGCAATACCAACATGGGCTGTGCCCGGAGGCGGAACGGATACTTGATACGTGCGTGATCCTGTCTGTTAACGAAGCCTACACCGATGACGATCTCGCGGATACGGTAGAGGCCTTTCGCAAAGTCACGCATTGGTTTTCCACGAAAGACAAGAGGTAGAGCAGAATGGGTCTAGAGAAGTACGGGCATTTCAGCGATGATGGTATGGAGTTCATCATAACAAGGCCGGACACTCCCGCGCCGTGGGTCAACTACATATCCAACGGCAGATACACCGGTCTGGTCTCGCACACCGGGGGCGGGTTCAGCTATTTTACGGACCCGCGAGACAGCCGCATCATGCGTTTCCGTTACAATTGCCTCCCGTGGGACAGGCCCGGGCGCTACGTGTATCTCAAAGACGAAGACGGCGCATACTGGAGCCTCACCTGGCAGCCGACCGCTCACAAGCCCGACTGGTACGAGTGCCGGGTCGGAATGGGCTACCAGACCATATCCAGCCTGTATCGCGGCATCAGAAGCAGCATCACATACACGGTTCCACTCAAGGACGACCTTGAGATCTGGTCGGTCAGGCTCACAAATGAGTCAGAGAAGACCAAGCATCTGGGCGTCTATGGATACGTGGAACTTTGCCTGGGCCATGCGCTGGTCGACCTCATCAATCAGCCTAACGACCAGCACTTCAACCGAGTCCACTTTGATCCCCAAGACAACTCCATTTTCGCGACCAAGAACTACTGGGTAACCGAGCGCGGCGCGACAGTAAAACAGCCAAACCAGGCGTGGGACAAGTATGTGTTCTTCACGACTGATCTTCCGGTGAAGTCGTGGGACAGTCTCAAAGATGGCTTTATTGGGAACTGGCGCAGTGAGCAGAACCCTATCGGCATAGAGAATGACACGCTTGGCAACTCCGACATCACCTCTGGGGACGCGTGCGCGGCCATTCAATCAGAGATCGAGTTGAAGGCCGGTGAGACTGCTGAGTTTGTCGTGCTGATGGGTATTACGCCTATCCGGGACTACCGCACTGAGGCCGGGAAGCTATTCGCGGCATACAGATCGCCGGCGAAAGCTCAATGCGCGCTGGAAGATGTGAATGAATTCTGGAAAGACTATCTTTCCAGCGTGGTAGCCGATACCCCCGACAAGAACCTGAACCTGATGGTGAATGTGTGGGGTAAGAGGCAGGCATGGGTGACATTCAACGCCAACCGCAACGCCGGCTACTACCACGGCGGGCTGCTGTTCGGGGTTGGAATGCGGGACCAGTGCCAGGACTCAATGGGGCCACTCCTGAGCACGCCCGAGACTGCCGCCGAACGGCTGTGCGAGACAGTCACCCACCAGTTCCAGGACGGCAGCACCCTCCACAACTTCTTCAAGCTGACCGGCCAGGGGGAGAAGACCGGCCATTCGGACACCCCCCTGTGGATACCTATGGCTGTCGTCAAGTATCTCAAAGAGACCGGCGACTTTTCCATCCTGAACCGCGTGATACCTTTTCAGGATGGAGGCGAGGCCTGCTTGCTCGATCACGCATGCCGGGCTGTTGACTACGTGCTCTCACAGTTGACGCCGAACCACCTTCCCAAGTTTGGACCTGGAGACTGGAATGACACGCTCGACTATGTCGGTCGCAAGGGCATCGGCGAGAGTACCTGGGTTGCTCACTTTCTCTGCTGGAACCTGAAAGAAATGGCCGATCTGCTGGATTATATCATTGCGAATACCCAGTGTCCCGCGAAAGCCGATCTGCTGAAAATCGTCCAGCGCTATCGGGACGAGTATACAAAGATAGCGAAAGCGATCAATGAGCGTCTATGGGACGGCGAATGGTATATACGTGGAACCCGGGACGATGGCGGGGTAATCGGATCGGCAAGCAACACTCAGGGAAGGATTCATATGAACGCCCAAAGCTGGGCTGTCATATCCAGCGTGGCTGGTTCCGATCGCGCCAAGCAGGCAATGGATTCCGCCGACAAGCTGCTGCTCACGGAACGTGGCACCAAGATTCTCTCTCCCAGCTACACGGTGTTGGATGAGGGTATCGGGCTGGCGACTCGCTGCGTTCCCGGCAAGAAGGAAAACGGCGCCATCTTCAACCACGCCGCAGCATGGGGCATCCTGGGCAACCTTATGCTGGGCGAGGGTGACCGTGCTTATGATTACATGCGCCGAACCCTCCCAATGAACCAGGCTCACGATCCCGATATCTACAAGATGGAGCCTTATGTCTACTCCGAATACGTCACCAGCGATGACCACCCGACGTTCGGTCAGGCAAGCCATTCCTGGCTGACAGGCTCCGCAGTCTGGATGCTGCGTAATGCGACGGACTACCTGCTGGGTCTCAGACCGGACTATGATGGTCTGGTGGTCGACCCTGTGATACCGTCAGACTGGGACGGGTTCAAGGTTACGCGGAAGTTCCGAGGCGCGACCTACGTTGTGGAGGTGCGCAACCCCAATCACGTACAGCGGGGAGTGGTGTCGCTTACAGTCGACGGCAAGCCTATTCAAGGCAATCTCTTGCCCGTCGCCGAAGCTGGGAATACCGTGCACGTGCTGTGTGTGATGGGATAGGAGTTCATATCCCAACGCTCCGAACAAAGCTGCGCATACCTGCGGGTCTTCTGCGCTCTTTGAATGGTCTGATAATAACCTGCTCGTCACTGCGGTAATTCGTGGTGACGGGCTTTGCGTTGTTCACCACAATGGAAATCCCCGTTTTACCCATGTGCTGCAGCTTGCCTTCGATAATCAGCGCCGGGCTGTTAAATATCACCTTGCCGCACTTCTCGTATGCCTTGGGGAACACCACGCAGTCCGCCAGGCCCTCTTCGTCCTCCAGAGTCAAGAACACCACAATCGTGCCCGAGCGGGTGGGGGGCCTCATACACACGACCACCACACCAGCCACCTTTACCAACGTGTTATTAGGCAAGCTTCTAAGCTCGCTGCTCTTGACCACCTTTGCCGCTGTCAACTTCTTTCGATAGAACTCCATAGGGTGGCAGACCGGCGACAAGCCCAGAATCTCATAATCCAACTGCACCAACTCGTGCGGGGTGTGCTCCGGAATATCCGACATTTCGCAAGGGGGCTGATCTGACAAAGAGACGTCCGCCGGAGCTATCAAGCTATGATGGGTGGCGATCTCCGAATCGCCACCCGATACACCCGGCGCAGGTTTTGGGGTAGGGATTCGGAGATCCCTACCCATCTTCTGATCCTTACCCATCTTAGCTTCGGCGCGGGAAGCCTGCTGAAGCATATCCGGCGCAACCCACATTAGCCGCCGTCTGGAGACCCCGAAGGAGTCGAATGCTCCGCAGTTGATCAGGTTTTCGATGGTTCTCTTGTCGCAGTTGGTTCGGGCGCAGAAATCCCCCAAACCCTCGAACAGCCTCTCGCTCTTGGCCACGGCAATCGACTCAAGCTCGGCGGAACTCATGTCTTTGACCCTGCTAAGCCCGATCCGAATGCCGGGAACTCCGCTTTCATCGTATTCCACGGTAAACTTCTTCTCACTCCTGTTCACGTCCACCCCAAGTATGCGAATTCCGACCCGGCGCGCATCCTCGATTATCACATTCGCGGGGTAGAACCCCATTGGCTCATTGTTCAGGATACCTGCCATGAACTCCGCCGGGTAGTGGGTCTTGAGGTAGGCTGTCTGGTAGGCTATCTTTGCAAACGAGGCCGCGTGCGCTTTGCAGAATCCATAAGCCGCGAATGCCCTGAGCTTGGAGAACACATCCTCCGCCACATCTTTGCTCACTCCCCTGGCTCGCGCCCCCGCCACGAACGACTCTCGTATCTTCTCCATCTCAGCCTGGCTGCGGTCGGTGGTCATTGCGCGGCGAAGAGAGTCGGCCTGGCCGTAGGTGAACCCCGCCAGAGCGTGCGCAACCGAGATGACCTGCTCCTGGTAGAGTATCACTCCATAAGTATCTCGCAGCACTGGCTCCATGGACGGGTGCGCGTAGACAATCTCCTCCTCGCCATGCCGCCTTGCGATGAATGGGTTTATCATATCAGCCTGCATAGGCCCCGGCCTGAAGAGCGATATCTGGGCGGTGAGGTCGGAGAAGTCCACCGGCTGCAACCTGCCCAGCAAACCCCGCATCCCCGGCGACTCCACCTGGAAGCAGCCGATTGTATCCGTGGTCCGAAGGAGTTCATACACGCTCTCATCATCAAGAGGCAGGTTGTCTATGTCCAGATCGATGCCGTGGATAGCTTTGATGGTGGCCAAAGCGTCCTCGATAGCCGATAGATTGCGCAGACCAAGCAGGTCCATCTTTACCAGGCCGAGGGTTTCGATGTCGTCTTTATCGAACTGCGTGACCACTATCCCCTTGGTCGCCCACTCCAGCGGGACCAGTTCGGTGAGCGGGTCCCGGCCTATAAGCATTCCCCCAAGGTGGACGCTCAGGTGCCGAGGGAAGTTATCGACTTTATCGCACATCTCCAGCAGCGATTCCACCTTGTCCAGATCAAGGTCGCGCAGTTCCGGCAGCTTTTCGACCGCCTCCCGTATCCGGCTGGCGCGAGTATGGGGGATAGACGAGGCAATGAGGTCGATGTCGGAATTGGGGAAGCTCATCGCCTTGCCCAAATCCCGAAGAGCCGACCTCGCGCGCAGGGTACTGACTGTGCAAACCATCGCGACCTTGTCCTCGCCGAAGCGGTTGTAGACATAATCTATGAGTTCATCGCGGCGGGCGGAGTCGAAGTCTATATCGATATCGGGCATGCCTTTGCGCTCAGGGTTCATAAATCGCTCGAAGAGCAGACCTTGTTCAATGGGGTCGACAATGGTTATCCCCAGGCAGTAGGCAACCATCGAGTCCGCAGCGGAGCCCCGCCCTGAGCACCTGATGCCTTTGGATCGCGCATAGTTCACAATATCCCACACAGCCAGGAAATACTCCGGGAAACCCAGATCGTTGATTACCTTGAGTTCATGCTGGAGGCGGGCTGTGACCTCCGGGGTGATGGGTTTGTAGAGCCGTTTGAGCGCATCGTAGCAGAGGCTGCACAGGAAGCTGTAGGGAGTCTCACCATCGGGAGGAGTGAATGACGGAAACCTGTATGTGCCCAGCTTCAAATCAAGATTACACTGGCTCGCGATCCATCCCGTAGTCGCAACCGCCTTGGCGTACTTCTTGAACAGGCCGGCCATTGCATTGGGCGACTTTATGTAATACTCCGCGTTCTTCTTGCGCTCCGGATGCTCGTCGTCGAGGGTGGTAATAGTCCGAACGCAGGCCAGCACATCCTGCAGCTTGAAGTCTTCCTTTTCGGCGTAGTGGATATTATTAGTCGCCACCAGCCTGATCCCCAGTTCAGAGGCAATATCCGCTATCTGAGAATTCAGCAGCGCCGTGCCCGGCAGGAGGTGGTTCTGGAGTTCCAGGAGGAAATTGTCCCGGCCAAATATCTCTATATACTTTTTAGCAGCCTCTTTTGCTTCATCGTATCTGCCTTGGATAACCAGCGATGGTATCTCACCATGCGAGCACCCCGACAGGCAGAAAAGGTCCGAACGGTAGGTGTTGATGGTCTCGATGTCGGCGGACGCCGAGCCTTTTTCGTGGGACAGGTGGGCGCGAGTAATGATCTTGCACAAATTCGAGTAGCCGGTCAGGTTTTTGGCGATCAGGACCAGGTGATGACCGCCGTCTACATCAAGCTCCACCCCGATTATCGGCTTCACCCCGATCTTCAGCGCGTAATCGTAGAACTGCACCGCGCCGTAGAGGCCGTTGTGGTCGGTGAGCGCAAGCGAGTCGCAGCCGACAGCCTTCGTGCGGTCCAGAAGCGCGGAAACGTTGCTGCCCCCATCCAGGAAGCTGAAGTTGGAATGCACGTGTAAATGTGTAAATGCCATTTTGTTTACTATTAATTCACATGGATATACAGGATAGGGTTCTCAATTCCCCCTCCGCGCACGGAGGGGGTTAGGGGGCGGTTCTCTTAACCTGACAATTCTGCACGATCTTACGCCGAAGGAACCTCACCCCAACCCTCTCCGTGCGCGGAGAGGGAGCTTAGTCCTGGACACCTGACATGCTCCAGGAGGACCTCAGGTGGTCGAAACAAAGCTCGTAGATCCCGCCTTTGTCTGTGCGGATACGGAAGAATGTCCTTTCTCCCTCACCATCCCACCACGCCCCCACCAATCGCCATATCTCCTGAATATCGCCGATTCGATACAACCCGCCCCGCCACTCAAACGAAGCCGGCAGCTTCCTGGCATTCAGTTTAACCGCTATTGACTTGTCCGAAATCCTGGACATCCTTCAATCCTCTAAATCGTGTTCAAGACAGTCCTTCTCACGCCGCGGCGCGGGTGTAGACTTTTTCTCTGCCGGTCTCTATGTAGGAGGAAGCCAATCGCATGGAGCTATCCCCGAACCGCTTTCTGATAGATTCCATCGTGTTGATCATCTTGGTTTCGCGCTCATTTGGTCCGATCAGCGCAAGCTGGCCGCCCTTGATTCTCGCGAGTCCGGAAAGCGAGACCCTGACCCGCTCCACCGGCTGCCCCGCAGTCATAATCGATCCAAGCATTTTTACGAGTGTTTGGTGGATGTGCGCGGGGTCATCGGTCGGCTTCTTGAACCTGAACAGGGTAGGGAGCATCTGCTGTTGCCCGGCGGGCAGTATTCCAAGAATGATCTCTCCAGCCAGCCGACCGCAGTCCCTCAGCTTCGTTTGAGCGGCATAAGCCATCCTATCGAGTTGGGTCTCCACTTCCACAGGTTCTTCAGCCTCCGGCTCGAACGTATGTTCGATATTTATAACTTCAACAGGGTACCCCATCCGCACTGGCGCAAAGTCTATACCTATCGCCCTGTTCTTCAGCGATCTGGCAAGCACTGCCCCAAACTGCTTGCACAGCAGCGAATCCGGAATTGATGCCAGCCTGCCGACCGTATACACCCCCAACTCCCCCAATCGCTTTTCGATAACCGGGGTAACTACATCCAGGGTATTCATTTGCATCTCGGCAAGAAACTCTTTCTCATGCCCAGGCTTGATTCGGTTGAAGAGCCTGATCGGGTCTACTGTAGCCTTTGCCACCAGCTTGTTGGCTGCGCAACCGATGTGGACCGGCATCCCTATCGCCTGGCCCATTTGGATGATTATGTTTGAAGCGATGCTATAGGCCTCACCAAAGAGCAGACTGCTGCCAGTGATGTCCATATATGCGCAGCCGGGACCTTCGGGTTCGAGCAGAGGAGTGTAGCCTGACAATACATCCAGAAATGCGTCTGAGAACTGGTTGTAGAGCGCGTAATCCGGCTTAATGACAACAAGTCCAGGACACACTCGGCCCGCTTGCCGCACCGATAACCCTTCCGCCACACCGCGTTCCCTTGCCTGTTTTGAAGCAGAGATCACAACCCCGCTTGTGTTCCCCTTAGGCGCGGCGACAGCTACCGGCTTGCCCGCTAGTTCAGGGCGAGTCTTCTGCTCCACCGCAGCATAGAAGGCATCTATCCTGGCATATAATACTGTCCTGACTCTCCCGTCCATACTCTGAATTATAGCATACGAACATATGTTTGTCAACGGGTATTGAAAGCAATTTCTGGGGTTTGAGATGAGGGGCGTCCCGGACGTATAATAGCTTCGACATCCAGCCGACGCGAGGAAACCAAGATGCAATTCGACCAACAAGCCATATCAGCCATTGCCCACGCAAAGCGCGTATTCGTATTCACGGGCGCGGGGATCAGCAAAGAGTCCGGGCTGCCGACTTTCAGGGACCTCAGCGGGCTTTGGACCAAATACGACCCAATGACCCTCGCCACCCCTGAAGCCTTCCAGAGTGATCCGGCCAAAGTTTGGAGCATGTATGCCCAAAGGCAGAAAGAACTCCTAAATGCCCAGCCCAACCCAGGCCACATTACGCTCGCTGAAATGGAACCGAACTACGAGCAATTCCTCATCTGCACGCAGAATGTGGACGACCTCCACGAGCGCGCCGGCAGCAAGAGTATCGCCAAGTTGCACGGCGACCTCCGCCGGATGCGCTGTGTCGAGTGCTCAGCCAGATACGACATACCATCTGCCGACCTGCCGGAAGAGTTCACTGTCGAGACTCTGCCCAAATGCGACAGGTGCTCGGGGATATGCAGGCCGGACATCGTGTGGTTCGGAGAGATGCTTCCGCCGGAACCGCTGGAGAAATCCTTTCTTGCAGCGGGAACTTGCGATCTGATGATGATAGTGGGAACATCGGGCGAGGTCTCGGGCGGGTATGGCTTCACGGAACTGGCCGTGAGAGCCGGGGCGTACGTGGTTGAAATCAACCCCAACGAAAGCCACCTGAGCCGACTCGCGGACTACGCAGTCCGCGCGCCATCAGGGGAAGTCCTGCTGGCATTGTGGGACCAGGTGAGACCCCTAAGAGGCCAGTGAAGACTGCTTAGCCATAAACTCCGCGCTCAGAGTCGCATGCTGCAACGGTTCATCCAGGTTTGCTATGCGTCTCTGAAGGAAATCCCAGGCCAGCCGCACCATGCCGTCAATAGGCTGGACTATCGTGCTCAGCGGTGGGCAGGTGAAGTCTCCCTCATCCACGCCATCGCATCCGACTACAGCAATGTCTTCGGGGATTCTAAGCCCCAATTCCTTGACCGCGGCCAGCGTGGCGATCGCGTGGTCATCGTTGCAGCAAAACAGGGCGTCAGGGCGCTCTGGGGAAGTTATGAGGGCGCTCTTGACGTAGTCCTTCACCACAAAACGCTCCGGGTTAGGCGGGGCAATGAACTGCGGAGTCATACCCGCGCTATGCATTTCACGCACGTAGACACATTCGCGCTGCTCCTCCATATTGTGCATGTGTGGCGCAACCACGTAGTGGATGCGCTTTCTGCCGATAGCAATCAGATGCCTTACTGCATCCGCAGTGGCTGGTTTCAGATCCAGGCGAACGTAATCGGAGTCGACAACCTCCATCAGGCCAATGCTCACGGTCGGAACTCTGAACTTTGAAAGCAATTCGCCAAACCGCTTGGAGGACGCCGGGCTACCCCACGCTATTATGCCGTCAACCGGGCTGTTGGAGACATCGTTCCACGTCATGGAGGTCTCCGGACTCAGGTCGTAGCGAACCAGCAGCAAGTCATACCCGTTGGGCTCCACCGCGTCCACAACTTTGCCGATGATGTTTGCGAAAAATGACCTGGTAATCTCGGGGAGAGCAAGACCAATGGTATGAGTGCGGCCGGTGGCAAGCGCCCTGGCAAGGCGGTTAGGGCGATATCCCATTTCCGAGGCAGCCTGAAGAACGCGTTCCCTGGTGGCGTCGGATATGAAGTTCAGGCCTCTGCCGTTAAGAACACGGGAGACTGTGGAGTTCGATACATTGAGCTTACTGGCTATGTCCTGTATTGTGACCGGCATTTATGCCTCCTCGACGGGACCGCAATATGCAAGCATAGGCGTGCCCGCAAACGCCTGCTGTAAGTGTAGCATCTGCGCAGAGACTAGTCAATCACTTTTGCATGCAAATTCCGGTAATCTTGCTTCTTTGACCGTCGTGGACTGCTGTTCTATAATATACTGGCACGCAGATGATTCCACGCGCGCGCCCAAAACACATGATCTCCAAGAAGAAAGGTCCGCCAAAAATGACTTCAGAAATCTCCGCGTTGCAGAAAGAGCGAGCGGCATATAGGCCGAAGCTGCCCAAGGCGCTTCGACAAAGCAATATCAAACTGGTTGTGGGGGATGTTGCTCTTCCACCAAGTGACCGCGATGAGATAGGCCAGCTGTTCCCCAACACATACGGCCAAAAGCTGGTGCAGATTGCCGAGGGGGCTTCAGACATTCGCACTACTCCGATGAATGTCGGCGTGGTTCTGTCCGGTGGGCAGGCGCCCGGCGGGCATAACGTGATAGCCGGTCTGTTCGATGCTCTTATCGCTGCCAATCCCCAGAACAAGCTGTATGGCTTCCTGAAGGGGCCTGGCGGGGTCATCAAGGGCAAGTACAAGGAGATCACAGCGGAGTTCCTTGAGCCGTTCCGCAATACCGGCGGATTCGATATGATAATGAGCGGCAGGGACAAGATCGAAAAGCCTGAAGAGCTCGAAGCCTGCTATCGCAACTTCGAGGAATTGGACCTTAGTGGGCTGGTTGTCATCGGTGGCGACGACTCCAACACCAACGCGGCAATGCTGGCGGAGTACCTGCGAGCCAAAGGCTCCAAGACCTGCGTGATCGGCGTTCCGAAGACCATTGACGGCGACATGAAGAATGAGCACATCGAAACCTCGTTCGGGTTCGACACGGCCGCCAAGACCTACTCGGAGCTCATCGGCAATATCTGCCGCGATGCCACCTCCGCCGTGAAATACTGGCACTTTGTTCGCCTTATGGGCCGCGCCGCCAGCCACGTCACGCTGGAGTGCTCCTTGCAGACCCATCCGAATATCAGCCTGATATCCGAGGAAATCGAGGAAAACGGCACCACGCTCGGAGAGATCACGGACTACATAGTGGATGTCATTGTCCAGAGGGCAAAAGCAGGTAAGAACTACGGCATCCTGGTAGTCCCCGAAGGTCTTCCGGAATTCATTTCAGACATCAAGAACATGATCGATGAACTCAGCACTATACTCGGTACGCAGGAAGAGTATATTCAGAGCCTCGGAGACAATTCGGAGCGAGTCCAGTATCTGTGCAATCAGCTCACCGACCACAGCGCTAAGGTATACGCATCGCTCAGTGAGGATATTCAGGCGGTTCTGGTGACCCGCGACAGCCACGGCAACGTCCCACTTTCCCAGGTGGAGACCGAGCGCTTGCTGATAGACTTGGTGAGCGACAAGCTTCGACTGCTGAAGTCCAAGGGTGAGGCCCAAGAGGTCAAGTTCAGCGCGTTGGCCCACTTCTTTGGCTACGAAGGCAGATGTGCTGCCCCCTCCAACTTTGACGCCGATTACACGTATTCGCTTGGCTTTGCGGCTGCACAGCTTCTCAGGGCAGGGCTTACTGGGTATACAGTATATGTAAGCAATCTCACCAAGCCTGCCGAGGAGTGGGTTGCGGGTGGCGTTCCGGTAACAATGATGCTGAACCTGGAAATGCGCAAGGGCAGGTCGGTTCCAGTCATCAAGAAAGCGCTGGTAGAGACGAAAGGCAAGCCGTTCCAGGAACTGGCAGCCAATCGGACCCAATGGGCGCTTGGGGATGAGTATGTATTCCCGGGTCCTATCCAGTACTTCGGACCGTCTGATGTATGCGACATGCCCACAAAGACACTCTCTTTGGACCGCAACTAGAGGCAAGTCAGTTTTACATGAAGATGGTTCATGCATTTGAAGCCATCGCTTTTCAGGAACGATGTTCTTTGACCGTGCGAGGGCACTGTGCTATAATCCGAATAGTAGGTGTCCTCAAAACTTACATCAATTACCCAGTATGGGCTGGGAAACCGAGGTAGTGTTTTGCCTAGCGATTCTGAGCCTCTGAAGCTGCTTGAACAACTTAAGCAAGAGCTTGATGATAAGGCGCGTGCCGTTGAAGCGCTGGAACAGGCCAACAAGCGGTTGGAACAGCGTGTCCACGATATGGAAGAGCAGACGGCCGGTCCCACGCCTCTTACCGAACTGGAAGAGACACTCAAGCGGCTGGTTACCCGAATAAGCATGATTCTCCAGGCGGAGAAGTGCGTTTTCATGCTCTTTGACCACGAGAGCGGCGAGCTGATAGCCAGCAAGCCGGCTGTAGGCCTGACCGACGAGGAAATCAAACGGTTCCACGTCAGGGCCACAGAAGGAATCTCCGGAGAAGTCTTCCGCGAGCACAAACCCATTATCCTCTACGATGCCATCAACGACGCCCGCACAGTAAAGGAAAATGTGGGCATTCTCAACATCAACAATGGCGTCTGCGTGCCGTTGATCATTGAGAAGCGTGACGAGGATACCAACAAGGTCACAGAGCGCAAAGTCATCGGCGTAATGCACGTATTCAACAAGCGTTACGGCAATGTCTTCATCCAGGAAGACGTAAATCTGCTGACCAGACTTGCGCACAACGCAGCGTCCGTTATCGCCAGCGCGCAGATGTATCGCGAAGTGGTAAGCGCGAAAGAAGAGCTCGAGCACGTTATCGAGAGCGTCTACGCTGGCATCATAATGGTGCACTCAAACGGGAAAGTCATGCAGATGAACCCGTCCGCGCGGATGATGTTAGCGATTGAGAGTACCGACGATAGAGTCAGCGGCGACTATCGAGACCTGGTCAAAGACGAACATGTGCTCAAAGTCCTGCGGGATTCCATTGAGCAGATGACGGAGGTTCAGGAGGAGATCAGCCTTCCGGACCGCACATCCGACGAAGAAGGCGCGGAGCGAATCTATCAGGCTCAGACAGCGATGGTGAGGGGAGAGGACCAGAACCCCATCGGAGTTGTCGCCATATTCAACGACATCACCGAGATCCGAAGCATCGAGCGGATGAAGACCGCGTTTGTCTCCACGGTGTCACACGAGCTCAGAACACCACTGACATCCATCAAGGGCTTCATTTCCACGTTGCTACAGGATGACGAAGGGTTCTACGACAAAGACACCATACGGGAGTTCTACACGATCATCGATCAGGAGTGTGACAGGCTCACCAGGCTGATCAGCGACCTGCTAAACGTCTCCAGGATAGAGGCCGGCAGAGCTCTTGACCTTAACCCGACCGTTGTTAACCTGGCTGAGCTGATCGACAAAGTAGTTGCGGCCCAGAAGTCCTACACCAGCAAGCATAGCTTCCTGGTGGATATGGACCCGGACGTGACGACGATTATCGCGGACAAGGACAAACTGGACCAGATCCTGACAAACCTGACCAACAACGCCGTAAAGTACTCGCCTGAGGGCGGAAACATTACGGTGAAGGGTGAGAAGGAAGGGCATACCATCCGGATTACCGTCAGCGATCAGGGCATGGGCATTCCGGCTGACCATCTTGTGAAGGTGTTCGACCGCTTCCACAGGGTGGACAACCGTGACACAAGGAAGGTTGGAGGCACGGGGATTGGCCTTTACCTGGTCAAGCATCTGGTAGAGGCGCATCACGGCAAGATATGGGCCGAGAGTGAGTACGGGAAGGGGTCGTCTTTCCGATTCGAGCTGCCCGAGACTCCACCAGAACCCAAAGACTAGCTGATTGAGACGCACAAGGGGCCGAAAGGCCCCTTTTTTGTGGAACTCTAGCGGCGTTTCTTGGGTGAGTTGTGGCGGATTTCCTCGGCCAACTCATAGACGAACGACGTCAGATCTCTGTCCTGCTCTTTGAGGTTGCGAATCTCCAGAAGCAGGATATCCTTCATCTGCTGGATGATCTTGCTGCTGGTGTTTCGAAGCTGCCCTACCTCGAGCTGGAGTTCCTCAATCGACTGGTGGATCGAACTATCAGCGGAGGACGATGCCCTGGCAGACACGGGATCGATTGCGGAATCAGTCTGGAACCTGCGAAGTGAAGCCTCACTCACCAGCCTGCGCACACGTCCCCCAGCGTCTCTGACGTGTATGGAGTCCAGTTCACCGCTCATAATGATCCTGTCTATGGCCTCTTTGGATAGTGCCAGGCCGTTGCGCACTTGCTCTTCTTCGACGGTATAGTCTCCTATCCGGACTCCATCTTCGGTGTCCGGAAATATGACAGGCTCATCGTCGAAAGCCTGCAGCCGTTCGTCCGTGGGACCGGTCTGGAACCATTCACGCCTTATTCGGGCAATGCCAACAGGTAGTTCGTCGCTCAAATCAGAGGATTCCCTTTCGAAGATAACACATCAAGCCACATCGGATCCGGAGGTCCAAATGGCCTTAGTATCCATTGGTATACTTGGCGGGTTGTGGTCAGATATCCTTCATAGGTGGTAAACCGGCAAGCGACATGTCGCTATTGCGTCTTGTCTGTCGGCTCAACAGCGCCCGATCCCACCTCGTCAAGACACTCAGCCGCATGCTTGCACCAGGCCGCGCAAGCCATGTAGTTTTTCGGATTGACCATATACTGCCCGCAGTGGGGGCACACCCTTCTCAGGTCAATCTTGAAGAATTCCACAGGCTTTCCACAGTGGACGCAGGGCGTCTCATAGACGTCTTCCGGCTTCCAGTATCGAGTGTCTTGTCCTGGGCACGACCTATTTGTCGGCGGCGGTGTTAAAATGATCCAAATTCGGCGGCGTGAAAATGTACCA
>CAZTAO010000065.1:0-24414 GCA_964611645.1 uncultured bacterium | reverse complement strand
GTGGAGGGCAAGGTGATACTGGACGTGTTAACCCTCACGTCAGGCCGCAAGATGCAGGACATCCAACCAGCCTACGACATCTACGAGCAGTAGCCGGCAGCCGAAGGTCATCAATCAACCGTCAACCATCAACCATCAACCGTCAACCATGAACTCTTGCGAGGAATCTGCTTTTCGGCTCATCCAGGCGCTAACCCTTCACAGCTCCCAACTGTATCCCCGACACGAAGTAGCGCTGGTTGAAGAGGAATACAATCAGCACCGGAATTGTGGCGATCACAGAGCCCGCCATCAGCAGGGTCCAGGCGCAGTTGTACATGCCCATGAACGCGTACAGGCCAACAGGCAGAGTCTTCATCTCAATGCTGTTGGTCATAATCAGCGGCCACAGAAAAGATCCCCAGGAACCCATAAACGTGAACGTAGTGAGGGTTGCAAGTGCAGGCTTGGAGAGCGGTACTATTACCTGTCTGAAGATCCCGAACAGCGAGCAGCCGTCGATTTTCGCCGCGTCTTCCAGTTCAGTAGGCAAGCCCATGAAGAACTGTCTCAGCAGGAATGTCCCATAGGCACTGAACATACCGGGGATGATCAGACCTTGGTAAGTGTCGATCAGCCCCAAAACCTTGCAGAGGATGAATGTCGGGATCATCGTCACGGAACCCGGTATCATCATAGTGGCAATATAGGCGAAGAAGAGTTTGTCTCGGCCTTTGAAGCGCAGACGGGAGAATGCATATGCAGCCAGAGCGCTGGTAAACACCTGCCCCGCAGTCACAGTCGCTGCCACGAAGATGCTGTTGAAATACCATCGGGGGAACGGGACTCTGGTCCAGGCTTCAACGTAGTTCTGCCACATAACGGGGTGGGGGATCCACTGAGGAGGCAGCACAAACACCTGGGCCATCGGTTTCAATGACGTGGACAGCATCCAGAAGAACGGGACGAGCATACTTATGCCGATAACCGAAAGCACTACGTAGATGATAGTGTGGATGATTGATTCCACGATCAACTTCTTGCGCTTCTGCGTTGTCAGAGAACTGCTATCTTTGTATACGCCGAGTGAGTCCGCCATATCCAGTCAACCTCTTGTTGTGAACCCGCTGAGCTATCGCCCAATTGTGTTGCCTAGTAGTGAACCAGCTTGCCGCCGAAGCGCCAGTTAACGAGGGTGGCTACAAATACCAGCACAAACAGCACCCACGAGATCGCGGCCGCGTACCCCATTGAGAAGTTCTGGTATGCGTGCTGGTAGATGTAGTAATCGATGGTCGCTGCCGACCCGCCCGGCCCCGGTCCTTTGAAGAGCACCTGGGTGGAAACGAAACCGCTCTGGAAACCCCCGATTATGCTCATAGTGAGGATGAAGAAAGTGGTAGGCGAGAGGAACGGCCATGTTACAGCCTTGAACTTCTGCCAACTGCTCGCGCCATCTATCTCCGCTGCCTCATACAGCTCAGGCGGCACGTTTTGCAGACCGGCGAGGTACAGCAGCATGTTGTATCCGCCGAGGCTGCCCCAAAGCCCCATCAGCATAAGCGCGGGCTTCACCCATTTCGGGTCGCCCAGCCAGTCAGGCCCCTCGATGTTCAGGTGAAAGAACCCGAATATCGCGTTGAGTGTGGTGTTCAGGAGTCCGGAGTTGCCATTGAGTATCCACAGCCACAGTATGAGAAGACCGATACCGCCGCACACCGCTGGCAGGAAGAAGATAGTTCGGAACACGACTATCCCCTTTATCTTCTGGTTCAAGGCAAGGGCTGCTATCAGGGACCCCGCCATACAAAGCGGGATGTTGAGCATCAGGAAGAATGTGTTGTAGATGTAGAGCCAGAACTTCGGATCGTGGGGCACGAGGCGCCCCTTCTCATGAACGAATCCCAGCAGGTCAACGAAGTTCTTGAACCCCACGAACTTTGCGGGCGTGAGAATATCCCACTCGTAGAAGCTCAGTACCAGCGCCGCGAAGACCGGCAGAAGAGTGAATACCATGAATCCCAGGAAGTTGGGGGTCAGAAATACGTAGGCTGCGAACGTCTCATTGCTCGCGAGTCTTGACCATAGTGATTGCTTGATCCGCGTCTGCGGCACGGTGATCATGTGCTATTCTCCGAAGAAGAACTCGAATCTCGCCGCCAGCGAGGACTTGCGGGAGGGGATCGAGGTACAATCGTTACCCGAATAATCATACCACTAGACGGGGTGAGTGTCTAATTGACCCGACACACGTTCAAAACCGTTCGCGAAGGGGTATACTCAGTGTGCTTTGCGAGGGGATATTCGCGTTCCTTGGGAACTTGAGGAGATTAGTTGCGTCAAAACAATGGCGCGGCGCTCCGTCGGCTTGACCTGAGAGTGCCGTTCTAGTATTATATCCCTCGTACTAAATCTGAGTAAGGAGTCTTGTTGATGCTAAAGAGGATACTCACCGGCAGTCTTGTATGCGTCCTTGCCGCAGGTCTGTGCATAAGCGCTATGGCTGCCACTCCGGTGTCTCCGGAAAACCTGGAAAAGCTTTTGACGGCCCCGGACAGCACAGTTATCGCAACCATCAACGGAGCGAATGTCACCAAAGGCCAGTTGGCCGAGAAACTGTGGCTGTGGGACAGCGCGCGTGTGCTCAATGACTTGCTTGTGGAGCAGTACATTCGTACTGCCGCCAAGAGCGCAAAGGTGTACATTACACAAAAGGAAGTGGACAAGAAAGTCGCGGACACAGCGAAACAGATGGGCGCGACCTCAGCTAAGGACCTGATGGCCAGATTTGGTCTCACCAAGGACCGTCTGTATTCGGGTATCAAGCTGAACCTGCTGGCTGAGAAAGTTGTCCGAGCAGGGATCAAGGTTACACCCACCCAGTTGTCCCAGTATGTCAAAGCCAGTCACATTCTGGTCAAGTTCGCCGACCCCAAGGCTGAGCCTGACGTGGCCAAGCGGGAAGCCGCGGCCAAAACCAAGATCGATGAGATCGCGGCGAAGCTCAAGGGCGGCGCCGACTTTGCCGCCATGGCAAAGGAGAACTCCGACGATATCTCCAACAAGATGCAGGGTGGCGACCTTGGTTGGTTCACCAGAGGCAGAATGGTCGGAGAGTTCGAGAACGCTGCATTCTCACTCAAACCGGGAGTGGTAAGCGAGCCAGTCAAGACGAATTTCGGCTACCATCTGATCAAGGTCATGAAGACGGGACCTCAAGCCACCGGCACTGACAGGACAAAGCTGGTCAAAGAACTCACTGATACCAAGATGAATACCGATATGCAGGCGTTCTTCACCAAGGCCACGGAAGCCGCGAAGAAGGCCAACAAGCTGATGCTGCCTCCTCCTCCGCCTCCAAAGATGCCGGAGATGAGAATGCCTCAGCCTCCTCCGTCCGATGAAGAAGGTATGGAGCCGGCTCCTCCTACTTCGATGGTTGGCGAAGAGGCTCCGCCCGCACCGGCAACCAACGAGGCTCCGCCTCCCCCGCCAGGGCAGTAGTCACAACATACAGCACAATCCAAACGGGCAGGTCACCAGACCTGCCCGTTCTTGCACGGCGCACGAAGCACTCCCCGCTGGTTGAGCGGAGTCGAAACCAGCAACCACGCACAGAGCCTCCCCTTCGACTCCGCTCAGGGAGCGGCCCTTGCTTTCCGCAAACACCCATCGCCTAATTGACCGCCCACTCCTGCGAAGGCTATAATGTAGAGGTTAATGTGGCGGGGGCAGTCTCGCGCCCGCGATGAGGTAGATTAGTTTGAAGCTGAAGATTTCGGTCCCGAAGGGCAGCCTCCAGGAGGCGACTTTCGGGCTTTTCAAGAAGGCCGGGTTTGAGTTCAGAGTAAGCGCCAGGTCATACACGCCTACGGTAGACGACCCGGAAATAGACGCGACTCTGCTGAGAGCGCAGGAGATACCGCGCTATGTTGAGGCTGGCGTGCTCGACTGCGGTATCACAGGCTACGACAATGTCCGCGAGTGCGAGTCGGATGTTCACGAGGTTTGTGAGCTTCTCTATTCCAAAGCCACCTCGCGGCCTTACCGCTGGGTGCTGGTAGTCCCCAAGGGTTCGCCGATTCGGGGTCCGAAAGACCTCGAAGGCAAGCGGGTCGCCACGGAGTTGATCAACGTGACCAAGCGCTATCTGGAAAGCCACGGAGTCAAGGCTCACGTTGAGTTTTCCTGGGGCGCGACTGAGGTAAAGGTTCCCGACCTGGTGGATGCCATCGTGGAAGGCACAGAGACTGGCAGCACTCTGCAGGCTCATGGCCTTGAGATCATAGACACCGTGCTGGTCTCCACAACCAGGTTCATCGCCAACAAGGCTGCGTGGGAGGACCCGTGGAAGAGGCAGAAGATCGAGAACATCGCGATGCTTCTGCAGGCTGCCCTGAACGCCGAGGGACTTGTCGGCCTGAAGATGAACGTGCCCAAAGACTGCCTGGACCAGGTGCTGGCGGAACTGCCGGCTCTGAAGAATCCTACCCTGTCCTCACTTGCCGACCCCGAATGGGTCGCGGCTGAGATAATAGTCGAGGAGCGCACCGTTCGGGAGTTGATACCCAGGCTCAAGAGAGCCGGAGCTTCCGGGCTTGTGGAGTATCCGCTCAATAAGGTAATCTACTAGACTTGATAGCCTCGCTTGCGGGACAACTGGCTAGTGTGTCGGACGGATGGGTGGTGGTGGACGTGCATGGCGTCGGCTACAAGGTCTACCTTCCGTATGCCGACATCGCCCGCCTGCCCGCAGTTGAGGAAAAAGTCAGATTACTTGTAACCACGGTGGTGAAAGAAGACTCTATTACTCTGTATGGATTTCTCGAGGAATCCGAGCAGAGTCTGTTTGAGATGCTGCTTACGGTGAACGGGATCGGGCCAAAGGTGGCTATGAACCTGCTTTCGGCGTTGGCTGTGCAGGATATTGTGGGAGCCGTGTCATCGGAGAACCCGCACGGGCTCAGCAAGGTCACGGGAGTTGGAGCCAAGACCGCGCAGCGCATAGTCCTGGAACTGCGAGACAAGATCACCCAGTTCGCCTGGGCTCAAAGCGCAAGAAGAACCGATGTGGAGCACTCTGTGCTCGACGATGCCGTCGAAGGCCTCATTGCCCTTGGCTACAGCCGGGGTGATGCGAGGCAGGCGGCGGAAGCCGCGCTCAAGTCGCTGACTGGAACTAGAGATACCAGCAGTATTGTAACGACGGCTCTGAAGATTCTCTCTAAAGGTTGATGGCTGTGGACGTGGAAGAACGCTTGCTTGCGCCGACGCCCAGCGATGAGGATGCTGCAGTTGAGCGGTCCGTGCGTCCTCGGAGGCTGTCTGAGTTCGTCGGGCACGACAAGATCAAAACCAGCCTCAGCGTGTACATCGAGGCGGCGAAGGGACGCTCGGAGCCACTCGACCACGTACTCTTCTATGGCCCTCCGGGCTTGGGCAAGACTACTCTGTCGCTGATCATCGCCAACGAGATGGACTGCCCCATCAAGACCACCTCCGGCCCCGCCATCGAGAAGCCTGGCGACTTGGCGGCGATCCTCACCAACCTCGAACCCAACAGCGTTCTGTTCATCGACGAGATACACCGGCTCAACCGCTCGGTGGAGGAGATTCTCTACCCCGCGATGGAAGATGGGCAATTGGACCTGATAATAGGCAAAGGCCCCAGCGCCCGGACTCTGCGGATCGATCTGCCGCCGTTCACGGTGGTTGGAGCTACCACAAGAGCCGGGATGGTTACCGCCCCGCTGCGGGCAAGGTTTGGGATTGTATACAACTTCACGTTCTACGACGAGGCCAGTCTCAAGACCATAGTGCTGCGGTCTGCGCGAATTCTTGGAGTGAAAGTGATCGACGAGGGCGCCACAGAAATGGCGCGCAGGGCAAGAGGGACGCCGAGGATAGCCAATCGCGTGCTCCGAAGGGTGAGGGATTATGCTCAGGTCCGAGCGGATGGCATAATCACCATCGATGTCGCCCGCGAGGGGCTTGAGATGCTGGAGATCGACGAAATGGGCCTGGACGAAGTCGATCGCCGGTTGCTGATGGCGATAATAGAGAAGTTCGAGGGCGGGCCGGTTGGGGTCGAAGCCATATCCTACGCCGTGGGCGAGGAACGCGACACCATCGAGGATGCCCACGAGCCTTACCTGATCCAAAGGGGATTCCTGAGCCGGACTCCGAGAGGCCGCAAAGTGACTCAGACCGCCTACAAGCATCTGGGCCTTGAGCCGCCAATCAGCCCGCAGCAGGAGAGTCTGTTCTAGTATTCCCCCTCCTCGTTAGGAGGGGGCTAGGGGGCGGTTCTTCAAACGTAGCGCTGAGCGAGTTTGTAAGGCGAAGAGAACCTCACCCCAGCCCTCTCCCGGCGGGGAGAGGGAGCTAGATTCCCCCTCCTCGCGGGAGGGGGCTAGGGGGCGGTTCTCCAGGCGTAACGCTGAGTAGATTTGTTAGGTGAAGGGAATCTCACCCCAACCCTCTCCCGGCGGGGAGAGGGAGTTAGGTGTTTTATGATCTGTCCAAAATGCTCGACAACCAATCCGGATGACGGCAAGTTCTGCAAGGAGTGCGGCGCCAGGCTTGTAGCCGATGCGCCTTCGACTGCAGGGCCGGTCGACGATATGAGCGGGGCGCTACTGGACTTGTGGCGATGCTATGATGCCGGCAACCTCGACGAAGCCCTTGCGCACGCCGAGGAATTGCTCAACAAGCTGCCGGACAGCGCGTCTGCGCGGTCGGTTGTGGCGTTGGTGTGGGAGCGGAAGTCCGAACGAGAGCTTGCCGCAGGGAACCTTGAGGGCGGTGTAAATGCGCTCAGGAGAGCAATCTCCGAGTATGAGGCGATTCTTCGCCTGAACCCCGGCAGCGCCGCGGACAAGTCCAAGCTCGTGGCTCTGCGCCGGAGGCTTTCGGGCGACATATCGGAACCCCGCAGAGGCCCTCGCGTGCTGCGCGTGTGGCGATACGCGCTGCAGTGGCCGCCGAAGAACCTCCCAGTGCCGCTGATTGCGGGGGTGGGGGTAGGTGTGTTTGTGCTGATCGCGGGGATGTTGATGTTCGGTGGGGGAAAGCAGCCGGAACAACCCGGCGCACAGGATCAGTCTGCCCAGTATGGCGCTGCGCCCTATGGCTACCAGACGCCGCAGGGAGAGCAGTATCCGCAGCAGGTCCAGCCTCCGGTGAACCCTGAGCCTGGGCAGCAGTCATACGCGTCTCCACAGCCTCAGAACCCACCGCCTGTCTACAATCCGACCCCTCAGCCTCGGCGGACCTATACACCTAACCCGTCGCGACCGTCGGGCTATCTGCCGCCGTATGCTCTGCCCTCGGTCGGCGACGGAATGACTGTGGTGCCGGACAGCTCCAGGCGCCGCTCGCCAGGGAACGGGGCAAAGCCGGCGCAGGATGAGATTCAGCCGAAGCCGCCGACCCCCGCGGACTCGGAGGTCAGGGCCGTTGAGGAGCCGTCTCCGGTGCCGGACGATAAGCAGGATGCCGACTCCATGTTCTTGAAAGCGAAGGCTTTCCACAACCGTGATAACGACGAATTGGCCAGGGCCGCCGCCCAACAGGCTATCGGTCTCTACGAGAACGAGATCCGGGCGGGCAGGGATGTGGAGAGATGCCGCAGGGGTATCGAGAACGCAAAGCGGCTGATGGCCGTGCTGAAGGAGAACCCCGAGCAGCAATGAAAAGGCTGATTACGTCTATTCTGCTGGCGTTCTTCGTTGCCGTCGGCGTCACTGCCTGGTGCGCGGAAGCCCCCAAAACGCTGATCTTCGAGGCGGTTCCCGGTGAAGGGGCCGATGAGAACCTCGCGCGCTCCGTCACGCGGGCGCAGCGTGAGTACATGCGGTCCACGAAGCGCACCGAAGTTGAGATCTTCTTGCGCAGTTCTTCCAGCGTGGAACGAGCAATTATGGAGAAGCTGGTGACTGCGGACCAGGTGGCCAGCTATGCCACCAAAGAGGACAAGATCACAGTCGGCAGGAAGCTTGGTTTCGACTTTGTCGCAGGCTCTGACATAACCTACAAGGATGACACCCTGACCGTCAATCTGTGGATGTCGGGCGTCAGCGGCAAGAAGTCCCAGAACTGGCAGACTCAGAAAGTCTCCAAGACCAGAGGCGCGGCCCCCAACAAAGTGGACAACGCCGTCCAGAGCGCCACAAGCGCCGCAGTTCACGAGATTGTGCCCAAGGCTTTCAGCAAGACGCCGGTGGTTCCTGATGAGCCGGAAGCAGTCGAAATCGAGGCTGCGCCTCTCCCCGATTTGTCCGTCATACAGCCTCCCAGCCCGGATGAACTGATCCAGCAGGCTGAAGAGAGCATGAAGAGAGGCGATCTTGCCCAGGCGATTGATCAGTATTCAAAGGCGGTCAACCTCGACCCCGGCAATGGGGCGCTTCGGCTTGAACTCGCGGGGGTCTACCTGAAGAAGGGGATGGTGAACGACGCGTTCGACGAGATGATGCGCGCTCAGAACGCCGGAGCCGATCCCGTAAAGGTGCAGGAACTGGGCCTGCTGATAGCAAAGGCCGTGCCCGCTGAACCGGACGCCGATTCCCCGCCCACGACCCCTGCCTTGCCGGTCTCGCCGACCAATACCAGGCCCGCGCCGGCTTCCCCGCGACCACCTATCGTGTCATCAAATGCTGCAATCGCGAAGCTGAATGAAGGTGACCAGTTCTTCAAGAAGAGCCAGATGCCGCAGGCGATACAAGCGTATAAGCAGGCCATGGCTCTCAGTCCACGCGACTGGCGCGGGGCCGAGCGGCTTACATTGGCTCTCGCGGCCGTCGGCAAATTCGCTGAAGCCAAGACGGCGATGGCCGAACTGAAGAAGGTGAACCCGGACCCGTCGCCGGACGTTCTCGCCAGAAGATACAGGGGCTTGCGGATGGCGGTCGACAAGAGGTTGCGCTTGCTCATCGACCAGTACAAATCGGACTACTCCGCATACCAACAGAAGCGGCTCAGCAGGGAGAAGTTCTACAACTCGGTGCAGGAGGCTTCGGCCACATTCCAGGAGATGGCTGCGTTTGTAGACAAGCTGCAGACGCCACCGGAACGCAAGGAGATCAATCTGCGCCGAAGTCTCGCGTGTGGTCTGGCGTCTCAGGCCGCCGATGGAATGATGGACTACCTGGAGACAGACAGCCTCAAAGCTTCGGGCAATTCGGCGGCATTCATGTCGGAGGCGGAGAGTGAGCTGACGGCTATTGGTGATCTAGAAGCCACTTCAGGCAGAAGTCCCGCCCCACGCTGAGGCCGCGTCTCTCCCTTGTTCGCGCCTTTGCCCCAGATGCTCGCTAGAAATCCAGGCTGCGCTCGTTGGACTGCGCCGGAGGATTCCTCAAGCCGTGATTGAACTGGTCCTCGGTCAACTGAGACCGTAGAGATTGCTGCTGCTTGTGGTTGAGTCTGGTGAGGGCCATCTGGTCCTTGTGGATCTTCCGTATGAGATCCTCAGCCGCCTTCACATCGAGGTCGTACTTGGAGTACACACCAAACAACAGCTTGGCGTTTGCCGCGATTCTATCCAGAATGGGTTTCGTTGCAGTGTGAAACTCGCTTTGCGCCGGCTGCTTTGGAGCGCCCCACTTGCCTGACAGTCGGTCCCGTCCACGGAATCCGCCTTCCATTCCCGGCATACCCTTGAACCGCCCCAGAATATCTCGCAGAGAATCGAATGACTTCCGCGATAGAATCTGGCGTATCTTCTTCTGGCTGTCCAGATTGGATTTCAGCAGCGAGTACTGCGCTCTGTCCAGAGCTTCAGAGGCTGACCGGTATGCGCCCTCGTCGATCTTGTAGCTTCTGTAGAGTTCCCTCAGGCTGCGCCTGCCCTTGGCGATGTCAGCCAGGCACTTCCCCGTCTGGCGAACAGTGTCCATAGCCATCGCTTTGAGCTGCTGGCGTTCGGAATCAGTGAGAGACGGCGCCCAATTGCCGGGTTTGCCACCCCAGTGCATCCTGCCCCGCTCGGGTGGCCCACCAGGTCTAGTCGGCGGGTCTGCTTGCGCACAAGCGCAGGCCAGAACAGCCAGCGTTGCCAGGATTACCGGTATTGACTTGGAGAAAAGACGTATCATTGAAACCCTACATATTGCTCAGATAGCTCATCATTACGTCGTTCTTGTGGTCGAGCGGGTCATCTGTCCACTGAACCGCCACTGTGGGAACGGAACCGCCTGGCACATTGACAATCGTCGGCTTAGCGCCAGGGCCTTGCATGGGATGGAATGCTGCCACTCCGGCAGCGATCACTCCCACAGCCAAAGCCGTCGCGGCCGCCCTGCGATACCACACATTGATTCCCATTACCCAACCAGGTAGCACCGACTCCCTGGGCTTGGTCCTGGCTCGCACGAGCGCCCACACATCGTTTATCGGTTCCTCGGCGGGAAACTGGCTTAGTCTAGCCGCAAATGCCGTCTCTTCCCGCAAGACCGCTCTACAAGCCTTGCAGGTTTCCAGGTGAGCCCTGATCTCGCTCGACTCAGGAGAACTCAGCGCTCCGCTGCTGTAGTCCAGCAGTTCCGGTTGTACTTGTTCGCAGTTCATCATCATTCACTTCCCTGTCCAACTGTTCGCATAGTTTGCGCAGTTTCAACCGCGCTCTAAACAGCTTGACCTTCAGATTGTAGGCCGCAATGCCGGTAATCCGGGTGATCTCGGAATAATCGCAACTCTGCAGATGGTAGAGAGTTATTATCAGCCTCTCCTCATCGTTCAAGGACGCCAGCGCTTTGTGCATAGACTCTCGCTCAAGACTCTTCATCACTGCTTGCTCCGGGCCATCCTGAGCCGAGGTTGGCGCGCTGGGGCTGATGTGAGACTCCCAGTCCAATACTTCCTCACAGCTCACTTCGTTGCGACCTCTGCGCGAACGAAGCCGGTCTTTGGCCGTGTTCGCGGCGATGCTGTAGAGCCATGTGGTGAACTTCGAGTTGCCCTTGAACCCCTTGGCGTTTCGCCAGACTTTCACAAACACATCGGCCAAGGCTTCCTCGGCATCGTCGTGGCTGCTCAGAGTCCGGTAGAGCAGGTTGTACACAGGGCCTTTGTGGCGCCGGAAAAGCTCGCGCAAAGACTCCTGATCCTGCAGCGCACAATCCTGCAGAAGCTGCTCATTGCTCACACCAAAATCAAACTGTTCAACGCAATCCAAGTGATAACTCCACTGGACTTTCTACTACTTTAGACGACGATTCTCCTTCAAAGTTACATTTGGGTAGAGATAGAGTGGAAAGTGGACTGTATTCCCCCTCCTCGCAGGAGGGGGGTAGGGGGCGGTTCTCCTAGCGTAAAGACGACTGACATTCCCGCGCCAGAAGAACCTCTCCCCAGCCCTCCCCTGCGAGGGGAGGGAGCAGCGAAAGGGGGGTAGGGGGCGGTTCATTCCACGTACCAGATCTGCACGATCCTGCGTCATGAGAACCTGACCGGAATGGTCTTCGGAACTACTTCACCCGTGGCGGCGTCTTAATGTAAAGCGAAGAGCATCCACGCGGAGTCTGCGTTGTGCGGACTCGGAGGCATAAGTGCTGGACAGTTACACTGGTTGCATAGTAGGAATGGCAGTTGGGGACTCACTTGGTCTGCCCCGTGAGGGGCTGAGCAGACAACGCCAGTCGAAGCTCTTTGGAGAGAAAGCTCTGAGCCAGAGGTTCCTCTTTGGAGCCGGGATGATCAGTGACGACACCGAGCATGCCTGTATGACCGCGCAGGCGCTGATTGCTTCCGGAGGCGACCCCGACCTCTTCGTGCGGTCGCTGAGTTGGCGATTGCGGTGCTGGCTCTTGGGAATGCCCGCCGGAGTGGGACTTGCCACCCTGAAGTCGATCCTCAAGCTCATGCTTGGCTGGTCGCCATCCAGGAGTGGTGTATTCTCTGCCGGAAACGGCCCCGCCATGCGCGCTCCCGTGATAGGGGTGTACGCAAATGACGACAGGCAACTGCGCGCTCTGGTGCACGCTTCCACCATAATGACTCACACAGACCCCCGCGCGGAACAGGGCGCGCTGCTCATTGCTGCCGCCGCAAGATACAGCAGAGAACACGGCCCGGCCACCGATTCCCAGGCAGCTCTTGAAATGCTGCGTTCGTACTGCTCGGACCTGGAACTGCTGTCCGCTATCGACCTCATCGAAGCAAGCCTTGGGAACAACATATCGCCGGAGCAGTTCGCGCAGGCCCTGGGGCTGGAAGAGGGTGTGACAGGCTACATCAGCCACACTGTGCCGGTGGCTCTGTATTGCTGGCTGCGGTTCCCGGGCGACTACCGCAAGGCCGTGGCAGCAGTTATCGGGCTGGGCGGCGACACCGACACCACGGGCGCTATCGTGGGTGGTCTCACGGGTGCCGTGTTGGGGGTTGAGGCAATTCCACAGGAATGGCGAGAGGGGGTAGTTGAGTTTCCGCGTTCGGTTGGCTGGATGAAGCGGCTGGGTGAGAAGCTCGGCTTCTCCGCCAGGCATCCGGGTCAGCGGGGGAAAGGCGTGCCACTGACGTGGCTGCTGCTTATTCCACGCAATCTGCTCTTCATGATCGTCATTCTCTACCACGGCCTCCGCCGCCTTGGGCCGCCTTACTGAGTGATTCACGGTAAGTCGATTGTATACGTCACCCTGAACTTGTTTCAGGGCCTCCTCTCGATCGGAAACAGGTGCTCGTCGAGACGCGCCAGGGCCGTATTCTCCCATTTTCCCCAAGCTGCCGTTTCGCTACTGCCACCAGTTCGGCGCTAACCCAGGTGGATTGCAGGCGGCCGGGGTCGAGTTGTCCAATGGTCTCTCTGCTGTCGGCGGTCGTCCTCAATCACCGAACCGGATTCCGAATGGTCTGCCAACCGCGTTCAACTCGGCCAGCGCCTCCTCCTGGCTGTGCCCCATCGCCTCCAGCAATAGCTTGTAGTTCTCAGCCATCGTTTGCGAATACGGATGGTTTTGTCCCAGACTCCCAAGGAAGATGGTCAGCGAACGGCGCATCAGAGGCTCGGCCTCAGACAACCGGTTGGTGGCCATGAGCAACCCCGCCAGGTTGTTGATCGCCAGCGCGACGTTTGGATGGTCTGCCCCAAGGCTGCGTTCCCAAATGGCCAGCGCGCGGCCCATCATCGGCTCAGCCTCCCCCGGCCGGTTCGTAGCCTGGAGCAACTGCGCCAGGTTGTTGAGGTCTCTGGCGACATCCGGGTGGTCCGTGCCGTAGCTCTGTTCGTCAATGGCCAGCGCACGGCGGTGAAGCGGCTCAGCTTCCGCCAGCCGGTTGGTGGCCTGGAGCAACTGCGCCAGGTTGTTGAGGCTGGTAGCGACATCCGGGTGGTCCGTGCCGTAGCTCTGTTCGTCAATGGCCAGCGCGCGGCGGTAGAGCGTCTCGGCCTCCGCCAGCCGGTTGGTGGCCTGGAGCAACTGCGCCAGGTTGTTGAGGTCTATAGCAACATCCGGATGGTCCGGGCTGTAGCTCTGTTCAGCGATGGCCAGCGCGCGGCGCACCAGAGGCTCAGCCTCGGCCAGCCGGTTCGTGACCCGGAGCAACTGCGCCAGGTTGTTGATCGCTGACGCCACGTTTGGATGGTCTGTGCCGAGACAGCGTTCCCAAATGGCCAGCGCGCGGCGCATCAGCGGCTCGGCCTCGGCCAGCCGATTCGTGGCCCTGAGCAACATCGCCAGGTTGTTGAGGTCTCTAGCGACATCCGGGTGGTCCGGGCCGTAGCTTCGTTCATCGATGGCCAGCGCGCGGCGGTAAAGCGGCTCTGTCTCAGTCAGCCGGTTCGTGGCATCAAGCAACACCGCCAGGTTGTTGAGGTCTCTAGCGACATTCGGGTGGTCCGGGCCGTGGTTCTGCTCATCAATGGCCAGCGCGCGGCGGAAAAGCGGCTCGGCCTCGACCGGCCGGTTCGTGGCCTCGAGCAACCCAGCCAGGTTGTTGAGGCACGTGGCGACATCCGGGTGGTCCGGGCCGTGGCTCTGCTCATCGATAGCCAGCGCGCGGCGCATCAGCGGTTCGGCCTCAGACAGCCGGTTCGTGGCATAGAGCAACTGCGCCAGGTCGTTGAGGCGGATGGCGACATCCGGGTGGTCCGGGCCGTAGCTCTGCTCATCGATAGCCAGCGCGCGGCGGTAAAGAGGCTCAGCCGATTGGTGATCCGCAGCTTCGTAGTGGAAGACTGCGACATCGTTGAGGGTAATCGGGAGATCGCGCTTGTCAGGAATGTGTGCCTCGTATTTGGCTAGCGCTTCGCGGTACACTTTACCCATATCGAAGCGCTGGCGCAGTGGAATCCAGAAGCCGTGCAGTTCCAGTTTCCAGCGCTCGGTAGAGCGCAGCCGCAGGAATGCGGGAATGTCCGACAGCAGGTCTTTGAGTTTCTCCCACTGTTCTAGATCGAGGAAAAGGGTCGGCAGTTCATCCAGTTTGCGGTCTGTAGGGTCAGCTATCCGGGCGAAATACTCCAACAGTTGCACGCGGAACCCTCGCGCGGACTTGGTCTCATTCAGCCAGCGTGTTCGCACAGCGGCGCGCAGGTGGTCGTGGCCGAAGTTGAGCAGGCCGGCGCGCAGGGCAAGGGCACTTTCGGCGGCGAGGTAGAGCGGGGTCCAGTGCCTACGGGGAAGCGGCTTGCCGTTCTTGCCCAGCAGGTCAAGCAGTTCTCCCTCCGACAGCCCGAACCGGGCGCAGGCGATGAGGCACAGCGAGCGACGGACGAGATCGGGGTGTTCGCTGTAATTGCCGAAGTCCTCGTCCCACCGCGTCAGGATGCGGTCAAAAAGCGCGGGAAGGTCCGGCGCGGAGAGATACTCGGAGGCCTTCGCCTGTAGCTTCTCGTGAATCCCGAACTGGCGCAGTTCATCCAGCACGGCACGCAGGTAGAGAGGGTTGCAGGCGGCGGGGGTGGACCCCAGTTGTGCCAGGATGTCTTTCGACGGGGTCTTGCTGAAGACCTTGAAGTAGGCCAGCGCGGCGGGTTTGATGTCTGCCTGCGAAAACAACGGCACGTTCAACTCCGGCCATTCGCGCTTGCGCAAGGCGTCGAGACTCTCGCCCGGCAGCGAAGAGACCAGCACGCGGAAGTTCGTCGGAAAAACGACCGGCAGCCAGCCAAGCTGCAGAGCGGCGGCATCACCTGCTGAGAGCTGGTTGAGGGCATCGAGCACAAGAACTACCCGGCGCGAACCAGCGGACTTCGTCGTCCACTCGATCAGCGCGCCACGAAGGGCTTCGGGCTGGGTAGGGATGTCATCCTTGATGCCGAAGGCGCGCTTGAGTTCACCGAGAATCCGGCGTACTAGCCCCTGCCAGTCCGCGCTGTCCGGCGTGCTGCCGATGTAGTGCTGGATCAGCAGGTCCTCGGAGTGCTCCTTCCGCCAACGCGTCACCCACTCAGCCAGCAGAGCGGACTTTCCGCAGCCGGACTCACCAGTCAGCACGAGAGGCTTGCCTGCGGAAGAAAAGTGTTCATCCAGGCGGTGGATCAAGTCCTCACGCCCCACAAAAGCCAGACGGCGGCTCTGGGCATAAGCTTCGTGCCGCGCGGCCTCCTGATCGAGCGGGTCCGGCACCGCGTCTTTGGGATAGAGCTTCTCGATGATAGCCGTGAAGTCAGCCAGCACCTGTTCGCCCAGCGCTTCGGGGTCAGCGTAGTTCTCTCGTGGGGCATAGTCGAGTTGACCAGCATCGTGTCTAGCCCGGATGCGGTCCTTGAGGCCAGCAAGCTTGTCGGCCGCATCGGTTGATTCGCTCACGATATCAGCCGCATTGCTGCCTTTGGGGAGATGGTTGAGATAATCGGGATCGCGGAAGTAGAAGAGCGAACGGTCCGACATTTCGGGGTTGTTTAGCACGCCATGGAGGATCTCGAGCTCGGTGACCGATTGCTGCTTGTGCTCCTCCAGCCATGGCTGTTCCTCGATCAACTCCGGATCGATCTCATCCGGCACCCAGCCGTAGCGTTCGCCAAGCAGACCGATGAAGTATGGACGGCAGCGCTCGATCTCCGCCAAACACAGCGGCAGCACCTTGCCTTCCGCCGATTCCTCGGTAGTTATGCCCCAGCGAAGGTCCACCTCCGTCCACGAAACGGCCCGTTCTTCGCACAGCTTGCGCAACTGCGGGAATATCTTCTTGATGAGAATGTCCCGCTCCGCCTGCATATCGCGGAATGTGGACGAGACGAAAACCCGGATCCGGCGTTCGTCAGGCCCGGCGTCGCGCCCTGGGGCTGCGGCACCCGTTTGCTTCGGAGATGGCTGCTTGGTCTCTGTTGACGCAGCCGAAGGCGCGGGCTGCTCAGGCGATGACTCTGATCCATCGGGCTTACCGCCAAAAAGGCGCTTCCACAGGCTCATACGTCCTCCTTATCTAGCTGACGAAGATTCGGAATTGCGTCCACTCGGCACAATAGCGCCTGGCAAGTTTGAGTTCGACATCGAGGAAAGCTTTTCCTCTGTGGTATAGCTAGAGTAGCGTGCGTCTCACCCGACCCCGGCCTCGTCTGGTTTGACTCTCTATCGAATGCGGATATATAATGCCTGAAGGGGTCTGCCAATTGCTCGATCAATCGCAGGGGGATGGGAAGAGGGAAGCCGGAATCAAAGGTCTCTTCTCCGGCATTGCGCCCGTCTACGATCTCCTCAATTCCGTCATGAGCCTGGGGATGCACAAGCGCTGGAGGCGGCTTTGCGTCAAGTGGGCAGGGGTCAAGCGTGGCGACAAGGCCCTGGACGTCTGCTGTGGCTCGGGGGATTTTGCGTTCGCCCTGGCCGAGAGAACCGGCAGCGAAGGCGAAGTTGCAGGGCTGGACTTCTCCGCGCCGATGCTGGAAGTCGCCCGCTCCAAAGCGGTCAGGCGCGGTCTGCAATGGGTTGAGTTTGTTGAGGGCAACGCGCTGAGCCTGCCCTTTGAGGATGAACACTTTGACACGGTCACCGTGGGTTATGGCCTGCGAAACGTGGTGGATCTGCCCGGAGCGCTGCTTGAGATGGTGCGGGTTGCCAAACCTGGCGGCTCTGTGGTGAATCTGGAGATAATGGGTATAGCTGCCCCGCTCCTGAGGCCTCTGTGGAGGCTTTATTTCAACCGGCTGACTCCGCTGGTGGCAAGGTTGTTCGGTGGCGACAAGGCAGCGTATGATTATCTGCCCTGCTCGGTTGAAAGGTTCCTCACTGTGGATCAGATGCGTGAGGAAATGGAAAAGGCGGGTTTGGTTGAAGTTGTGAGCAGGCCTTTCGTGTTCGGAGCGGTCTGCGCGTTCATTGGGCGCAAGAAGTTGGGTTGATAGGTCTGGAGAGTATCTAGCTTGAGCGTAGCTGTTGCCAAACAAACGCCATATTGGGCTTCGGTGATCGATTCGGAACTGGAGCAGGTGGAAACCGTGCTCCGGGGAATCGTGCAATCCGAGGTTGGCGCGGCCAGAGGCATGTCGCTTCGGCTCTTCGACGCCGGGGGAAAGAGGCTCCGGCCCGCGCTCGTTATTCTCTCGGCCCGTATGATAGACCCCGATGGCGCCACCGAGCACGCGATCGGTATGGCGGCGGCGGTTGAGCTGGTTCACGCGGCCTCGCTGATGCACGATGACGTAGTAGATGACAGCGCAACCCGCCGGGGTATCCCCACCGCCAACGCAGTCTACGGCAACCGGGTGAGCGTATTGGGTGGCGACTACATGCTCTCCCGCGCGCTGACCCTGCTCGGCATTCACGGCAATATGCGGCTTCTGAAGGAAGTCGCTGACGTCGGCACCAGAATGGCCGAAAGCGAGGTCCTGCAGGCGATGTGCGTTGGCGACGTAGACATGTGGGCAGCCAACTATATGACCATCATCGAGGGCAAGACTGCCGGCTTCATGGCCACCTGCTGCAGAGTCGGCGGACGGCTCTCCAAAGCGCCTGCAAGGCCCCTCAGGCTTCTCTCAGACTACGGCAGGCACATCGGTATAGCATTCCAGGTTACCGACGACATTCTCGACGTTATCGGCGATCCCCGCGACACCGGCAAGAGCGTGTGCAGCGACCTCCTCCAGGGCAAGTTCACCATGCCGGTGCTGGCTGCGCTGGCCTCCCCTGACCCCGAGGTTCGCGGGCGGCTGGAGGGGATCTTGCAGCCTGGAATCCGCACCGAGGCCCAGGCCCGCGAGGCGGCCGATATCCTGGTGCGGTGTGGGGCGGTGGACTCGGCGCGGGAGATGGCCCGACAGCACGTATCCTCGGCCACAGATTGCTTGTCCTCGCTGCCTCAGAACCAGTATACTAAGGCATTGCGCGACCTCGCTTCCCGCATCATAGACAGAGCTTCCTAGCGGCAGACCTGCGTCTGTCAGCCAATCACACTTTCGGAGGGTATTCTTATGAAGATCGGTGTATTCACGGTTCTGCTCTCCCAGCTTCCCCTGGAACAGGCGCTGGACTACTTCGCCAAAACCGGAGTTCAGATGGTTGAACTCGGCGTCGGCAATTACCCCGGCTCGGCTCACGCTTCTGTGGAAGAACTGGTGGGCAACAAGGCTGCCCAGCAGAAACTGCTGGACGCGGTGAAGTCTCGCGGCCTCGAGATCAGCGCGCTCTCTTGCCATGGCAACGCCATCCACCCGGACAAGGATTTTGCCAAACAGAACGAGGAAGTGACGAAGAAAGCCGTTGTGCTGGCAAGCGAGATGGGTCTGGAGAGAGTCTGCACATTCTCCGGCTGCCCGGGCGATGAGTCCGGCTCGAAGCGGCCCAACTGGGTCACCTGCCCCTGGCCCAACGACTTCTCGGAACTGTTGAAGTGGCAGTGGGAGGAAGTGCTTATTCCGCACTGGCAGATGATGGCCAAGTTCGGCGCGGACCACGGCGTGAAATACTGCCTGGAGCCGCACCCCGGCTTCTGCGTCTACAACACTGAGACCATGCTCAAGCTCAATGCCGCCGTCGGCGACACAGTCGGCTGCAACTTCGACCCCAGCCACATGTTCTGGAACGGCGTCGACGTGTGCGCGTCCGTCCGGAAACTTGGCAAGATCATCTACCACATGCATGCCAAGGACTGCCGCATTGATCCGCTTGTTGCGAGTGTGAACGGCTGCAACGACGCGAAGTCCTATGCCGATGAGATCAACCGAAGCTGGATATTCCGCACCGTCGGCTACGGCCACGACTACCAGACGTGGAAAGACCTTATCAGCACCCTGAAGATGGTGGGTTACGACGACGTTCTCTCAATAGAGCACGAAGACAGCCTGATGTCCGCCAAAGAGGGCCTGGAAAAGGCCGTCGCGTTCCTCAAAGAAGTGATGATCTTCGAAAAGCCGGGCGGGATGTGGTGGGTGTGATGTCGAGACTAGATGCTAGAGGTCGGATGCCGAAGACGCCCTGAATTCCATCCCTCCAGGTTCTCCGAACCTGGAGGGATCGTTGCTTTTGGGATAACAAGCGGCTTGAACCGCGGTTGCTGTGATTCTACTTACCTGACTTCTGCGGATGGCTGCTGCGTGTCGGATCAATTACGCCTGCCCAGCCGGGGGTATATGTCAACTCGATATCCAGACCTCTGCAGTAACTGGTGAGTTCATTGATCATAGACTTGGGGACCGGGTTGGACTCAATGCTGACCGATGCTGGCGACCTCTGGGACTTGATAGCGTTGCCGACGTCGGTCCAGGGGACACTCTCGCCTACAGCTAGAGCCGAGAGCTTATCCTTGAGCCTGTCAATGCCAACGATTGTCTCGCGTGGGTTGGTGATCTCACTAAGCGATTTCCTACGATTGGTGCCGAGGAGCAGGCCAAATGTCCATTGCCCATCCGCCGACTTCCACGAGTACAACTCCATCCCCTTGGATGCCGTTCTGCTTGCGCGAAGGGGCGCGCGTTCCGTGAGACTGCCTACAGAGCGCTGATCCGCTCTTCGGCATCCAGCCATCACAAGAAGCGCCGCACACACCAGAACAATCGAGCAGTATCTCAAGCCGATCCTCCTCGCTAGACGCCTGGCGCTCAGGCAATATCACCACAAACTGCGTGATCGGGGAATACTACCTACGCCCCTATATTGCCCTTGCCGGCTTTCTTTTCCTGCTTCTCTTTGCGCTTATCTTTGATGTCTTTCTTCGGGGCTTTGGTCTCTTTTTTCGGGGATTTGTCACCCATCTTTGAAGTCCTCCTGGCAGTATTCTATGCTCAGCGACTGCGTCGTCGCCATCAACCAATGTATATGCTACATATTATGCCTATCTGCGCCCACAGTCAAGCACGGAATTCTGCGCTTTCCCCGAGTTCAAGGCTGCCGGTTCGGCGTTCCGGATCTGGCCAACTGTGAACCGTCAACAAAACTGCATGTTCTTTCAGATAATTCGCTATTTCCCCAAAATGTGGGTATAATATGGGAAGTAGTATCAACGTCCAGCGACGGAATGTTCGAGAGACCTGTGGGGCTTCTGCCTTCTGAGCTGATCGAAGCCGCCGTTAGTGGCACAGTAGCCACGCGCTCTATGTTGAGACCATTGGGTAATCACCCAGAAGGAAGGCAGCAAATTGGCTAACAAATCACTGTATGTAGGAAATATGTCCTACAACACCACGGAGAGCGACATTCGTGCGCTTTTCGAGCCTTACGGACCGATCGCTGAAGTTAGAGTTATCGGAGACAAGGGTTTCGCGTTTGTCGAGATCCCCGGAGAGAAGGCGGACGAGGCTATCCAGGCCACTAATGGCAAGGAAGTCGGCGGACGCACATTGACAGTTAACGAAGCCCGACCCCGCACTGAGCGCACGGGCGGCGGTGGCGGCGGCTACGGCGGCGGAAGCCGTGGTGGCGGCGGTGGCTATGGCGGCGGCGGCGGCGGAAGCCGTGGCGGCAGCGGCGGTGGCGGCGGTGGCGGAAGCCGACGCTGGTAAGCTAGACTAACCAGGGGTCCCCTGTGCAATGCGCAGGGGACCCATTATTTCAATGAGTCGCTACTCCACTCTGCTCAAAGCCGCCACATCTCTTTCCTGCAACCCGGGAAGACCACATAGTGGTTACCCGCAGCCTCTCCAGCGAATGCCTCTGTACCTCCCTGGATATGATCACGCATACTCCCTGAATGTTTCTATCATCGCTATGAAATTCTCGAACGGGACATCGTGCTGGATGCTGTGGACCGGGGTGAAGATGAAGCCTCCGCCCGGCCCCAAGTCCTCGATACGCCTCTTGACCTCGTCTCGCACTTGCTGAGGCGTGCCCACAGCGAGGGTGTGCTGCGTATCCACCCCGCCGCCGTGGAACACGATTGCGTCGCCAAAGTCGCGTTTCAAGGCTGCGGTGTCGTCCATCCCGGAAGCGCTTACCTGGATCGGGTTGAGTATCTCCACACCGGACTCGATAAGGTCAGGCATTATCTCACGGACCGCCCCACAGGAGTGCAGTTCGATGAATGCCCTGCCGCCCGAGAACTCCTTTATGCTCCTGAAAAGCTCGGTGTGCCGCGGCTTCACCAGACTCCGGTAAGTATTCGGGCTCATGATAAGGCCGTTCTGGGTGCCGAGGTCATCGGACTCGCTGATGATGAAAAACTCGACCCCCACCGCCAACAGCCTCTCGATCGCCGCTTTGTAGTAGGTCAGCTTCAGTTCGAGTATCCTGTCCATCAGGGCGGCGCAGAAGTCGGGGTCGGCGGCGAGGTCGGTGAGCGCCTTCTCATAACCGCCAAGGATGTGGAGCATCTCGTAGATGCCTGGGCACGTCCTGCCCAGCGAGATAGCCCGGCCGTGCTTCTTCCACACCGCCTCCGCGTCCGGCCCTATGTTGTCCAGAATGGCCGGGGAGTCTTCCCTGGGCCAGGTGTATTTGTCAAAGTCCGCGGGAGTCTCGGCGAAGTCCAGCGGATTGTTGCGGATGTCGAAGTAGGCTGCTGAGTCGGGCATGTAGTATTCGCAGCCCCACCTGTCTACATATCGCTGCCCATTCTCTGTCCGGGTTATCGGGGTCTCCTCTGCGGCGGTGTTGGGATCAACGCTCTCAATATCCACGCCGATCAGGTCGCGGAAGTCCTGCTCCACCACCGGAAGCTGCAGGTAGCGAATCTGCAGGGCCGGATCAGACTCCGGCAGCCCCAGCTTCTTCCGGTACTCCTTGTACGCCTGCAGGTGAACACCCGACACTCTACTCCCGCCGATATCCAGCGGAATGCGGTCCGGTTCCTTGTGGTTGAGAGCCTGCCGGACTCGGGTCTGCGAATCGGTCATCTGTAGTTCCCCTAAGAGTTGTTCTTTACCAGTCCGGCTGCCACTTCTGGCCTTCGGGCAGCTGGGTCCGCTCTGGCTTGAGGTCTGCAGCGAAGAAGTCCAGTATCTTCTTCTCATTGCCGCTGACTACAACCTCCGAATGCCCGATCTTCGGTATGCGGATATACTCCACTTTGGCCTTGGCGTCTTTCAGCATGTGATAGAGTGTATCGGCCTGGGCTATCGGCACGTGGTTGTCTTCCTCGCCGTGGATGATGAACGTGGGTATCTGCTTGATCCGGCTGATGTTGTAGGTCGCGGACCGCTTGGCGTACTCGCCCAACTTGGTGTATGGAGCCCCGCCGTAGGCTGCTTCAAGGCCCGACCTGTATGCGCCTTCATACCAGAACTGCACCACATCGGTAATGCCCAGGATCTCGCACATTGCGGCGGGGATGTCGGGGTGCTTGATGGCGAAAGCCAGAGTGGACAGTCCGCCCATCGATATCCCCATCAGGTACACGCGACGCTGGTTGATTGCGAGGTGCGACTGTGCAAACTCAATTGAGGCCAGCACGTAGTTCTCGGCATCGGTGCTCATCCACCCGTCGGTTCCATACTCGGGGCAGACGATCACGAAGCCACGCTCCATGGCCATGTTTTTGAACGGTTTCAGAGCGACTGCATCCTCGAATGTCCGTATGTCGCCGCCACGGCCGTGCATATATACTATCAGCGGATACTTCGCCTTGGGGTTGTAATCCGAGGGCAAATACAGCCACATCTTCTTGCCCTTGTCAAACTCCACCACTCCCGATCTCAGGGGTTCCTTAGGCGCGGCGGTTGCCGATTGGGAAGAGCTCGCCAGCGCGATTACTGCCAAAAGAGCGGCAGCGATGGCCGCCAAGGAATGCGTAGTCAGGTTCATTGTGTCTCCTTATCCAGTTCGTTGGTTATTTACCCGTGTCTGCACTGTGGCAAGCCGGTCCCCACTGAAGTTTGCCAGGCAAGGGACAAGCCGACCTATCCAAGTCAATGTTTGCCTAGCATTATGCCAGAAAGTATGACTATTCCGCAGGTCTACGGGCCGGTCGGTTTCAGATACTGAACTGCCCCGGTTGCCCTGATCGTGACCTTGCCGCTGCTGGGCTTCAGATCATGATAGCTGCTTCCGAGCAGGTCGGTTATGTGGACTTTCGTGGCCTCCCCGACCGGAATGCTCACGAAGTGCCCCTCTTCGTGTCCGCTCTCATACTCGACCGGCGCGCTGGTCCACACCGCCAGGACCTTGCCCTTGCCGGTGTCGAACTCCAGGCACCAGTCATCCGGTGATCCGATCTCATGTCGGCAGACAAACTTGCCCTTGGGAAGCTGTTTTGCCAGGTTGCGCAGGGCGTAGTAGGCGGGCATCGGCATTCGTGAACCGCTGATCAGGCCGTATTCTCCCGCGACAGCCTCGGAACTCGGATAAAGGAACCAGCAGTACCAGATGTTGGCCCGGAATCCCCAATAGGAGCTAAGCAGATACTCGCGGGCAAGGTATCGCGCCTGGTTCTGGGTGGATACCTGGGAGTTGGGAGGAGTCTCGGAGTTGATACGGCAGTAGCCCCACTCGCTGTTCATCATCGGCACGCTTCTGCCCTTGGCATGTCTGGCGACAAGATTCTTGAGGAGCTTGATCCGCCCCTCTTTCTCCTGCATTTCCGGCATCGGCTGGGGCTTATCCGCCTCGCCTCCGAGGTAGAGATGGACCGAAAGGCCGTCCACAGCATCCAGCAGCCCAAGTTTGAAGACCTCTTCCAGCCACGGAAGCGCCCGTGGGTGCGCGCCCGGCCCGACAATCGCCGCGCTGGGGTCGCCCATCCTCAGAGCCTGCGCGGCCGTTCGCGCCCACTTCATATAGCCCGCTGGTTCCACATTGCCGCCCGGTTCGTTGGATAGCTCGAAGATGACCGTCTTGCCTTTGAAGTGTTTGGCTGCGGCCGTAGCGAAGTCCGCGAAACCAGAGATAGTCAGATCGGTCTTCGGCAGGCTCGTAACGCCCTCGCCGCCGTAGAGCCTGTTGTCCCCGGTGATAATCAGCAGCGTGCGGATTTTCGACTTCGCATACTTCTTCACCAGCGAGTCTGCCAAAGCGAAGTCGTACTTGCCCTTCATCTTCTCGACCTGTGACCAGATCAGGTCTGTCCTGGCGAGCTTTGCGCCGGTGTCGCTGACCATACGATATTCGCCGGGCGCGACGGGCAAAACCA
>CAZTAO010000064.1:0-25398 GCA_964611645.1 uncultured bacterium | reverse complement strand
GGCTACATCGATGTCGGACAAAACACTACGCGAGGCTATGAACGAATACCTGGAATACCTGAGGACGGAGGGCAAGAGCGAGAGGACGCTGTACACCTATGACCGCGACGTCCAGCAGATCATTGGGTTCTTCGGAACCGAGAAGAAGCTGTCAGCGGTCCTCACGCCCCATGTCAGCAAGTTCCTGACATCAGACGCGCTGCTGAAACTCCCTAGCGGCAGGGAACGGGCCACGATCACGGTTCGCAAGACGGTTCGGGTGCTGCGGATGTTTTTGGTCTGGGCCAAAGACAGAGGCTACATCGCAAAGCTGCCGATTCCCAGGGACATGCCGCTGGGGAGGAGTCTGAAGACGCAGACCGAAACGGACGCGCCTGTTACGGACGTGCAGTAACCACAGGCGGGACGGGGCTCCGGGTGCAAGTGGGCTCGGAGCACCGCCTCTAGTCGGTGAGCTTGGTGAGTTTACGTTTCTTACTTCAGTCACGCTGACTGTGCTTCCGACCGTCCTGACAGTGGCCCGGTGAAAGGGTGAAAGGTCGGATGGTCTTTTTGAACCTTTCACCGGACCCTTTCACCGGCATATTTGAGGGCAATCTAGGCTCGTTCTCTCTTCTTTCTTACTTATTTAGGTGAAAGGGTGAAAGGTATAGTAGGTATGCACCCCGTATTGCAGTTGTCGCGGGGGAGCGTTCACGTAGGTGCTCACTAACACCCCCCCCGCACGTGTATATAGGGGTGCATTCCCCAGAAACCTTTCACCCTTTCACCCTTTCACCTTTCTGCTGGTCCTTAGCCTCAAAATCGGGCTTCCAGACGGGTGAAAGGGTAGGCGCGATGTGAAAGGACCCTTTCACCTTCTGCCTAATCGACCTTGCGAATGTGGTAGTTGCGCTTTCTGTGAGGCGGTATGTTGGTGACTATCTCGAAGCCTGACTCCTCGATCACCTTGGCGTCATTGGTGAAGCGCTGGGCAAACTGCTGGACAGATCGGTAGCCAAAGCTCAGGCAGAAATCCCGAGACATCTTACCCAGGGCGCTTAAGAGCCCGCGTGCCAGGACGTTGCAAATGGACCCATCGGAACTGAAGTCGATGAGGTACTTCCCTTTCCGTATGTGAGGGGTGTCAGGTATTCCACCAAGTCCACCCACGTCGAGCCTGAGAAGAAACGCTCAGCGGCAATACGCATTGTGACTTGACTTCCTCCCTGCTGGAGAGCGTTCATGGCACCAAACCGCTTCCGAAGGGAGAGAACAATCCTCGGCGGCGAAACACGAGGGAGTAGATGAAGACTAGCAGTAGAACGAATATAGCCAACAAGACCCCCGGGCCCAATGACTCCGTGCTCAAACAGATCGCGGACCTGGAGAATCTGAACTACGCCCAGCTATGCGAACTCTGGCGAACGCTGTTCGACAAAGACCCAACGGCCAGCAACCGGCCGTATCTCATCAAGCGGTTGGCATACCGTATCCAGGAGATTGCCTATGGCGGCCTTTCCGAGCCATCTCGCAGAACCATGGACAACATCCTTGACGCCCACGGCTTCGATGAGAACGGCGGACGACGGAGCGGACGACGCCCAGGAAAGATGTACAAAGCTGGTGTACCGGTCCCGGGCACTCGATTTATACGGGAATGGAAGGATAACACATACGAAGTAACAGTGGTCAACGGAGGCTTCGAATTCGAGGGGCGGCGCTACCGTTCGCTATCTGCGATAGCCCAGGCTATTACCGGTACCCACTGGAATGGGCGTGCGTTCTTCGGACTCAAGAAGACCCACGAGAAGAAAGCGAGGGCCACAACATGAACAAGCCGCCAGTCACAACAACCCCGCGCATTCGCTGTGCCATCTACACCCGCAAGTCTACCGAGGAGGGTCTGGACAGCGACTTCAACTCTCTCGACGCTCAGCGTGAGTCCGGAGAAGCCTTCATCACCAGCCAGCGGCACGAGGGTTGGACCATCATGCCACAGAAATATGATGATGGCGGCTTCTCCGGCGGGAACATGGAGCGGCCCGCCCTCGAACGGCTGCTGGAGAATGTGGAGAGCCACCGAGTCGACTGTGTCGTAGTCTACAAGGTCGACCGGCTTTCGCGATCCCTACTCGACTTCGCCAGGATAATGGAGGTCTTCGACAACAACGGCGTGTCCTTCGTTTCGGTCACTCAGTCGTTTTCCACGACCTCCTCTATGGGCAGGCTCACTCTCAACATTTTATTAAGTTTTGCGCAATTCGAACGTGAAATCATCGGCGAACGAATCCGTGACAAAGTGGCCGCAGCCAAGCGCAAAGGGAAATTCACCGGCGGTACTCCACCATTGGGATACGATGTGCACCCGGAGGAAACGCGGCTCATAGTGAATCCCGAGGAAGCCAAAACCGTGCGACACATCTTCAAACGGTTCGCTGAAACGGGGTCGCCTCTGACCGTCGCCGCGGAACTCAACAAAAAGGGCATCACGACCAAATCCTGGATGACCAAGAGTGGCGCGTTCCGCGAAGGCAGGCCCTGGGATAAGTCTCACATTTACCGGGTGCTCTACAACCGAACATACATTGGCGAGGTAATCCACAAAGACAAGACGTATCCCGGTGAGCACGAACCAATCGTCACCAAGGACCTGTGGCTACGAGCGCACGCTGTTATCGAGGAGAACAAGCGCAATCGCGTGCAGAACGCCCGAGCCAAAGCTCCCGCACTCCTCCGAGGAATCATCCGTTGTGGGACCTGCGACACCGCCATGAGTCCGGTCTCAGCGGTAAGCAGGGGTAAGACTTACCGCTATTACCAATGTGGCCACGCTTCCAAGTCGGGATACAGCAGTTGCCCGGTGAAGTCAGTGCCAGCCGGAGACATCGAGGGCGCGGTCATGGGCCAGCTTCGGGCCATCTTTGAGTCGCCGGACATGATAGCCCAGACAGACCAGGCAACTCGTGGATTTGAGGCGGAGGGGTCGGTTAGCCAGCGTGACGTAGCGCAATGTCTGCGCAGGCTCGACCCGATCTGGGACGAGCTATTCCCCGTAGAGCAGACGAGAATCGTGCAACTGCTCGTCGAGCAGGTGACCGTCAATACCGATGGGATGAACATCAGGATTCGAGGGAACGGTTTGCACTCGCTGGTCAGCGAGGTCCGGGATACAACTGCGCGACAAGGAAGGATGGTTGAGGTATGAGACGGGAAGAGACGAGGCCGAAAGAAATGGCACAGGGAGCCACGGTTCACTACCATCACACCGGCATATCAATCAACGTGCCACTTGCGCTCAAGAAATGCGCCGGGCGCAAGCAGGTAATCCTACCCCGGGCATTTGCCGGCGACGATCCCATCTCGCCCTCCCACCAGGAGGCCCTGGTCATGGCTATTGCCCGGGCGCATCGGTGGCAGAAGTTGCTGGACGAGGGAAAGTTCGAGTCGGTCTCGGATCTGGCCAGGGAGATAGGGCTGGACGTCTCGTTCGCTGCGCGGCTGCTGAGACTAACCATGTTGGCCCCCGATATCGTCGAAGCAATTCTCCTGGGCGAAGAACCGAGTGGGTTGTCGCTCAATAGGCTGACGAAGGTTATGCCAGTGGACTGGGGCGGGCAGAGGGCGCAGTTGGGGACGGACGCAGTGCATCCTTAGTGGCACGAACATCAGCACGACCATGATCTTCTCAGTATCTGCGATTCAGGCGTCTTGCTTACAGACGAAACCTGACCGCATCCGACAGCAGCGCCGTTTTCCTTATACAAGGCGCATAGCGCCGATTGACTTCCCATTTGTATCATTCGACCCCAAGTTTTGGTGTGCAAGTGTGATTAGTGCAAAAAAGCCACTGTCGCGGTAGGGACCGAGATTGCTCCCGGCCCCCCGCACAGATCCCGGCGTGCAGGACTACCGCACCGGGCTCCTGCCTTGGAGTGGGACGCCAAGACGCTGATTTGGATAAGGATGCAGGATGCGTGGCTGTGGCAGCCATCGCTCGCTGAGTCGGAATACTCTTTCCCAGGTGGTACGGTCTTTCTGACTGCGACGGCGCAATGCCTGTCTCCAGAGCCATATAACCTGATGTCGAAATGACCTCAGCGCGTAGCCATTACGGGGCACTGCATAGTATTGGTAGTGTCCCTGAACAACGCTACCCAGCCACTGGCCTACCATAGGGACGGGTTGATGCATTCGTCGCCGAAGTTCGACGCGGATAGCCTTCAGCTTGGCCTGCATCCTCTTGCTCTTGGTATGGCGAAGCACGATGAATCTTCCTTTGAGGCTTTTGCTGCATATATGCGTGAAGCCCAGAAAGTCGAAAGTCTCCGGCTTGCCAATCCCACGCCTGCTGCTGTTCGTGGCGGCCCACCGCCCGAACTCGATTAGGCGCGTCTTCTCGGCGTTGAGTTCCAGGTGGAAGCGAAAGAGACGCTGCTCCAACTCCTCTCGGAACCTCTCGGCATCTGATCGATACTGGAATCCGAAGATGGCGTCGTCAGCAAAGCGCACAATGAGCACGTCGCCTGATGCCGTCCTCTTCCTCCAAATGTCTGCCCAGACATCGAGCGCGTAGTGCAAGTAGATATTGGCAAGTAGCGGACTTATACTCCCGCCTTGCGGCGTTCCATACTGCGCCTGCCATATCTTCCCATCCTCAAGCACGCCTGCACTGAGCCACTTTCTGATGTGCCGCAGAACGCGCTTGTCCGCAATCCGGTGCTCAATGAACTTCATCATCCATTCGTGGTCTATGGTATCGAAGAAAGACCGCAAATCGATATCGAGCACCCAGTTCACCCTCCCCTGTTCGATTCCGACGGCCAGAGTGTCCAACGCATCGTGCTGGCTACGTCCCGGCCTGAAACCGTAAGAAAAGTTCTTGAAGTCGGATTCGTAGATCGCAGTGAGCACTCCGGCAGTCGCACTCTGGACGATCTTGTCTTCGAGTGCGGGTATGCCGATTGGCCTTTGGCGACCATCGGGCTTCGGGATATATACCCGCTTTACCGGCTTCGCGCGATACGCTCCCCGTTTGAGTCTTGCTGAGAGGTCTTGAAGGTTCGCCTCCACATTCTCTCGGTAGTGCTCCCACGTTTCCCCGTCGACTCCTTTCGCGCTGTTGCGCTTAAGGCCATGGAACGTCTCTCTCAGACGGTCGATGTCATAGACGTGGTGCCAGAGCGTAGTGAACTTCGCTTCCTTACCATTGGCAGCCATCTGCCGTATACGTGCGAGTTCGCTTTGCAGACGCACCCGGCTCTGAGTCCGGAGCCTGTTTTGCTCGCCCGTATTCTCCTTGGCCAGTCCCCTTCCCTCCATCCGCTCCGCCAGCGCATCAGCGCCTTTGTTCGCGAACTTCTTCAGTACTATGGAACTGTCCGACTTCCCGCAGCCGTGCATTGCTGTGTTATTCCTTTTGGATTTACAGCACGAACCACGCTGATACCGTTCGTCGTGGTTGGCTGCGGGATCTCCCGATTCCCGTGTAAGATGCTTCCTCGCATGCGTGGGGTCTCAGACCGCGCGGGATTCAGCCGAGTCTTGCGATAGCGACCCGACTGATGTTGCCTTCCGCTCATGTCACGACGTCGGCATCCCGGAGTATTGTAACCATTACACGGCTCAATACCCAGCCTACGAGTTTCCCCTGTCAACGCTTCCCCGCCGCCCTTGCGAGCGTCAGGACATGACTCGGGGTCGGTGCGGCTCGCTAGGCCTTCACCGTACGGGACTCTCACCCGCTACACCTTGCCGGTTTTGATCGGCGCTGCGACATCACAGTTACATCTACTTCCCTGGTTTCCATCCATCCTCGTCCACATTGTCTATGTCCCGCAGCCCCCTGTCCAGCCTCACAACACGACCCTTAGGCTCAGTGGCAAGTATTCTGAGAATTGTGTCGCGCTTTGCCGAGATGGCCGGAGAAGACTGATTTCGCCAGTCACGACAACAACCCCACACATCCGTTGCGCCATTTACACGCGCAAGTCTACCGAGGAGGGTCTGGACAGCGACTTCAACAGTTTGGACGCTCAGCGTGAGTCCGGGGAAGCTTTCATCACCAGCCAGCGGCACGAGGGTTGGACCATCATGCCACAGAAATATGACGATGGCGGCTTCACCGGCGGGAATATGGACCGGCCAGCCCTCGAACGCCTGCTGGAAGATGTGGAGAACCACCGGGTCGATTGCGTCGTGGTCTACAAGGTCGATCGTCTGTCCAGATCACTGCTGGACTTTGCCAGGATAATGGAGGTCTTCGACAACAACGGTGTGTCCTTTGTATCTGTGACTCAGTCGTTCTCCACGACCTCTTCGATGGGCAGGCTGACCCTCAATATTTTGTTAAGCTTCGCGCAATTCGAGCGTGAGATCATTGGCGAGAGGATCCGCGACAAAGTGGCCGCAGCCAAGCGCAAAGGGAAATTCACCGGCGGCACGCCACCATTGGGATATGATGTGCACCCGGAGGAAACCCGGCTGATGGTCAATCCCGAGGAAGCCAAGACCGTCCGCCACATCTTCAGACGCTTTGCCGAAACCGGGTCGCCTCTGACCATCGCCGCTGATCTCAATAAGAAGGGCATCACCACAAAGTCCTGGATGACCAAGAGTGGCGCGTTTCGCGAAGGCAGAGCCTGGGACAAGTCCCACATCTACCGGGTGCTCTACAACCGAACATACATTGGCGAGGTAATCCACAAAGACAAGACGTATCCCGGTGAGCACGAACAAATCGTCACCAAGGACCTGTGGCTACGAGCGCACGCAGCTATAGAGGAGAACAAAGGTAATCGCGCCAAGAACGTGTTAGCGAAAGCCCCCGCACTTCTGCGTGGTATTATCCGCTGCGGGACCTGCAACACTGCCATGAGTCCGGTCTCGGCGGTAAGCAGGGGTAAGACCTACCGCTACTACCAATGTGGCCACGCCTCCAAGGCCGGGTACAGCAGTTGCCCGGTGAAGTCGGTGCCAGCCGGAGACATCGAGGGGGCAGTCACGGGTCAGCTTCGTGCCATCTTCAAGTCACCGGAGATGATTGCTCAGACCTACCAGGCCACTCGTGGGCTTGCGGCTGAAGAGTTGGTTAGCTGGCGCGACGTTGAGCAATGTCTGCGCCGCCTCGACCCGATCTGGGACGAGCTATTCCCCGTGGAGCAGACGCGAATCGTGCAACTGCTCGTCGAGCAGGTGACCGTCAATACCGATGGGATGAACATCAGGATTCGAGGGAACGGTTTGCACTCACTGGTCAGCGAGGTCCGGGATACACTGCGCGACAGGGAATGGGGATAGAGGGATGACACAGGAGAAGATGGGGCAGAGAGGAATGGCGCAGGGAGCCACAGTCTACAACCATGACAGTGGCATATCAATCAACGTACCACTTGCGCTGAAAAAGCGTGGTGGGCGCAAGCAGGTAATCCTGCCGCAGGCATTTGCCGGGAACGATCCTATCCACCTCTCTTACCCGGAGGCCCTGGTCATAGCCATCGCACGTGCGCATCGCTGGCAGAAGCTGCTTGATGAAGGCAAGTTCGAGTCGGTCTCGGATCTGGCTCGGGACATTGGGTTGGATGTCTCGTTCGCTGCGCGGCTACTGAGGTTGACGATGTTGGCGCCTGATATTGTGGAAGCGATACTTGTCGGGGAGGAGCCGAGCGGATTATCGCTCAATAAGTTGACGAAGGTGATGCCCGTGACATGGGACGGCCAGAGGGGCGAGTTGGGTGTCAGGGCGTCAGGAGCGGTGGGATGCGCTCTGCCAGACTCAGCCGCAAGACCGCAAACCAAAGCAGTCTGCTAGTTGTACCGCGTTTTCGGGAGTTGCGCGGGAGACGTTTCTGGCGTATTGCCTCACGAGAAAAGCTTACCGTAGTTATGATCGTTGCCTCACGAGTAATCTTACCATATTGACGGTTACGCGAGCTGATCCAGAAGGTCGTGGATCTGCTTGAGCAGCAGGTATGGATCGATGTTGCTGGTGAACTGCTGGAGTCTTCGCTTCACTTCTGGTTTGATGTCGTCTCGTGCGATGAGTCTTTGTGCTGGTGTTTGCGGCACATCGTACGATCTGATGAGCTTGGCTCCATCCCTGTGTTTGTTGATGAGCTTCTGTGAAGGCTGGAAGTAGTTCTGGTACAGCGCTAGTGTTGCATAGATTTCGTTGATGATCTTGAGTTGCCACCGTTGATCAAAGCGGTTATACCCAATCTTCTTTCGGACGACATCCCAGTTCTTCTGTTCGACGTAGCAGGAGTCGTTCTTCTTGTACGGTCTGTTGCGCGTAAACGTCAGCTTGTTGATCTGGCAGAAGTTCTGGAGATGTGCGTTAATAAACTCACCTCCGTTGTCGGAGTGAATGCCCAGTATCTCAAACGGGAAAAGGTGTTTGTTCTCAGCCAGAGCTTCTGAGCAGTAGTTGAAAGACTTGCCCATGAAAGCAGCGCATACGGTCCATCCTGTGCAGACGTCGGTCATATCGAGGGTGTTGATGTATTCTCCCTGGTTGCGTTCTCCGCAATGCGCCACCAGATCGATCTGCAGAAAGCCGGGCTTGCTCTGGTTCCACTCAGCGAATGTTCGCATTGGGATGCTGTTCTTGAGCATGGAACCTGGCTTGGTCGTGCTCACTCCCCTGATGCCGATCTTCTTGCGCACAGGGGCCAATAAGCGGTCGATTGTAGCCGCACTCATTTGCAGCAGCAGAGCCGCGTCGCTCGCCCCTATCTTCAGGTGACCAAAGCGTCTGAGACTCTCTACATACAGCGGCATGACCGCCTGGAGCCTCTTGCCGCAAAGACAGTCAGCGCACATCCAGACGAACTGAAGCGCCTCGACAAGGTGCGCGTAGCGCGATTCCCGATGCCTGGTTATCCGTTTCGCCGGGGGATCCGGATACCTCAGCATCCCAATGGCATACTTGCGACTGTAACCAGTGACCTCGATAATGGTCTTCAGCAACTGTGTTTTGTGCTTCTTGCTGGCGGACCGATATTCCTTACGGTAGTGAGTGATAACTTCACGCTTAGATGTGTGTGTCATACCCGTGCCTCCTCCTGAGAGCACTATACCAGTTCGGTAAGATTCTCTCGTGAGGCAACGAATCCATTTCGGTAAGATCTATCGTGAGGCAACGCGTCTGGTTGACACGCGATACCATCTCGCATAGACTTGAGTTATGTGAGTTATCGAGAGGCTGTTACACGGGACACTGCCGGGAATACGGGCTGCAAACCCGGAGTCCTCTCAAAGGAGAGACCCTTGAAGTATTGGTCAAGCAGCTTCTCACTCGTCGCCGCTTTGGCGCTGGTTCTGTGCGCGGGCAGCGTTCTTGCTTTCCAGAACGGTGACTTCGAATCGCGCTTCCTGGCCTGGGATACGGACCAGGGCTGGTATGGCGGTGCGGCCAAGATCGAAGCGGCAGGAGAAGGGCGTTCCGGCAGCACTGCCCTCAAAATGGTCTGCAGCGGCAACCGGGGGATGTCGATCCAGCCGGTTGCAGCCTATCCGGGAACCTATACCGTTAGCGGTTGGGTCAAGTGCAGCGGGATATCCGGAGCTGATGCGCGGGTCGCTGTCGAGTGGTTTGATGCAGGCGGGTCGTGGATTGGGTACTCATTCATTGGCTCAGTCACAGGCGACTCGGATTGGACCCACATCAGCGCGACCGTCTCCGCACCGGCAAATACGCGCAGGGGAAACATTACACCCTACGTTACCGACTCCAACAGCGGCACGGCTTGGTGGGACGATATCTCGTTTGCGCGCGTTCCCCCAGATGCCTCTCTAGTCACCAATGGCGGTTTCGAGTCCGGCCTGTCAGGCTGGGACACCAACCACTCCTGGTACTCCAATCCGCCCAGCGCCATCAGCGTGCCGGCAGGAGAGGGGCGTTCCGGGAGCGCTGCGCTGAAGTATATCGGAGAAGGCCATCGCGCCGTTGCCATCCAGAACCCCGCAGTCAGCGCGGGGGCACAGTACAAGGTCACCGGCTGGATCAGGTCGAGCAATCTTGACGCAGGCGACGCCCGAATAGCCGTTGAGTGGCTGGACGCGAGCTGGGGCTGGCTGGGTTATACGTTCATCGGCTCCGTCAGTGGAACAGCCGACTGGACATACGTCGAGCAGACAGTGACGGCTCCCTCCGGGGCCGCATTCGCTCCTGTGGAGTTGATGACTGCACAGAACAACACCGGTACCGTCTGGTTCGATGATATCACGTTCAAACCGGTCATGACTCCTTTTAATGCGCCTCCCGCGATGAATGTCCAGACCCCTTCGGGCAGCGAGGGCTCTCTTCAGGTCACCTGGAATCCGTCGAGCCTGTCCATAGGCGCTGTGAAGCTCTTCATCTACTGTGAGACCTCCGCGATTTCCTCCAGCACTCTGCCCCGGGTTGCGGCTGACGCCCAGACCGGCAGCGCTATGGTATACTCACTGCAAAATGGCCAGCAATACCACGTTACGGCTGCGGTGGCAGACCCTGAGGGTCGTGTCTCTGCTATGTGTGCCGAGACTCTGTCGACCGTCTCAGACCGGCAGGCACCCCGCCCGGGTTGGCTGGAAGCACAACGGCAGCCTGACGGAAAGGTGAGGGTCGGTTGGTCGCCGCACGTGCTGGATTTCGACGCAACCACTGTTCGCTTCCGCACCCCCGGAGGCTCTGAGCTGGCTTCGGTAAACCTTGTCCCGCTTCGCAGCGTTCCGCGCCCGTTCTACTGCACGGAACCGTGGGTGAGCCTCGCTGTCGATGTTCCGAGCGGAGCGACTCAGATCGAGGCGGTCTGCGAAGACGCAGCCCCCAACCAGAGCAGCGCCGTCACAGCCAACATCAAAGACGCTTATCCAACCGTCGAGACCGCTCCCTGTACAATCTGGACGACTCCGCCAACGACGCAGATCAAGCAGAGCGACGGGCCTCCATCGGGAGCCGGGACGTCGTTCTCGCTGACCAATATGCGGGGGCAAGCGAAGGGATTCCAGGCAATGGTGCGCCCGGATACCGACCTAACAGGTGCGCAAGTCCGTTTTGGTTCTCTCACCCACGAGGACGGAGTCACCAAGATTCCCGCGCAGTGGCTGGCCTATCATTTTGTGGATTACGTAAACCTGGACGCCAATTCCATTTACACACCACCCGCAGAGCAGGTCTGGGCAGCCCCGGCGGACTTCCCCGATGAGCTTGCCGACGACCTCAGCCGCAACCTTCCCGCCGGCGAGACCCAGCCTATATTCATTCGGATCACAGCGCCCGCGGACGCCAAACCTGGAACCTACACCGGATCAGGTTGGGTCGAGTGCACAGGTGGTCGCAGGACATTCACATTCACGGTCCGCATATCCCCCGTCGCCTTGCCGGACTATCCGCAGTTCCACGCCGGGCAATGGTTCCGCTCGGACTATACGTGTCAGCAGTTCGGAGTCGCTGAACAGTCGGAAGATGGTTGGCGCGCCCTCGCCAGGACGGCGGAGCTCTACCGAAAGCACCACCACAGCGCCGTCAAGACTCCGTGGGACCTTATACGCTCGTGGAAAGGTTCCGACGGAGTGATCAGGCACGACTTCCGCGACTTCGACCGCTTCATCGACACGTTCCTTGCCCAGGGCGGAGACCCTCTATTCATGCTGAGCCATATCGGCGGGCGGACTTACGGTGTATGGGAATGCCCCACTATGCGCTCTACCAGCCACAAGGTCAGCAGGCTGGACTCGGCAGATTATGAATATGTGGATGCCGTAGACCTGCTCACGGTAATCCAGAACCACGTGACTGACCGGGGCCTGCTGAACAAGTTTGCGACCTACGTAGCAGACGAGCCTATCGCTGAGAACCTGGCGAGCTACAAAGCCCTGTCAGCCCGCGTGAAAGCCGCCGCGCCGAACCTGCGCCGCATTGACGCCATCATCGCAGACGGCCTGGTCGGCGACCTGGAAATATGGGTGCCTCTACTGGACTACTACGACAGGAACCTCGCCAGTTTTAGAGCCGCCCAAGCTGCGGGATGCGAGATGTGGTTCTACGTGGCGTGGACACCCCAGGGCAGCTATCCAAACCGCCTCATAGACAGCATGAGCATCAAGCCAAGGGTCCTTCACTGGCTCAACGGTATCTATGATACCTACGGTTACCTGCATTGGGCGTTGAACTGGTGGCAGGTTCCGCTCAACTACCTGAACTCGCCGGGAGACCAGTATATCGTCTGGCCGAGCCAAAGGTACATTGCGGACAGTTCTCTGCGGTTCGAGGCCGAACGAGAGGGGCTTGAAGACTGGCAACTGATGTACCTGTATCGCGATACCCTTCAGGGCACAGGCCTTTCCAAGGCTGAAGCTCAGGCTCAGATGGAATCCATTGCCAGGCAGGCAGTTCGCGCTCCGCAGGACTATACCCGTTCCTGGCAGGAACTGGAAACCGTTCGCCTGCAGATCTTGGCAGAGCAGGAGACTCTCATAACCACCGTCCCAAAGGTCTTCAACCACAGCCTCAATCCGTGGAATGGAGCTCTAGGTGTTTCACCAACCACATTCACCAGCGTCTATCGCGATCTGGATGGCTTCGCTTACATAGACAAGGCCTATTTCTGCATAAACGATTCCCTTGGACAGACCAATGCGGCGCTGCTGCTGTACAATCGCGAGGCGAACCGGGTATACCTCAAGAACGACGCAAACACCAGTTGGGGAACAGGATATGCTCCCGGCGCGAACGTCACGCTGGAGAACGGCCAGTGTGTGGTTCATGTGAAAGACATCACGGTCTCCTCCTCAGGCACGGACCTGACAGTCAACTGGCGGGTTTCCCTGAAGAGCGCGTTTGTCCTCAAACAGCTTCGCGCTTATATGTACGTCCACGATTCCCGCGGTCAGAGCGATGGTTGGGAGCAGATGGGCATATACTACAACGTGAAGCCGCAGGTGGTCAGCATCGATCCGGCGGGCCCACCAATTGAGGGCTTGGTAAAGAAGACCCTTACGTCAGTCTACAGTGATCCCAACGGCTCTGCGGACATCCGAAAGTGCTATCTGCTGGTATCCGAGGGCTTCAGTCAGGCCAATGCGATGTTCCTGTGGTATGATTGTGCAACCAACAAGGTCTATCTCAAGAATACCGTAAACACCAGTTGGGGCACGGGCTACAGTCCGGGTACGGTCATCACGTTGTCCAACAACCAGTGCAATGTCTACGTCAATGAGATCACGGTCACCAGATCTGATCGTGAGATAACTATAGTCTGGTCGTTCATGCTTAAGTCCGCTTTCTCGGAGAAGAGCCTCTACAGTTGGATGTACGTCACCGACTCCAAGGGGCTGTTTGACGGCTGGAAGAAGATCGGAACGCACTTTGTTCCTGTCGCTCCGACCTGCGTCGGCGTTGTTCCATCGACCGGCAAGGTCCAGACCGGCATTCCCTTGGTTTTCAGTACTGAATACCAGGATGAGAACGGCTATCCCAACATCTACCACTGCTATTTCCAGATTGGCCAGACCGGCAGTCTGGTGAACACCGTGTGCGTGCTCTACGACAACAAGCTCAACAAGGTGTATCTCAAGGATGACGCTAATACCACGTGGGGAACAGGGTACACCCCCGGTAGCAACATAACACTGGAGAATAGTCAGTGCCTCCTCCACGTGAAAGACATCGCGGTAACACCCAGCGGCTCGGACAACCTCATCATCGACTGGAACATAACACTCAAGCCATCGCACATTGGGAAGCTCCTCGGCCAAAGGATGTTCTGCCGAGACAACGAGTACCTGAACAGCGCTTGGAAGCTGAGGGGATATGTGAGGGGGCAGTAGTATGTCATAATGGCAGACGAATACAGGAAGACGAAACACGAATCATCTGTTCAGTGCGGCTTCTGGATGTGGTCAACAACATCTCCGGGGAAAGGAACGTTTGCAATGAGAAACCAGGGTATCGCGCTTGTAATCATAATTCTGGCTGCGATGCTGGGAGTAGTTCTTCCAGCTTCAGCGGCAACACTCAACATCACAGACTACGGCGCTGTCGCTAATGACAGTTCCGATGACCTCTCTGCGATTTCCGCAGCAATCTCTGCTGCGGGTTCCGGTGACACTGTCTATTTCCCAGGTGGGACATTCAACATATCGGGAACCGTCGCGGGCAAGTCCGGGGTGCGCCTCGAAGGGGCGGCTGGTTCAGTACTTCTCTATGGGGGAAGTTCCTCTGGTGCCGTGCTGACTCTGCACTCGGTGTCCAACGCAACTGTGATTGGCCTCACACTAGATGGCAACCTGACAGCGCAGCAGGGGATCCACAGTTGGAGCGGTTCTAATCTGCTGTTACAGAATCTGACCGTTGAGAATATCAGGAGCGCCGATGGCGATTGGACCAACGCAGGCATATTCTTCAACGGCGCGGTTACGGATTGCACCATAACCAACAATACCCTTACGGACATCGGGACTGCCAGCAGTTACGGCACGGGTATCAGGCTGGCGCACGGAGCTTCCAGGAATGTTGTAGAAGGCAATACCATCTCCAACACCGGACGCGGTGGCATTCTCTGCAACGATGACTCAACAGACCTGGTCATCCGCAACAACACGATTTCTGGCTCGGGACTGACGACGGAGGGGCTAGGCATAGAAATGTGGGGCAGATGCCATCGTGCCATAATCGAGAACAATACCATCGACCACTGGCTCAGTCTTGACTCGTCCGACTACTGCGCAGTCCGCGGGAACACAGTGAGCGACAAGAGCGGAGTCTGGATGCTGTGCGGGCTGGAGGCCATCTCTCAGAACTGCGTGTTCGCTGACAATGTTGTTGACGGAGGCGCGCATATTGGTATATCCCTATCGAACTCCAATGTCAAGCAGTACGTGATCTGGACGCACAACACAATCAACGACTGCGGGACATTCGCGATGCAGTTGGCGGGCGAAAGCGGCGGCTGCGCCTATCAGTACTTCTACCAGAACAAGTTCACGAACACACGCGCCGGCGGGTTGTGGGGAGGAAAGGGAGATGCAATCCGCTTCCAGGGAAACGCCAGCTACATAACGATGGAAGGGAACGAGATATCGGGAAATGCCAACGATGGCATAAGTCTGTTCGATGCCGGGACAGGCCCGATGGACTACGAGAGCTTCACAAACAACACCATCATAAACAACGGCAACGGCGCGGTGTGGGGAGGCTTTGGATCGAACCTGGAGTGGTCCGGGAACACCATCTACGGCAACCACGGCGGCGTCTACGGTGACTCCTATAACTTCGATCTTTCGTCCAGCGGATTCTCGAATCAGAAGCCGACAGCCGGATTCGATTGCCCCAGTACGGCTCAGCCGGGGCAAGAAGTCTCATTTGCCAACACCTCCAGCGATACCGATGGTTCGATCGCCTATGCGCTTTGGGACTTCGGCGACGGGATTCCTTCAACCGACATGAATCCTACCCACACGTATACAAGGGCCGGTGATTACGTGGTGACTCTCGTAGTGTGGGACGACGAAGGCAGAGGAAAACTGACAACAAAGAGCATCAAGGTAACTGACGCTTTGATGGTCACCATAGACCAGGCGTCGGGCCAGGCTGACCCGACTGACGATACACCGATTCACTTTACCGCAGTGTTCAACAAAGAAGTAGCCGGGTTCACCGACGGCGAAGTAACCCTTTCCGGTACCGCTGGCGCAAACACCTCGGTCGTTGTCGATTCAGGTGACCACATGACGTTCGACATTGCTGTTAGCGGCATGGCGGATAACGGAACTGTGATAGCAAGAATTCCTGCTGGAGTGGCTTATTCCGACGGCATAGACGATTCCGCGCATCAGAATATCGCATCGACCAGCACGGATAACAGGGTGACGTACAATCGGTACCCGACCGTAACCATAAACCAGGCATCGGGCCAGGCTGACCCGACTAGCGCATCTCCCACTAACTTTGCCGTCGTGTTCAGCAAGCCCGTTTCCGACTTCGCAGCAGAGGATGTAACGCTGTCCGGAACGGCCGGCGCAGATACCGCGAATGTGAGCGGCAGCGGAACGACCTATAACGTGGCCGTTAGTGGAATGACGAAGAGCGGGACGGTGATTGCTTCAATCGCAGCGGGTGTTGCCCACGACAGCAAGGGCAATGCGAATAAGGCATCGACCAGCACAGACAACACAGTCACTTACATCTATCCCGAGGTTGCGCCGATAAACCTGAGCCTGACTCCATCGGGCGGGACTCTGTCAACCGCCCCGATGACCTTTACGAGCGTGTATCTAGACAAGAACGGGTACGCCGACATCAAGAAAGCCTATCTGTTGATATCTGACTCTTTGGACTATAGCAAGGCAGTGCTGCTCTTCTACGACGTCCAGGGAAACCGAGTCTATATGTACAGCCCCAGCTCAGGTTTGGGGACCGGTTACGCTCCCGGCGCCAACGTGACTCTGGTTAGTGGGCAATGCTTCTTCTATATCAAAGACACTACTGTCTCCAGGAGCGGGAACGAACTGACCGTGAACTGGAAAGTAGCGTTGAGGAGCGAGTTCCTATCCAGGAATCTGAACGGATATGCGTATGTCAGGGACGGTGGCGGTATGACCGATGGTTGGGACCTGATGGGCATCTTCCACAATGTGAAGCCTCAGGTGGTGAGCATAGACCCTAACAGTGGTGTCCTGCCAATCGACGCCAAGACATCTCTGACAAGTATCTATCGTGATGCCAACGGCAGTAGTGACCTGCGCACGTGCCGTTTGTTTGTGAATGACACTCTGGGTTCGGGCAATGCGATGTTCCTGTGGTATGACAACGCCACGAACAAGGTTTATCTGAAGGACGACGCCAACGCAAGTTGGGGCACAGGGTATGCGCCCGGGACAGACGTTACGCTTTCCAACAGCCAGTGCGAGGTGTACGTCAAAGATACTACAGTAATATCCGCTGGTAACGATCTGACCCTTGTGTGGTCGTTCAAGCTGAAGCCGTCCATGGCGGAGAAAAACCTGTGCAGTTGGATGTACGCAAACGACTCCGGCGGGCTGTTTGACGGATGGAAGAAGATGGGGACCTACTTTGAACCGGTTGCGCCAACCTGCGTGAGCGTAACCCCGTCAAGTGGCAAGGTGCAGACGAGCACGCCGTTGGTCTTCACGACCCAGTACTCGGACGACAATGGCCACGGCGACATCTACCAGTGTTACTTCCAGATGGGCCAGACGGGCAGCTTGGCCAACAACGTAGTCGTACTCTACGACGCAAAGGCTGGCAAGGTTTTCCTGCGCAACGATGCGAATACCAGTTGGGGGACGGGACAGGCTCCCGGGGCCGACGTGACGCTGGAGAACAGCCAGTGCATTGTCTACTTGAAGGATACCACGGTTGCTCCCAGTGGTTCCACGGACCTGATCATCGACTGGAAGATAACCCTGAAGCCAGGTCTCATCGGCAAGCTCCTCGGCGAGCGCATGTTCTGCCGAGACGACGGGTACCTCAGCAGTGGTTGGCATCTGAAAGGGTACGTGCGGGGACAATAGCCAACGGCGAATAGCTAGTAGCTGATGGCTATAGGCCATCGGCTATCAGCCACTGGCTGCCCCATCCCTCCAGGTATCTTGCCTGGAGGGATTACTGGTAATGGAGGAACTATGACTTTGGTTCATCGGCACCGGCTGCTATCGGCCATCAGCTACGCGCTATTGGCTGTTTCTTTGGGGACCTCCGCCCAGGCGGCATTGCGCGCAGAGCAGGCTATATACCCCGGCGGCGGGTGGGAATTCGCGAATACCGGCACCCGAGACACGACCGTTCTACCGACCGATGGCTGGTCATCTACCGACCCACTTTACCCCAATCTCTATTGGATGCGGTTGAACCTCTCGCTACCTGCTGATTGGGCTTCGAAGCGGGTCTTCGCTCGAGTGGGAGCCTGCGCTCACCACGTGAAGATCTACCTCAACGGCAGTTACGCCGGGGAGCGCTTTTGTCCCGCCGTGCCTTACGAAGTAGACATTACCCCCTATATCAACTGGTCCGGCTCCAATGTCCTGATGATCGGAGTGCAGGACTACTCTGCCTACCTCAACCTGTCCGACAAATCAAACAACGGCCTGGACTATGGCGCTGCACCGGACCCGTCGCTTCAGGGACCGATGCCGTTTGCTGTCTGGATGTACTACCCAAGACTGTGGACATCGGACATCAAGCTGATAGCCAGGCCAAAGGTGCGGGTGGCGGATGTCTTCGTGAAGCCGTCAGTGAGGTCGTGGAAGCTGGATGTCGATTTGACCCTGCGCAATGACGATACAGTCAGCCATACCGTCTCCATTGAGGATTTCGTCACCAAATGGAATGACCCGGCGGTGGTCAAGACATTCACCCCCAGCAGCGTTACCCTTGGACCTGGAGAGACGAAGACCACCACGGTGACAGTTCCCTGGACTGATCCCATCCTCTGGACACCGAACTCACCGCAACTCTATACGCTCAAGACCACGCTGAAGGAAGGCTCCACGGCGCTGGATGAGCTGTCCACCCGGTTCGGGTTCAGGGAGTTCTGGGTCCAGAAGAGCGCCGACAATACCAGGAGTTGGTTCGTGCTCAATGGCGCGAGGCAGAACCTCCGCGGCGAAGGCGTATGGCATGCCAATCTGGGCGATGCTTACGTCAATACTTACCTGGACTGGCTCAAGTCCAACAACTTCAACTGTGTCAGGTTCTGCAGCACCGGAAGAGAGTCTTACTATGATACGGCAGATGAGAAGGGGATTATGGTCGAGAGCGAACTCCCGTTCAACTTCTACCAGAAGTACACTTACGATTCCACATTCTGGAGCCGGTCGCAGGAGATGATGCTTGACATGGTCAAGTGGCTGAAGAACCACCCATCGATTATGCTGTGGGGTGTAGAGAACGAGGTTATGCTCTGCTCTCCGGACAAGCCGATCGGCGATGACTTGCTCAACATTGAGACTACTGTCCGCGCTCTCGATCCCACCCGCGCAGTGATGCATGAGGGTGACGGAGACCTGCGGACGACCTCAAAGGGCGTGGACAGCCCGGGCAAAGGCGTTCAGGTGGTCAATATCCACAACTACGACCTCGCCCAACCATCCAGAAACACAATGTATATTATGGATCTCCCGATGGCGGCCTACGTTTTTGGTGAGACCACGGACGCGACTATCCTGCCAGGTTACGCTTACGGGACAGTGATGCCGGATAAGTCGAAGCCCTGGTACATCGGCGAGTTCGGACCTGGGGCCGTTCTGGGCAATCCGCAGTACCTGTCATTCCTCAATGCTGATGACAGCTACAAGGATATCTTCGGCCAGGCCACCGGCCTGATGACAGCGATGGGTATGAACTACGCATTCCAGATCGATGGCTACCGCTACTTCGACTGGATATGCGGCATCGCGCCGTGGGCCACCTACTCGGGTGACCCAGCCATCGGAGACGGGCCGGAAATCGCGAAAGCCTTCAAACCGGTGACCACGCGCATCAAGGAGCACACTCACAACTTCTTTGCCGGGGACGCGGTCACACGGACACTCACCGTCTACAACGACGACGTCACCTCGACCTCCAACTTCAACCTGCACTGGAAACTGGTAAATGGGGCGGATGTACTTCTGTCGGGAGACCTGAATTTCGTCTCACAACCGGGCTTCTACCATCGCGAGCCCCTGTCATTCACCGCGCCTTCCGTTACCAGGCGGACTTACGCCACGCTGGTGCTGGAACTCAAACGCAACGGCACGTTGGCGGACAACACTACTCAGGACATGTCCATATTCCCGACGAGGACTAACCTCTCGGTACCCAGCGGGCTGAATGTGTATGTGTACGATCCCAATGCGCCCAATTACTCTTGTATTCCGGAGGCCTTGACCGCTGCAGGTGTCACCTACACGAGGCTGACCAGCCCCAACCTCTCTGGCAAGGCTGTAGGGCTTCTTTTCCTCGGCCACGGCGCCTATCCGTCTGGCGGGTTCTCAGGCTCCCAGCTTGACGCGCTAAAGGCCTGGATACGTAACGGCGGAACAGTCGTGGTCTACTCAGACCAATGGACCGCTCCCCACTGGCTGTCGATCTCCGGCGACCCGACCTACGGCATCCAGGACTGTTGGTATGACATGACCATCGGCTTCATTCGGGCACCGAGTCACTCGATCCTGGCCGGTCTGCATCCCGACGACTGCAAGTTCTGGGCAGCGACCAACCCGACCTACAACCACTACATCACTTGGACCGATACACCAGTCAGCACTTCAGGCGGCACGTGGTTCAAGCCTTCATCGGGTCTGATGAACGTGCTCGTTGAAACCGGCGGGAGAAACCAGGGGATGGGTGATAGTCCGCTTTGCGAGTACCCGGACGGCAAAGGCAGCACTATTGTCTGTCGCCTGCGTTTCATGGAAAGGCTCACTCAGGAGCCTGCCGCCCGGACGATGGCGCAGAACCTCTTGAACTATGCGGCGATGGCGGTTGGCAAGGCGGCCCCCAGGGGCTTTGGGGTATTGGCCGGTTCAGGCAGCCAAACACCGACCGGGCTCGACCGGGCCAAGCTGTCCTATACCTCCCTAAAGGGGCAGCTTTCTTCATATACCTCTGACGCTCTGTCGAGCGCTTTCAGCCTCATCATGCTGGACAATGACGCTGAGGTATGGGATGAGGTGGATGCCAACCGGGCCAAGCTGCAAACGTTCGTCAGCAGCGGCGGCAAGATAATGCTCCGGAAGCTGGACGCCGGAAGGGTCGCGCAAGCCAACGCGCTCACCGGGGTTTCTATGTCCACCAAGGCTACTCAACTCCGGCACCCACAGATGGAGAAGAAGACCTCGGATATTATTATGGACGGCATCAGCGCGGACGATGTGTGGTGGGTATACACTGGCGACGAAGGGGCAGACTGGTACAGGAAGCAGAAGTGGGCGTCTGCGATTGTCAGTGATGTGGTATCTGTTGGCGAGTCGGCTGGAGTTAAGGGGCTCCTAGTTGAGCCAAACAGAACAGGGACGCTGCAGCCGGATTCGGGGCAAAGTTACGCATTGGGCGATGTCACCCGAGACCGGGGAACGGCGGTCAGCGATCCTGGTCTCGGGCTTGTTCGGATCAACTCGGGCCTGGGGTTCTACCTGGTCGACCAAGTACTCTGGGACGCCTCGCTGACTACCCAACTCAATCAGAAGGCCCAGCGGTACCTTTGCACCCTCGTAACTCACTGCCTGGACACCCTCCCGCCTCCAGCGCCGGACACCGTTGCGCCAACTGTCACGATCAATCAGGCCATCGGCCAGGCTGACCCGACAGAGGCATCGCCAATATACTTCACCGTTGTCTTCAGTGAACCGGTAACTGACTTCACCACTGGGGATGTGGCCCTCTCCGGTTCGGCGGGAGCGACTACGGCGACTGTTACGGGAAGTGGAACAACCTACGGCGTGGCGGTCAGCGGAATGACCTCCATCGGCACGGTTATTGCTTCCATCGCTGCGGCCGCTGCTCACGATGCGGCGGGGAACCCGAACGTGGCATCGACCAGCACGGACCACACCGTCACGTTCAACATTCCCGGGGCTGCCCCCACGAACGTGAGCGTCAATCCTGCCTTTGGAACGCTGACCACAGTCGCGACCACATTCCAGTGCGTCTACCGGGACACGGATGGCTACACGGACATCAGGAAGGCCTACCTGATGATCAACGACTCGCTGGGGCAGTCGAACGCGGCACTTGTGATGTACGATCGACTGGCCAACAGGCTCTATCTCAAGAACGACGCCAACACCAGTTGGGGCACGGGATATGCGCCCGGAACAAACAACACGCTGGAGAACACACAGTGCTCCCTCTTTGCCAAGGATACCACATTCTCCCACGGCGGCACTGACCTGACAGTTAACTGGAGGATTGCGGTCAAAAGCCCTTTTGCTGAGAAGCCTCTGAACGGCTATATGTATGTTCAGGACGCAGGCGGCCTGACCGACGGCTGGGAGCAGATGGGACTATACTACAACGTCAAGCCACAAGTGGTAAGTATCGACCCTGCCGGGCCACCGATGGAGGCTCTGGTAACCAAGACTCTCACCTCGGTCTATCGGGACCCCAATGGCGCGGCGGACATCAGGAAATGCTATCTGCTGCTCAACGACACCACCCTGCAAAGCGGGGCGATGCTGCTGTGGTATGATTGCGCGGCGAACAAGATATACCTCAAGAACACCGCCAACACCAGTTGGGGGACCGGCTACGCGCCAGGAACCAACATCACCCTGTCCAACAACCAGTGTCTTGTGTATGCAAAGGACACAACTGTTACCAAGTCGGGCACGGATGTCACAATTGTGTGGTCGTTCCAGGTAAAGTCGGCATTCTCACAGAAGAACCTCTACAGCTATATGTACTCCGCCGACTCCAAGGGATTGTATGACGGGTGGAAGAAGATGGGCACGCACTTCACTCCGCTTGCGCCTGTTTGCGTGAGTGTAACCCCTTCCGCCGGCAAGGTAACGACCGGCGTGCCGCTGGTTTTCAACACCGTGTACAGCGACGGCAACGGATATAACAACATCTGGCAGTGTTACCTGCAGATCGGTCAGACTGGCAGCCTTGCCAACACTATATGCGTACTCTATGATGCGCAGCAGAACAAAGTCTTCCTGCGGGACGACGGCCACACGACCTGGGGAACGGGCTATGCTCCCGGAACCAACGTGATTCTGCAGAACAGCCAGTGCAGCGTTTCGGTGAAGGACACCGTGATCACACCAAGCGGCACGAATGATCTGATGGTCGACTGGAAGATCACCGTCAAAGCCAGCCAAATCGGCAAGCTGCTGGGAGAGAGAACGTACTGCCGAGACGACGAGTGGCTCAACTCCACATGGAAGATCAAGGGGTATGTGAGGGGGCAGTAGATGGACATCATTGATCTCGAGCGCGTAACGCCAGCAGATTACTGCCATGACGTTCGCGACCAGTTGAAGCAGCACGTCTATGGACGTTCCATCGCGGCATTCCGGTCAGGCGAGGCTCTGCGTGAGGCCGTGAGTGACCGGGAGTCTGTTGAGTCCTATCAAAGGCGGATGCGCGAACCGCTTCTCGCCAGCCTGGGCGGTCTGCCGGATAGTGGTGCCCCGCTCAATGCAAGGACCATAGGCAGCATCACGGGTTCGGTCTTTCGAGTGGAGAGGATCATCTATGAGCCGCGGCCAAATGTCTTCGTAACCGCGAACCTCTACCTGCCGAAACGGACAGACTCGCCAGTTCCAGCGATCTTCTACATGCCCGGCCACAACCGTGAGGCAAAGCACTCGAGCGATTACCAGATCGTCTTCCACTATCTCACGAGCGCGGGGTTCGTGGTCTTTGTACAGGACCCGGTTGGACAAGGCGAGCGGCTCAGTTACTACGAGCAGTCCATCGGGCAGTCGACGGTGGACTGGGGGACCGTCGAGCACGACTACGCTGGCACGCAGTGTCTGGCGACCGGCTTCCCAATAGCCCGCTACTTCCTGCACGATGCCATGCGCGGGCTGGACTACCTCTGCAGCCGCTCGGAAGTGGATTCGACTCGGATCGGCGTGGTAGGTACGAGTGGCGGCGGCACGATGACGTCGCTGCTTATGATGACTGACCCCAGAGTAGCCACAGCAGCGCCGGGGAGTTTCATCACGAGTCGGGAAGTATACATGCATGGTGGCGGCGCTCAGGACGCTGAACAGATATGGCCGGGAATGACCGCATACGGCTGGGAGCACGAGGATATCCTCAACCTGTTCGCCCCCAAACCGGCGCTGGTGCTTGCAGCCAGGCACGACTTCTTCCCCATCGACGGGACGAGGGAAACCGTCCGCCGCGCGAAGCGTTTCTACGAGTTGCTGGGCGTTGGCGGTAATCTGGAGTTCTTCGTTGATGACAGCGCTCACGGTATGAACCCCAGCATGGCCCGCCAGGCGACTCGCTTTTTCTCCAGGCACCTACTCGGGCACGATTACCATCCAAGCGACGAAGGCTTCTCGCCGATTGTGCCTCAGGAACTGTGGTGCACGAGTTCCGGCCAGGTCCGTGGGGAATTGGAAGGGGCGCGATTCATTCACGAAGAGAACCAGGACGTTCTGATACAGATTGAACACAGCGGGGCCGAAACACCAGCAGCCCAGCGCAGAACTAGTGGGCTGGAGTGGCTCCGCGAGAGGGCTCTGGCAGACCGGAGGCCCTGCGACCTGACTGTCCGGCGCTACCAGACAGCTCAGGCAAACCAGTTGGCATGCGAGTTCCTGGTATGGTGGAGCCAACCCGGGATCATGAACCACGCGTGCATAGCCCGAGATATCGCTTTTGCCGACAAACCACTGCCAGTCACTATCGCTGTCTGGGATGGAGGGGTCACGAGCATCGGCTCGCATTCGGATTGGCTTCGCTCGGAGACAGGTGGTGGTCGCGCGGTAATGGTGCTTGATGCCACCGGCGTCGGCGCGATCGCTCCTCACCCACTGAGTGCCTGCCCTCCGACCGATTTCTACGGCGTGATCCACAAGCTCAACGACGACCTCATCTGGCTTGGTGATTCGATAGCGGCTTTGCGCACATACGACGTGCTCCGGGCTCTGGATGTGGTTGATGAACTTTGGGGCGTCGACACATCGGATACACATCTCTATGCGTTCGGCAGGCAGGGAGTCTACGCCCAACTGGCTTCGGAGCTTGACCAGCGTGTGAAGAAGATGGAAGTCATAGGTGGGCTAGGGAGCTACTCGGACTTCGTGAGAGACCGAAGCTACGATCCCCACGACATACGCAGCGTAGTGATACCTGGGATACTGCAGCATCTGGACCTGGCGGGATATCAATATGAATGCAAACAAGGAGTAAGAGGATGAGGATTCTGGTAGCTCTAGCGCTGATTGCTGTGTTTAGCCCTGGAATCGCGGCGACTGCTGCTGCGGATGGAACGAAGCCGGACGCGGGACGCGGGCCGGTGTCTGTGAAGGACTTCGGCGCGGCAGGAGATGGTATCGCGGACGATACCAAGGCATTCCAGTCCGCCGTCACAGCGCTGCAGAAGTCGGGCGGCGGGACGCTGCTGATCCCAACCGGCGCCTATCTGCTGAAGGGGTCGGACTCCTCCGACGCCTACAAGAACGGCGTGGTGGTTCCATTCACAGCTCCGCACGGCGGCAAGAGCGTGCACATCGTCGGTGATTCACGGGGCGGGTCCAAACTGATCTGCGGCAGCCCGAATATGATCGCTATCCGCTTGTCGGACAGCTACTGCTCCATCAGGAACTTGCAGATCGAAGGCAAGAGCCTGCCCAACGTCATCGGGATTGCTCTTGCCCCCGAGGTAATCGACGGAAACAAGGAGAAAGTCGCCCAGCAATTCAACTCGATAACGGATGTGTATATCAACTATTGCACGGAAGCTGCCCTGATGC
>CAZTAO010000063.1:0-25719 GCA_964611645.1 uncultured bacterium | reverse complement strand
AGACACAGTTTACCTCATTTCTGTGTCCAAGAAAAACCGGGGGCGGGGCATACATAGCAGGGCAATCGCGCACATAACCTGGGCTAGTAACCGAATCATCCTGTTCTCCAATTTGTGGTATATGAGTGGAATTGCAGTTCTCTGGTGTTTCATATCTTGCCAACACGTAGAATATATCACTTGGTCTTAGTCCTGTCAATGGACTCGCGATGTGCTATAATGAGGCCGACAAAGCAGATAGGAGTGGTTGTATTGTGGAGATAGACAGTTTCATTCAGGACGTGGCTCGAGGGGCGGGCAGGATAGTGATGGACAAGTACGCGAGCGTGAAATCTACCACGCAGAAGACCGGCCTGGGTGATATTGTTACTGAGGTCGACCTAGCTTCTGAGGAATACATAGTCTCGCGGGTGACCAGGGAATGCCCTAACGCCGGGATACTATCCGAGGAGGGTGGGGCGCTGTGCGAGGACAAGGGCGACGGAGTGTGGGTGATCGACCCTATAGACGGCACCCGGAACTACGTGGTCGGCATACCGATGTTCTGCGTTTCGATTGGCATTACGAGAAATGGTCGCCCCGAGGTTGGCGCGATATATGACCCCGTGCATGATGAGATGTTCTTCGCCAGCCCCGGAGCTGGCGCGAGCGTGAACGGCGAGCGGTTCACAACCTCCACCCAATCCACCCTCGAGGACATCCTGATCAACGTGAGTTGGATGAAGCACCGCACAGACAGGCGTCGGTTCATCGACTACATAGAACGCCTCAGCAATGACACTTCCTACTTCCGCAGGTTTGGTTCAGCGGCGCTTGCTTTGGCCTATGTCGCATCCGGCAGGCTGCACGCTTACATCCAGTCGGGGGTCAAGTCGTGGGACGTCTGCGCCGGAATAGCCATCTGCGAGCAGGCAGGGGCGATTGTGACTGACTTCAACAACAATCCAATCGACCTCGCACAGAAGGAAATAGAGATTCTGGCGGCCAACCCGCCGATCCACGCGCTGCTAATGGATGTCATCAACCAGAGCCGGTCTGAGGCCTAGAGACTACCGCCAGGGGGCGGACTTGAAGCGGCGCAGCACGATCTCGTCAGTCACGCCCGCGCCTTCCTGACCGCACAGGTAGAGGGCCGCTTCGGCCACTTCCTCGGCAGTCATCCAGTCGGGCGAGTCTTCAGGCTCGTTTCTGAATGCTCGAAGCTCGGTGGTCATTTCGGTCCGCACACCGCCGGGGCTTAGCAGATGCACCCGCACGCCAAACGCCTGCGCTTCCATCGCGAGCACTCTCGTGAACCCGACCATGGCGTGCTTGGACGCGCAGTAAGCTGCCTGCTCCACGTAGCCCGTCCGCCCGGCAAGCGAGCCAAGGTTGATGATTCGGCCAGATCGCCGCTCCATCATAGAGGGCAGAACTTCCCGGCAGGTGATGAATACTCCCCGCAGGTTGATGTCCATTATCTCGTCGAGTATGTCGGTGGGAGTATCGGTAATGGTCTTGAGGTGGATGACCCCGGCATTGTTGATCAGGATATCGATAGGCCCCAAATCGTCCTGGACCTTCTCAATCACGCTCTTTATGGACTTCTCATCCCGCAAATCCAGTTGATAAGCAGTCGCCTTGCCGCCGCTTGTCCGAATGCCGGAACATACCTCTTCCAGCAGTTCGACATTGCGCGCCGCCCCAGCCACAACTGCGCCTTCCCTTGCGAACAGCTCCGCAATCGCTCTGCCAATCCCACGGTTCGCGCCTGTTATCAGGGCTACTTTTCCTTTGATGCTACTCAAGAGATGCGGTTCCTCCATTGGTTGTCGAATAACCGCTGACGAGAATGTCGGTGCAGGGAGTGATTCCGCTAGCCCTGAGTGCGAGCGCGGCTAGCGAGTGTATCGAAGGGCGACAACCGGAGCACCGTCCTTCGATACGCCGCTCGTTCCTCGCGTCTACTCAGGACTAGCGGCAATGGGAACGCACAGTTTCTTTCCATCGCAACACCGCCAAAGCGGAGTCCATTGCTCAGGATGATGGAGTGGGCCTCTTACTACCCCTTCAACATAAATATCGCGTAGTCGGCGAAGAAGTTGGGGAGGTGCTTTATTCTTCGCGCGCCGTTCTTGCCCAGCACGAAGTGCATCTCGTCCATGATTGTCAGCCCGGACTCCAGGCAGAACTCCCTGAAATCCTTGATTGTTGTCAGGTGGATATTCGGCGAGTTATACCACTTGCTGGGAAGCGTGGACGTCATCGGCATTCTGCCATATAGGAGAAGCTGCAGGCGCACATTCCAGTAGCCGAAGTTGGGGAACGTGATGATGCACTGCTTCCCGACCCGCGCAGCTTCCTTTATCAGCAGATCCGGGTGATGCAGGACCTGGATGGTGCTGGTGAGAATCACGTAGTCCACGCTGTGGTCGTTGAAATCCGCCAGTCCCTCGTCCAGGTCGCCATGGTAGACGAACAAACCACTCGCCACGCACTCCTGAATAGCCGTGTCGGAAAGCTCGATGCCCTGAACCCGCGCCCGCTTTTGGACCTGCAGCGCCTTCATCAACTCGCCCTCGCCGCAGCCAAGGTCCAGCACGCTGCTGCCGGGTTCGACAAGGTCTATTATGTAAGGCAGTTCAGGCCGAAGCTCGGGGCCATCGGCGGTTGTCTGTGTGGTTTCGTCAGTCATCGGTTACTCTCTTGGCCATCGGGTCGGCATACTCCAGGAAATTGGTCACCAGCCTGCTGAGTGTTTCTACTTCCAGCAGGAACGCGTCATGCCCGTAGTCGGTCTGGATTTCCGCATAGCTAACGTCCAGGTTGTTGCGGCGGAGCGCGGTCACTATCTCTTTGGACATATAGGTTGGAAACAGCCAATCGGAAGAGAACGAGATCACCAGGAAAGCCGCTCTCGCTTTGGACAGCTCCTTCCTGAGGTCTCCGCTCGGCTCCGCAAGGTCGAAATAGTCCATGGCCTTGGTGATATACAGGTATGAATTGGCATCGAACCGCTTCACAAACGCGTCGCCCTGGTAGTTCAGATAGCTCTCGACCTGGAACTCCGTAACGAAATCATAGTCCGGCTTCACTTTGTCCTGCAGGTCTCTTCCGAACTTCCTGTGCATCGAGGCGTCGGACAGGTAAGTAATATGCCCTACCATCCGGGCTATTCCCAAGCCGCTCTTGGGTGGTTCGCCGCCGTAGTAGTCGCCGTTGTTCCAGTCCGGATCGGCCATTATGGCGTGCCTGCCGACGGCATCGAACGCGATAGCCTGCGGCGACAGCCTTGCGGTTGTGGCGATGGGCATAGCCATTCTGACCATGTCAGGGTAGGCCACCGCCCACTGCAGGGCCTGCATGCCACCCATGCTCCCGCCAACAACGCACATAAGCTGCCTAATCCCCAGGTGGTCGACAAGCTGCTTCTGCGCGTCCACCATATCTCGGATGGTCACCATCGGGAAATCCAGCGCGTAGGGTTTGCCGGTAGCGGGGTTGGTGGAGATCGGTCCGGTGCTGCCTTTGCAACCCCCGATGATGTTGGAGCAGATCACAAAGTACTTGCTGGTATCGAAAGCCTTACCCGGCCCGACCATATTGTCCCACCACCCCGGCTTGGGGTCGTCAGGGCTGTTGTAGCCAGCCACGTGGGCATCTCCGGTGAGAGCATGGACGATGAGAATGGCGTTGGATTTGGCCTCGTTGAGTTGGCCGTAGGTCTCGTAGGCGAGCGTAACCGGCCCCAGCTTCCGCCCGCACTCCAACACCATTTCATTGGGCGGCTCCGCAAACGTATAATACTGGGTCTCAACCAATCCTACCGAGTTGTCCTCTGCCTTCGCCATTCTCGAACCTACTCCTGCGATACTTTCAGCGCCTGGTCCACGTCCGCGACAATGTCATCGATGTCTTCCAGGCCTATCGACAAGCGAATGAAGTCGTCTGTTACTCCGGAAGCAAGCCTGTCTTGGACAGATAGCTGCTGGTGGGTGGTGCTTGCCGGGTGGATAACCAGCGACTTCGCATCACCGATATTCGCCAAATGGCTGAGCAGCTTCACCGAGTTGATGAACTTCACACCAGCCTCAAACCCGCCCGCAATGCCAAACCCCATCAGCCCCGAACACCCTTTGGGCAGCATCTTCTTCGCCAACTCATGGCTGGGGTGGGTGGGCAGGCCTGGGTAGTTCACCCAACTCACAGCCTTATGCCCCGCCAGGAACTCCGCCACCCGCTGGGCGTTGGAGCAATGCCTGTCCATCCGCAGCGACAGGGTCTCAATACCTTGCAGAATCAAGAATGCATTGAACGGGCTCATTGTGGGCCCCATATCGCGCATGGCGCTGACCCTCAGCCGCGCAATATACGCCGCCGGGCCGAAAGCGTCTGTATAGCACAATCCGTGGTAACTGGGGTCGGGATCGCACAGGTCGGTGAAGCCGTTGGCTTTCCAGTCGAACTTCCCGCTGTCCACCACTACCCCGCCCAGGGACGTCCCATGCCCGCCCATGTACTTGGTTAGCGAATGGATGATGATATCCGCTCCCCACTCGAAAGGCCTGCACAGATACGGCGTGGCGACTGTGTTGTCCACGATCAGCGGCAGCCCCGCCTCGTGCGCAATCTCGGCGATTGCTTTCAGGTTGGGCACATCCAACTTGGGGTTGCCCAGTGTCTCTGCGTAGAGCAGCTTGGTGTTGCGCGTGATCGCCTTGCGATAGCACTCCGGGTCCGATGAGTCCACGAACCTGCACTCGATGCCCATCCGGCCAAGAGTGTTCTCAAAGAGAGTGTGCGTTCCGCCGTACAGCGAAGAACTCGATACGATGGAGTCGCCTGCCTTGGCGATGGTCAGTATCGCGAGAGTCTCGGCAGCCTGGCCGCTTGCCGTGGCAACTGCCCCAATTCCACCCTCCAATGCCGCGACGCGTTTCTCCAGCACATCCAGGGTGGGGTTTTGCAGCCGCGTGTATATGAACCCCGGCTTTTCCAACGCAAAAAGCTCCGCCGCGTGGTCGGTGCTCTTGAACACGTAGGAACTGGTCTGGTATATTGGGACCGCGCGGGAGCCGGTGGCGTCAACCTCGTGGCCCGCGTGCAGGGCGAGGGTATCGAACTTGTAATCCGCAGACATTATGAACCTCCGTTCACCGTCGAACTCAGTTTTTCATACTCGTGATAGGGGCAGGTATCCTGCCTCCCATTCTGACGAAATCAATGGCTTTCCCGTTCAGTATAGGCATAATAGGCGCTTCACCAAACAATCCACCAAACACCGCCCGCTCTCCCGCGACTTTCCCGGGCACCGGTATCACTCGAATCGAAGTGACTTTGTGGTTGACGACGCCAATAGCCAACTCGTCCATTGCCAGCGCCGTGAGGGTCTCGGGCAGAGTGTCTCCCGGCACCGCGATCATATCGAGACCAACAGAGCAAACGCTGGTCATCGCTTCGAGCTTCTCCAGAGTCAGGTCGCCGTTCGCAGCGGCTTCGGCCAGCGCGGAGTCCTCGGCAACTGGTATGAATGCCCCGCTCAACCCGCCGACCGATGACGAGGCGAACGATCCGCCTTTCTTCACGGCGTCATTGAGCATCATCAGCGCGGCGGTAGTTCCCGGCCCGCCGATGGTGGTGAACCCCATAGCATAGAATATCTCGCCCACGCTGTCTCCGACTGCCGGGGTGGGGGCCAGGGAAAGGTCAACTATCCCAAACTGCGCGCCCACGGCCTTCGCTACCTCGCGACCTATCAACTCACCGCACCGGGTCACCCGGAAAGCCGTGCTCTTTATCTCCTCGGCTATGGCTCCGAGGTCGCAGTCGCCAGAGTTCTGGCGCAGAAGCTCAACTGCCCGCTTCACAACCCCGGGCCCGCTGACTCCCACGTTGATCACCGTCTCCGGCTCGCCGATGCCCTTGTAAGCCCCCGCCATGAACGGGTTGTCTTCCGGCATATTGGCAAACACGCTAAGCTTGGCGCAGCCAAACCCATCTTTGTCTGCGGTTCGGTTTGCAGTATCGAGCCAGATGTGTCCCAGTCTGATGAGAGCGTCCACGTTGATGCCGGACCTCGTGCTCGCGGCATTTACCGATGCGCACACTCTTGTTGTCTCCGACAACACTATCGGCAGGCTCTCAATCAGTGCCTCATCGCTCCTGGACATACCCTTCTGCACAAGCGCCGAGTATCCGCCGATGATGTCGATGCCGGCTTCCTGGGCGGCTTCGTCCATGGCGTGGGCGACCATCACCATTTCTTCTATCCCGTGCCCGCCCATAACGTCCGCAATCGGGCTTACCGCCACCCGCTTGTTCACTATCGGAATCCCGTACCGGTTGGATACCTTCTCGCATGCGCCGATCAGGGGTGAGGCTGTTCGTATCACCTTTTCCTTTATGAGGCGAGCGGCTTTCTTCGCGTCCCTGTCCGAGCAGTCAAAAAGATCGATTCCCATATTGACCGCGCGAACGTCCAGGTGCTCGTGTTGGAGCATCTCTATTGTGCGCAGGATTTCGTCTTGTCCAAGCATTATCGGCTCTCTTCCAGCGCGATCACTGAACTGATCTCGCAAGTGGCCTTGAATATGTTCTCGTGCTGCAGGTGCGTGACCTGCCCCATTTCCGCGCTGACTTGTTCCAGCCCGGACTGGACCTTGTCCATATCGATATCCACCGGCACAGCCAATTGCGCCAGTATCAGGTGCTTGTCTTCGTGTACGTATGAGTAGAAATCATCCACGCTGATGTTATTCCCTGCCAGGTAGGTGGTAACGCGCGCGATGATGCCGACGTGGTTCGGCCCCTGCATGCTCAGCACAAAGCGCTCGGTCTTGTGGCTGACTGTCGGCACAGCCTCATAGGGCCGCACGTTCACCGCAAGCTCGCCGATGCTTCCGGTCCGCTCAACGGCCTGCCGTATGGCAAGCTCACTTGGCTCTCCGGGCAATTGCGCGGATATGATGAGCGTGAAGTACCCGCGAAGAACGGTCTGGCTGAGGTGCGTAATATCTCCGCCCATCCCCGCCAGCGCTCCGCTGACATCGCGCACAATCCCAACCCTGTCCTGCGCCATCACCGTCACAATATATTCTCGCATGAATCACTCCCCAAAGGTTCCAAGTATACATTATACAGAATCAGAGGCTGGGAACCCAAGTTGGAGAGCAGAGCCGAGAGCCGAGGGCGGAGACCGTAAAGCACGCAGCCTTCCATCGCCCCGTCCCATTTGTCCCATATGTCTCATTTGTCCCATTCCCACACCTTGACATGCCACCGCGTTTGCGGGATACTCTTACCGAGAATAACACGCTATTCCCCCTTTGAAGGGGGCGAGGGGGATGTGCGGGATAAAGGTGAGACACTATGAGCGCGAAACCAATCGTCGATAAACAGAACATACGTCTTGCAATGCTGGGGATGGTGGACGGCAACGGCCACCCGTATTCCTGGAGCGCTATGTTCAATGGCTACGATTCCGATCTGATGGCCAAAGGCCCATACGCGGGCATATCCGCCTATCTGAACAAAGAACCCAAAGACACGCTCCAGATTCCCAATGCCAACGTTACCCATATCTGGACAGACGATCCCGCGGACGCCGAACTGGTCTCCAAGGCCTCTCTGATCCCCAATGTAGTCTCCAAGCCGGAGGATGTGATCGGCCAGGTGGATGCCGTGATAATCGCCACAGACAAAGGCCACGAGCACGTTGAGCGCTGCCGCCCGTTTGTGGAAGCCGGCCTGCCGATTTTTGTGGACAAACCGCTGGTAGACAAGGAAGAAGACCTGCAGACGTTCGTGAAGTGGGTCGAGGGCGGTGCAAAGATCCTCACATCCAGCGCGATGCGATACGCGAAGGAGTTCATGCCCTACAGGCTCTCCACCCACGAGCTTGGCTCCATGCGCTACATCAGCATGACCACCCCCAAGACCTGGGAGCGGTACGGCATACATGCCCTTGAGGGGGTGTACCCCATCACCGGCCCGGGATATGTGTCGGTAAGAAACACCGGTACTTTCGAGCGCAACATCCTGCACCTCAAGCATTCAAAGGGCATAGACGTGGTGATCGCCGCGATAGGGGATATGTACGGCGCGTTCGGCCAACTCACCCTCTGTGGCACGGCGCAGGGAGTCCAGACAGCCTTCAGCGACACTTTCTACGCGTTCAAGACCCAACTGGAGGCCTTCATAGACTACCTCCGCACCGGCGAACTCCCTTTCAGCTTCGATGAGACGGTAGAATGCATGAAGATCATAATAGCCGGAATCCGAAGCCGAGAAGAAGGCGGCAGGGAAGTGTTGCTGAGCGAGATAAAGGCGTAGGAGCAGCAAGCGACTAACATCGATGCACAGGATGCTTATGATGGGTTTGCACAAGTCGAAGAGGGGCTGGGTGTGGGCGTTGGCGGTTGCCGCGTTCCTGCTCCCGGCCCCTGCCTATGCCAACGCGGGGACGCCGATGATGTGGGCGAGCATGCTGCATCTGACGTTGGGCAATCTGGTCATCGGGCTGCTCGAGGGCGCGCTGCTGGCCCGCATCTACAAACGCAATTCAGCCCAGACCTCGGGACGGATGATAGCTGCCAACTACGTCTCCGCGTTTTGCGGTCTGCTCTACCTCGGATTCCTCAATGGCCGGCTGTACAACCTGTTAGTCGACAAACCCCTACTCCATATACCGTGGTTTATGCTCGGTTCGCTGGTCGTTGCTTTCGCAATCACGGTAGTGGTGGAGTGGCCATTTGTGCATCGCGCTATCACCGATACTGGCTGGTTTATGCCAGGGTTGAAATGACGCAGTCTCCGCGCCTCTCTGCTCATACAGGCAATCTCATACACACTGCTCCTGGCTTGGTATTTTCTCGCGTCACCGGTCAGCCTGATAACAAAACTTCGAGTAGACCCAACAGTCTCGTTCGCCGCCAACACCAAAGCCTGGGTGTACTACATATCGAACGATGACGGCAACGTGTATCGGTGCAGGCTGAACGGTTCCGAGAAATCGCTACAGTACCGACCGTCTCGGTCTCTGAGAGAGTCGCGCCTATGCCTCGCAAAACAGCCAAACGCTGCGACAATGGATCTGGCTTCAGTCCCAGAGCGCTACCAGGATAGGGAGAATTACGACTGGGTAATGCATACGCGCGTACCCGTGACCTTGGCAATTGCCGCCTCAGATTCTGGGCGCGATGTCTTCCCCGGCTCCATCTACTACGGTCGAGCACTGGACTTGCGCCCCGAAAAGCGACCGGACGATTCCGTGTCTACAGGTTTCTGGCCCGCAGAGGGGCTAAGTGTGAATATCGAAGGCATGGACCAGGACTATGCCTTGGAAACGCCGCTGGCTGTGTGGCATCTCAGAGCGCCAACTGTGCTGCCGGGCGACATAGTAGTCCTGCAGTGCAGGGACTTCATCGCCGCCATCAGCCTACGGCAGCGCAAGATAGGCTTCATCACCTACGGCCACGGCCCGGTTGCTCTGCCTGATGAGTACGTCGGACCGATGCTCCCGCCGGAAGCCGCGAAGCCTGATCCCTCAAAGGCAAAGTAGCTCTTTCTGGTTTTCATGCATTTCTGGCTTTCTGTTAGTCGTTTCCCTTCTTTTCGTACTTTCGTACTTTCGTGTTTCGTGATGAATTTGCCTTGACAGAGGTTCGCGGAACTCGCTACAATAGACCAACAACCTAATAGCGCCGATATGCGAGGTGACCTCCTTTTGGGGGTTGAAAAGGGAAGACGGTGAGAATCCGTCACGGGCCCGCCGCTGTAACCGGGGACGATCCGGCTGTATCCACTGTTCCGCTTCAAACGGGGATGGGAAGGAGCCGCGAGTAGAGTGATCCGGGAGTCAGAAGACCTGCCACGCATCCAATGTGATTCATCTTCGAAGGCAAAGATGACGGTGACCGAACTATACCAGTAGGCTCCCGCCCATTCTCCTTGCGAAGTGGACGCGGAGCCTTTTGTATTTGTGGCAATGCGGTCTGGCTGAGCATCACGTCATGCTGAACTCGATTCAGCATCCACAAGACCTCAGCCGGAGCCGGTGGACCCTGAATCAAGTTCAGGGTGACGTTTTCTCCGCCGTTGCCGTATTGCCAGATTGTCTTGGCCTCCAACTCTGCTTGCCATCGAAAGTGATTCTCAACGGACGGCGTAAACACTTTCGGAGGCAAAGTAGAGATGTCCGGTCGACCCAATCAAAGCAAACGTGCGTTCACCCTCATCGAACTGCTGGTCGTGATTGCCATCATCGCAATCCTGGCCGCAATCCTCTTTCCCGTCTTCGCCAAAGCCCGCGAGAAAGCCCGGCAGACAAGCTGCCTGTCCAACCTGAAGCAGATTTCCCTTGCGTGGCTGCAATACGCACAAGACTATGACGAGACCGTCTGCCTCTCCTACTATTACTCCGCGGACTGGATGCAGGAGTATGCCTGGGACTACCACGTGGACTGGAACACAGGGGCCTTCACCGAGGGCTTGCTGGGACCTTACACCAAGTCGGGCGCGATCAATGCCTGCCCGTCGTTCAACGGCAACACGTGGGGCCGCCCGAACTCAGGTTATGCGTACAACGCAAACTACATAGGCGGCGACCTGGCTGCCGCGACTCCGATCCCACCGACCACCCTGGGGGCTATCGCCCAACCCGCCGAGACGGCCATCCTGGCAGACGCTGCGTGGGGCGATCCGCTTAACGGCTGCCAGTATCTGAGGCCCCCGAGCGACCCGCTGGCCAACTACGGCAAGGTCCATTTCCGCCACAACGGCACAGCCAACATAGCCTACGCCGACGGCCACGCCAAAGCCTCAACCCAGAAGTTCGGCGCCACCGCCCCGGACATGGATTGCGGCTTCCTGTCCGCCGACGATTCGGCTTACGACAAGAACTAGCCGCTGGTTGAGCGTAGTCGAAACCCGTCGAGCAATCATTGTTCGTTTCGACTTCGCTCAACGAACGGTGGCTGCTGGTTGAGCGTAGTCGAAACCAAGCGTGCCAAGGTGCCGCGAACATCCCTCCTGTTGCGAGCGGCAGCCCACTTGCCCCGGGAAGTGTCAGCCAACTCTTCCCGGGGTTCTTTCAGAAGTCCTGAACCCCTGCAAATCGCCGCCTTATTGCTTTTCGGAACTCCACCGCAGGTTTTCCCAGGATCAGCGCCACTCCTGGCTGCATCTTGTTGGCAAGCCCGTACTTTGCTTTCAGCCGCTTGGAGTACTTGAGCAGTATCCCCGGGAACCCCAGCATGCACGTGCCCAGACCAAGCGTCTCGGCGGCTAGCATAGCGTATGTCGAGGCGATCGTGGCGTCCGCAGGGTCGGAGTAGGGTGACCCGTAGAAGAACAGAGCAGAAGGCGCGTTGTAGAAGAACATATCTTCGCCTGCTTCGTCTGCTGCCAGGTATGTCTCAACTACCGGCTTCACGAAGTCCCGCATCAGTTCGGTTCCCTCTTTGCCGTAGAACGGCCTCATCAGGGCCAGCCCCCAGGGGGTGATCATCCACTGCATCCGCTTCATCTCCCGGAGCAGGTCGGCCTTGAACTCACGCACACTCGCCGGGGTCCTGAATGCGAGGACTCCCACATCCGACGGGGGAAAGCCCATTGGTGCGGTTGAGGCGGCTTCAATGACTTTGTCGATCAACTCCGGCTCCACCGGCCCCGGCTCATACTCGCGAACGCTTCGCCGTGCCAGCATCAGGTTATTGAGATGCTCGAATGAAGCCCGTTGGTCGACCGGCGGCAGGTCAAGAATATCCTCCGGCAGCAGATCGCGACCGGACACTGTGACGCACCCAATGGGGCAAACCGCCACGCAATGCCCGCGTCCGATGCAGCCGAACCCAATGGTCTGGTTGACGCGGACAGCGCCATCGTCTGCGACCAATGGCCCGCCCTTGCAGACCTTGATGCACAAACCACACAGGCTGCAGTTATCTCTGTCGATGGCGACATCCGCCACCCCCGAAGCCCGACTCGTCTTGACTGCCATTATCCCAAACCCCCTTGTTGTCTGCTCCCCACATCATAGGCCCAACGAAGATGGCCTTGAACCCTGTGGATCATTCGGTAAATTCGCTTCCCGCCAGGTATTGTAGCCACAGGCGCGGTCGGGAGTCAACTGGCCGAAATGCCGGGGAACCTGTGGCCACACCCCAACTGCAACAACAGCACTCACCCAAATGATCTCCAACCCACAAAACGCTCTCGAGCCCATTGACACAGACCATTACTGGTGGTATATTGCGAGAGGGTCGGAATGTGCCGGGATGCCGGTGTTGCAGACCCTTTCAGCAGTACACTATAACGAACGATCGGGACTGTATGCCCGAATAGGAGCGGTTCTGTGCGTGTTCGAAATTCGCTGTTCATTGCTGTTGCTCTCCTCTGTGTTCTCTTTGTCTTCGCTTCGTCGTCGGCATGGGCCTTAGCGATGGACCTAATATCCAAGGACCAGTACGGATCACCCGGCGTTGGGCAGTCGATGGAACCCTCGATAAGCGCTGATGGCAGGTTTGTGGCGTTTGCCTCCACTGCGGAGTTGATTGACGGCCTGAGCACAGGGGGCAAGGAGCAGGTCTATGTCGTCGACCGCGAGACAGGCACTATGCAGATGGTATCCGTCACGCCGACTGGCACGGCTGGCGGCAGCTACTCCTACGAGCCTGCAATAAGCGCGGATGGCAGAGTTGTCGCATTTACATCTGATGCCCATGACCTCGTAAGCGAGGACACCGGAATCTACGAACACGTCTACATACGCGATCTCCGCGGAGGCACGACCCAACTCGTCTCAATCAACGCCGGGGGAGAGCCGGCGTCGGGTTACTCATGGGGTCCGTCCGTGAGCGGGGATGGCAGGTACGTGGCGTTTGCCACTGATGCTCCTGATATGCTCAAGGGCCTGCCGGGAGTGGTGCCACAGGTCTTTGTCCGTGACATGGAGAAGGGCGCTATCGAGTTGATATCCGTCGCCGTGGGTGGCGGGCAAGGCAACGGAGAAAGCTGGAACTGTTCGATCAGCGGTGATGGGGATGTTGTTGCGTTCGATTCCAGCGCGCAGAACCTCATTGCAGGCTTCACAAGCAGCGACCGCCAGGTCTTCGCAAGGTATCGAGGAACTAGCCAGACGATGCTGATCTCCCACTCGGCTGATGGCGACCCAGCTGATGGCGACAGCCAGTGGGCTTCCATATCGGGAGATGGCGATTGCGTGGGGTTCGAGTCCGACGCGCAGAACCTGATCCGTGACATGGCGCCGACTAGTGTTCAGGTCTATGGCAAGGCCGTTGGCACGCGTACCCGCCTCATATCGAGAGCGCCTGACGGCGGTCCGGGGGACAACAACAGCACAAGCGTTTCCCTGGACACCACAGGGGGAAAAGCCGCTTTCGAGTCGTACGCGGAGAACCTCGTTCCGGGGGTGCCGATATTGTACCATCAGATCTACGCCCTTGATCGAACCTCCGGAGCAATGAGGCTGCTTTCCCTGGGATATGACGGCGCCAGCGGCGACGATGACAGCTTGCAGCCATCCATCAGCGGCGACGGCAACTACGTTGTTTTTTCCTCCAAAGCTGCCAATCTCATGCCTGGCGTCTCCGGACAGCAGATATACCTCGTCGTCTTCGATGTGAGTCGCCCCACAGTGACGGTCAACCAGGCGGCAGGGCAGGCTGATCCGACGGAGTTGTCGCCGATCAAGTTCACCGCCCTCTTCAGTGAGCCGGTGTATGGCTTTGAGTCTGCGGATGTGACGCTGGGAGGCACGGCGGGAGCCACTACGGCTGAGGTCGGCAATCCATCAAAAGATCACAAGACATTCGTCATAGAGGTCTCCGGAATGACGGCCAACGGCACCGTGACGGTAAGCATTCCGGACGGCGCGGCCCACGACGCATCCGATAACACCAGTATTGCCTCCACCAGCACCGACAACGCAGTAACCTACGCGCCAAAACCCCCGCAGAACCTCAGCGTGACACCTTCCGGTGGGACACTCGACACAACTGCAAGGGACTTCGTCGCAGCCTATACCGACCCCAGCGGGTACGCGGACATCAAGAAAGCGTATCTGCTGATAAATGACTCGTTCGCCCTCGCCAACGCCTGCCTGGTGATGTACGACGCCGCGACCAACAAGGTCTATCTCAAGAACGATGCCAATTCCAGTTGGGGGACTGGGTATGCTCCCGGAGCCGGAGTGACCCTGCAAAACAGCCAGTGCTATGTGTATGTGAGCGCGACAACCGCGAGCAGGAGCGGAGATAATCTGACGCTGAGTTGGCGGATCGCGTTGAAAAGCGCTCACGCAGCCAAGAACCTCAATGCCTACATGTACGTGTTGGACGCACTTGGTCAGATAGACGGCTGGGAGAAGATGGCAATATACTACAACGTCAAACCCCAGGCTGTGAGTATCGATCCGAACAGTGAAGTCATCGACGTCAGCTCGAAGACCAGCCTCACCAGCCTCTATCGCGACGCCAACGGCAGCGGTGACATCCGCAAGTGCTACACGTTGATCTGCGAGAACTTCAGCCAGAGCAATGCTATGTTCCTGTTCTATGATGTGGCCACCAACAAGGTCTACCTGAAGAATGACACCAATACGAGTTGGGGCACAGGGTATGCGCCGGGGACCGATGTCAAGCTGGAGAACAGCCAGTGTCTCATATACGTGCGGGACATCGTTGTGTCTAAGGCAGGCAACGACCTAACCGTGAACTGGGTGTTCAGTCTCCAACCGTCGATGGAGGGCAAGAACCTGTTCAGTTGGATGTACGTCACCGACATTCCCGGCTTGTACGACGGCTGGAAGAAGGTCGGGACACACTTCACACCTGTGGCTCCGACTTGCCTCTACATCGATCCAGCCAGCGGCACAGTCCCGTATGGGGTCTCGCAGGCATTCACGGCCGCGTACGTTGACGATAACGGCTATGGCGATATCTACAGGTGCTATCTGCAGTTGAGCGTGACTTCCAGTCAGGCCAATGCCGTGCTTGCATTCTACGACGCCAAGCTCAACAAAGTCTACCTGCGGAACGACGCCAATACGAGTTGGGGCGTTGGCGTGACACCAGGGGCTGCCGTCACTCTGGAGAACAGCCAGTGCATTTTGCGGGTTGCCGATATTGTGCTCGGCAATCCGGACCCCAAGGTGCTTGTGGTTGTTTGGCCCGTTGAACTGAAGCCGAGTCAGTCGGGCAAGAAACTCTGCGAGCGGATGTTCGTTCGCGATAACGAACTGCTTTACAGTGGCTGGAAAGTAAAGGGCTATGTGAGAGTAGAATAGCTGAGGGGTATGTGAGTGCGCTGTAGACTGTCGACGGGCTCTGGCGTGGCTGCCGGACGACTGGACCAATCGGGCAACTAATACGCCTGGCCTGTTACCACCGGGGTCCAACGGAGGCGGTAAGATGCTTACTCGGATGGAGGAACTGCATCGGCGGAGCCTTAGGTTCTGGCCGAGTGTTGTGCTCCTGGGCCTGTTAGTCACCCTGCTTACTGCGTCTGCCCTGATAGCCGACGTATGGGGAACGTGGGACTATCCCGGTAGCAAACGAAAGCTCAAGGTCTGGGTGCGCGGAGCGGGAGGCATCCCGGGGTTTGCCGCGGCGGTCCAGAAAGCTATGGACAACTGGAATGGCTCAAGCGGTGATCCCCCTGCTGCGAATAATGGCGCTTGGGAACTGGAAGCTGGAACCGAAGCCGACCACGATGTTTCGGTCGACGGGACAAAGATGGACGGCGCTGGTGGGGAGCTTGGCGAGACTGTAGTCACCAAGAACAAGGCATCAGGCATTGCCGTCGGCCCAGTGGCAATCAATATCGACAATCAGGAAAACTGGGGTCCGGGGGCTGCTCAGCAGGACTTGGAGCGGGCCATCAAACACGAACTCGGTCACGCCCAGCGAATGGATGACACCAATAAGGCCGGGGACCTGATGAACGGCACGCAGGCCTCGGGCAACCACAATGTCACCCCCAGCGGCCATGATCAAAGCGAGGCCGGGGCATCGTACACCGACAGCAGATTGTTGGATATTCTGCCGAAGCAGATGCGACAGGGGGAGCCTCAGGCATGCGCCATAACTGGTGTGCCGGAGCTTGGAGAGGCGGCTAACGTCATTGTCACCCCGCTCAATCCAGGGAACCTGGAAACGCTGAGCACAGTATGGGACGCTACGCAGATCACAGTAGAATTCCGGGCCGCGGATGGCGCGACGGGAGCGCCGGCGGCATGGCATAACGAGGGATTCAGGGTAGATCTCCACGACGCGACTGGCGCCGTCACTAGCTCCTATGGCAAGTACGTGACTACCAATCCCACCGACCCGGCCGAAGGATTGTTGCCGCATGCGTACGCGGGGCCTGATATGGTTGTGCAGGCGGGAAGCATGTTCACACTTATTGGAACGGGCTCGATGCACGACGATCCCAGCGCCAATTTGAATCACTTCTGGAAATGGGAAGCGGGACCCGAAGAAGACTCCACGACTCAGACAAAGAACATGAGCATGTCGATCTCGGTTCCCGGGGATTACTTCTTCACTCTGCAGGTTGAGGACGATTGGTGTCGTGTTTCTGAGGACACGGTCATGGTTACCGTTGTTCCCGGACCGCCAGTGAACGACGCGCTACTGCCCAGGGGCGGCGACCCTCCGGTCGGGCCGTCTACATTCACTGCCATATACAGCGATCCTGAGGGATGGCTCAACATTCGAAGAGGGTACGTGCTTATCAACGACACCCTTGCTCAGATTGACGCGGTGTTTCTCTATTACGACCGGCTTTCCAACAAGTGCTACCTCAAAAACGATGCAAATACCAGTTGGGGCACGGGCTATGCGCCGGGTTCGCCTGTTGTGCTGGAGAACAGCCAGTGCTTCGTATACGTCGGGGAAACCATCGTCAATGTTATCGACGACAGGATGGAAGTCAACTGGCGCATCGAACTTAAAGAGCCGTTCCGGTCGAAGATGCTGAACGGTTATATGTACGTGCAGGACGTTGGAGGGCTTACGGACGGTTGGGAGAGGCTTGCTGTCTATTACAACGTGAAGCCTCTGCTCGTCAGCATCGCTCCGAACGCAGACCCGTTGCCCATCGACGCGCCGACGACTCTGACATCCGTCTACAGGGACATCAACGGTGTAGAAGACCTGAACCGGTCGTATGTGCTGCTGTGCGAGAACTTCAGCCAGTCGAACGCGATGTTCCTGTTTTATGACAAGACCAGCAACAAAGTGTATCTGAAGAACGATACAAACACGAGTTGGGGCCCCGGTTACGCTCCGGGTACTCCGGTGGTTCTGGAGAACAGCCAATGCTCGGTATTCGTGGGGGATATACAGGTGATCGAGGCCGGAGATGACCGCACGGTGGTGTGGGCGTTTAGCCTCAAGCCATCGCAGGCGGGCAGAAACCTGCTGAGTTGGATGTACGTCACGGACTCCAAGGGGGCGATCGACGGCTGGAGGAAGATGGGAATGCACTTCGTGCCGATTCCGCCGATCTGTATGCTGGTAGTGCCTGCGGGGGGGATGGTTCCATTTGGAGCACCGATGGTCTTCGCTACGTTGTTTGAAGACGCCAATGGTTACTCTGACATCGCGAAGACCTATCTGCAACTCAGCGTGACTTCCAGCCAGGTGAACGCGGTGCTGCTGATGTATGATGCCAAGCAGAACAAGGTGTACCTCAAGAATGACGCGAACACCAGTTGGGGCACTGGCTATGCTCCCGGGTCACCGGTGATTCTGGAGAACAGCCAATGCACAGTCAATCTCGCCGACATGCCAATACCCAACGGCATAGCTCCGGGCCAGTTGGAACTGCTCTGGCCGATAACTCTCGAGGAGAGCCAGAGCGGGAAGAAGCTGTGTGAGCGAATGTATGTCGCTGATAACGAAAACCTGAAAAGTGGTTGGAAAGTAATGGGGTATGTGACAGTCAACTAAGGTGGCTGTGTCGCGAGATCAGGTGTTAGCCGCCGCCAGGCATAGTTCGCTGGCGGCGGCGACGCGTCTCTGATCGGCTCCCCTAACTCTTCGGCGCGTAAGCTTCTGAGCTTCTTTGACAAACGTGGGCGCTTCCGCTAGAATAATCACAGTACGACGCTGAAGTCGCCGACATATCCGGGCATTGATGCCTCCGCTCAAAGACATGAGTGGGGGCTTTTTGGTGTACGGGGTTCGGCGTTTGCGTCTTGAAAGGTGCAATCATGTGCGATAACCCTAACGGAAAGCCCAATCCATTTGCCATTGCCCAGGAGCAGCTAGACAAAGCCGCGAAGAAAATGAACATGGATCCGTCCATTCACGCCATTCTGCGAGAGCCGATGAGAGAGCTTCACGTGTCTCTGCCGGTCAAGATGGACGACGGGACGGTGACGGTGTTCAAAGCATTCAGGGTCCAGTACAACGATGCCCGCGGTCCCAACAAGGGCGGAATCCGGTTCCACCCGGAAGAAACCATAGATACGGTTCGCGCGCTGGCAGCCTGGATGACCTGGAAATGCGCCGTTGTGGACATTCCGATGGGCGGCGGCAAGGGTGGGGTGATCTGTGACCCCAAAAGGATGTCCAGCATGGAGTTGGAAAGACTGAGCAGAGGCTACATAGACGCAGTGGGACGCCTCCTTGGTCCTGAGAAAGACATCCCCGCTCCCGACGTCTACACCACCCCTCAGATAATGGCGTGGATGATGGACGAGTTCTCCAAAATCACCGGCTACAACAGCTTCGGGGTCATAACAGGCAAGCCGCTCGCATTGGGTGGTTCAGAGGGTAGGGGAGACGCCACCGCCCGTGGTGGCGCCTACACCGTTCGTGACGCCGCGAAGCACCTGGGAATCGACCTCACCAAGAGCACCGTTGCCATCCAGGGCTACGGCAACGCCGGCCAGTTTGCCGCGTCGCTGTTCCCGGAACTTCTGGGCTGCAAGATAGTAGCGGTGTCAGATACCAAGGGCGCAATCTACAGCGAGGATGGCATTGACCCCAATGCCCTGCTTGCCCACAAGAACAAGACCGGCTCGGTGGCGGGTTTCCCCGGAACCAAACCTATCACCAATGAATCCATCCTTGAGCTGCCGGTAGACGTGCTTGTTCCGGCCGCTCTGGAGAGCGTGATAACCGAGAAGAACGCCGGCAAGGTGCGCGCGAAGATAATCTGCGAACTCGCGAACGGCCCCACCATCCCCGAGGCAGATGAGATTCTCTTTGCCAACGGCGTGTTTGTCATCCCTGACTTCCTCGCCAACGCCGGCGGAGTCACGGTCTCATACTTCGAGTGGGTGCAGAACGTGAGCAACTACTACTGGGAGGAGCCGGATGTGCACTTGAAGCTGGACAAGAAGATGACCACTGCATTCGCAGAAGTGCTGGCCGCTTCACTGAAATACGAAACGGATATGCGGACTGCCGCATACATAGTAAGCATAAGCCGAGTCGCCGAAGCGATGAGCCTCAGAGGCTGGGTGTAAATCACCCTCTCCTGGGAGAGATTGCAGGGTGAGGGCGAGACGTAAGTCAGAGGGAATGCTCATCAATCTGCGCCGTTTCCCAAGTAGATAGCCCCGGCAAACGTAGAAAGACGTAGGGACACAGCCAACACTGGCTGTGTCCCTTTTCACAAACGCTTCCGACAGACACGTACAACGAAAACGGCGGAGGCAAGTGCTTCCGCCGTTGATTACAGGATTGAGCAGGAAATACTACGCTGCGGATTCAGCGGCCGTTGCTGCTGCCGCTGCTGTTGCGGCTTCTGCAGCTTCCTCCGCCGGGGACTGCTTCGTCACGTGCGGTGGCACGCAAGTGAAGACAATGGTGTCAGCGTCAGTCAGGATCTCGACGCCTTCAGGGAGCGGAACATCCGATACTCGAATGTGGCCCATGAACTGCAGGTCCGAGATGTCGACGTCGAAGTGGGCAGGGATTGTGCCAGGGAGGCAGCGGATATGGAGTTCGTTGGTGACTTCCTCAAGAATGCCGCCATCCTTGACTCCCGGAGCCTCGCCAATCGCGCGCACCGGAACGCCTACGTTGATGAGTTCCTTCATATATACGCGCTGCAACTGAAGATCAAGTATTTTCCTGGTGAGAGCGTGGCGGTCGAAGTTCTTGATAACCGCAGGTCCCCCAGTATCCTTGGGGCCGCCGTCTATCTTGATTTCCAGGATCGACTTTGCGCCGGTCTCGGTGGTCTTGATCCTTCTTGCCAAGTCTTCGAGGTCTATCTCAAGCGATATGGGCTGCTCAGTGTGACCGAAGAGGCTGGCTGTTACCCAACCGTTCCGGCGGATTTCCTTCACATGGCTCTTGCTCATATCTGAGCGGTATTTCGCAGTGATTTTAACCGTTTCCATTTATGGGGTTCCCTCCGTCAAACGCAGATGCCATTATAGCCATTTTCGGCCCCCGAAGTCAAGTTCAGTGTCTGGATGAGAGAGCGCAGTCTTGGAAAGCGCTGTCTCGCAAGGCTTGTCTGTTCCCCTCACCTCAGCCCCGCTTCGCTAGGGTCTGCTTCCGGGCAACGCCTCTCCCCGGAGGCGGGGGAGAGGGGGTAAGCTTGTGCTACTCCCACTCCAACACCACTGCCGCGTAGCCCGACATCCTGGGGATGCTTAGCTCTATATACCCACAGTTCACCGAAAACTCCACTTCCCGGCGGTCCGGAGCAGTGTAGGCCTTCGCTACGCGTCTGCCATCCACCCGTACGGCGACCTTTGCGTCACACACCGTGATAGGCTCTTCCACCACCTGCGCGCTCGCCCCGCGTTGTTCGGGGGCGTATGCCAGCAGGTGAGTAACCAGCCCTTCCTTGATGGCGGTGACAGTTATCTGTCCGAAGCTAGGGAACCCATCTGCCCGCACGAGAGGCTGGGGAAGCTGCAGGTCCAGGCATTGCTTCACCAGCGCCTTGTAGTGGGCAGGCGCGTGTCTGAAATAGCCCTCGAAGACAGGGAAAGCGATGTGTGAGACATTCCCGCATCGGATCGCGGCCGCTCTGTCGGATGGAGCCAATCTTGGGGGAGAGTAGGCGTAGCGGTGAATTCCGTCCCACTTACCCAGGTCAAAGTAGGCGTCGTGAACCTGCGCCAACACCTCGCACCCCGCGCCCGCGGTCATTTTGATGCCGCTGTCGTAGATGCTGAGCGGGGAAAGTGACGGGTCTTCCGAGAAGAATGACGTCCCGAACTCCTCGTCGCCAAGATAGGAGGCTTTGTAAGCGTCGAATACGAAACGGCCGAAACTCACATCCACGCACGACCATCCCGAACTCAGCACAGCCCCGCCTTTGGCAATGTGCGCCTGAATCTTGCCCTCAAGAAGCGGGTCCATCTCAACGTGGTCCGGCAGGACCAGCAAAGAGTAGCCCGACAGGTCCGACTCCGAGTCGCACACGTCGAACTGCGCCTTGAGTTCCGACAGCATTCTCGATGCCCCTCTCACGGAGGGAGTCATCGCGTCCTTGCGAGGAGCGAACATTTCCTGGAACCGGTGCATTCCGGGTTCCACAACCGCTATTTCGGTAACCGCTCGCGCATTCTCCGTCCACGGGTCCAGCGCGGAGGTCTTATCGAAAACCGACTTGACCAGTCGCGCAACCTGCGGGGTGATCTCGCCGGAGGGATGCAGATGGTCTCCTATCCCGACTCCCGCGCCGTGTGCGATGCCTGTGTAGCAGTCATTGAGCAGGGAGTGCTCCGGTCGGATTCCGCCGAAGTCGCCCCAGCTCTTGTGGAAACGCGCGGTCTGCAGCAGGTAACCCTTATTGAGAGTCCTGGAGTAGCGGATAGCGGTCGGCAGGAAATCGTATCCCCATCCGCCGGTCGGGAGTACTTCCATCTCCAGCCATCCGGGCTGACGCTTGTATGACACGCCGTTGTAGAAGAGGCGGATGTCTCTGCCTCGCCTGCGGACTATAGCCTCGACATCATCCAGAAACTCGTAGATTCCACGCCGCGCATACTCCGTGACCGCCTCGTTGTCCGAGGTGTCGATGCCAAGTTTCTGCATTCCCTCGATACACTCGGACCCGTAGCAGGGGGTGGCGAGCAGGCAGTCCAGAAACAGCCCGTCAACAGGGTACTTCTCCAGCACCTCATCCACCAGCGCCAGCAGATACTGCCGGTAGGGTGTGAACATGCACCCCATTCTGAAGAAGTCGCCGAGTTTGTCGGTCTCGAATATCTGGCCTTGGGCGTTGATCCGGCACCAGTCTCGATGGCGGATGAACTGCTCGTGGTCCAGGCCGCTGTTGATGTATGCCGACACCCCGATCCCGCGCTTGTGGCAGGCGTCAACAACCCCTCCGAGCATATCCACGCTCAGTCCAGGGTAGTTCACGCCGACCTCGCTGGGGTAGTATGTGTAGCCGACGTTGCACTTGGCGAAGAAGTTGATGTAATCAACTTTCATATCGGCCAGCGTCCCCGCGAAAGTTTCCGCGTCGAACCTGTTCCCAATCTCGGCTATCCCCGGCATCGTATGAAAGTCGAAGTGTATCGATCTCTTTGGCGTCACCATATTCACCTCAAAACAGAGCAGTTCGCGTACCGCAACACAGGAGTCCCCAATTCCCTCCCCGCGCACGGGGAGGGCTAGGGAGAGGTTCTTTCAGCGTTCCAATGCAGAACTATTTCGGCGGTTCCGGTGTCGTGGGCGTCGCGGGAATTGCCGGCGCGACCGGTGTTGCCGGAGCTGTTGGCGCTACTGCCGGCTTGGGGTTCTTCAAGTCTTCAAGTCTCTTCTTTGTCGCAGGGTCGTCTTGCCACTGCTTCAAGTACTCCTCGTATGTCTTGATCGCCTCGGCCTTCTTCCCCTGCGAATCGTAAATGTCCCCGATCTCCTTCAGTGGGCTGGGGTCCCAGTTGAACGAATCATACGCCTTTCGCCACGTCTCAATGGCTTTGTCCTTCTCGCCCATGCTGTTGTATGTTTTGGCCGCAGCCCTGAGAGCGGAAGTATCCTTCGCATTCTTGGCGATGAGGCGGTTGAACTGATCCAGGGCCTTCTGATGCTCACCGGCGTTGCCGTAGGCCGTGCCAAGAGCGTACGCCAGGGTGTTGTCGTTGTTGGGCTTCTTCTGGATAGCCTCGAGCACTTTCACAGCCTCATCAGGCTTGCCGTCACCTTTCATAGCCTCGTAGTAGAACCCGTATGGCACTTCGGGCTTGCCGGACTCTACCAGGTCCTTCAGGTAAGTCTGATACTCCCCTTGCTTCTTCTGGTCCGCATATATCCTCTGCAGGGCCTTCAGGGTGGGGGTGCTGCTTGGCGAGGCGTCGATGGCCTTTTTGTATGATGCGATGGCCAGCTCTATCTTGGAGGGGTCGAACTTGCCCTCGGGGAGCTTTGCCTGCTCTTCGAGTATGCCGCCGATCTTGGCATACGCGTTTGTCCTGGTCTTCACATCGTCGGATTTGGTCAGTTCCTCGACCTGCGCGATCGCGCCGTCGTAGTCCTTCTTCTTGGTCAACAGGTCCGCCAACTGGTTGCGGAACGAGGCTTCCTTCGGCTTCGACTCCACCAGCTTCCTGGCTTCGGCAATGGCATCGTCCGGCTTGCCCGCCTTGTCGGTCATGTTGATGACCTGTGAGGCATAGTATGTGTAGCTTCTATCTTCGGGATAGGCGTCTCGCAGTTTGCGATAGGCGTCGGCAGACGCGGTGAAATTCCCGCTCTTCTCCTGCATCCTGGCGATGGATTGCAGCGCATTCTGGTCTTTTGGAGCAAAGGTCAGAATCCGCTGATACTGCTCCAGGGCCTGCTTCGGCAGCGTCTGCTTCTCATACATCGAGGCCAACGCGCTGTAGGCATCGGGGTTCTTGGGCTGCTTGACTACCAGTTCCTTGAGCACACTCACTGCCTCATCCTTCTTGTTGAGGCCGAAGAGACTGTCGGACAGCCCTACCGTGGTGCCGAGGTCGTTGGGCTTGAGCAGAAGCGCTCTGCGAAATAGGATCGCGGCGTTGGCGTAGTCATCCTGGCCCTTCACTGCCCCCGCATAAGCCAACAGCACATCGAAGTTCTTCGGGGACTTATCGTGGGCCAGCTTGAACTGCGCTCGGGAGTTCTTCTGGTCTCCCTTTCTTGAATACGCAAGGGCCTTCTTGTAGTTGGGCAGGAAGTCCTTGGGAAGCTGCTTCTCCCAGCCTGTATAGACTTTCAGAGCATCGTCCAGCTTGCGTTGCGCCTCCAAGGAAGATCCCAGCGCTTCCATCGCGCTCCTGTCGTTGGGGCTGGCCTTCAGAGCCTTGCGGGCAGCGGCCTCCGCCTCCACTGGCTTGTTCAGCCTTCCAAGAGTGAGGCTCATAAGGACGTTGACCATTGGGTTGTCCGGTCTGGCCTTCAGCGCCGCTTTGAGGTATTGCTGGGCTCCGGCGGCCTTGTCCTTCATGAAATAGTATCTGCCGAGGTTTACGTTGGCATCGTAGTTGGTCGGGTCTGTGTCGAGAATCTTGATGAATGTTTCCGCGCTTTTGTCCTCTTCGCCAAGTGAAGACTGCACCCGCGCGACACTGAGCAGCGCCGGGGTCCTGTATACCTTCTCGTCCGCAGCCGATGAGTAGTATCGGATGGCTCCCCGCTTATCGCCGGCTCTCTCGGACAGATAACCGGCAGCCATCTCCAATTGAGGATTGCTGCCCTTCGCCATCACCTGCTTCAGGGTCGCCAGGGCCTTGGGGAAGTCATTCATCCCAGCATACGCCTGAGAGAGGTTCAGGCGCGCGTTCTCGTCCTTGGGGTTAATGCTGAGGACGGCCTGGAATGCTTTGGCGGCAGTCCGGGCGTCGCGGGCCTGCATTGCCGCAACTCCCAACAGCGCCTGCGCGCGAGGGTTCTTAGGGTTAGCCGACACTATTCTTCTTGCAGTGCTCACGGCCTCGCCGAACTTCTTCCTCATCATAAGCACGCGCGTCAGCATTTCCATCGCAATGGTGTTCTTGGCGTCGAGCTTGACTGCCTGGCGAAGCGCGGTCTCCGCGGGACCAAGCTGATTCTTTGCTGCATAGAGAATGCCCATATTCGTGATGATGCCTGGATGGTTTGGGGCCATCTTTCGCAGGGCCTTATACTCGCTCATAGCGGCGTCCAGCTTCCCGGCCTGCTGCAGCTTTACGGCGTTCTCAAAGCGTTTTTGGAACGCGGCTTGCGCAGAAGACGCCAGCGGGGCCTGAGCGGCGGGCTTGGGGTTGAGGAGGCTGTCTAACGGCGAACCGGTCTGGGCAAACGCAGACTCTCCCGCTGCGACCAGAACAAAACACAGACACGCGAAGACAACAGTGTTAAGGAATTCTTTCAAGTAGACACCTCGAAGATCGTTGTGAAGGAATGCGCCATCGCGCTTATCCAGGATACATTCTATTCCCACGCTCAGTTTCAGTCAAACGAAGAGCGGGGCACGGTCTCCCGTGCCCCGCACATTAGCGCTGAACTAGCGGATGTCTCCAGCCCGTTAGGGGACTACAGTCAGCGGAGTGAACGGCGCCTGAGGCGTCACGGGTGTCCAATCGCTGAGGGCTCCGCCTGCGTCTCGCATCTGCAGCCATCCGCCAAGAGTGGTGGCGGCCGGCCAGGCAGGCGTAACCATCAGCTCGATCCGCGTGGTAGTGGGATCCAGATGTGATACGACAGATCCCGCCACGTCTATGCTTCCCTGGCTGTTGCTGAGTGTCGCAACGGTTCCGGGAACATATCCTGTGCCCCAACTGGTGTTGGC
>CAZTAO010000062.1:0-26010 GCA_964611645.1 uncultured bacterium | reverse complement strand
CCATAGACACAGTTTACCTCATTTCTGTGTCCAAGAAAAACCGGGGGCGGGGCAGCGTAGGTTCTGCCGAACACCATTGAGCATGAACCAACTCCGCGTGTTATCGGCGCTCTTCTGGACCCAGAACTCTCGGAACCCGAAACGGGTGGACAGAGTGTCCAGAGCGACCGCGCCATCTTTGATGGTTGTCACAAGGCTGTAGAGTTGCGGCTGGTTCGGAGTCCAGAGTACTGGGTCGGACCAGGGGACCGTGACCGTGGTCTTGACCGTCGCCCCCGCACCGACCGTGATGCTTGTTGGAGTAAAAGTCTTTGCCACGGTGGCTTCATTCCATTTGGTGACATAGTCTTCTATCGTTACGGTATGGCTTAGGTCGTCGTCGTTTCGCAGGGTCAGATCGACATCAAGCTTCCACGAGCGCACAGATGGCTTCACGAATACATCCGCAATCCGCACCTTCGGTATCCCCTGCACCCGGACGTCGTGCGTCCAGAGTTTGCTGTAGGGTTGCACCAGATAGACCCACATAGCGTTGGGAAGCGGCGCCTGCACGGAGCCGGCGGGAGCAAAGCTGATGTCTCCCGGAATAGAGGCCGTAATATCGACCGATCCAGGCGCCAACGCGACAGTCCAGTCCTGGAGAGCCAGCATAAGGACGTTGGGCCCGGACCAGTTGACGTATGGCGTAACGTCGGCATCGTAGGGAGCAACGGGGCCGATGTGATCCCCTACCGCGTTCCCGTTGAGAAAGACCTTCACGTAGTATGCGGAGGCTCCGATGTGGATCATGACACGCTTGGACGACTGCCAATCTGCTGGAATAGACAGGTTGGTGCGCATCCAGTGCACATTCGGCCATATAAGCTCGCCGCCGGACCAAGCGCCTGAATTAGTCTTCTGCCCCTATCTCCCGTTTGCCGATTCAAAGGCAAAAGTTTCTTCCAAAACCCGTAGGTGAACTCTCCAGGGAACCGCGCGGTTGGCAGATAGGACATCTTTTGAGCCTGTGACACCCTCGTTCCGAGTGCTGTCTCCCCAATTGTGCGACTCAACAACCGATATTGGAGAGTGTCTGCGTGCACGGGTTACAGACCGGAGGGGATGCTCTATCGTATGATTTGAGCCTGGGACGTGTTGATCGATATTGGCGATTTCGCTCAGGAATTGGCCATTTACGTGTCAAAAAGGGGTTGCGGAAGTACATTTGCGGTGTTTGTAGCAGCAATAACGCGGACATTCCATTAGTTCGCATTTCAGTAGTTGAGCATTGTGTCTGAGGGATTGAATGACAGCGCTAGAACTCGCGATCAAGAAATGCGTGTGGAAAGTTTGAAACCACAATGATATCATTGTCTTTGCGCGCCCGTCTTTTGGCGTGGAGTTCGCACACCATGCAGATGCTCCCACCCTGGTCCATCGGTGAACCGCAACTGCGACAGAGTACGGGCGGGATCTCTTCGGCATCTTCAATATGAATAGTTGCGAACGGATCCAGGGTGATGGGTTTGGCTATATTGATCGGAGGCTTGGTCACGACAGGCTTCAACTGCGCTGATTGGGGTTCTGCTTTTTTGACCTGCCACACCCGGCGCTCGGACACACCTACTCGCTTGGCAATCTCACTGACGGATATGCCCTTACGCAGTAGCCTCTTGATGGAGGCCAATCGACATGTTGCTTGGGAAGTCTTTGGCGGAACGTAGAGAGGTCCCCGTACATACCCTTGTACAAGTTCGACTATTTCGTGCGGAACTGTCTCGTAGATTTTGTATTCGGTACGGGAGTCGGGCGTGCTACCCGTCTCGGACTGTTGAAGGATCCTGCGGACGTGTCTAGTGGCCAGGCCGACGGATTCCGCGATGCGCGCCGGTTCATATCCCCGGGTGTGCAGGGACAGAACCCGATCTGCGTTCATCTGGGCACGTGTCTGCGGCGCAGGAATGTACACCAACCCCGAGCAGTGACTCTGTAGTTTGGAGAGCACTCCTCTTGGCAACACGTCTTTTGCGGAAGGCACGGGTTTGTTCATCATCTGCTGGGGGTTGTCCTTACGTCTTAGTCTATCGCACCAGGGCACTGACTGACAAGGTCTCACCGACATCCCTAAGCCGGTTTGGTTCCAGGCGAAGCTTCCCGTCTGGCTGTGTGGTTGCCCTCAGGCTCCTATCTATTGGCGGTTGCAGGTATCCCATCAGAACTCATCGTTGCCAGTCTCGGCAACTTTATCGGTTGGTAATGTCAGATCGGCTTGATGAGTTTGATGAGTTTGGTTCCCAACATTTTTCGTTTCGTTTTTCACGTGCGTGCGCATGCGCACGCGCACATGCACTCTTCTGATGACAAGGGGCATGAAACTCATTAAACTCATCAAACTCATTACTGCTGGCGCTGGTGATCTCAGAACCGTCCATAGAAGTGCCCGTTTATGTTCACCCATAGCGCGTGATATAATCACTGCATGGCTATGTTCGCTAGAACCATCACCCCCGAGGAAGACGCTCAACTTAGAGTGCTCTCACAGTCACATGACGGAGTAACGCGCAGACGAGCGCTGTGTATTCTCATGTCATCGCAGGGCAAGACCACTGCGCAGATCGGCGCGGCGCTGTCAGTGTCCGAGCGCGCTGCCAGGAATGGCGTTGCTGCTTTCAACAAAGCAGGCATAGAGTCTGTGCCACGCGCTCCAGTCACCGGACGTCCCCGTCGCCTCGCCGATATTCCCACTGAAGCCACCGACCAAGTCGTAGCAGACTCTCCCCGCAACCACGGAATCGATTCGGACTACTGGTCGCTGAAGGCTTTAGCTGTGGTGTTGTGCGAAGGCTTCGATCTGGAGAGCCTGTCTGCTGACACTCTGGGCCGAGAGTTCAGGAAGCGTGGCCTGGATTGGCTGGTGGCGAAGCAGACACGGGCCGGGTTCCGAGGTTCGAGAATGTATGTACATAGAATGGTATAATGGCGCTGTGAACATCAAGGAATCCGAGACAACCGAAAACACGCTTTCTCTGTCCGAACGCAAGGAGATCACCGAATCCGTAGCTGCGTTTGCCACGGCGTCGGGCGGCGTCGTACGCATCGGTCTGAACAACGACGGCGTGAGAGTCGGGGTTCAGATCGGGAACAGGACCCTGGAAGACCTCGCCAACTACATCAGGGATAATACTGACCCGCCGCAGTTCCCATCCATTTCATTTGACGGTCTTGAGGGGTCGGCGGTGATCACTGTGACTGTCGAGGAGAGTCCAGTCAAACCGGTCTATGCATTCTCCCGTCCGCTGAAGCGCGTTGGCAGAACGAACCAACGGCTGTCGCGCGACGAAACCAAGCGCCTGATGGAAGTAACCTCGGGACGGACTTGGGATTCGCTGCCTTGCCGTGGCTTGACGGTGGATGGCATTGATCGAGAGCTAGTAACATCGTTCCTCAAGCGCGCTGGGCAGGACACCGGCACGTCGACGGAAAGTGTAATGCAGAACCTGAATCTGCTTGCTGGCGACGAACCCTGCAACGCCGCCGCACTGCTTTTCACCCCACACCCGGGCAGATACGTGGTAGAAGCCCAGGTGATGTGCGCTAGGTTTCTGGGAACTGACTCCGTGAGATTTCTTGATGAGAGAAGTTTTGCCGGAGATGCGTTCTCGCAGTTGGGAGAAGCGCTGGCATTTGTTGTGCGCAATACCCGGCAGCAGCCCGTGATTACGGGCAGACCAGAACACGAGGTGGTACCTGAATACCCAGCCGATGCAGTGCGCGAGGCGATCACCAATGCCATATGCCACAGGGACTACACGATGACCGGTACCGTGCAAGTCCGTATCTACGATGACCGACTGGAGGTCTGGAATCCGGGAATGCTTCCATTCGGACTCTCCGTTGAGGAACTCTATCGTGAGCACCCATCTCGGCCGCGCAATCCGCGGCTGGCTGAGGCCATGCATCGTGCGAGGCTCATCGAGCATTGGGGCACAGGCACTCTGCGGATTGTCCGCGCTTGCGAGGAGCGCGGTATGCCGAGGCCGGAGTTTGTATCTGCGATGGGTACGTTCATCGTCCGCTTCAAGAAGCCAGAGACCGCCGTGGTGACCCTGGAAACTGACCGCATGACACAGCGACAACGCGCGACCCTGAGTTATGTACGTGAGCACGGAAGCATTACGACTGGAGCCTATGGAAGGCTGTTCAGCCTTAGTAGAGCCCAAGCGTTCAAGGACTTAGCAACAATGACCGATAGCAGCATTCTCGAACGAGTCGGAGAGGGACGTTCGACACGTTATGTGCTACGCAGTCCTGATCAGGTAAGCGATTAGTAGGCGATTAGTAGGCGATTAGTAGGCGATTAGTGAGCGATTAGTGAGCGATTGGGATTGTCAGGCTATCAACTCGCGGCCGCTTAAGTGCTTGGACTGCCCACGGTGTTTTCGATAGCGTGTGAGTTTGGTGAGTTTGGTGAGTTGCTTTCCCCGTCGCCTCATGTGCGTGTACACGCGTGCATGCACATGCGCGTAAACTAGACAATGAACTTTGGATCGGGCGGAATCTAACTCACGAAACTCACCAAACTCACAATGATCTGGCACCGCTGAGATCCCGTTCATTTCGTTCCGGCCTCATTCCGCTGGTTATCACCGGAATGATACCGCCAGTAGTCGGAATGTCCAACGATGCCAATGCCGCCTCGAAATGCTCTCGGCCTATCGTAAGCTCTTCCGGCAACGTGCCGTGGATCATTCCCTCTTTCACACAAACCCTCGCGGCCGTCTGGCACAGGTATTCCAGGTCCGCACCGGACGCGCCGTTGGTGACTGTGGACATATCGGCAACCAGCGCATCAACATCAATGCTTGGATGCAACTTCAGCGGTTTCAGATAATACCGTAGTATAGCCCCCCTGCCCTGCTCATCCGGCAGCTTCATCCAGACCACCCGGTCGAACCGCCCGGGTCTTCGTAACGCGGAGTCAATTGACTTGGGACGATTGGTGGTGGCGAGAACGAATACCCCCTCGCGTGACTCAAGGCCATCAAGTAAGGCAAGCAACTGCGCGACCATGGACTGCTGGTGGTGGGCATCGGCTGTAGCTCGCGACGGAGCTATGGCATCCAGTTCATCGAAGAGTATGAGCGATGGGGTGTTCCTCGCGGCCCGGTCGAAGACCTCACGCAGCGCCTGTTCAGTTGCTCCGACGTAAGGGCTCAGCAACTCCGGCCCGGAGACGACTTCCAGATGAGCGCCGCATTCGCCGGCAACCGCACGAGCCAGCAGGGTCTTGCCAGTTCCGGGCGGGCCTGCTAGAATCACGCCACTGGGTTTTGCTGTGACACCTACTGCCTCAAACAGGCGCGAGAAGCGGAACAAGGTCTGACACCTGTGACCAACGGACGTCCGGCAGTGCTGCGGTCTTATCTTCGCGCACCCGCACGAAGAAGGCGTCCCGCATGCTGATGCTGTTACGTCGGACGTCGTCGGACGTCGGCCTTGACGGCGAGGGCCTGAAGTGATACACTGAAGCCACTTCGACACTGACTCAGCGCGGAAAGCGATGTGTGCACCTGCGGCATCGGGGATTCCGAGACGTCCTCTTTGGAGTTGAATCACGCGCGGGACCGAGGCTGCAGTGGACACAAATGTCGCAGGCACACAAACGCATAACGCCGATCCGCTGGTCAGCGTGCGAGTTATTACCTACAATCAAATACGGTATCTTGCCAAGTGCCTTGAGTCGATTCTTGCGCAGCGGATCAGTTTCCCGTTCGAGATCGTCCTGGGAGAGGACTGTAGCGACGACGGCACCCGCGACCTAGCCATATCATACGCCCAGGAGTTCCCTGACATCATCCGTCTGATCACCTCGGAATCCAATGTGGGCGGGTGGCAGAACGCCAAACGGGTCCGCGCGGCAAGCAGAGGGAAGTACCACGCGCTGTGCGAGGGCGATGACTACTGGATAGATCCCCTGAAGCTGCAGAGACAGGTAGATTTCCTGGAGTCTCACCCGGATTACTCTATGTGCTTCCACGACGCTCTGGTAATCTGGGAAGGCAAGACCACCTGGCCTCGCTACTACTGCCCCAAGGACCTCAGGGAGACCCTCACCATCGACGATGTGATAGCCCGACCCTGTTTCATCCCGACCGCGAGCATTATGCTTCGGGCAGACATTGCTTTGAGCATCCCGGAGTGGGATAGGACTGTGTGGTGCCCCGATCTCACTCTCCGGCTGTGGGCGGCGCACAAAGGGCCGTTTGGATACATAGATGACCTTATGGCAGTTAGGCGGCGGGTGGCGACGGGGATGACCAGCCAAGTGAGCGCATCGCGCTTGTTTGAGGATACCACGTACGTGTTGAGATCATTCGATGAGCTAACCGATGGCCGATACGCGGACGCCATATTGGCCCGGATCCGCGATGTGCAGCGGGAGTGGCGCGAGGTGCGGATGAAGAAGCGGCTGGGGCCGTCATATCTGCTGTTCGCGCCCGGCAAGTTGGTAAGCAGACTGAGGGAGTACGCCGCCAATTCAAGGTGGTGATACCAGGCACAGATAATCGCTTATGAAGATATTCGTTGACGCCTTATCCCGCATCCCGACGGTGAGCATCGGAACACAAGCCCTCATCATCGGGTGTTTGCAGATACTGGGCAAGCAGTTCCCAACTGCGTCATTTGTGATGCTCAGCAGTCTGCCGAAACACGAGCGTACCTACCTGGACTCCACCGGCTTCGAGATAGAGTATGTGGAACGCAGCCCCTCCCAATGGGTCACTATCCGGCAGTTCCGCGATATCGTGAAGAGAGTTGACGCTGTAGCCTCCGCGTGGGGTGACGGCTACGTGTCCTCACCGTCGCGGTCTCTGCTTCAGAAGTCGTTGGCAATCAAACGTCGGGGCGTTCCGCTGATCCTGGTCACAGCGTCGGTCGGGCCGTTCAGGAGCGCGGTCGACAGGCTGATGGCCCGGTGGGGTCTGTCTCTGTTCGATGTGTTGACCGTGCGCGAGCCGAACTCGAAGAAATATGTGGAAGGCCTGGGGCTGAGAGATGTCCGATGCCTGCCGGACACTGCCTTTGTGCTGGATTCCGCCGACGACGCTGCCGTGGACGACATACTTGGGCGCGAGGGCATTCCCGTGGGAGCGCCTCTGATCGGGGTGAATCCAAGCATACTGCTACACCATCGTTTCCCCCAGGCTACCGGTCGGCCTTACGCTCCGGATATGGCCGGGCTAGTCGAACACCTGCGTCGGATCACGGGTCTGCCGATTGTTCTGGTTCCGCATCAGATCTACCCGGCGGGCTTCCCCGGCCTCACCCAGGAGATGCGACTGTCTCCCGATGGAGACGACAGGGCGGCCGCTCAGATGATCCTGGACGCGATGGGGGACCGTACCGGCGTGTACTGCCTGATGGGGGACTATCCGCCGTCGGTGTACAAAGGAGTTCTGCAGAAGTGCGAGATGTTCATTGGCGGGCGCATGCACTCAGTAATCAGTGCCGCCTCAGCGGGCACTCCTTCTGTGATAATGCAGTACAGCCACAAGGCATCCGGGGTGATGGGGATGCTTGGGCTGTCGGAGTTCGTGTGGGACTGCAAGCAGCCCCTGGTCGATCTACTTGGTCTAGCGGAGCGCGCTTTGGGTGAGCGCGCTCAGACTCGGGCCGCGCTGGCTCGAACCATACCCGGCATAGTCGCCGAAGCCTACACGGTGGGTGAGTTGTTTGCAGCCGCCGCAGGCGGACACTCGCCGCCGTAGTAGAGAGCGTTCCATTGGAGAGTTTTCGTGTCCAACCCAACTCGACAGGTTACGCAAGGGAAGGCGGGATCCATTCACACGCGGCAGGTCGCGCCGGAGCCTGATGAGACAATCGGCGAGCGTTCCGCTACGTGTCCATGGGTCCCCATCATCTTCGTCTACTGCTGCTATGCGATAGTCACGCTGATTGGCGGCATCACCGGTATCAACCTGCAGATCATCGGGGCGATGGGCTTCCTGCTTTTCGTGGGCGTACAGTACGGGCGCTACATATTCCCGATCCCGATATCCGGCCTCACCATAGCGCTCCTGGTCTCATGCATTCTACCGCTGACTGCGACTCTGACGGGCGCGACTCTCCTGGCTGACCTCAACCTGGGTTATTGGGCCAAGTACGCCGCGCTGTATTTCCTGGTCCTCCTGACAGCAAACCTGAACCTCCCGCCGCTCTCCAAGTCGCGCACGCGGTTCTGGGGGCTTGGGACGGTGCTGGGGCTGCTGATGATTGGCGCAATGGCCCCTGGAGGAGCATCCGGCGAACGGCTCCAGAGCGTCTTCGCCAACCCCAACAACTTCGCGCTGGCCGCGATGAGCCTGCTATTCTTCATAGACCACAATTCAGACTCCATGCGGTTCAAGGCAGCATTACACTCAATCGCCCTGGCGTTCATCCTGCTGTCCGGGACTGTGGGAGCGCTGCTGGGATATATGGCCGGGGCCTTTGCCTGGCTGACGCGGACCAAGTACGCACGGGCTGCCTATTTGACGGTACTTGTGGCTGGTAGTCTTGTTGTCCTCTTCTTCTTATCGGCAAGAAGCATCGACCCGCAGAAGCTGGAGCGCTGGGGGCCGGTCGGGGATATGATGCTCAAGGTCTGCGCTGTTGTAGACGTGCTCAATGATCGCTCGCGTGGTTCCGAGATCAACTACTGGGATGTGGGCAAGGAGTATGGCGGCGCTGAGTCCACGTCTGCTCTGTGGCGGATTATGCACTGGCGCGAGACCCTGATAACGTTCCAACACTCAAGTTGGCTTGAGAGGCTGCTGGGGCACGGCGTGGGTTCCAGTGAGGCGGTTACGGGGCGCCTGCCTCACAATGACTACCTTAGAATGCTGTTGGAAGTGGGGCTGATCGGACTCCTGGCAAACATCGCGGTGTGGTTGCTTATTTATGTGCGCGTCGATCCGTCGAGCCGGTGGGTCTGCGTGATGATGGCTGTCTACGCGTTCACGGAGAACAACTTGGACAACTTCCTGGTCATGAGCCTCTTCGTGCTGTTCGTGGTCTCCGCGCGGGCCGCTCCCGGAAACGTTCACACAGAGGCAGCCCGGCAGTGAACGTGTGTTTCGCGAACAACTACCTCTACATGCGAGGCGGGTCTGAGCGGGTGATGTTTGCCGAGGCGGATATGCTCCGGCGCTCAGGGCACACGGTCACATTCTTCTCGCGTCGGGGATCGCAGGATATTGAAACCGCTCACGCGGACTACTACCCGCCGCTGGTTGACGTGAACACCCTCGGCGCGCTGGGCAAGCTCCGCCAGATGCCGAAGATAGTCTACAACTACGAAACCGCAAGAGCGTTTCGGCGGTTCTTGGGAGATGTCAGGCCGCAGGCATTACACGCCCACAACATCTACGGCGGGCTGACGGCCTCGGTCTTGGACGTAATCGGCGATGCCGGCATACCTGCGGTCTTGACCGTTCATGACTACAAGCTGGTGTGCCCGTCGTACCTTGCGCTGAATCACGGGCAGGTTTGCGACGCGTGCGGAGTTGGACACTTCTACCGGTGTTTGCTGAAACGATGCCACAAGTCGGATCTGGCGGCCTCGGCGGTCTACACCGTGGAGGCTTACGTGACAAAGGTGTGGAGGAAGTACGCGCCGGTGCGGGTATTCATTTGCCCCAGCAGGTTCATGATGCGAAAGCTTGAGGTCAGCGGATGGGCAGCGGATCGGCTGGCGTACCTGCCAAACTCAATCGATGCGTCCGCCGTCTCACCTGCTATCGGCGAGGGTAACTATGCGCTCTATGTGGGGCGGCTGTCAGCGGAGAAGGGTTTAATGACGCTGCTGAATGCTGTCGAGGGGCTGGATTTACCGCTGCGCATTGTGGGTGATGGCCCTCTTCGTGGGGAGCTTGAGGCGCACATAGAGGGCCACGCGATGTGCGACCGGGTCAGACTGATAGGGCACCTCAGCGGCGATGCCCTGGCTGATGCCTATCGCGGGGCGGCGTTTTGTGTTATGCCGTCCGAGTGGTATGAGAACGCGCCAATGGCGGCGCTTGAGGCGTTTGCATACGGCAAACCGGTATTGGGTGCCGACATCGGCGGTATCCCGGAGTTGGTGGAGGAAGGCAAGACCGGCTTCCTCTTCCCATCACGCGACGCCGCTGCCCTGCGGAACCGCATGCAGGAGATGTGGCGGGAACGCGGTTCACTGGGCGACCTTGGCGCTCCCGCGCGGCGTATTGTGGAGACGGTGTTTTCACACGAGCGGCATCTGGAATCGTTGTTAGACATATACTCGGCTGTACGCGGGTGATGTTCTGCTCCCTCTCTGCGCACGGAGGGGGACGGGGTGAGGTTCCTTTGGCATAATAGTTGAGCACAACCGTCAGGTGGAAGGAACCGCCCCCAACCCACTGCGGCGCGGAGGGGGAATGGTCCTGCAGTTATCGTTTACTAGAGGACATTCTGTGAACATAGCGTTCGTCGTTGTCAAGAACATCTGTAGGGGTGGAGGCATAGAGAAGTACACCGAGGAGCTTGGGACGCGCTTGGTTCAGCGCGGCCACAACGTGCGTGTGTACTCCATGTGCAACTACGGCAAAATAGAGCCGATGCATCGAGGCATGGAGATCATCGGGGTGCCGTGCATACCGCTGACCCAGTGCGAGAAGCTTAGCGCAGGTATCCTCGGGGTTGCTCACGCAGCGATCTCCCCGTGGGCGGACATAGTCCACCTGCATACGGTAGGGCCCGGCGCGATGGGGTGGTTCACCAGGCTGTGCCGCAAGCCCTCGCTCATCCAATACCACGGACTGGAGTGGAAGAGAGGGCGATGGGGTGGGTTCGGCAGGGCTGCGCTACGGACTCTGGAGAAGTGGTCTGTGTTGGTTAATAGCAACTTTACGGCGGTCTCCAGGACCCAGTGCGAGTTCTTCGAGGAGACATACGGCATCCAGACACGCTATATTCCTGGCGGGTCCCAGGTGAGGAGCCGTCGCCCTGCACGCGAAATCTATGCCTTGGGGCTTGAGCCGAAGGGATATGTGCTTTCAGCTTCCCGGCTGGTCCGGGAGAAGGGCGCTCACTATCTGATCCCGGCGTTTCGCAGACTGCCTACGACGGATAAGCTGGTGATCGCCGGTGACGCGGTGGGTGAATCGTCCTACAAACAGGAACTGAAGGCGTTGTCGGGAGACGATCCCAGGATCGTGTTCACCGGCTTTGTCGATGGCCCCTTGCTGGAGGAGTTGTTTGCCTACGCGCGGGTGTACGTGCAGCCATCGGATATGGAAGGGCTGTCGCTATCCCTTCTGGAAGCAATGAGCTGCGGCACGGACTGCCTCGTTAGCGACATCCCCGAGAACATCGAGGCAGTAGACACTCACGGGGTGACATTCCGCCGGGGTGATATCGATGATCTTGAGGCCAAACTGCGGGATATGGTCTGCACAGACCAAGCGCCTGAAGACCGCAGTCAGGGGGCTGTTGCCAGAACTAGGGAGTGCTATTCGTGGGATCAGGTCGCAGACGAGTTTGAGAGGTACTATCAGGATATCCTAAGCAAGAGTCTGGCCAGGGCAACTACTGAGAAGGAAGTTAACTGAGCACATAATGATCAAGTTTGCCAGCATCATTGTCACATACCGCTGCAACGCACGCTGCCACATGTGCAACACATGGCAGTATCCGTCTTCGCGGGAAGAGGAAATAACGGCGGAAGACCTGTCCAAGCTGCCTGAGATACCAAGCATTAATGTCACTGGCGGTGAGCCTTTCCTCAGAGAGGACCTTTCTGATCTGCTTGCGGTCCTGCGGGAGAAGGCGGGGCGAGTGGTGATCAGCACCAACGGCTACCTTACCGACCGCATTCTCGAGACCGTGCGGAAGCACCCGTGGATCGGGGTGCGGGTGAGCCTGGAGGGGCTGCCGAAGGCCAATGACGAACTCAGGGGCTTGGCAGACGGGTTCGACCACGGAATCCGCACGCTTCTGGCCCTCCACCAGCAGGGTCTGAAGGACATTGGGTTCGGTATCACACTCTCAGACCGCAACGTGACGGACCTAATAGAGTTGTACCGGTTGGCCAAGATGATGAAAGTGGAGTTTGCCACCGCAGCGGTCCACAACTCCTACTACTTCCACAAGACGGATAACACGTTCTCCAAGCCGGATGAGGCCGCTGCCGCGCTGTCCGGACTGGTCGATGAACTGCTGCGCAGCCGTCGCCCCAAAGACTGGTTCCGAGCCTACTTCAACCATTATCTAATCGGTTACATCCAGGGAAGGCCGCGTCCGCTACCGTGCCGAATGGGACACGACGCGTTCTTCCTCGATCCGACCGGCGAGGTAATGCCGTGCAACGTGATGGAGCGGTCGATGGGGAGCATCAGGGAGCAGTCGTTTGAAGACATCTGGAATGGCCCGGCAGCAGGGGGAATCCGCGCCTGCGTTGATAAGTGTAACCGCAACTGCTGGATGATCGGCAGCGCGGCGGAGCCCATGAAGCAGCATCTGCCCGTTGTGCTGCGATGGATTGCAGAACGCAAACTCTTTGGGAAAGCGAGGTAGAGCCTTGCGACTGGCGATAATGCAACCATATTTCTTCCCGTACATCGGCTACTTCCAGTTGATAGCCGCCGCGGATAAGTTCATACTCTACGACAACCTCTGCTACATAAAGAAGGGGTGGATAAACCGCAACCGCATCCGCCTCAAGGGGCGCGACGTGGTCTACTGTTCTGTGCCGGTTCGAGGGGTGAGCTCGTTTGCGAAGATACGCGATGTGAAGATCGACTACTCACAAAGGTGGCCGGGCAAGTTCCTGGACCTCATTAGCTTCAACTACAGAAAGGCGCCGTTCTTCGACGAGGTGTTTCCGGTAATTGAGAACGCGGTCAGTGTAGAAGCGGAACGCATCGGCGAGTTGAACTGTCATACGGTCAGAACGGTCGCCGGGTTCCTCGGCATAGCGACGGAGATCACCGACGATATCAGCCCGTATCAGGACCTAGAAGAAGCCGTGCGAAACGGTAGTGAGATGGTTCCCGAACTGACTCGATCCTACCAGGTAGCTGATGTCAAGTCCACGCGGGTAATATATATATGCAAGAAGGAGGACGCGCAGGTCTACATCAACGCCATCGGGGGCAAGGGACTGTACTACAAGGACCAGTTCGCCCGCAACGGCATAGAACTGCACTTCGTGGAGTCTTCATTTACGCCATACGACCAGTTCGGCGACGAATTCGCCCCGGGACTCTCGGTAATCGATGTGCTTATGCACTGCGGTCGCGAGGGTACGCAGCGGAGGCTGAAGGATTTCAGACTGATATGACAGACACAGACGTCCGATCACGCAGAGCAGATACGACCGTGGAACCGTTCGCGGAACCGATCTATGTGACCAGACCGTTCCTGCCGCCGCTCGATCAATACGCGAGCGGGCTGAAGGAGATATGGGACAACGTTTGGTTGACCAATAACGGCCCCGTGCTTAAACGCTTCACCTCGGCCCTTGAGAGACGCTTGGACACACAGAACCTGTGTCTTTTCGCCAACGGCACTCTCGCTCTACAGATCGCGCTCCACGGGCTCGGGCTGACCGGTGAGGTGATCACGACGCCGTTCACCTTCGTCGCGACGGCGCACGCGCTGTGGTGGAACAACCTGAAGCCGGTGTTTGTCGACATTGAGCCTGACCGCTACACCATCGATCCCGGAGCGGTCGAAGCAGCGATCACCCCCAATACAAGCGCAATCCTGGCTGTCCATGTCTTTGGACACCCCTGCAACCTGCAATCTCTGGCTGATGTCGCGCGGCGGCACGGTCTGAAACTGATCTACGACGCGGCCCATGCTTTCGGAGTCACAGTGGACGGAGAGTCCATTGCGCGTTTCGGCGATGTCTCTATGTTCAGCTTCCACGCCACCAAGCTCTACCACACTATCGAGGGCGGGATGCTCACATTCTCCGATCCCGGGCATAAACAGATGTTCAACCACCTCAAGAACTTCGGGATCGCCTCGGAAGTAGATGTAGTTGGCCTGGGTACCAACGCCAAGATGAACGAGTTCCAGGCACTTATGGGCCTACAGGTCCTACCACATCTTGATGACATAATTGCCGCGCGCGCGGAGATAGCGCAGGTATACCGCGAACGGCTGTCGTGTGTTCCCAGCATACGCATCCCTCCGGCCCTGCCAGGCGGCATTGGCCGCAACTACGCGTACCAGCCTGTTGAGGTACTGGATGGCCAGTCGCGCGTGTCGCGAGACGAGTTGTACGAGGGTCTGAAGCGCTTCAACATCTTCACCCGACGCTACTTCTACCCGCTGCTCTCAGACCTACCGTGCTATCAGGGCGCGGAGGTTGCGGAGATGCCGGTCGCCGCCCGCACCGCGAGACAGATACTCACTCTGCCCATCTACAGCGAACTCCCGACAAAAAGCGTCCATCGGATATGTAGTGCCATCGAATACCTTATGCTGGAGCGGTCGGGATGAGCGGCTTGAGCCAGAGGACATTCAGCGCCGTGGTCTGGAGCTTCGGCGGCACGTTCGCGAACCAGGTGATCCAGTTCGTGGTAGCCATAGCGCTAGCGCGGCTGTTGTCGCCGGAGGATTTCGGGGTGGCCGCGCTGCTGACAGTGTTCACCCTTCTTGGTCAGTCTATGATAGAGAGCGGATATGGATCAGCCCTCATACAGATGCAGGACGTCAACGATGTCGACGAGTCGGCAGTGTTCTACTTCAACCTTATTGCGGCGGCACTGCTGTGTGTCGTGTTCTGGTTCTTGGCGGTTCCCATCGCTGCTTTCTACCGAGAGGCGAACTTGGTCGCCATCTGCCGGGTCTTTTCGCTGGTGTTCATCTTCAATGCCTTTGGTATGGTGCAAAGCTGCCTGTTTGCGAAGCAGTTGAACTTCCACGCTCAGAGCAAGGCACAGATGTGGGCCTCAGCGGCCTCCGGCGCGTTGGGGATTACCCTGGCCCAGTTGGGATTGGGAGTGTGGAGCCTGGTTCTGCTGTCGGTGAGCAGTTCGCTGGTGCGGTCAAGTCTGTATTGGGCATTCTCCTCGTGGCGGCCCGTTTGGCGATTCAGTTTGGCGTCTCTGCGAAGAATGTTTCCTTACGGTTCACGGCTGCTGGTGTCAGGTCTGCTGGGCACAGTGTTCGACAACCTATATCCTATGATCATAGGCCACTTCTTCACGAAAGCCGACCTTGGCTACTACTCCCGCGCCCAGCTTACCCAGCGGCAGGTGGCGGACTCTGTCACCGGCAGCGTGATCAGCGTATCGTTCCCGGCGTACGCGTCGATCCAGCACGACAAGGCGCAGTTGAGAGAAGGCTACCGGCGGTCTATAATCTACACCAGCGTCGTGCTGCTGCCGTTGATTCTTGGGCTGTCCGCGATTGCCAAACCGCTGTTTATCATGCTATTCTCGGATAAGTGGTCCGCGAGCATACCATACTTCCGCGTGCTGTGCCTGAGCGGCGTGCTGTACCACCTCCACGCGCTTAACCTGAACGTGCTCAAGGCATCGGGTCGCTCCGACCTGTATCTGCGGCTGTCCGTCGCCAAGGTGATCATCGCCACCGCGGGAGTATTGGTGGCGTGCAGGTTCGGAATAATGGGAGTTGTGTGGGGGCAGGTGGCAGTGTCATGGATATGCCTATGGGTCAACGCCTTCTACACCGGCAGGATCATAAAATATTCGATGTTGGAGCAGCTTGCGGACGTCTGGCCCTACGCTGCGGTTAGCGGTGTGTGCGCAGGCTGCGTGTACCTGGCGGGCACCGTTCTAGGTGGATTGCCGTGGGCCATTCAGGTGGTGGGTCTGGCGGCAGCGCACGCCGGGTTATACATGGGGCTGTCGCGGCTTCTGCGCATCCGAGCGCCATTTGAGGTCATTAGTCATCTGAAATCACATTTTGCGAGGTCGATGGCAAGAGCCAAAACCTCGGTGTCACAGTGAGAACTACGAAACACCAGGGGGAGATAGCAGTGCCCAATTCGCAGCATACAGAGAACCAGCCCAATATACCATCTCGGGAAGCAGCGCCTGTTCCGGCGATCTCCCTGCAGGATGTTCAGCGGACCATCCAGCGGCGAGGTGTCTGGATGGCCCTTGCCTTGGTAATCTGCTTCGTTTTTGGAATTCTCTGGACTCTTTCGCGGCCCAAGTACTATAAGGCAGTCTCGGAGATAGTAGTGCCGCTCTCTGGCAGCAGCCAGGTAGGCAGCGCGGGTGAGGGGGTCCCGATCCTCCGTGACCTGCAGGGCCTTACGCGAACTCGCTCGATCAAGACCCAGGTTCGTATGCTGCAGAGCCAGGATGTCTGGCGGGAGACGGTGTCAGCCGCCCATCCGGATACCCAAGCATTCGCCCAAGACGCGAAGGTGGAGATAGCAAACTCCCGCGATACCGACGTTATCAGCATCTCGGTAACTGCACGAGACACGAACGCGGCGGCGGACCTGGCTAACGGCATAGTGACCTCATACGTGGCTCGCGACACACAGCAGTTTCGGGAGACCTCCAAGACAGCGATTTCCTATGTGGAGAATGAGCTTGCGCGGGTGGGTGCGGAGTTGAGAAAGGCTAGAGATGAACTGGCGGAGAGCAAACGCAAGACAGGGCTGTTTGTGCCGGATGAGGTAGCTATAGGGCGCGTGCGAGCGTTGGCCAGCTACGAAGCGCAGATCAAGGAGGATGAAGCGGGCTTGGCGGAGTCTCGCCGGAATATCGCGACGCTCAAGGCGGAGCTCTACCGAACGGAGCCTCGCATTGTCGCCGAAATCAATGAAGTCAGGAACCCTCAGCGGGCTCAGATCGAGGAACTCATAGGGCAGTTGGAAGCCAGGCGGGCGGATAGACGGCAGACTTATGTGACTGACTCCAACGAGATCAAGGCCCTGGACGCCCAGATAGCCGACGCAAAGGACAGGCTCACCCGCCAACTGCAGACCCTCATTTCGGGGCGGCAGATGGCCCAGAACCCTCAAGCTACGCTTCTCCAGCAGCAATACGTGGCGGCACAAGTAAGGGCCGAGGGTCTTGTGACCAGACTGCAGGTGATGAGAAGCACCCGTGATGCCGCCAGGCGCGAGCTTACCGATATGACCAACCAGGAACGTCACACCACCGAGTTGACCAGCACGGTGACGCAGTTGGAGAACACCCACCAACTCCTGAACCAGAGCTACCAGACCCTGCGGATCAGCGAGGAGTCGCGGCTTCCGAGTATGCAGGTGGTCAGTTCGGCCACGGCACCGAAGAAGCCAATCAGTCCCAACGTGCCTCAGTCCGCCGCGCTGTTCCTGTTTCTGGGTATTTGCTTTGCCTTGGCGCTTGGACTGGTGATGGAAGCCAGGGACGACCACGTTCGCACGCTCGATGAGATCGAGCAGATCACCGGTCTGCCCGTTCTCAGCCGGACGCCAATGGTTGTGGATAAGCCGAGGTTGGCCTATCTGGAGAACGTTCCGTTCGCACTCTTGGAGAGTTTCAGAATACTCAGAGGCAACCTGGTCTTCTCCGGCGTGGACAGGGACATGCGGGTAATTGGTGTTACCAGCCCCGGCAGCGGAGAAGGGAAGAGCACAACAGCGGTCAACATGGCCGTTGTTATGGCGACAAGTGGGAAGAACGTTGTGCTGGTGGACGGGGACTTGCACCGCCCCTCGCTGTGCCGCCATCTTAGGATTGCCGCAGATGTTGGGGTCACGAATGTGGTCACAGGGAACGCTGCGCTTGACCAGGCGATCCGGCCGACTCAGGTAGAGGGCCTGAGCTTGCTGCCTGCCGGACCGCTGCCTCCAAACCCGTCCGACATCCTCAATTCGCAGGGCATGAAGGCCCTCATCTCCGATCTGGCGGGGAAGTACGATGCGGTTGTCATCGATTGTCCGCCGATAGTCGGACTAAGTGACGTGCCGATCATCGCCACCCTTGTGGACGGTATCCTGCTGGTCATATCCGCCAAAGAGACTCGGCGGAGGCTTCTCAAGGAGGCGCTGCGGTCGCTTCGCTACGCAAAGGCGCCTGTTGTGGGATGCGTGTTCAACAAGGTGGTGCCGCGCGACCTGAACTACGGCAGATACTACTACTCGTACGGAAGCGACGCCGACGGCAAGCGCGTAAAACACAAGACCTCCGGCCACCTCAGCAAAGAGACAGCGCAACTGGGCCAGGACGACAAGGGCAAAGACGCGTGACCCATTTTTCCGGGACAGGGGCGTCCCGATACCACTCGGTGGTCTGATCCGCCCTACAAATAGTTGATCCCCGGCAGCCGTTGCTCACTGGCAGAGACCAACTGGGCTATTTTGCGGTCGTCCTGCTTGTTGGTGACCGGGAACGAGGATGCCCGGAACAGCCCCGGCCCGAAGTACTCCTGGTTAAAGTAAAGCAGGGTTCCCGCGACGTAATCGTCCCGCTGTTCCTTCCCAATCGAGTCTTTGAACTTGCGCTGGCGGACAAATGGCTGGAGCACCATCTGGTTGATGTCTCCTGAGTCGAACAGACTCTTCCACGCAGCTTCGTCGGTCACGCAGCCCGCGTACACCTGCTCGCTCTTTCCCATGATTTGATGTTTAAGGATGTAGGACTCCCGGTTGTTGTAGGCGTCGCTCCAGATGTCGGCGTCATCTCCGGGCGTGTAGGTTAGCACGAGGTACTTGCGCAGCAACTCAGCCTCCTCGTAGTCGAGGACCTGCTCTACGACGGACCTTCGGCTCAGCAATCGGAAGAACCGCTTATCGTGGGCGAAGTAGATGGTGCGGATGCTGTTGTGCATTCTGGCTGCAGCAAGAGCTTCGATTATCTCCATGGGGAACGACCGAATTTCCCAATGGTTGAGCTCTTCCACCACCCAGGCATCTTCCAGCAGGCCCAAGGAATCGGGGAGTTCCTCTATTGGTATGATCCTGCACTCTATCCCGGCGTTCTGGAAAATGGTCGGGTAGAGCTTGAACTCCTCCAGCCGCTCGTTGCCCTTGATAACACATATACGCTTGGCCCGCCCGATATACTGCTCCAAATAGCTGTAAAACTGTGGGTAAATATCCATCACGTCGCTAATGCCGTGCCGCTGAGCTAACTCCAGGGCAATCAGCCGGAAAACGCCCGAAGTAAAGTAGCCGTTGAGAGGTTGGCGGGTAGTGATCTCGATTATGCGTACCTGGTTATCTGAATCGACCACAAAGTCAGTGCGGAAAGTACCGACCCTGTGCGGGTGGCGCCGACATATCTCGAGGATCTGATGGTCGTGTTCGGTGAACGGCATCAGGTCGGAGTAGTCGTCGTAGTTTCCGGCGACGTGTGAGATCATCTTGTAGAGGATCAGACCAAGCCTGCGCGTCTCTTCATACACTGGGACTGTCATTACAACGGGATGATCGTAGGTGTAGGGTCTGAACCTGGCCAGTTGGGCATCGCAGGTCTGCGCAAACGCCGCTTGAAGTTGCATACGTCGGTACCTCTAGAAAATCTATATACCGTAGATCTCCACGCAGTCCGTGTCAATGCCTTTACCTGGCTCTGGACCGTAGGTAGTAAGAACCCCATCTGAGCACAAACCGCCCGGTTCACGCTACGTTGAAAGCACGGTATGTCCGAGACATATCATTACTGGAGCAGGTCCATCACTCTTTCACCACAACCGTCACAGGCTTGTGGATGCGCCATTTCTGCCAGAAAAGATGGCGCATCTGGCCTGTGACGGTTGAGTCGTCATCCTCATTTGATCCGCAATGCTGAATCTGCGCCAACGGCTAGAATGAGACGCTAACTTGGGCGACGCCCACGCTGCCGAAGTAGCTTCGGTCTGTGGACACTGGTCCCTTGGTGCCGGCTCTATACTCGATCAGTTGATACCCTAGCTTGAGGTTTGCGTTCTCACCGAGCTTGCGATTGTAGTCCAGCGTAAGATAGGTGAAGTTGGGCTCGTCTAACCCAGCCGGTCGAGCCTCGGCGTCAAGCGTAACGTACTCGCAGCTCAGACGAAGGTTATCGTTGCTGCTGAGCCGGTACTTCGCCGCCCCAGAATACTTGTTCACCTTGTCATCCTTAGCCATAGCTGGGTAGTCCGCGCCGATCGAACCAGCTTCCCTCAACTTGGCGAACTCGCCGCACAGGCTCACGTTGAGTCTGTCGTTGAAATCATAGCCAAGGTCCGCGTTGATCGCCTTTATGTTGACAGGGTTGTTGACATAGCCGATTTTGTCCCACGCGCCCGGGGCTGTGAAGCTGTCGCCTATGTCTCTGTAGCCAACACCGACTTTCAGTTTTCCGAGGCCAGCGTCCAACTTGCCTTCCCAAGCCTCGTCGTCAACATTGTCTACCCGCGTGCCGTCTATCTTCTGTCTCGCCTGAGTCCAGCTACCGCTTAAGACAGTATCTTTCGTGATGGGGATCGGAATGGCAACGTCAGCCCCCAGCACCTCGAGAGTGTCGGGCATAGTTGTGGACTTGAAGTTGTTCCTATTCCAGCCCTGGTAGTATGTCGCGCCCAGTGTGATGTTTGCGGGAGCGCCGTAGCCAAGCCGCACACCTGCGGACTGTGTGAACGGAACTCCGTAGACCGAGGTCCCAAATCCGGCAAAGCTCGGAACCTTCTCGTGCTGCGCCGCAAACCACGTCCAGTCGATCCCAAGCAGCCCAGTCTTGAGCATAGCGCCATCGACCGGCCTGTTGCCACTGTCTGTTATGGCAGTGTTGAGGTAGCTATCCGCGTCGGGCATCTTGAATGTATAGGCCCCCAACAGCAGCGGGAAGCGGCCTACCGTCAGGTTGCCAAAACCCAGATCGGTGGCAATGCACATGTAATAGGGTACAAACGCGTCTGTAGACCCGGGGCTTGTGCTGCTATTTAGATAATTGATGTAGTTGCCAAGACTAATAGTCGCCATTGCGGAGGTGTTGTCGTTGATTTTGGCCGCGATGTTCAGGTCGAAGTTCCGCAAGACGTTGATGTCGCGCTCGTCACCACCGGTGTACCCGCCAAGGCCAGATCTGTTGTCTCTTCTGAAGTCAATATCACGAAACTGGTGCGGTATCAGTGCCACACCGGTGTTGTCGAAGTTCGCCTTGCCGATCGCATCGAACTTGCCAGTGAAGCGAATCCTCTTCAATTCCACCTCGATAGCATCCACTCTGGAGCTAAGGGCAGCGAGGTCTCGCTTTGTCTGGTCAACGTCAATGCCTAGTGACTTTAGTTCGCTCTTGAAACCGTCAACCAATTTGCTGATTAATGCAACATCATCCTTGGTAGCCAGGTTGCTCAGGTCTGGCTTCTCGCCAGGAGTCACTGGCCCCGGGATGGTGGCCTTGAGAGCAGCGAGATCGGCCTTCGTTGCCACGTTGCTCATATCGACTTGCGGCGGTATCTGCTGAATCAGACGAGCTACCACTGTCGCGAGCTCGAATCTGCTCATCGCTCGCTTGCCCTGGTACGTTCCATCCGGATAGCCTTGGAGGATGCCCTTCGCCTGTAGGCTCTCGACGGCATCATAGGCCCAATGCTCGCTGGGCACGTCGGTGAACGTGCTTTGAGCGTATACAGGAGATAGACACAGAACCGCAAATGCAATTGCAAGACATACGACGTTTCTCATAGTGTTGCCCTTCCTTGGAATCATAAAGTAAGATCTTGAACCAGCCTACAGATAACGGACGCATTTCAAGGCCAATAGTCTCACACTTCGACGCAAATGCAAACGCTTCGAAAGCAAACGACCTTATAGTGTTGTCTATGGACACTTCGACAAGCTGGAGAGACTATCCTTCTTGCCAGACGAATAACAATGGCTCGCGTTGCGCAGTATTGCATCAGAATCCAGATTAGCCAAAACCTATCTCCTCACATTCTCGCCATTTCGCCTGAGCCTGAGGGCAGTGTTTGGATGCCGGATCGAGGGTTGCAGGGCAGGAGAAGGTCGTCGGAAATGGAGGCAACCTGGAAGTGGATGTAACTGTGACGTCCGTTTTGTGATAATCATACTTTGCACATCAGAGATCGCCGTCGAGTGATGCAAACGGAAAACTGGTGAGCACCATCTCTTCACGGTCGGAACGGTTCACAACGGTCCTGCACAAACTACAATAGGTCTCGCTTTGCGCGAGCACATGGAGTATCTGCGGAGAACAATCGAAAGCATCTGTGGTAGTTCGGTGTCGCTTCCATATTGTGAGGAAGGGGAATTGGTCGTCGTGAGGAAACCTCGCAGGTCTTGAACGTGTACAGGCTTTAAAGGTGACGTCCAGCGCAGAGAACGCCCATCGCACTCCTGCAACAGCGGGAGTAAGAAGAAACACTGCGGGGGCGTAATGAACACCCCGCCTTACTCCTCGTCCACATCCACGAACCGATAGCCAATCCCCCGAACCGTGCGGACACGAACGGGTCTATCGGCATCGTCCTCTATCTTCACTCGCAGCCACCGGATGTGCACGTCCAGGGATCCTGTCTCCGTGTGGCCGGAGATGCCCCATACATCCTTGTGAAGTTCCTCCCGGGTCATCACACGGTTCTTGTTGGCCATCAGGAGCTTCAGTAGCTCGAACTGTTTGAGTGGCAGGTGGACCTCCCGGCCGTTGACCTTCACGGTCCGGCGTGCTGTATCTATATCCACGCCGCTGCCCAGGAGATGTGGGGCCGCTTGCTCGGAGCGGGCTTGTTTGGCCACGCGCCTAATCACAGCTCTGGTTCTGCCGACTAATTCCCGCAAGCCGAATGGCTTGGTCACATAGTCGTCAGCGCCAAGCTCCAGCGCCACTACCTTGTCGATCTCCTCGTTCTTTGCCGATAGCACTATGATCGCGACGCCGGATGTCTTCCGCACCTGGCCGATGAACTCCGTGGTGGAAAGGTCGGGTCTGATGAGGTCGAGGACTATCAACTTGGGATCGAATGAGCTGGCGGCCGTCAGACCGGTAGGTCCGTCCGTGGCAATCTGCACCTCATAGCCCTCCGCACGCAGAGCGTATCCCAGGGACTCGGCGACGGCAGGGTCGTCTTCGACAACTAGAATGGTATCGCTCAATTGGTGCTCCCATGGTCAGCGCAATGTCTGACACCTTACGGCAGTAAATCATATCCAGATGCAACCTCGAAGTCAAATACGCGGGGCCAACTGGCGGTGTGGGTCGGCACCGTGAGCAATGCCATGGTATATGGGTATGATGGTTCCGGGCGGCGATGACTGCCGTCAGAACACATTGAATCAACTGGTTGGCAACCCGGAATGAACCTCGGCGGCAAGTTCTGGCGGAACCACGCCTCTGGCGAACTGCCGAATTGAAGCGCACACAGAAAGGAGTCACCGATGGGAGACAAAGGCGGAAAGAAGGACAAGAGTAAGATGCAGAAACAGGAAGTCAGCAAAAAGGAGAAGTCGAAGAAAGAAAAGCAACAGCAGAACACGCAGTGAGAGGACCGAGGCTCTCACCAATCTCCTGTTCTGATGCTATGGTTTGGGTGAGATCAGGCTGGCTGGAACGGGCCTCCCAAGTCTACGGGCAGCCTCGTCACGACCGTGCATTATCACAGCGGCCGGCTGCCACTACTCCTCGCAGACATCCGCCAACCTGAAACCGGCACCTCTTACCGTCCGGACGTATGCTGGTCGGGAGGGGTTCTCCTCAATCCTTTCACGCAGCCAACGCACATGCACAGACAGCGTTTCAGAATGGGCATCCACATCAGCGTCCAAACCCCAGAGCGCCTTGATGATCTCGCTGCGAGAGACGACGCGGTAATTGTTTGCAATCAGCAGCCTAAGTAGTTCGAATTGCTTCAATGGCAAGTAGACCTCGCGGCCGTTCACCGTTACGGTCCTGCGGGCCAGATCCATCTCAATTCGACCGGCGGCAAACCGGGTCTGCTGGTCTTTGATAGCGAGTTCCTCGCGTGTTCGCCGGAGTAGAGCCTTTACTCTCGCCACCAACTCGGGCATGCCGAACGGCTTGGTCACGTAGTCGTCAGCGCCTAGTTCAAGCGCTAGGACCTTGTCGATTTCCTCGTTCTTCACCGAGAGCACTATGATGGGAACCCCCGTCTTCTCTCGTGCCTGGAGGATGAACTCGGCGCCGGAAAGGCCAGGCAGCATCAGGTCAAGGATGATCAGATCGGGGCCGAACATTATGACTGCCTCCAAGCCGGCAAATCCGTCCGTGGCGATATCAGCCTCATAACCTTCCGCGCGTAGTGCATATGCCACGGATGCGGCGGTGGCATCGTCGTCTTGAACAACTAGGACTCTGTCGTTCAATGGGCGCTCCTTGGTTAGCCAAAGCAGTCTGCTGTAAGCTGTAATCAGATACCGTGCTCGGAAGTACATCATATGTTCCAATATCCGGGGAGTCAAATCGGCTCGATAGCCAAAGGTTATCCCCTACACATGCACTGGCGAATCGTGGTGGTGGTATACTGGGGCTCGCAAAAGCATCCCCCACGTTCGTGGGGGGACCAGCTTTGGACATCGTCAGTTGCGTGGTCCACTAATCAGGAACGACTCACATCGGCGGAGGATTCCTCTGAACGGACGCAGAACGTAGAAGAGGCTGCTGGGTGAAAGGGTTATCTAGGCAGTTCGCTTCATTGTTGTAGAAGTTGCTAGACTATGATCAAACCAAACTACCTTGGAGGTGTGAAATGAAGAGAATCTGGATTCCGCAGGCCATTGCCACGCTCGTGCTTCTTGGAGCCTGTTTCCTGCACTACACGCCAGAATACCACGCGCTTGCCCGAGCTGTCTGTACCGGTGCGTTTGCCTGTCTTGCCGCGAAAGCATTCTGCCGGAAGCTGGATGGTTGGGCTTGGGTGTTGGGTTTCGCTGCCGCGGTCTATAACCCCTGGCTTCCTCTTCACCTTACCTGGCTGATCTGGGCAGGGATCAGCGTCGGCAGCGTTGTGGTAGCGTGGGGATTCACATTCCTGCCAGGAAATGATTCCGCCGAAGGATAGTTTGCGAACAGAACTGTGGGCGGGAGTGGGGTAGCGATCTTCTGGACGCCTGGCTTCGTGATGCTGGTCGGGCGGCGCATGACCATCCCTGCTGATTTGTTGCGTGTCGATATCCTTGAAGGAGTACGGATGCATGTCGAGGATTAATACTAGACCGAGATGCCCCGAGCACCCGGATCACATGATGGTGCTTGACAGAACGTGCCCGGCAGAGTGGGATTTGAAGGGATGGCACTTCAGGTACTACTGCGCGAGATGTACTCATCTTGACGTTGCCCTTTGGTGTTCAAAGGAAATGCTTCCGCCCGAAGAGACGGAACTGCTTCAGGGACTCGGAACAAAGACAATTCCTGGCCGATAAGCCCACTGGCCGCGCGGCTACATCTTCCACAAAGACCTCCAAGATTTCCGCCTGAGATACTTACGGAAATCCCTCGAAAGTGAGAATGGCGACCTTTCAGAGCTATATCGAGCCGTTCTGCAGAGCGTAGAAGACCAGGAGACCCTGGCGAAGGACGTGGACCAAGAGTTCGACTGCAAACAGTCTTAGCCCGGCGTGCCTATCCTCGTCTAGCAGATTCTTCCGGCCGTGTGGGCTGTGAACTGTACCTGGATGGTGGCGGTGTATCGCGTGGAGCCGGGATGGGGTTTTTGACCCACAGGTCTGGGCGTGTCTGTGTCATTTGCTCTCTGGATCCTTGCCCGGGACGGGCTCCACATTAATTACCAGAAGCGTATCGACGACAGACACGTTCATAACTCTTAGTGGATGGCTGTTCTCCAGGCACATTACCTCCAGGTTCTTGCCTCGCCGTCGCATCGCGTTTCCGCCAGTGGCCAAGCACCCCAGAACGGCTGTGTCTATGAAATCCGCTGTTCTGAGGTCTACCGCCACCTTCTCAGCGGAGTTGCACGACTCCTTCAATGCGTCTCGGAGTACATCACAGTTGGTGAAATTGAGCTCGCCGCTCCCTACTATGGTCACGTCATTATCGGATCTACTGTAAGCGTCAAACCAGGGACACGTCTGTGGTTGGGATGGCGTCAGGCTGAGGT
>CAZTAO010000061.1:0-28514 GCA_964611645.1 uncultured bacterium | reverse complement strand
GAGCAACAAAGAATATGACAGAAAAGCCAGAAAACCCAGTAAGCGAAATGGTTTGAGAAGAAGTTGTAAGACCGCTCATCTTGCGGCCTGACGTGAGGGTTAACACGTCCAGTATCACCTTGCCCTCCACCGAGGTCGCTTTCGCCGTTGCTATGGTGCGACGCTCGAAGGTGTCGCCAGTCTCCCAGGCCGGTTCCAAGACAACGTAGGTCTTGCCCAGAGTCAGTTTTCGCACAGGCAGGGCCTCCACTTGCTCGCTGGATAGCCCCACGGACGCCACCGCGCCCACCCATCTGGCCTGATCCGGGTCGCTGAACTTCACCAGTTGCCCGCTAGTGTGGTTCGCGTAGGAGTAGCCCGCTCTCGCGCCGGAGATGAAGCCGGTGGGGCTTTTTGGGTCGGTGATGACGACCTGTGCGGTTGACTCGATTGTCGGAGCGTTCTTGAGCGAGTCCCAGACAACCGACCGAAACATCAGCCGCTGCAGCCTGTCGAGCTTAACCTGAGATGTCAGCCCACCCTTCTTGATCGGCGGATAGGTCATCTCCAGCGTCGCGACGCTGTTGTCCACCTTGGGAGTGGGCGGAGCATAGACTCCGGCCCCTGCCTTGAGCCCGTCGGCGGGAGCGCCCGGGACGAGATTGCAGTAGAAGACCCGATTGGCCGAATCGCCCACGACCACTGCCCGAGCCAACGCAACCTGAGTCCGGTTCTCATACCTCGCGTCCCAGCCCTCGCGCATGACCCACAGCACCTGGCCATCCTGCACGGGGGTGTTGAGGGTGAGAGAGACTGTGCTGTTCTTGTTCACCTTGGCGACTTCGCCGATACGATTGCCATACTGCACGTTCCCTACGTTCTCCGGCGGTATCGCAACACCCATTTTCGTGAGGAGCTTTGTCAGGTTGGCGAGGCGGTCCTTGGTGGGCGGGTGAGAGGAAAAGATCGCGGGCGGAGCACCACCCGCCTCGTTCTCGAAGCGCATGATCTTTCTCAGCGCGAGCAGCAGACCAGCCGGGTTGTAGCCTGCCTGCTTTATCAGCTCCACCCCATATTCATCTGCCTGCCTCTCATCGCCGCGAGAGTACTTGAGCTCGTGAAGGGTGTTGAATGTATCGGCGGCAGTGGCTATGGTGTCGTTGGCTTTGGTGAAGATCAGAACGATTGCAGTGATAAGGCGGGTATCCCTGCTCTTGAGCATAGCGTCGATCGAGTGGCGGCGATCCACATGTGTTATCTCGTGGGCCAAGACCCCCATCCGCTCATCGGGCCGCAGAACGTTCCACAGCCTGTCCGTGAAGTATATGTAGCCTGCGGGGACAGCGAAGGCGTTCAGTTCGTTGTCTTTGAGAACGGTGAAGCTGTAGCTGATCTCGGGGCGGATCACTCCCTTGGCCAGCCAGCTTCCGATCTCATCAATATCCTTCTGTGCCTGCTGATCATCGGAGAGCTTGTACTCCTTCAGCACCTGGGCATTGACCTTGGCGCCAATGTCCTTCTCTTCTTCGAGGTTCACCGCGAGCGCTCTGCCCGGGTTAAGGCAGATCGCCGCAAGGAATGTGAGCAGAAACAGAACGAGACGGTTGCGCAGCTTGGTCATTTGGGGTTTCTCCGTAATGCATCGGTTTACTTACTAGACGACACGGCGGTCGCAGTGTTCCGCCGGCAGATCACTTCTTCGACCGCAGCCTGTCCATCCTGGCTTTTGCAGTTGCGGCTGACTTCGCGTCCGATCCCTGCAAGGCCCTCTCATAGGCTATCCGAGCGGCGTTGGTCTTGCCCGCGATCTCATAGGCTTGCCCGACCCGCAGCCAAAAGCTCTGTGAAGTCGAGCCCTGCCGGTTGAGGGCGTCCGCCGTCCTGACCAGGCCCGCCTTGTCGAGTGGAGTCATACGAAGGTCCAGCAGGAACAACCCGACATCGGGGCGATTGGTCCGATTGAAGCTCGACTCGAACTTCTCGGCCAGTTCCCTGGTCTGGTTGGCTTTCCGGGCCTCCTGAGCCATCACCCGCCACCGGCTGGCCGAAAGGTCCTCTATCTGAGGCTCCATCCGCGAACTGGCGACCGGAGCGCCTTTGGCATCCGGCATTGCAAGCCCCGCCGTGGGTTCTCCAGCTAAGCCTTTTTCCTGCTTCGTCACAGACAGCTTCTGTTCATCGTCGGTCTTGCTCTTGTAGGCCTCATACCCCTCGCCGGACGGGGATGCCACCTTTGCGCGTGTTGCACCCGGAGACATGTCCGACGCCGCTCCCCCAAGACCGGGGGCAGCGGGAATCGCCTTTGCAGACGGCGCGGCCTCGGGCGCGGGAGTGACGCTATATGTGGTCGATGGCGGAGCGCCCGGTGCGGCAGCCATCTCACTCGCCCCAGGCCTCTCAGCCATTACCGCTGGTGGGGCCATAGCCCCGGCTCCACTTCCGCGCGTAGCGTTCAGGGGAGCAAATCCCTCAGCCGGGACAGTTCGCTTAGCCATCTCTTGTTTCAAACGCGGTTGAGATGAATGTTGCGGGACTGGAGCCACCGGCATTGGCGAAGTCTGACGGTAAGCCTGTTTCGGGCCACCTGGCCCCATGGGCATCCCGAGAGCGCCCGGCATTGGCGGTCCGCCCATGGCAGGCGGCATTGCCGGCGCGCTATACTGCGCCATTGGGCTATCCGGGGCGTATCTTCCTATCGCTGCAAACTTGCCGAACATGCCAAACCCGACTACCGCAATCAGAAGCACCGCAGCAAAAGCTCCGGCCATCTGTAGTCTGCTGCTGCTCCACCGAGTTGCACTCTGCCTGGGAACCCTTGTGATCTGGGTCTGAACGCGCGGCCAGAGGTCCACAGGCTCGGACTCGACCTCGGGAGCCGCGCATCGCAGGGCGGAGGTCAGACTTCGCAGCGACTCCATCTCCCGTCGGCAGCTTTGGCACACGGCCAGATGCTTCTCAACCTGCGACCGATCGGCCCGGTTCAGTTCACCGTCAAGGTACGGTATCAGTTTGTTCTTGATGCTATGAGAAAACATTGCTGTCTACCGTCAGCCCGCCCGCATGCGAGAGGCTGTCTTTGAGTTTTGCGCACGCATAGTGCAGCCGCGACCAGACGGTGCCGACTCCGCACCCTACAAGTTCCGCGATCTGGTCACAACTCATCCCTTCAAAATAGTGCAATACAACAACCACCCGATGCTTCTCGGGAAGCTCCATTACGGCCCGACGGACCAGCGCGCTTACCTCCGACTGTTCCGCGCAACGCTGCGGATCGCCGGAATCCGAAGCCAGAGTGTCGGCAAGCGCCGACCCCGGCTCGTCGATAGACTCGTGCCTGCACACCGCGGCGCGTTGGCCGTATCTCAGGGCCGCGTTGACAGCTATCCGATAGAGCCATGTGCTGAACTTGGCCTGCGCCCTGAAAGTCGGCAAAGACGCATACGCCTGCACGAACACCTGCTGCGCCACATCCTCCGCGTCATCCCTGTTATCGACGAACCGGCGCACAAGCCCGAACACGCGCTGCTGGTGCTCGCGCACCAACTCGCCATAAGCCTGGGCGTCGCCTTTCGCCGCGCGTTCGACCAGGGTCGACTCGCGCGCAGGTTCCCGCCTACCGATTGTCAGCAGTGTAAAGAACAATCTCGGTGACTTCCACTGAGCATTTTCTGATATGATACCACACCCGGTCACCACTGTCCTCGCCACCTCTCCAAAAGTTGCCCTACAATAGTTATGATTCATCGGGTGGCGGTTATCTTCAAACTGTTTTTGGGGATTGCGTTGCCTTGACCATTTCGAGGCTGAACACCTATACTGAAAGCGACAGGACTGAGCCGGACCGGCAATCCCGCCTATTCAATTATGCATAACTATTTTGCATATTGTATTACTCGCTCGTCCAGCACTGAAAGGCCACAGCACCTGATGTCGACCCGCATACTTCTGGACAGCATAGACCGAATCTCTTATCGTGATGCCCTGGCGCGTCAGCTTGAGTACCACGGTCAGTGCGCTGGGGGAAAGATCGACGGTGCCCTGATGCTGCTTGAACACGACCCCGTGATTACGATGGGCGTGAAATCGACCAGCCAGAGCAACGTGCTAGTCCCAAAAGATGCGCTGGCACGGGCCGGGGTTGACCTGGTGGAGACTGACAGAGGCGGCGACGTGACCTACCACGGCCCCGGGCAGTTGGTCGGCTACCCTATTTTGAGGATCAGGGAACTGGGGCTGGACGTTCACACCTACCTGCGCACCCTTGAGCAGACCGTTATCGACACCCTCGCGGAGTTTGGGCTCCCAGCAGGCAGGAACGGCCCCGCCGGGGTCTGGGTGGGAGAGAAGAAGGTGTGCTCCATTGGGGTGGCGGTCAAGAAATGGGTAACCTATCACGGTTTCGCCTTGAATGTCGACCCCGATATGTCGCACTTCAGGCTTATCAACCCATGTGGGCTTATGCCGAGCCAGTTGAGTTCCCTGAAAGAGATACTTGGCGAGGCGCCGGCGATGGCTGAAGTCAAAAGTGCGTTCGCAAGGAGTTTCGAGCGGAATTTCGGCGTGGTCTTAGAAGTTCAGGATGCCGAATGAGGCAAACTCGCAGGATATATACGTCAGTACATAGTATATATAAGAGACTGCAGGTAATATAGCGAGTTGACACCGCGTGTGGTCATCGCTTGCGGGTAGGTATATGCGCGCCATTGCGACGACTCAGATCCGGTTGCCGGCCTGGGCTAGACTACTTAATCTGATAGTGCTAGTAGCGCCTCTCGTCGCGTTGGCGATGATGAGCGTGATGTATGTCACCTCGGAGATCAACCGCGTCCTCGCCAACCCCGAAGCCATCGCAACAGAGCTGGGGGAGATGGTGCTGCAGCGCAAGGTTTCGGTGGATATCCTCCGCGTGTTTCCCCTCGGCAGCCTTGACGCATACAACCTCCGCATAGCCGATGTCGACGGCAACCTCAACAAGCCAATGCTGGCCCTCAAGCGAGTGACCTTGGACTACGACCTCGCGGGTCTGATGGCGGGGAAAGCCGGGGGAGCGATATCGCGGGTGGACGTGCAATCCCCGTCGGTGCGGCTGGTGCGGCGCCCCGACGGCAAGATCAACATACTGGACATCCTCAAGATCACAAGAAAGACCAAAGGCCCCAACTTCACCGGCAAGGCGTCTGTGAGGGACGCCAAGGTTGTCTTCCTGGATATGTCCGGAAAAGTTGGGGAACCGGGACAATGGCTGAGGGTCGCGGCGAATATGGATGTCGACGCGGCTGATGCCCCCTTTGCCGGTTTTGCCGCCAAGGTTACCGGCGACGGCATGCAGCAGGCCCTCGTGACGGGTTACTACGACCAAGACACCCGCATCATTCGCGCGGACGTGAATGCCGCAAAGCTGCCTGCTGATTTCTGGATCACCTACGCCAAAGTGCCCAATGCCCCGCGATCTCTTGGCGGGACGATAGATGTCGTGGCCGGTATGGAGTACAAGCCGGACACCAAGCCCCTGGAGAACCGCTTCGCTGCGGCAGTGACTCTGAATGATGTCTGGGCGTCGGTCCCTGAGCGGGGAGTGGAGCGCGTAGACGTTAGCGGCAAGGTGGTGACCGGTGGAAAAGACGCGATGGTAGACCTTGTAGCCAAGATCGACGGCGGCGAGGCGCAGATAACCGGCACGGTATCCAACCCAAAAGACCCGACACTGGACCTTGCAGTAGTCTCAAACAACCTCAACATAGACCGGCTGGTGCGCCTTGCGGGGCTTTCCAAACAGGCAGCTGGGATGAGGGTGTTGGGGTTGAGCCAGACCAGCGCCAGAATCACGGGAAGCGCAAAGAACCCATGGATATCGGCAGAGATGTCCATACCGAAAGTAATGGCGCGGGGTTACGGCATCGAGAACCTGAAGCTGCAGGCCGAGTTCCGAGATGGGACAGTGAACCTGACCTCGATGCGGGGCAACGCGCTGGGGGCGTATTTCCAGCTCACGGGCCGAGTGTCGCTAAAGGGGAAACCAAGCTTCAATGTGACCGGCAGGGTGGATGGCTTCAGGCTGGCCGGTATTCGGCTGCCCAAGGATTCGCCGGCAGTTTCAGGGATCGCCTCGGTGAGCTTCGAGGCCCATGGAACCGCAGAGAACCCCGTAACCATAATCAACCTTGCGCTGGACAACGGCAGGGTACGTAATGTTTCGCTGGGCAGGGTCTCCGGCCAGATGGCGCTGAATCGAAAGATGCTCGACATCCGGGCTTTGCAGATTCAGGGAGTCGCGGGCGGACGGATATCAGCGCAGGGCAGAGTCAACTACGACATCCGGCACCTGAGCCTTGGGGCCAAAGCTCTCACAAGCATGAACATCGACGTAGAAGCCCAGAAGGTCTCCTTCGGGAGAGTGTTCGAGATATTGGGGGTAAGCGGCGTCCGTGGGACAGGGTTCGTGTCGGGGAAAGTCTCCGGCAAGCCCACAGACCCATCATTCAGCGGAACCGCGGAGATGTTTGCAGGGAAGTACAAGACCTACAATGCCGACTACCTGAGGGTGATGCTGGAAGGCAACAAGCGCGCGGTGACAGTCAATGAAAGCATTGTCCGAAAGTACCCGGGTGAAGCCAAGTTCACCGGAAAAGTCTCCTTGGCCAATCTTAAGCGGGTCGAGTTCGAGGTCGCGGCGGATGTGAAGCGCCTGAGCCTGACGGACATCCTGACGATGCTGGATCAGAAGGTGGACGTCGAGTGCAATATAGACGGCAAAGTCATCGCAAAAGGGATCGTCCTTCCGAAGGAAAAGAGCAAGCTGCCGCTGCAGGGACTGGATGGATCGGCCGATATTGAGATCTCGGATGCGGCGGCAATGGGATACGCCATCGACTCCGGTATCGCCAAGTTCACGATCAAGAATGACAAGGTCGATATCGAGCGCGCGCAGTTGAAGATGGAGGAGACTGCGCTCAGCTTCGACGGCGCGGTAGGCATAGACACGCAGGATCTGAACCTCAAGTTCCTGCTCTCGGACTTCGATTTCGCGAGCGTACAGGACAGAATCGGCGGGTATGTGAACATACTCGGCACCTGCCAGGCACTGGGGACGGTGGCGGGGAAATGGGACAACCCGTCGGCGTACGTGAGCGGCGAAGCCGACGAACTCTCCATCAACGGCAAGCAGTTTGATATGATGCGCTTTGAGACCCAGTTCTCGGAGAATAAGCTGGGGAAGACGAAGCTTGAACTGAGGCGAGGAGAACAGAACTACGATGTTAATCTGGCCTCGCTCGACCCCAAGACCCAACTCCTGGAAGGCGCTTACGGCAAGTTCAGCAAGGTCAACATCGGCGACGTGTGGGAGATGCTGCTCTCGAGTCCCTACCTGAGCAAAGAAGAGGCCCAGCCGATGCGCAAGGCCCTGATCAACGTGCCTCGTCTGAACGGAGGAATCCTCAGCGGTACGGCGGACGTCACCGGAAAGCTCTCAGCGCCCGAAGGCAGCCTGAACTTCACCGCGCAGAACCTCGGGATAGACACGTTCAACATAGATATGATTACCGGCGAGGCGCACTCCAAGGGTGGCGTCGTCAATCTGGACAGCCTCGTCGCCACGGCCGAAGACCTGAACATCCAGGCATGGGGCGCACCGCTCTATGACAACGGCAAGACCAAGAGCGGCCTCTCGCTGATGAACCTGGACCTGTCGAGGTTCCGGACCAGGGTCGGCGACAAAACCCTGGGAGGTCTGGTGGCAGCGGAAATCCTCGTGCAGGGCGACGTCAAGTCCCCGGAGATCAACGGGTCGCTTGAGATAGTGACCCCGGAGGTCTTTGGCATTAAGCTCGATGGAGTCCGGGCATCCAACATCAAGCTCAAGGGCGACACCATAGACCTGTCCAACGGCATTCTGGTATCGGCGGGCGGGCACCAGGCTTCGGCGACAGGCACGATCCCCTGGGATTGGACTGCCATGACGGTGCCATCCGACCGGCAGCTCGCGCTCTCGGCCAACATCAAGGAGCAGGTTGTTTCCCTCAAGGACAGCCCCTCCCCGTATATCAACGGCCCCAAGACCCAGGCCACAATCGCCGGGCAGGTCGACCTCGGAGGCACCACCGTGAATCCGCAGTTGGGCGGATACCTGAGAGTCTCCGATGGCGCAGTGGTCTTGAAGAACTTCCTGAACGAGTTCACCGGCATCAATATGGATCTGGGCTTCGAGGGCGACAAGATCAAGGTCAACAAGTTCGACATAGCTTCTGTCTTCACCGGCAAGAACCGCGACGGCGGCAGGCTGTATATTGAGCCGGGTGGGTATGTGTCGGTAGGCAAGTCCACTCTTGGCGACATCGATATGCTGCTGGTAGCGGACAAGTTCCGCGCAGCCGAAAAGAACCTGCTGGGCTTCAAGGACGACGTCTCATTCCAGGTGGACGCGGGAGTAGCCGTGAAGGGCAACGTGAGAGCTCCAAGGATCGAGGATGCGAAGGTCGAGGGCAAGCCATCCGGCGTGACGGTCTCCAACGCGAACATAAGCTTTGCGCTGCCGGAGGAAATGCCCAAGACGAGACCCTCCATCCCCCCGATCGACCCGACATTCGCACTGAGTCTGAACCTCGGTAACAACGTGCGGGTCAAACCCCCGGCGATGGATATTCTGGCTGTGGGCGGAGGAACCCTGGGTGGGAGACTCTCGAAACCGGATCTCAACATGAACATCCGGATCGCCCAGGGACAGATGGGGCTGGCGGGGACTCGAATGAGGGTCTCGCCGGGCGGGACGGTCACCGTGAAGTATTCGCCTCCGGAGCAGCCGGACCTGAAAGTCAATCTGACAGCCACCGGCCACGTGACAGCCCAGAACCAGTTCGGCCAGAGAGAGAGATACCTAATCACAATGGTCGCCACCGGCCCTATTGCCAATATGAACATATCGCTTTCTTCGGACCCCGAGGGTCTGAGCAAAGAGCAGATTCTGGCTTCGATGGGGCACGTGGGAGGACTGCTGAACCAGGGAGAGGGCCAGCTCAAAAACGAACTGGGGAACGTGCTGACCGCCGTGGGCACCAGCGCTCTCCTGGCCCCGATCGAGGACATATTCGTGGACCAACTGGGGTTCGAGCAGTTCTATGTAGACTACAGCCGGACGGAATCAACCACCATGTTCCTGGAAAGACGCCTGTTCGGCAACTTCTACGGCTCATACTACCAGAGGTTGTCCAGCCAGACCGGCTCCGCCAATCCGGTGAGCTACGAAGCCCGTCTCAGCTACAAGCTCAAAGGCATATACGAACTGAGCATAGGAATGGACAGCCAGCAGAACTACTCCGCAGACTTTACGATTACCAGGAGATTCTAGTAAACTCGCCATCCAGGCGAAGTCTGCCCCATTTGCCGTCCGGAGTTGGCGCTCCGAACGGCAACATTCGTATAGGGGGTTGCGTCTAACGTAGGTAGTGGTAGAATTTCATGGCTCCGCTGTTGCGGGGAACAGGGTAACTCAATTGATTGGCACGACATGAACTTCGACGACGTTGTCGAACAGTACGAAAAGCCCATATATAGCCTGATTCGACGGCTGGTGAGCAACCCGGATGACGCGGCGGATATTACGCAGGACACGTTTGTCTCGGCGTATCGCGCGTTTGCGTCTTTTCGCGGGGAGTCGTCCGTGTACACCTGGCTTTGCAGGATCGCGGTCAACAAGTGCCGGAACAGATTCAGGGAGAAGGCCCGTCGGCAAGACCACGAGGGAGCATCGCTGGACAGTTTCGTCGATGAACCGATCGGCATGTCCCTGATCCACCCGGACTCAGCCCCCGCCACCCCTCACACCGCCCTGAGCCGAACGGAACTCCGGGAGCAGATAGAAAAGGCCATCGCGTCCCTCAACCCGGACTACCGCACGCCGATGGTGCTGCGCGACATTCACGGGCTGTCGTATCAGGAGATTGCGGACGTGACGGAACTGCACATAGACGTTGTCCGCACCAGGATAGCCCGCGCCAGAGGAATGCTCCGAGAAAAGCTCGGGCCTTACCTCGAGGACTTCAAGAGGGAGTAGGCGCTAGACGCACACCTCGCGCAGCCATTCCCACTTGTCCCCAGGGTACATCGCCAGCAGCGAGCACTGCAATTCCTCAGCGTCAATTTCGCCGAGACGGTTAAGATTCATCAGAGCAGCAGCCCGACAGGGTAGAACCTCTACCGATGTCACTGAGCCACAATCAAGAGCAAGGACAGCCATGCACACAGTCTCGTCCTCTTCTGATTGGTCCTCCGAGGAACGTGCGATTTCTCCAGCTACCTGGTCGATTGCCTTTTTGAGCTGAGCAACGCCTCGTTCACGCTCCCCTGTTAGTACGAGCGATATGCCGTAGTTGTGTCGCTGCACTGGCGGCAGTCGATCTTCGGCCACTTCCTCGTAGCTAGTTCTCGCTAACACGGACTCCCCCTGAAGGATGCGACAGTAGCACAGGGCGTTGCGGACTTCGAGATCGTTGTCGTCTTCGGGGTCATTTCGGTCAGCAAGGATTCTCTCAAACGCCGCGCAGGCTTCATCCGTGTCGCCACACTTGAAGGCTTCGACCCCCTCAAGGAATGGGTCTTTCCCGAACTCTTCTGCGGGAACGGAAGCGTCGGCTAGGCGAGCCAATCTGTGAACTTCCATATTGGTAGGCGCAACCCAGGTGGAAGAACAGACTACGTCAGCCCTCAGCCCACGTGCCAGAAGCACCTCGGCTACGCCATGCAGACGCTCCTGTATCGTCTTGACAGACTCATCTTCGGGAACTCCCACGCAGCCAGCGAAAGATGCATAGGACTTCTGGCCATGATGGGAAAACTCTACCACCACATCGCAACCGTTAGTGCATCCAGATTCCCTCAGCCTGGAGGTACGACGCATAAGCTGATAAACGTATGTCGTTTCTGGCTCGATGGGGGTCTCGCCGCGTCGTAGTCTCTCTAGATCGTTGGTTTCCGGTGGCGGCGCTTGCTCGAACGCCACCGGGTCACAGGATTCGCATGAGCACAGCCAGTCCATTAGCGTAAAATAAAATGCATCTGACAGCTTCCCATCGAACCAGAACACCCGTTTGCCCTTAGCCACCTCCACTTGGGACTTCCAGAAACCGGCAGTCAATTGGGCACCTTTCAACCGCAGAGACTCCCCGTCTACGGTAATACCCATCTCAGCAAGTTCAGTGAAGCCAGCGGTGATGTCACAGGCAGTCTGCTCCGCAGTTGTCGCTTCGACGGTCTCTCCGCTTCGTAACTCTCCTTCGAAGAGAGTCACGTCTATGATCTCTAGACGACTTAGAGTCCTCCAGCGCAACCACGGCGCTTCATATAGCAGCCTGTCTGGAAGCTTCTCAATCGCTGTCAGCACGGGGGCAAGGTCATCCTCGGTATGAGACCGGTAGGCGGCACACACTCTCTTGAATACTGTCGGATGCAGAGACATCCGATCACACACTCCTTCCTCCACCAGCTTGTACATTATGTGACAGTACAACTGAAGCTCATTGGGATCACCCATGCACAAATGGTGGAGGTCCAGCACAGTGCTGAGACGGGGACTTACCCGCTGATGCTCAGCGGAAATCAGCACATCCATGACGAGGTCAGCGGTATCACCCCAGTTCGCAAACGGTGCAACCATGACTCTATGGAACTGACGCGGCACCGGCGAGAAGACTTCCGATATCGCCGGGAATACGTCGTTAGTCCCGGCAAGAATCAGTGCGCAATGCGGCAGTCTCTGAAACACGTTGCGCAAGTCTTGGAGGAGAGGCAAATTCGCCTTGAGACAGTCAGCTTCATCTATTAGCACAACCAGCCCATTCTTCGGCGGCGATAGCCGCGATATCTCTAGTACTGATCGACCCAGATCACCTACAATCCACGCATCTGGACAGACGAGTCCGTCGAGATTGCTGTGGTGGCGAGCAATCACATAGGGAAACCTGAGATCAGCCATGTCCGACGTCTTGGGCACTACCCCGCAAAGCATCTCAAACAGCGCAGTGCATATTGGACTGTTCGTTCCTTGCCAAGCTCCAGCAGATGTAAGGCATTCTAGGAGAGCCGAGTAGAACTGATACCAGAACATACCTGGAGAGCGTGTGTAGTCCTCATTCAGATCGAGTCGGATGGGGAGCAGCCCATGGTCTCGCGCAATGATCTCCGCAGTGTTCAGGACACTGGTCTTTCCGACCCCCCTATCTCCGGTGAGTGCAATGTGGGCGCTCTGTCCTGATGCTGTCAGTTCCAGATAATACTCTATCTCCGCCAGTTCGGTTTTGCGCCCGGGCAGCCTAGCCATACCTCTCTGTGGCTCGAAGATATAGGGATTCGGCGGAAGTTTGACTCTTGTATCAATCGCCACGGGAGACCTCCTCCTGACCCAATGCAGCATAGGCAAGGGCCAGTTTGTTCCTACAGTCTTGATCCATCAGGTAATGCTGACGATCAATCGCCGAGCCCAAGCCTTTGGGCAAAGCATTGTATCCATCAATGGCTTTGGCGGCAGCGTCCACTACTTGGCAATCGAAACCGGCCAACTCGGTTTCTCCCCACCAGAACTGTCGTCCGCACGTCCGGTACAATGGTTCAACTGGGCACTCCCTATCAAGCCGTGAGAAAGCCAAGTCTGCTTCGTGGAGCCAAGCGGCCAAGACTGGCCTAGTCTCCTCTGGAAAGACGCCAATAGATGGACTACACACAAGATGAGACAGCCCCTCCTCAGTAAGGGCAGTCTCCATCTGGAGGTACAGGCCCTCAATGAGAGCCATAGCAGATGCTGGCACCGGACGGCCGTGCGCAACCGCATTGCGAGGACCAAATAGCGCATCGAGTTGGGCGACGAAGGACTCTCCGCCCAGCAATGCGACCGCATTTCCCCCTGTCGACTGCCTCAGAAGCTCGCATAGTTCACCAAACGTAAGGTAGTAGAGAGGACCGAGACGGGCAAAGCCAAAACGCGGCTGGTTCTCCTGCCTCTGGCTTTCTCTGATCTTGGACAGAAAGGGACCAGGGAGGCTTTTCTGCCAGTTTCTGTCGTACTTCTGCTCATAGGCCTGGCTGACCAATTCCCTAAGAGCGACCTCTATCCTGAGCATTAGCCGGTAGGCGCGGACATTATCGTCCTCGTAGGGGACTACGGAATCCGGCATTGGCAATCTCCTGCACTTGGCTTTAGCCGAACCCAGCCGATGACACTGTGGCCTTCTGCTGTATACGGATGCGTGAATTGTACTACCGTGGAGATGGAAGGTCAAGAGGAATGTACAAATGTCAAGAAATACGCTTGGATTCCCACTCCCCTATGTGGTACAATTTCCCCAGACACATCGTAGGAGCACACAAATGGCTAGCGAAAACCCGCGAGATGACGTGATTGTAAGGCTTCGGAAGGTGGAAGGTCAGCTTCGGGGCTTGCAGAAGATGGTGGAAGAAGGCAAGGATTGCGCGGACGTGGTCCCGCAGCTTCTGGCAGCCAGGAAAGCCCTGGACAAAGCCGGGTTCCTGCTGATATCCACCGAACTCCACACCGCCATAAGGGACAACCCCAAAGACGGCAAGAAGGGCGTAAAAGCCGACGAGAAGTCCGTGGATGAGGCCGTGAAGCTGTTCTTGTCGATGGCGTAGATTCCCTCTCCTGGGGGAGAGGGCGGGGGTGAGGGCGCAGCGTAGCAATGTCCGCAGGGGCATCAGTAGAAGAACCTGGCTGCGGGAACTCACCGCGTGCAGACTTGGCGCGCGAGTGCAGACCGGCTTTCCCGCAGCATAGCAAGCCTGCCGAAGCATAGGCTCAGCATAGTTTAATCCGGAGGTAGCTCAGTGGCTCAGTCAGTTGGTTTCATTGGTTTGGGAATCATGGGTCGGGGGATGGCTCGGAACTTGATCAAGTCGGGCTTTTCTGTGACCGTGTACAACCGCACCCGCGCGCGAAGCGAGGAGCTTGCGGCTGATGGCGCGATCATCGCCGAGACTCCGGCGGATGCGGTCAGGGGCAAGGACTTCGTCATTACGATGCTTTCCGACCCTGCGGCGGTGCAAGCTGTTATCGAGGGCGAGCACGGTCTGGCCGCAGGGCTTGGAGCCGGGACAGTCCTTATAGACTGCAGCACAGTAGACCCCGAGACATCCGCGATGCTTCTGCAACTGGCCAGGTCCAAAGGCGCGGCTTTCCTGGATTCTCCAGTCACGGGCAGCAAGCTCGGCGCGGAGGCTGGGGAGTTGGTGCTGCTGCTGGGCGGTGAGGCTGATGTCCTGGAGAAGGCGCGCGGAGTATTGGAAGCGATGAGCAAGAAGATAATCCACGCCGGGCCTTCGGGCAGTGGGACCCTGCTCAAGCTCTGCTTCAACCTGATGGTGTCGAGCACGGCAGTCGCCCTCAGCGAGAGCCTGGTGCTGGGGACAAAGGGTGGTTTGAACCCGCAGGTGGTCGCGGATGCGCTGATGGCGGGAGCGCTGTCATCCTATTTCATCGACTGGAAGAGCAAGTCGATCCTCAGCGGAGACTTCGACACCCACTTCTCCACCAAGCTCATGCTCAAAGACACCAAGCTGATAACTTCAACCGCCCAAAGCCTGGGCTTCGACCTGCCGACCACGAGCGCCGTCCGAGACAAGCTCCAGGAAGCCGCCGACTCAGGGCTGGCCGAAGAGGACTTCTGCTCGGTGGTGAAAGTCTACGAGAAAGCTGCCGGCGTAGAAGCTCGGAGCAAGTAGATACCGAAAGTACGAAGAGCCAATCACGAAAACACGAAAGACTGAAAGCACGAAATGGGGAAGTACGATTCATACGAGGTCCAGGGCCAGTTGCGCGAAGAGACGCTTCAGGCTATTCGCGCACAGCTAACGCAGTGGGGGCTTACGCTGCCTGATGTTGAGCCGATCCCGTTGGACTTCGGCCTTGGCACATTCCGGGAGATCGGCGAGACTGAGTTCTGGGTCGCCAATGAGGAGAAGTCCGGCTACTGCGGGAAATTCCTGTTCCTGATGGACGGCCAGACCTGCCCCTACCACAGCCACGCCATCAAACACGAGACGTTCTTCATAGTCAAAGGCTCCATCCGAATGAACACCGAAGGCCGCGAACTGCTGCTATTCCAGGGCGACACCCTCCCAATGCCCCCCAACAACGGCCACTCGTTCACCGGAGTAGGCAACGCCCTGGTCCTGGAAGTCTCAATGCCCTCGATCCTAAATGACAACTTCTTCGAGGACAAGAGGATTGGGGAGGATGGGGTTATTTAGTACCTTACCTGCAAAGAATTCTCATCACGAAAACACGAAAGGGAGAAAACACGAAAACATGCCTACCTCTGTCATTCCGAGGAGGAACGACGAGGAATCTGCTGTTGATCCCAGAGGTTACGAAAAGCAGATTCCTCGCAGGCTCGGAATGACAATCCATTCCTTTTGTGCTTTCGCGATTGATTCTGGTTCCGGCTATACCGGCTTAGGGGCTTGGCGTTTGTGAGCCCAGGTAGCGTCGAAGAGTGTCACTCAGAGCGTACTTCCGGGTCTTTCGCGAATTGTCTGATACCACGAGCCAACCCTCATGCACCCATCCGGCCAACAGCACCCGCGCCATTCTTTGGGATAGCCCAAGCGTCTGCGCCACGTCATTGGAAGTGATGTAATCCTGGCGAGCAAACACCGCCATCGCAGCCCGCGCGCGGAAGTCGAGTCTTCGGATTTCCTCGGACTCAGAAAATAGAGGTAAGGCAGCGGGTTCCAGGGCCTGCTGCTTGGCGGCCTCAAAGACGTTTGAAAGCGTCGCCACGTAGTAATCCAGCCAGCCCGTCAGGTCTGCATCTGCGCGGCCCATGTAGTAGTTGTGGTGGCCACCGACATCCAGGTGCCCGTAGTATGCCTCGATGTCTCTGGAATGGTATTCCTCAAGGGAGTATATACCCCGCAGACCGTAACCCCCGCGATGCAGGATAAAGGTGGCAAGAAGTCGAGCCGTTCGCCCGTTGCCGTCGTAGTAGGGATGGATGGTAACAAACTGGTAGTGCGCCAGCCCAGCAGCGATGGCCACAGGCGTTCCGTCTGTTTCAGCCCGATCTACCCAACGGGCGAGCGCCTTCATCAGTCCCGTCACATCTGATGCTTCCGGCGGCATATACACGATGCCCCCTGTTACCGAGTCCCGGATCACGTTCTGTCCCGCTCTGTATGGTTCGGGCTTGGAGCGCCTGCCATTGAGGGCAATTCCCGCGATGCGCTGGATCAAATCCTCCGTTAGCGGTCGCTGTGCGGCAGCCCACTCTTCCACGCGGGCGAGGGCGTCCCAGTAGTTGCGGACCTCTGCCACATCCCGTTCTCTGCCATGGAAGACCCTCTTTCGACCCGAGACCACTTCCTCGGCCTCTTCAAGGGTAAGCCTGTTGCCTTCTATGCGGGTGGAGTAGTGGGTTGCCCGGATCCGCGCCTGCCTCGAGAGCTCGGCGAGTGCGGTCGGCGGCAGGTTTGCGCTTTCGACGATGACCCGCGCCGCCTCGATCTCGGTAAGCCCTTTGACTATCGAGTTGGTAAGCGCATAATTAGGTTTCCAGACCAGCGTATCCATAGACACTCCACCAAAATTGCCGATAACGGCCATACTTATTGCCGTTATATTGCCGATAAAAGTGTACTACATTGTGGCAGGTTAGCTCAAGCGGGGCTTCCGGGAGGACTTCACAGCCCTACTCCGGTCTCACTACCATATCTCCCAAGCTGTCCTTCCATGCCTCTTTCTTCACGATAGGCCTGCCGCCATCATCCTTGCAGTCCGGGCCGAAGCTGTAGAGGAGATATGAGTTTCTCTTGAGCTTGTAGATGTATGGTCCGGTACCGAATGGGTCGTTAGGAATGCTCTTCAGGTAGGTTGGAGCCAGTTGAGAGAGAGTGATCGGGTATGCTCCATGCTCCAGTTTGTAGGCTCGGAGGGCGAGGGTGAGAAGCAACTGGTCAATGGGTACTCTGTCGAGGCTCACTTTGAAAACGAGGCCATCAGCCGCCGACACAACTGAAAAGATACCTGATCTGTTGGACTCTGGAAGTGTCTTTGTCTGCGAGTAGGGAAGTCCGGCGCGCACGATCGCTCTATCGGCGTTCTTCTGGTACCAGTCGGAGACGCCTCTCTTGGTGTAGAAGTAGGCCAGTGCTGTCTGATACGAACGCTCAGCAGATGTCGTCTCACGGTCTTTCTCGAGATCATATCCTGTCACGAATGCCGAACGCCAGATCGGGTTCTGGAGTAATCTACCAAGTTCCTGCGAGCCCACGAACCGCTCTTCCTCCATCACTTGCGGCATCGTGTAGCGGCGGCCCACAACATTCTCAAGCCGACGAGCCGCCGAACGGCACTCAGCGGCAGTGAGATGCGACACGATCTCGTCTGGGTCGCGCGGGAGCGAGATGTTGTCTATCGCGAATCCTACCAGTGCGGCAATTGCGCAGTTGTTGGCGGTATCCATTCCTACCTGCAGCCCGTCGATGACTGTGCCCATTGCCTTGCCGTATTCGCCTTGCCGCAAGTCCACATAGCTCTCCAGTCGCAGTACCCTTGCCAGGCGTCGTGCTCTGGTGAAGTGCTGTTTCTCGAATACCTCATCAATGCTCCTATAACGCGGCGAGGCGTATGGATACCGCAGCCCTTGCCGCAGGATCGTCAGGCTCTTCTCATACTTCTTCAACGCAGCCACTTTCTTCTCAAGGGGGATGCGCGGGTCGGTTGGATTGTCTTCGGGCTGCGGTTCACTGGTCTTCATCATCGAGACCATCGGGGCGGCTTCTACCTCGGTACCGGGTGGTCTCAGCAGCCTCGCTTTGGGTTCCTCCGGCATCGCCGCATAGGCCCTTGTGTAGAAATCATACGCGTTCGGTGACGGCATCTTCTTCGCAGGAACGACGATGGGCGCGAGGTTGATGTTGCTCCACCAGTTCCAGAACAACCCGAAGCCGACCAGGGCCACAACCAGAGTAACCAGAACGCTCGTCAGCCTACGTTTCATCAGATCACCTCGCAACAACTTGAACTGACTATAGGCTATCACACTTCAGCGATTTCTCGCTACGTTTCGCCTACTTGTCAGCATTCCTCAGAAACACATCCATATCGGTAACCGGCTTGCCGGTACTGGCGTCTGTGAAGCGGAGGTAGAAGCCGTGGCCGCCTATGTCGTTGTGGATTTTGAGCAGGATGCGGTGGGCGCCTCGCGTGAGCTTGATCGGGTAGCTTTCCTGGTCCGGGACAGGGCTGCGGAAGGCTTGCTTTTCTGCCGCCAGAGCTCCGTCGATCCAGATCTTGTAGCCGTCGTCTGAGCCGATGAGCAGGCGGGCGTCTATATCCTTACGGGAGACGATGTTGCAGAATGCGTAGGCGAAGGACTGCTCGACCACCTTGCCTGCGGGGGTAATGATGTCGTTCATCAGCGGGCCGGTGAGATCGACGAGATTAGAAGCCGCGTGGACGGGCTGCCAGGCCACGTAGACCTCCATCGGCTTCCAGGGCGCGCCTGCCTCCGCCGGGAACCGCACAGCGTGCTTCATTCCGACCGTCGGCTCGATCCGGGTCTCTGGGTGGTTGGGGCCGTTGATCCAGTCATCGACCAGGAAGTCGGTTTCCCAGCCCACAACCTTTCGCGCGCCGCTGCCATCGTACCTGTTGCCCGGGCTTGGGAACGGGCCGACCACCAGCCAGTCGCGGATGAAGCCTTCGGCGTCCGGCTGGAATTTGCGGTTGTAAAGCTCCTGCATCTCTGTGAGGGGCGGTGTAAGTTGCGGGATGTGGAACGCTCTGAACTCGGTAACAGCCGCAGGCTTGGCGGAGTCACAGCGGATGAGCATTCGCAGCCTGTCGGTCTTCGCCGCCGTCGATAGCAGATAGTTCTCCACGGCAACCCCCGGCTTGCGGAAGCCGTCGTAGAAAGGCGAGCACGGCTTCCACGCGAGGCCGTCCCACCACTCTATCTTGTAGCCATCGGGCAGCTTGTCCGCCGGCCACTCGCACAACACGCGGTTCACCTCCACCGGCTCCGCCCACCGATACTCCACCCAGTGCTCCCCCGCGCCTGCCTCGGAGGTCCAGGCAGCGCCCCCAACCCCGTCGCGCACGTTCTCGGGGCTGCTTCCCGATGCTGAGATGTCGGCGGTTACAGCGGCGTTCGGAACGCGGTCCATTCCGGTGAGGTCGAGAGATATTGGCTGCGGCCCGGCTTGTGGGTCGACCTTTGAGATCACTTTGATGGACGCCAGCGCAGATTCGACCTGAGCTTTGCTACCTGTGAGGTAGATAGGGGAGATGCCTATGGTGAGGGTGTCGGCGCGAGGTATGGTGTTGGCGAACATGTCCCGCACGACCACTTTCCCCTGAGGCCAATTGGCTGTTCTGGTCTCGCCTGCTTTCAGCCCAACCGACCACAGCGCGGCCGTGTGGCTGCCCTTGACATCGTATCGGAACCCGAATATGCCGCCCTCCAGCTTCACCCGCCCCGCAGCCGCCGCGCCTTTCATCATCCGGTTGGTCTGCGCGTAGGAGACAGCAAGAGGCAGCGGGGTCATGTCGGGGAAGTCGCACATCGCCCACCCGTTGCCGTAACCGCCTCCGGAGTAGTAGTAATACCAGCGGCAGTCGTGCCAGAGGTGGGTCAGGGCCAGCCGCGCCATCATCGCCGCGCCAACCTTGTATGGCACGGGGTCCCGCTCCTGCATTCCCGTGGGAGTCCAGATGCCATAAGGAGTCTTCCGACCTGCAAAGAACGACTCATTCGGCCCGATCCCGGCTTCGGAGTCCCACAGAGGCTTGTCCGCCGCGCCGTATTGGTCGCAGATTTCTCGGACTCTGCCAAGCATGCCGTCCAGCGCAACATCCTGGTCTATGGGATATGTCCCGCCGCCTCCGACGTAGAAGTGGCCGGTGATGAAGTCGTAATCCTTGAACAGCCCCAGCTTCCCCACGCCGCGCCAGAAGTCCAGCGAACCAGGCACTTCCTCGGGCGGCCCGCACGGGCCTCCCATCTTGGCTGACGGGTTTACAGACCGGATAGCGGTGATTGTCTTGCGCACGAGGCTTGCGAACGCCTCATCCGGCACTCTTTGATAGTACCGCTCGTTGAAAATCTCCCAACTGTCGATGCGGCCTCGGAAGTGCGAGGTGGTCTGGGTGACGTATTGCAGCCACTGGGTCGGGTTCTCAAAACTGTTTTCTTTTGACCATCCGGGCTGATCCTCCAGCACCCCCAGCAGGCTTACTTTCCCCAGCGGGAAACTCCCCAGTCGGTCGTCCCACTTCCAGACGCCCTGTTCTGGTTCCACGCTGCGCCAGGTTGTGTTGCGGGCGGCATCCCACAGCCTGCTGGACCTCGCGCCGATGTAGGCTGCCAGGGTCTCTGATTGCTGCGACATATAGAAATGGCCTGCTATCCGCTCATCGCCGACAAAGGCCAGCGGCGCCTGCACCCGCGCAACTACATATTGATACTCCTGCCTGAGGTCGCCGGACTCCACGCTGAACCGCAGCAGGTAAGGCCCAAAGCGCTTGGGAACATTAACATTGAGCATTTGCTCTCTAGGGCTGCCAGTCAGCCCGATATTCCATTCTTGCGAAGCGACAGGCTTGTGATCATAGTCCAAAACCGTACACTTCACCAACGCCAGCTCGCCCGATCTACCGGAGTTCGACCTCAATCGAATCCGCACGGTGTCAGACTGAGTGAACCATGCCGGGCGAAGATGAGAGTCGGGGAAGTCCAGCCAGACGCACTTCCACCCGTCCACGGCCAGAGGCTGGTTGACGTTCGCGCGTCCCTGTGGCATAGCCTTGTCGGAAGCATCGGTGATCCAGAAGGCGTCGATGGCCGTGGGGCCGTCGCACCGGAACTGCACCGCGTTGAACGGCCTGGCTGAAGTGATATCAAAAGGCCCCACCCACTCCGGAGCCTGCGAAGTCTTCCACTTCGCAGGAACCACGACGGTGCCCATGCCGATATCTATGCGAGTCTCTGCCGGGGAACCATTCCTGGACCCGGCGAGGATGTAGACCTTGTACTTGCCCTTCGGGTAGGTCTTGCCCAAGGCTTGCGACCAGATATCCATCGGGTCACCATCGATGGTCCACATCGTGCCGCCGACATATTCACCAGGCGCAGGCCAATACGCCCTGTGCCCGCCGACGGGGTTATTATCAACCAAAGCGCCGCCGGCAATGGCAGAAGCAGCCAATGCCAGTAGCGCGAAACCACAAACTAGAATGCGCAAGGGGACCTCCGTTGGGTATGCCCAAGTGTGTGATCGGGTGAGTACAATATCGCAAGGTCTATCTCTTCCCCTCACCCCAACCCTCTCCCCGGAGGCCGGGGAGAGGGAGTTTCAGTGATCGCGCACGATCCGGGGTTGTTAATCTACCCACACCACTCGGCAACCATAGTCGCGATGATGCCGGTGCAATCTAGAACGTCCTGCACATCCACCCACTCGTCGGAGCCGTGGAGGTTGCCGCCGGTGGGGCCGAGGTAGGCGACCGGCATCCCGCCGGGGTCTCCGTAGATGGCTATGTCGGCGGAGTAGGGGCCGCCTGCGATGGTTGGGGCGGCTCCGGAATATGTCTTGAAAGAATCGACAAGCGCAACAAAGCCGGGATCGTCTGTGGGAGTCTCCCAGGGCCTCACGTAGTGAAAATCGGGTTCGATGGCGATTTCAAACTGCTTGAGCAATTCGTCTTTCTCTATGTTCTCTGTCCAGTAAGCCCTGAACCGCTTGTAGAACTCGTCCTCGGTCATTCCGGGGTGGCACCAGTTTATCCAGGAAATCCAGGCAACCAGCGGAGTGCCCATCTGGGTGAACTCGTCGGGATAGGTTGTGCCCATTCTCCACAAGAGAGTGTTGAGTTCCGATCCCGGCTCGTCGAACATTGGGTGGTAGTTCTCCGCCCGCCACTTCTCCTGCCACTTGGAGAATAACTCAATGGCCCGCGCCGCGCCGTTGATGGGGTTGGCGATGGCCTTGCCCATGTACGGCATCCCCGCGCTGCCTTTGATGGTCATATTGCCCAGGAACGCGCCCATGCAGGTCGGGAGGACTCTCATCCGGGTTGGCTCGGTAACCAGCGCAAAATCGGCGTTGTGGCCCTTTACACGCGCTGCCAGGGTCCCGTTGCCGCTGGCGAACTCCTCATCAGCCAGACTCTCGAAGATAATCTTCCCCTGCGGCTCGAACCCAAGTTCCTGGAGAATCCTCATAGCCCAATATCCGCACGCCAGCCCGGCCTTCATATCTGCCGTGCCGCGGCCGTACATTTTGCCGTCGATTACCACTGGCTCATACGGTCGGCAGACTTTCCAGTTGTCCGGCTCGAAAGGCGCGACATCCACATGCCCGCTGATAAGTATCGACTTTCCCTTGCCGCTTCCGGGCCAGGTTGCCACCACGTTGGGCCTGTCTTTGTAGTCGCGGCCCTTGAGCCAGTACTTGTGTTCCTCGATGCCGGGAACTTCCGTAGGCTCGAACACGTCCGTCTCCCAACCCTGCTTGCGGCACTGCTGGGCCACCCATTCCTGCGCTGCTTTCTCCTCGCCAATCGGTGGCCTGTTCTCAGACGGGAACCTGACCAGCGTCTGGAGCCACTGGATTATCTCATCAGAATGCTTGCCTACCGCGCTGTGTATTGCTTCCTGGGTTATCTGGGTCATTGTTATTCTCCTATATATGGTTCGATCTCTATGAAACCCAACATCAACTGCTGGCCGATTGGGCCGCCGGGGGTTGTATCGGTTTGCCAGTCTGAGACTGTCAGCTTCGCCGACTTGCCCTTTGCCCGGAAGACCCGCCAGTGAAAGTTCATCCAGTACTTGTGCGACGCGTTGAACTTGCCCAGCGAGTGGGAGTAATTGTTCGGGAACGGGTAGTCGAACGACTTCCTCGGGCCGGTAAGCAACTCCACGTTTTCCAGCTTAATGCTCAACGCGGGCAGCTTCTTGTCGGACACCTCCCCGGCCAAATCGCCGTAGTCGCCGGTGATCATCTTCATAGAGTATAGCCTGCCGGGGGTCAGGTTCACAATTTTCTGGCTGAACCGGTTTGGTCGGACGGCGCTTCTGCGGGTCAGCAGGAACGTGTCGTTGCCCCCGCTGTACCGCCCCTGTAGCTTCGCATAGCCGGGGAATGATCCTGCCTGCACACTTCCCTCTTCGGCGGGCGAGACCTCCCATCCTGCTGTTCCAGCAATGAACTCCGGATTCGTGATGTGCGAGAGCTTGTATGGGTCTTTGATGAGAGGCTGGGTGCTGCCTTCGAGGGCGTAGTGGCGCATCAGGCGGCCCGTGAGTCGCAGTGTCTCCTCATCGCAGTAGCCGGAGTGGTATTCCTGGATCCCGTTCAGGCCAAAGAGCGCCGGGTGAGTCGCCAGAAGCCTGAACTGCATGTCCTGGAAGACCCGGTAGTCCACATTCGCGTGACTGTTGAGGCTGATGGTCGGCGCGCAGGAGTCGCTGAGAGTGATACCGGACTTCATAGCTCCCCCAGGAAACTCCTGCTGCATCTCGGAGAAGTAGCTTGAGACGGTGCTCAGTATCCTCCGCGCATCCGCCTCGGTCTGAGGCTCGGAAAGATAGTTTTCGGAGTAGACGATATCGCCACGATCCACGCAAGCGTTGAAGAAGTCTGTGGCGCGCTTTCCTCCCCACGGCCGCACGAAGTATGGCCGGAAGACCTTGCCGGGGAACTTGGCGCTTATCTGCTGCACAGCCGCCCGGTATGCATCGAACGATTGATGGTCGGTCCCCTCGAACTCATCCACCATTATTCCATCCATGTAGTCCTGAGATAGACCAGGGCTTCTGCTCCATTTGTCCATCACCTGCCGCACGGCCTCATCTCCGGAGCCGGAAACGTCAGGCCGCGAGACTAGCGCGAGCCACCGCCTGCCGGACGCTCGCCAGGCGTTGATGTCCGCCATATGCTCCTTGGATAGCGGCAGGTCGCTTGCGTCGGCGAGGTCAATGATTGTGTTGGCATTGGGCAAGATGTCTTTGGTCAGGAAGCTCCAGTCATACGGGCCGTAAGGCGCAATGTCGGAAGATGCGCCGTAGAAGGCATATTGCAGTTCCGGAACCGCCCGGACCACCACCTGCTGGATTGTTGCCTTGCCGGAGCTCCCCAGGTGAAGGGTGTGCTTGCCAGCCTTCAGGCATCGCATCAGCTCAATCCTGCCCGAACTCGACGCAGTCTCCTTAGATCCGTCGTCTATGGATGCCCAGGCTTGCCCGCCACTCCTCAAGTCTGCCGTGGCCTGAACGAACACCCACCTGTCACGCGGCATGTTGAAGCTGCTGCCTGCCGGAATACTGCCACCAGGTCTGGACTTGAGATTGGCCAGTTCCCAGCAGAGGTTATTGAGTATCTTGACGCCTTTCCATTCTGACGGAACGCCCTTGTAACAGACCTCGTCCTCAACCGGTTTTCCAATGTGCTTGCCACCTGGGCCTATCACCTGAACGCGAATGGTGTAGGTTCCCACGAGAAGACCTTTGAGATCGAAGATAGCTTCCGAGTCACCGACTTTGGGTATGTCGCCAACCCTTGCTTTCCTCAGAACGCGCGCCGGTTTGGCCGCAAGAAGCTCAGCGGCTATGCTTGCCCCACTTGGCAGCGGCTGGAGCATCTTGGTGTCGACGGTAGCGACAGCCTTGCCGGGAATGTCGTACACCGCGGCTTTCAGGACGGGCTTTTCGAAGACACTCAGGTCGTGGCCCCGTTTGGCTGCATCGGCTTTGTAGATGCCGAGTATCTCTGAGTGGGACAGCCCTCGGTTGTAGAGGCGAACATCATCGATCATCCCGCAGAAATACTCATCCCCCAGCCCGCCACCTGTGCACCTGCTGATGGTCAGCGGCACGCCTTTCATATTCGGCACGGCCGTCTGATCCATCGAAAAAGTGAGAATGCCGTTTCCGTAGACCGAGATGGTCTTGCCGTCGAATGTGAATGCCAGGTGGACCCACTGGCCGGGGACAAGCTTGGGGTAGCTGTCGAAGTAGTTTCCAAGCTTGCCGTCGGCGATAGACCCCGCAATCCAGGGTTCTTCGTTCCTGCGCCAGGTGTAGATAGCCAGCAGCAGGCGCATATCTTCCCAGTTGCTGCCGGTAGCCCGCGCAATCAGTCCGCCCTTGACCGCGTCGCCCGGTCGGCACCAGACTGTGACCGTGCCCGCAGTGGTCATATCGAGGGTGGGATTCGCGCCACAGTCGACATATCCGTCGATGCCATCAAACTCCAGCGCAGCGCCCCAATGCCCAACAGCCGGCTTCACTCCGCCTATGATGCGCCCGTTGTTGCCATTGCCGCTGAGGTCGGGGACGATTGGGCCATCGATCCGGTCGAAGCTGTAGTGAGCAACAAGCCCATCTGCCGCGTTGAGCGGACACGTCGCCAGCACAAGCATAATAAGAGAGAGCACGGAAATGAGCTTCACGATGCTGGACCTCCAGGCTCCGAATGCGTGTCGACAGTATTATATCACTGTCGACTACGGGGAGGCCACATGCTAACCACTGCACGCCCACTGCATTCCGATGACCTTGACCCACGTATGGTATAATTGTTGCGGGGAATAGGTGCTCAACTATGGCAGCGAAGAAGAGCTTTGACTGTGTGGATATGAAACACACAGGAGCCGCGAAGGTGCAGGCGAAGCTGGCTGGAATGACGCGTGAGGAACAGTTGGAATACTGGCGCGTTCGGACCGATGAGTTGATGGAGTTTCAACGAAAGACTGCTGCGGTAGGGAAAGCCTCGTAACCGAGGATGGAGTCTTTCTGAACGAGAGAAAACCAAGAGCAGAACAGAACCGAAAACGCCCGGCCTCGGAAGGTCGGGCGTTTCGCTATCTCTGGTTGTTCCGGCTCCGCAAGCCTACGGATTGTATTTCTTATTGAAGCTTGTCTGCCACTCGGGGACGGTGTAGCACCACCCGCCGGTAGCTATGATGGTAGCCTGGTTCTCGATCTTCAGCCACTTCACGTGACCATCGGCATATATGTGCTGCATGCCACCGTTGTGTGGCAGGTTGATTGTGGGGTTATACATAGGAACAGTCGCCCACCCTGTGTACCAACCGTAGTTGTTGTCGCCGTGGTCTGTGTTGGTGAGCATCTCCATTCCGGAGATGATGTTTGCGGGGCTGTTGACTTCCGCAAGTGCAGCGGGCGCGTTGAGCAAGCCGCTCATCCCCCAGGCCCCACCCCACTGGACACCCCAGATGGAGTTAGCATTCTGCCCGTTCTGTTGATAGCCGACCCTGCCTGTCCGGCTGGGGCACTTCATTACGTCTCTGCTCTTGAGGTACGGATCCAGCACGGCATACACGCCGTAAGGCGGAGCCAGGAATGTCCCGGCTGCGTTGAACACCAGGCCCCAGTTACAAGTCGGGTAGACTTCGTCGTAGTCCTGAACATACTGCATTATGGCCAGGCCAATCTGTTTGGTGTTGCTTGTGCAGGCTGCCTGACGGGCCTTTTCCCTTGCCTTTGCAAACACCGGGAACAGGATCGCCGCCAGTATAGCGATGATCGCTATGACTACCAAGAGTTCAATCAGTGTAAAACCAGCGCGTCTCTTCATTGCTTCTCCTAGCCTCCATTGTTTTTCTCGACTATGTACTGCAACTGTCGACACTGTTAGTGTATCATGCCCACACGCATTGTCAAGGGGTTTGGAGACCTTTTGAGACAATTCTTCAGACAGCAAGACAACAAAACGCCCGGCCTTGGAAGGTCGGGCGTCTCGTTGTCTCTTTACATCCCTGTGCAACGCAGCTACGGGTTGTAGTTCTTGTTGAAGCTGGCGCCGTACTCCGGAACCGTCTGGCACCAACCACCGGATCCGATAATGGTCGACTGGCCGGTGATCTTCAGCCACTTTGCGTGACCATCTGCGAAGACGTGCGTCATACCGCCGTTGTGAGGTATCGACATATACGAAGCGAGAGGAGGATCCGTGGCCCAGCCATAGAACCAACCCGGGTTAGCGTCGCCGGTATCGCCCTCCCCAGCCATATCGTATATCCCGACGATACTGGAAGGACTCTGTAGCTCAGCCAAGGCCGCAGGGGTTGAATACCGCCCCAGACTCCATATGCCGTTGAACGTAAAGCCGAAAATGCTCTGAGCGTGGTAGGCATTCACCTGATAGCCAACCTTGCCTTTGCGGCTCGGGCACTTCAATACTCCTACGCTCTTTATATACGGAGCAAGATAGAGGAACACACCGTATGGGGATGTGAATGCTGTGCCATCGTAGATGGTTGGATAGTAGACAAGGTCCGGAAAGATCTCGTCGTAGTCCTGTACATATTGCATCAGTGCAAGGCCAATCTGCTTCTGGTTACTCAGGCAGGACGCCTGGCGGGCCTTTTCTCTTGCCTTGGCGAAAACCGGGAACAGAATGGCTGCCAGTATGGCAATGATCGCGATAACTACCAATAGTTCGATTAGTGTAAAACCTCTTCGTGTCTTCATTCCTTTGCCTCCGATTTTTTACCGACCCCATAACACTAGTGTCGACACTGTAATTGTAGCACCCTGCAACGCATTGTCAAGGGGTACTCGCGAAAAAAGGACGCATCGTCGAAAAAAGCGCCCGACCAATGAAGGTCGGGCGTCTCTTCGCTAAGTATCCACTGTACGGAGGAATCTACGGGTTGTAGTTCTTGTTGAAACTGGCTCCATACTCAGGAATAGTGTGGCACCAGCCGCCGTTGTTGATGATGGTCGCGCAGCCTGTGATCTTGAACCACTTCGCGTGGCCGTCTGCAAACACATGCTCGAAGCCACCGCTGTGGGGGATGCTCATATAGGTTGCCGCGGGAGGATCGGTAGCCCAGCCAGCATACCATCCCTCGTTCATGTCGCCGCCATCGCTCTCGCTAGCCATATCGTATATGCACACGACAGCCGCCGGGCTGACTATCTCAGCCAGAGCCGCGGGAGACGAGTAGCGGCCCGGTACCATTCCCCATCCATTGAAGTAGAAACCATATATGGACTGAGAGTGATACGCGTTGACCTGGTAGCCGATCTTACCTTTGCGGCTGGGGCACTTCAGCACGCCGGTGCTCTTGATGTAGGGCACGAGTTGGTACATGACTCCGTAGGGAGATGCCGGAGTCCAGTCTGCGTTCCATATTCCGTTCAGACCCAGCAGATCGGGAAATACTTCGTCATAGTCCTGAACATACTGCATCAGGGCAAGTCCCTGCTGCTTCATATTGCTCAGACATGATGCCTGTCGCGCCTTTTCCCTTGCCTTCGCAAAAACAGGGAAGAGGATCGCCGCCAGTATGGCGATGATCGCTATGACCACCAAGAGTTCTATGAGCGTAAAACCAGTGCGTCTTTTCATTGCTTCTCCTAGCCTCCGTTGTTTTCTCGACTATGTACTGCAACTGTCGACACTTTTATTGTAGCACGGTCACACTGTTTGTCAAGACCGTTACAGGCAAATACGGTCGTGTCAACTGAAGTGTGTAAATTGTGTTTGGTGCCCCTGCCTCTCGT
>CAZTAO010000060.1:0-29337 GCA_964611645.1 uncultured bacterium | reverse complement strand
CCCTCCAAGATCACCCAGGTCAACGGCAACTTCCGCAAGCTCGTCTGGAACGCCGTGAGCAACGAAGACCACGGCCAGGCGATGGTCAGGTTCGAGAACGGGACAACCGCCGATATAGTCTCCTCCAACATCTGGGCCAGCCCCAGACCCCGCTGGCGGATACTTGGCACCAAAGGCTCGCTTACTGCAGCGATGGATGACTACGGACCATTCGATCTGGTGAGCTACGCCACAGGCGTCCCCATCACCAGCCGAGTGAAGCCGACAGCCTCCCACGTAACCGCCGGCCTATACTACCGCAACATAGCCGACCACCTGCTGATGGGTGAGGAGTTGGAAGTGAAGCCGGAGCAAGGCAGGCGCATAATCGCGATAATAGAAGCCGCAATGAAGAGCAGCGAACTAGGCCACAGCGTGCCGGTGGCGAAGGGGTGCGAGTAGCAAGTGTAGTCATTCCGAACGCAGTGAGGAATCTGCTTTGGCTCCCATGTCTGGGTTACGAAAAGCAGATTCCTCGTCGTTCCTCCTCGGAATGACAACCCTTGGAGGGTGTTACACCTCGCTCACGTCCACAATCGCCACTTCTATGTCCTCTTTGTTGACCGAGTAGATGACGAAGAGTTTGTCGCCGTCGCAGTAGCAGCTTGGGTATTGGTAGCCGTTTTCCTTGTGTCGGCCGTTGATTCGGCGGGTGGTGGGGCCGTCTACCAGGGTGTACTGGCGGTCGAATGTATAGCCGTCATCGCTCACAGCCATCTGCAGGTGGCAGCGGTCGAGCAGGACATCATAGTTGTTGCCCACTATGTAGAACTTGCCGTTATCCAGCCGCCCCGCATAAGCCCTTGAGAGGCTGTTGGGGAAGTCGGTGCGAAGAAGGTCACTCCAAGTCTCGCCGTTGTCGTCGCTGTATGTGAGGGCGAGGCTCAGCGAGTTAGCAAAGTCCCTCTGATAAATCCAGATCCGGCCATCGTCGGTTTGATACCACGTCCCCTCTTCAGCCTTCACGCCATCAGGCCCGTCAGCAACGTGGATTACTCTCGGCTTGTCGGCGAGTTGAGAAGCATCGTCCCAGATTAGAACGATAGCGTGCATATCGGTCATATCCATACCGGAGCAGATGTATCTGCCGTCTTTGTCGGCCTTGGGGCCTTCCAGCAGCAGGATGTTGTCGCAGATGTCGGGTATATGCTCCCAGGTCTTGAGGTCGGAGGTCACGTGAACCTCGAGCGGTATCACCTGCGGCTTGAGCGAATACATTCCGGGAGGAGAAACGTCTCGGCCGTAGTCGTGGGCAACCGAAGCATAGGAATACAGCTTGCCATTGGCGGCGATCATTCCCGCGTTGGTTCGCACTTCCTCGGATTCCACCGTCGAGTGCATAATCACTTCCGGCTCCGACCAGTTGATGCCGTCGTCGGAGTAGGAGAAATGCGGCTCCTGGCCGATGTAGTCCTCGTGCCGAAAGCCATTGGACCACGACGCCACATACTTGTCGCCGAACTTGGTTATTGCCTGGTGGTGGCTGTAAGCGTAGGTCTCGTTGCCTTTGTAAATGCTCACCCGCTGGACCGGCAGCCGGGGGAACTTCCCCCACCCCTCAGGGATCACCGGGTGCCACTCTGTGGCGACCGGGTATCCGCAATCGCGCACCCGCAGACTGAACTTGAACTCTGCCATCTTCCCCGCCAACTCCGGCGAGGTAATGCTATAAGCTCTGTAACTCTTGGTCGGAACCGGATTCAGTTTCCCCACTCTACCATCCTCAAAGTCCGCCACGGCCCACGCCGCAGTCGGGATATTGTCTGCACATACATAACAGTGTCTACACTGCAACATGTTAGCATCGGAAAACAGGCGTGTCAAACAACGAAAAGCAATTGACATGGATATACAGGATGAACAGGATGTAACCATGCTCCCGTGACTTCCTGTATATCCTGTCCATCCATGTCAATTGTCGTCCCCTTTCGTGTTTTCCGTCTTTCGTGCTTTCGTGATCCGGTTCCCTCGCGCTTCGGCGTTTGACACTAATTGCCCTGGCTGGTAAACTGCGGTTGTTGGGCGAGTGGCGGAATGGCAGACGCAGCGGACTTAAAATCCTCCGGGGCAACCCATGTGGGTTCGACTCCCACCTCGCCCACCAGGCAATGATCCCCCCATCAACATCATCCCGGGAGACCAACCACCAATGACCAAACGCGAACGCATAATGGCATCCCTGCGCGGCGAGCCTGTTGATCGGGCCGCAGTCAGCTTCTACGAAATCGGCGGGTTCGCTGTGGACCCAACCGACCCAGACCCGTTCAATGTATACAACGGCCCCTCCTGGCAGCCTCTTTTGGACCTCGCAACCCAACACACTGACATAATGCGGATGTCCGGGCCGATGACTACCCCCCTGCCGGACGCGCCTACAAGCGAATTCTACTCCTATGAAGAGTACATGGAGAATGGCTCCAGGCTCATGCGGACAACCCTGAAAGTCGCCGGGCGGGAGTTCACCACCTTGAGGCGCAGGGACCCGGAGGTCAACACCAACTGGACCCTCCAGCATATGCTCAAGGATACAGACGACCTCAAGGCGTTCCTTGAAGTTCCCGATGAAGTGTTCATCCAGATACCCGATGTCTCCAACCTGGTCGCATTGGATGAGCAGTTGGGGGATGGCGGCGTGGTGCAGGTGGATGTCGGCGACCCGTTGTGCTCGGCGGCTGACCTGTTCTCTATGGAAGATTACACCATAATCGCGCTTACCGAGCCGGAACTCTTCCACCAACTGCTGCAGAAGTTCGCCAGGCACACGCAGCCCCTGGTGGAGCAGGTTGCGAAAGACTTCCCCGGGCATCTGTGGCGGGTTGTCGGTGCGGAATATGCGGGCGAACCCTACCTGCCGCCGAGGCTATTCAAGGAGTATGTGGTCAACTACACCGGGCCGATTGTTCAGGCCATCGCAAAGTGCGGCGGCTACCCCAGGATCCACTGCCACGGGCGGCTGAAGAACATCCTGCCGTTCTTCATTGAGATGGGCGCGGCCGGAATAGACCCGATCGAGCCACCGCCGCAGGGGGATGTCGAGTTGATAGATGTCCGCCGCGAATATGGCAAAGATCTGACTCTGTTTGGCAACATCGAGGTAGCTGACATAGAGAACATGCCGCCGCCGATGTTTGAGAAGGTGGTGGAAAAGGCGCTGCAAGAGGGCACATCCGGCGAGGGCAAGGGGTTCGTGCTGATGCCGTCGTCCGCGCCCTACGGCCGAGAGATCACCGACACCACAATGCGCAACTACGAGACAATGGTCAGGCTGGCGGAGGGCTGGACAGGTTAGGCAAAACTCTTTCATCACGAAAACACGAAAGAAAGAAAACACGAAACAAGAACGGATTCTTTCGGGCTTTCTTGGATTTCGGGCTTTCGTGATTGATTTTGGTTCCGGCTGCCCCGGCTTAGCGAATAATCGCCACCGCGCGTACCGGGCATGCCTCAGCGCCCGCGATCCGAAGCGGCAGGCCGACAAACGTGAACCTGCGGCCAACCAGCGCGCCCAGGTTCACCAGGCATTCATAGATGGGAACTCCGGCTCCAAGAGCAATGTTGTGCGCCGGTTGAGCGGAGTCGAAACCAGATTCCCCCGCCACGCCAGAGTTCGTTTCGACTTCGCTCAACGAACGAGCCTGCGCTGGTTGAGCGGAGTCGAAACCAGCGGAGTCGAAACCAGCGGAGTCGAAACCACCAGACTCAAAACCAGCGGAGTCAATGGACGGCGTATCCACCCCAATCCCCTTCACTCCCTGCGCCACTAGGGCCTCGACGGCCTCCGAGCCAACTCCCGGCCAGTTCTCTTCGTAGAGCGCAGGCGTCCCGGCACGCGACCCCCACCCGGTTCGGATGAGCACGATGCTTCCGGGCCGGATATCACAACCCCCAAGATCCTCGACAGTCACGCTCTGGCCGGCAGCCTTGGGGCAGTCCAGCAGAACCCCGTCTCCTATGAACCGGTCCGGGGATAGTATCGAGGCGTCGTCACCCTGGGGGAGATAGTGCAGAGGCAGGTCGACGTGCGTACCGGTGTGCAGACCCATCTCCACTCGCGAGACCCTGCATCCCGACTCACTGAAGTCAGCGTGAACACTCAGCTTGAATGGCGGGTCGCCGGGGTACACCGGGATGCCGCCAGACAGCGGGAGTGTCAGGTCGATGACCTGCGCCATCTTGCTGCTCACGTGACTGCTTTCTTGATCAGCACCGCCAGCTTGTAAAGCTTAACGGTAATACGGCACAGGAGAGTCTTCTCCCCGTTGACCGGTTCCGGCTGCTTGTAGCTAATTGTGTCATTGGGGTTGGAGGACAGGGCGTATACCGTCACCTCCGGCCTGCAGAAGAGCCGAATAGGAGGGTTGACCTTGCCTATGCCCCGGTTTACATACATCCGCACTCCGCCCGTCTTGTACCACCCCTCTACATATCGCGCGTTTCTCAGGCCAGGCAGGGTGTTCCGGGCAACTCCGGGGATATTGAGTTGGCCGCCGTGAGTATGGCCGGATATCATCAGGCACTTGTGAGGAGTTATCTTCTCCGGCTGCGGGTTGTGGCAGAGCAGCACCTGCGCCGTGTTCTCGGGCACCCCGCGCCACGCCTTCACAAAATCCGGTTTGCCCGACCACAGGTCATCAAGACCGACCAGGTATATGCCGCCTGCTATCTTGACGTTGCGGTTGGTGAGCACCTTGACTCCCACACCCTCCAGCGCCCTGGTGACTTCCGCGGCATTCTCCCAGTGGTCATGGTTGCCCATCACCGCGTAGACGCCGAACCTCGCCTTGAGAGGGGCCAGCAACTCGGCACAAGCTTGGGCATTACCTTTGCCGAATGACACAAAGTCGCCGGTAAGCACAACCAGGTCAGGCTTCTCTCTTTGAGCGGCAGCCACAGCGCTCCTAATAAACATATCCGGCACCGCCTGCCGCCTGTGAAGATCGCTGATCTGCACAATCCGCAGGCCATCGTCGCCGTGCGGAAGGTTGGGCGTGGAAACAGTGTACCGGGTGACCTGCAGAGTCTGGCTATAGGTAAGGATGCCAATGCCAACCACAACCACTATCGCTAAGGCAATCAGCAGCCCTCGAACGAGGCGTCTCGTGTTGGTTCTTCTGCGTCTGGAGAAGAGCTTCCGCATAGGTCTATGTTACCACAATCCTCAAAACAAACTCGGCTGCTCGACCACCTTAGGGGCCTCTGCCTTCCGTTTCTCTTCCGCCTCTTGGTCCATCTGCTTCTGCAGCTCAATCACTTTCTTGCGGGCGGAGTCTATGTCGGAGACGAGCAGGGAGCGGCCGCCGTCGTAGACTGCCCCCATCTGCCGCAGTATGTAGGCAGGGTGAAGGCCGGCGATAGCTATCGGGGCATATTGGGTGGGAAAGAATATGCCGCGCTCGACGGTCATCTTGAAGTCTTTCTTGATTATGAACTTAGCGGACGGCGCGCCCAGGCTCATAATCACCAGTGGCTTGATGATCCGTATCTGCTCCATCAGCCACGGGGTGCAGGTATCTATCTCATCCTGCATCGGGGGGCGGTTTCTGGCGCGGCCGTTGTTGAACTCGCATGCCCGACACTTGACCACGTTGCAGATGAAGACATGCCGCCGGTCCATCTTGCACTCCGCCAGGCACTCATCCAGAAGCTGCCCGGCGCGACCGACAAACGGCCTACCGGTCTTGTCCTCATTCTCCCCCGGCCCCTCGCCAACTATCATCAGCGGGCTGAGAGGGTTGCCTTCGCCGAATACCACGTTGCGGCGAGTCTCGCTGAGCCTGCACTTGGCGCATACCAGGCACTGCTCGCGAACGGCATCAAGTTCCTGAGTTATCCCGTTGTCTTCTCTGTTTATCATCTAGTCCTGCTTGAAATGGGGTTTGAGCTTGGTGTAGGTTGTTGCCAGAGCTTCCGGAATGACCTTCACATCCGCGAAGACCGGCATGAAGTTGACGTCTCCATTCCAGCGAGGGACAACATGCAGGTGGATGTGGTCGGCTATGCCCGCGCCCGCCGCCGTGCCCTGGTTGATTCCGATATTGAAGCCGTCAGGGTTGCAGATGGCCCGAAGCGCGACCACGCACTTCTTGCTGAGCTGCATCATCTCCGCAGTCTCTTCGCAAGTAAGCTCATCCAGCTTGTCGATATGCCGATAAGGAGCGACCAGCAGGTGGCCGTTGGAGTAAGGGAATGCGTTCATTATCACGAACGAGCGCTCGCCTCGGCAGAGGATGTGGTTCTTCTCATCCTCACTCCTGTCCTCGCTGGGAAACATGCAGAAAATGCAGCCATCCGGCTTGTCTTTCACTATATATTCCAGCCGCCACGGCGCCCACATTCTTTCCATTCTATGCGCTCCTGTTGATGTTCACCCATAATCTACCGCAAACCAGCCACTGCGTCAAATCAACAGGGCGAACGCATCTAACTGACGAGCATCCTTTCCAGGTATGTGCTGTCTAGTGCCGCCTTGCGTAGTTTTCTTTTGACGCTGAGCTTGGGCGTATTCTCTCTGTTGGCGGCGTTGATAGCTATTTTACGGAGTATGGCGAGGTTCTCCGGAGCGTTGTCCTTGCGGACTCTGCTCTTGTCTTCGTTGAATGTCACGTCGAGAACATAGTGAAGAGAGTTTTCGATTGCCCAGTGCTCTCGGACCGCGTTAGCAAACCTTTCAGCGCTTCCAGCAAGACTGCTGATGAAGTATCTGGTCTCGGACGTTGTTTTGCCTGCTATCTTCCTGGTTGCCTCGATTGCGCCGATGCTCTTGATGCCGGCCCATTCTCCTCGACATTCAAGCCAGTCGATGGCGTCTTCTTCAACCACCCAGCACTTGCGGGTCTCAATTCTTCCGTGATCCTTTTCAACGGTTTCGCGGTAAGCATACTCTACGTCTTCATACTGAGCCTGGGCAGCCTCGTCAAAGAAGAACTTCACATCATCGTGCAGACTCCCCTGATTGCCTTTGAGACACATCACATAGTCGCCCCCGCGATCAGTGATCTCTCTCGCCAACTCTTTCTGGCAGCCCATAGCATCCATTGTCACAACCCGGCCTTTGACATCGATCATCTTCAGCAAGGCTGGCAACGCGGTGATCTCGTTGCTCTTGCCATCGACTCTTACCTGGCCCAGCGCCAGCCCGCTCTCACTGGCCCAAGCGCTCACCAAATGAACTGCATTCTGACCGGAAAGGCTGTCGAAACTATGCCTGAGGGTCTTCCCATCCAAGGCTATTACCTCACCGTTGGTGCCTCATGCAGCGCGGCGCTCCAACGAGTGAGACACTTGCTGAACTCCACCGGATCCAGAATAGAAAAGACACGACGAAAGGTATCGTGGCTGGGAATGCCGTTTGGTAGCTCCAGCAATCCCCGAAGCCAAGACTCTCTTGCCTCGCCGAAATCCTCCATTGCCTCAAAGCCTTCACCCGTGCAAATCACGCTACAAACACCGATAAACAGAATGTCGATCAGCAAGTGCTTCTTGGTTCGATCCACGCGCGGATCAGACATCACAGAAAAATGCACGAAGAAATCAGAACTCTCAGACATAGCCATTGCCTCCACACGCTCGAAGTTGCTCTCTAATAACACTTCGAGACAATGAAAGCGTGTACCTGCTTAAGCTTTATCGCAATACCATGAAGCCCACATGGCTGACACCTTCTGGAATACACCTGCACTCACTGGAGATTAGATGCGTTCGCCCTGGCCAAATCAACGATTACAAACGTGACCAATACATGGTAGAATAGGCGCGACTTTCGAGCACCATTACACCAACTCGGCAGGAGGACGCGATTGGCAGACAATACTGTGCAAACAAGCAGCGCGGATGCGCTGGGAGTTCCAGCAAACCTACAAAGACGCAATATGATCGTCTACGTCGTTCTGGTGGCTATGACCTATCTCAGCGCCCCGATAACCTATGTCGATGTAATGCACAGCGCGCTGATAGCAAAGCTGACCCCAAGCAACTTCCTGGCGAATCTGCCCACCTCGGCGAACTTGTGGATGACCGCTCTGCCTATCCTGGCAACGTGGCTGCTTCCATATCGCTGGATCGCTAAGAAGATGGTGGTGGGTTGCTATGCCCTCCAGGCCACGATGGGCGCGGTAGTCGCACTGACACTTATCCTCCCAACCAGTCCCGGGCTGAAGATAGGCCTGCTGATCGTTCACGGGGCCATACTGGGCGCTTGCTCTGCTGTTGGCGGGGTGTATGGCTGGGAGATCATCAGCCGGGGAATGAGCGAAAAGATGAGGGGCTGGGCATTCGGCTTCGCATTCGGAGTCGGCCCGATATTTGCTGTCCTTGGAAACGGCATATCCCAGTATGTGCTGGGGCACAAGCACACCTGGATATCCTATCCCCACGACTTCGCGCTCCTTTTCGGCGTCACGTTCCCACTCATAGGCATTATGGCTCTGGTTGCTCTGATGTATCACGTGCCTGCCGAGGGCCAGAATGAGAAGCAGATCGTCCGAGAACCGTTCCTGCACTACGTCTTCGGAGGGTTCGGCGACTTCATCAGACAGAAGGTCTTTGTGCTGTTGCTCTTCGGATATATGATCTCGTTCATTGGCTGGCTGGTATACACCAACGGCTCCCTCAACATTCCCAACATCCTGCCAGGCCACGAGCCCAAAGACTATGCGGGTTTCATCAACCAACTGCGGTTCGGCTGCAAGATGCTTGCCGGGTTCCTGATCGGGATGCTGGTAGCCAGACGCGGAGCAAGGTCTGGTGTAGTTGCGACCGCCGCGCTGACGGCCGCCGGGGTGCTCTGGCTGCTCACTATGCGCGGAGACGCCTACCTGGGAGCATTTGCGCTCTTTGGCGCGGGCGAACTGGCCGGAGTCTACTATCCCAACTTCTGCATGGTGGCTTCCAAGCCGGAACACGTCAAGCGCAACCTGTCGTTCTTCTTCCTGAACGGCCTGATACCTGTTGCCGCAATTCACGGGTGGATAGCCGACAAATGGAGCTTCCAGACCAGCTTCACTGTTGGCCTGATCGCGGCGCTGATAGCGGTGGTTATGGCGCTGATGCTGCCCTACCGTAAGCCGGTAAACAAAGACAAGGACGACATCTACCCGGGGCAGGAAGATAACCTGAAAGCCGCCATAGGGCAGTCTGAGACCGACAGACCTTCGCTGTGACCCGTTCCGCCAAGGCAGACAGATCCGTTCCCTCCAGGTATGATACCTGGAGGGATGACTGTTTGCTGCGGACGACTGCCGACTGTCGACTGACGACTGTCGACTGATCTCACGTTGTGTTTTGCCCCTTCCGGGGATATAATTGCAGGTAATAAGCAAGTAGGAGATACGGACTATGCGAGCGAACCGGATTGCGCGATTGACAGCTTGGGTTATTCTTCTCAGTCTGTGCGTCGGGGCCTGTTGGGCTGCCCAGGAACTCAAAGGCACGCTGGTAAACAACGGCGGCGGCAAGAAGTTCGTTCTCATACGGACCGACCCGACCGCGGACGACAAGACCTACCTGCTCTCCGTATCGGAAACCAGCACGCTCCAGCGAGGCGACATCAACGGCAAGCTGGGAAATGTTGCGCTGAAAGATCTCTCCCCCGGCGACAGAGTTGTCATGATCGTGAACCAGGACGGGGTGGTATCGAGCCTGAAGGCCTACTACTCCACGGTCTCCGGCAGCGTGAAGAGCGTTATCGGCAACAAAATGGTCCTGGGCAACGGCAAGTCCATCACACTTCGGCCGGACCTCCCGGTGGTCCTGGCAAACGGCAAGACCGGCAAAGCCACCGACGTCAAGATTGGGTCGAACGTCCAGGCCAGGCTGAACCCAATGACACAGGAAGCGTGGGCTATGGCTGTGGCCGCGCCCGCGAAACCGCCAAAGCCCGCTAAGCCCGAGGTTGTGATCAGCCCGGTCGGCGCTCCCGGAGCCGCCCCGCCGGTTGCTCCTCCCGCTACAGGCCTGGCCATTACCAGCGTGAAGATGTTCGCGCCGTCTCCTCTCAAGGCAGGGGACACCATCGGCATAGTTATGGCGGGGACTCCCGGACGCACCGCAAGCGCGCAAATAAAGGACCTTGTCCCGAAGACTCCAATGACTGAGACCTCTCCCGGCGTGTATTCAGTCAAAGTCACCGTACCAGAAGGCAAGTATGTGGTGAATGCGCCGGTAGTCGGCTTCCTGGGGCTAGAGGGCGCGCCGTCCGTGTCTATGCAGGCAAGCAAGCTGGTCAACCTGCCCAAGCCCAAGCCGGTTCTCCCGAAGCCCAAGCCAAAGCCAGAGGTTGTGGCAGTTGCGGTGGAAACGCCCAAACCCGCCGAACCAACCCCCGAACCGCCAGTTGCGGAACCCACGCCTGCTCCGGTTCCTGAGCCCGAGCCGACTCCCGCGACCGAGCCTGCGCCAGTGCCTGCTGTCGAACCAACTCCCGCAACAACTCCCGCGCCGACTGCGGAACCGGCCCCTGCTCCCGCCGTAGAACCGGCTCCCGAGCCTGCGCCCGCTCCCGAACCTCCGAAGCCGCCCGAGATCAAGAAGATAGTTCTCGACTCCCCAACACCGGGAGAGACCATTACGGCAAGCATCATAGCCAAGGGAACCGCGGACCCTGACTCAAAGCTGCTGGTGGAGGTCACGTTCAGCAACGGCAGATATGGCCTGCTGGATGTCTCCGGAAGCGTGACATCTCAGCTTGTGGCCGCAGACACCACCGGAGGCTTCTCGCTGGGGCCAATCCCGTTGGAAGGTCCTCTGGCTACCAAGGGCTTGCGATTCACGGTCAAGGCGAGCTATCCGGACCACGCGGCTGAGCCATCGGCAAGCGTTACCGTGCTCGGCAGCCGCAAGTAGGTCGGCCCAGGTGGCGACTCTGAAAGCCAGACTGCGGGCGTTGTGGCAGTTCATAGCTGAGGTCATCAGGCGGCTGAATGCGCACAACGGCGCGCACGCGGCTGCGGCAGTGAGCTATTACATACTGCTGTCGCTTGTGCCGCTCCTGGTTCTGGCGGTGGCGATCACCAGTTGGGTGATTCCGCCCCTGGAAGCCCAGCGCCTGGTGATTGATCTTGTCACCCCCTACTTCCCCGGCGCGGGGGCCGGCGGAGACGGCTCTATGTCCGGCCTGCTCCCCGAGATTGTCAGGGGGCGAGGCACAGCCACCGGCATAGGTCTGCTGATGCTGATATGGGCTGGAAGCGCGGCAATCGTCGGCCTGGAGACTTCCATCAACTTCGCCTGGAGCAGAAACCCCAGACGTTCGTTCTTCGCAAAACGCCTGCTGGGCACGCTGATGATGCTGGTGTTCGGGCTGATACTTGCCAGTTCACTTGCCGCATCCGTAACAGTCAGCGCCATCCGTAACCTGAACCTCGAGATCGGCGGCCTGACCCCATCGCAATGGCCGCTGCTGTGGAAGTTCGCCAGGATACTTCTCCCTCTGCTCATCGCCATAGCCACATTCACGGTGATCTACTGGATAATCCCCACCAAACGCGTGCAGTTGCGAGTGGCGGTATTTGGCGGGGTGGTGGCGGGGGTTCTGTGGGAGTTGGCGAAGCAGTTGTTCGGTTACTACGTGGTGCACTTCGCGATCTACAGCAAGCTCTACGGCTCCCTGACCAGCATTATCGTATTCACGATCTGGGTCAACTACTCAGCGCTGGTGGCCATCCTGGGGGCAGAGGCGGCAGCGACGCTGGAAAGCAGGCTGGAGGCCAACACTCAGGACTCCTCGCCCGACGACTGATCGCGCTTGGCCACGGCCCGCCAGATCCAGTAGATAATGGCTATCACCAGCAGCAGGATAAACATCATCCCCGGTATGGTCGACCCTGTCTTCCCGACCGCCGGCACCCAGTCCCTGACCAGGTAGTTGAACCGCCCTATGAAGAGCGTCATCCTGCCCATAACGGTTGCCCCGAAGATCGAACCGAAAGCGATCATCAGCACCCACCTGCCAACAGCCGAGGAGTTGCGCAGCACGGGGTTCTTGTGCTCAAAGCTGAAGAAGAAGTAGGCCATGCTGGTGAGCAGGACAACGTAAAACACAATTGTCCCCATCACATACCAGAACAGGTTCCAACCATAGGTCCCGGCTATCGCCATCGGCCTCATCGAAGCGCCGATCTGCGGGAAGTAGGTCTCGTAGAAATCCCGGAAGATGCTCCCGGCAGCCAACCCCATAAACACGCCGAATATGATGCGGCTGACCCACACGTACTTGCGGCTGTACACGAAAAGAAACATTGCTCCGGCCACTGCCGCAAACGCCCACGTCCACTTGCCTTCGTGAGTCATCGGAGTCCACCATTTCGGCTCCAGGACCTGAGACCACGTGATGTAGACTCCGTAGCCCGCCCCAAGCCCAATAAAGACGTGCTCGAAGAACCGATATATCTTGTTCTCGGCGTACAGCACGCTGTAGATGGCGAATGTGCACAACCCGCCGCACCACGCAATGATCGTCACCGTGTTGTGGGAAAGCCAGTTCGCAAGACTCTCTGACAGCCAGCCAAACACTATCTGCCACCCTGCTTTCTGCGCTCACGGACCCGGACTGCGTAGCCCAGATTGCCAAGTATGATCAGCAGGATTATGACGACGTGGGCAATCGAAAGAGACCACGAAAACGCCGCGGCATCGGTTCGCTTGTCAGTCATTCCCAGCAGAGTTTCATACTGAACCGCCCCGATAACACCGTTGAGCATACCCTTGATCTGGCCTGAGTCAAGGAACGGGTACGCCTCAGCCGCCATTACAGCAGTCGGGCAGTAAACCAGAGGCACATGCTTGGGCTGGTTGAAGAAAGATATCCAGATACCGACGGTGGCGGATGGTGTGATCTCCACGACCGCGCCGATGTCGTCCGATGTCTTCACATTGGCGGTGGCCGGAAGGTCACGCAGCTTCGCCCGGTTTATGTCGTGGTCGATGACTTTCTGGAAATCCTCAGCCATACCGCTGATAACAATATAGATCGGCCCCGGTCTGTAGCCCACGTGCACCCAGTCGGAGCCATACTGCTTGCCATACTCTTTCTGCAGCTTCTCCCCTATCTTGTAGGTCCATGTGGAGCCTTGCGGGTCCCAACTGATCACGGCAAACTTGATGCCACGCATGAACATGTGCCGCATCAGGACTTCCGTTTGCGGCCCGTTCTCTGCCATCGTGCCCGGCCCCCAAGTGGTAGAAATGATGACTATCTTGTCCTTGGGAACCCGGTCTATGACTTTATATGTATTACTGACCTCAGGAAACACAATGCTCTTGCTGGGGTGAAGTCCCGGGCGCACTATCAGAGGCGTGACCACAGCCACCGCTATCAGTATGTAGAGATACCGGCGGTCTATGTCTTGAAACTTCATCAGGAGTCTGTAGAGGATGTTCATCATAGCTGCCTGTCGTAGAAGCTGCCGCGTTCAAGGCTGAGCCATATTCTCAGGCTCATCGCCAGCGCCCCTACCCCTATTCCAAAAGACACAGCCCGCTGCGCCGCCATATTCGGCGATGTCAGCAGCCAATAGCCCAGTCGCTCAAGCCGAAACGCCGAGAAAAACCCTTCCGTCGGCAGCCACGATGTAAGAACCGCGCCCACCGGCACCAGCGCAAGCATGATTATGGTGGCAGCAGCCATCATCAATGCTGCCTCGGTAGAGCGTATCCGAAACGCCCTATATGCCGCCGAAACTATGTAGAAAGCGACCAGGGAAAACATGGTGGAGTTCAATGAGGTCAGAAACCCCTCGAACAGAATGTCGTAGAAGTTGCCGGACACCGCAGCGCCTTGTCCCTTCAAAGCATCCTTCAGGAACCCCAGTGTCATGATAGCGAAGAAGGAGACGATGAGCGCCAGGCTGCTCCCCCACCCCGGCCTCTTGCGGGAGATCGATTTGAAGTGCATCTGGAGCAGGTTGAAGATGCCCAGAAGTACAGTGAAGCTGCCTACCACAATCGAAACGTCGGCGACATTGGACTTCCAGTCCGTGAACACATTCTTGTGGGGAATCAGAAACTCCAGAGCATAGTAGAGACCGGACACGAATGTGACTCCGATCACCACAGGCTTCCGCCACGGTCTGGGAACGATGCACAGCAGCCCGAGACAGATCGCCCCGACCAACAGCGTCCCGCCGATATAGGCCACAAGTTCCCACCCGTGCCTTGGTGTCGCCAGCCAGTGCCTCGTTCCGGCGAAAAGACCCGTTGGGAAGACCAGCCGGTTCAGCAATGCAGGAATGCCGAACACGATAAGTGCGGCAACCAAGACCTGAATCCGCCGTCGCTTGGGAACCATAGCCACCAGCGCCAACAGAATCGCGCACAGCGCCAGCACACCCGCGATGAAGGCGACCAGTTGGAGGCGGTTTTCCGGTTGGATCAGCCACTCCATCATCTTCATACGCCAAAGAACCTCAGGAAGTACTGCTGCCCTATGTTCCTCACAAGGTGCCCCCAATGGTTCTCCGGAACAAACTGGATCGCGGTCACCAGCGCGATTCCAAGCACTACAATCGCCACCATCAGCAACTTACTGTAGTCCTGACCGACCAGGCTGCCCAGCAGAGTCGGCTCCCGGGAGATGTAAGCGCTGGCCGCATAATACTCATCACCGATGATGGTATAGTCGCAGGCCGCGAGGAAGAACGGGACCTGGGTGGTCTGAGGTGTGCCCGCGATCTGTATGGCGCCCACCATCTGGCCATTCTCTGCCAGTATCAGCGCTTCCCCGAAGAAGTTGCCGAAGTATATGGCGCCGGCCACCTGCTCTCGGTGAAGGATGCCCACCACGCCGGAAGCCCACGCAAACTGCATGTCGGACAGATACCGGATATCATCCTCGTTGAACTGCTCCGGCACGCCCTGTGTGGAGTAGGTATCCCGAAGGACTTCATCGGCAACCGTGTAGAGCAGCGGATCACAGACCGGCACAATCACCCTGGTCTCATAGCGCGACGCCAGCTTGGCAACGTGCGACAACACCGACATAGCCTGCAAGCTTACGATGTCCAGCCCCGTGATTCCTGGGGCAAAAAGAATCGGCCTGCCCATCTCCGTTGCACGCCCGACTGCCTCATCCAGCACATTCAGCCCCGGTATCTTGCGGATGTACAGGTCCTTACCGCGCCTGGCGAAAATGATGGCGCAGAGTATGAAGACCACCATCAGGCCCTCTACTACCCACACCGCTCCATTCGCAAATTCGCTGGTTTCCATCAGGCTTTACCCGGCCTCTCCATCGAAAGCTCCTCGATCCGGCAGATCAGCCGCTCAACTCCCTGGCGATCCCGCAGCAGGTTGCTGAATGCGGCTACATCTTCAGGGTTCACAACCAATCCAAGAAACGGCGTTCCAACGATCAGCGCCTGGCTCGCGATAAAAGCCAACGGTTTGTTCATCTCAAGCCACATAACCGCCGGCGTCTCCAGCCTCGCGGCAACCACTCGCTTGGCAATACGCTCAGTGAGGTCGCCTGCGGACTCAGCCGACTGTTCGCCCATCATGCCCGCTAACTGCACGTTTCGCTCCTCAGCATTCGCACGGCTTGTATGACCTCATCCCGGTTCCCGCCGAATCTCAGGTAAAGTCCCCTGAACGCCTCCAGCCTGCTCTGCCTGTCGAACGGGCTGAGCTTGATGCCGGTATCGTCCAGGTAGCAGGTATGAATATCGCCCCAGGAGACCTTAGTGCTCCTCAGCAGCGTCCGAACGCGCGCGCCATTCGGACCCACCTCGTAGGACACCGGAAACAAAAACTCACACAGCGACAGAACAGTAATCACCGAAGCAGCCAGAGCGGGGAACGGGCCTACAACCACAAACCCGATGAACGCAACCGCCGCAACCAGGCCGAGCGCAAGCGCGGTCTTGCGCGGGTTCTCCCGAGCAAGGTGAACGGTCCAGTTCAAAACAGCGGAATTCTCAGGCACGTGCGGCACATCTCCTGGATGCGAGGATACTGCATTCCCAGTTCGATTATATGGGCGCGCCCAAGGAGTGTCAAGCAGAAGCAATTACAGGTCGACGGACAGGTGGGCCTACGCCCTCTCCACCAACCCTTTCCCCTCGATAGCCGCCTGCTCCATCTCGAAGCACAGGCGCATGGTTTCAGCCGCGTCTTCGGGGGAGATTGACGGCGGCAAACCCTCATAGACCCGGCGCGCTATGTCCAGGTTCTGGTCGGTGGTGTTGTGGAAGTAGTGGTGGTCGAGGTCGGCGTCCCAGGATATCTTCCTGTCCAGCCACGCGCCGTGTATGCGCGAAGATTTCCCAGCGTGGTGGAAGACCCTGATCTCGCGCTGGAAGATATCGCTCTCAACAGCCCCCTCGGTGCCGGTTATGATGTAGTTGAGCTTGTGGCCGAGCGACAACCCATCGGAGAGGTCTTTGGGTCTGGCAGCCATCCCGGCGTTGGACTCGTGGGCTGAGGTTTGCAAGAATGTCAGGTGCGACACAGTGCCGTCATCAAAGAAGTAGGTACACTGGAAGTTATCCGGGATCTCGTAGCGCGGAATCACGTTATCAGCCTTGCAGCAGAAGAACCTGGTTACTTTTTCGCCGATCCACCAGCGCGGCAGGTCGATGTAGTGGCAAAGCTTTTCCGGGAACATCCCGCCTGTCTCGGCTGACTTGAACCGCCACTCGTTCTTGTACTCCCCGTCGTCCCGGAACGGCGGAACCGAGTAGATGAGGTTGATGTTACGGACCTTGCCGATCTCGCCGCTGTCGATGATGCTCTTGATGGTGGTGTAGAGCTTGGAGTATCTGCACTCGAACCCGGCCTGCAGGTATCCGCCGGTCTGCTTCGCGGTCGAGAGCAGGTCTTCGGTGTCCTGTGGGGTCACCCCCATCGGCTTCTCTACCATCACTGCTTTGCCCTGCTTCAAGGCCGACTTCGCCAGCGGGACGTGGGTGCTGTTGACTGTCATTATGTAGACCAGATCGACACTCGGGTCTGCAAACGCGGCCTCGGGGTCCGTGCCGGTACGGATGCCGTAGTCTCGGCTGATCTTCTCGCACACGTCCGCCCGGATGTCTACTCCCGATATCTCGCCCACAAACGGCACGCTCTTGAGCAGCCTGATCTGCGGCTCCCCCATGCCTCCCAGCCCGATAAGCGCGATATTGAGTTTCTTGCGATCTGTCAAAGTTATCTACCTCTCAAGCGCATATAGCTGCGGGAACTCACCAACTGCAGACCTGTAAGGCCTATGCCTACCGGCGTTCCCGCAGCATAGTAAATCTCGGGATGGAGCACTGACCTACTCCCTCCCCTCGCAGGGGAGGGCTGGGGTGAGGTTCTCAGACGGTCACGATGCTGCTTGATGTTACGCTGAAGGAACCGCCCCTAACCCCTCCGTGCGCGGAGGGGGAACTACTTCGGTGCTCGCCATCGGCTACAGGCCGTAGGCCATATTCGCATCCTGCTTCAGGTTCTTCTTGCTTCGGGTCGATTGCAGTTCCACATCGGCCTTGCGCTGCTCCAGGCAGGCCCGGCTGATCTCTATTACTTCCTCTGCCTCGTAGGTGCTCATTGTGCCGATGGTTACCATGTCGCAGTCGCGGATAGTGTTCCAGACGAATGTCAGCCCGGTCACCGGCAGCATGCGCCCCGCGGCAAGCGGCTTGATGGTCATTACAGGCTTCTTGGCATTACGGATGACCTGTTGAATCCAGTCGGTCTCCACCTGGCACAAGAACCCCATTGAGTTGTAGAGTTGGATGTACGATTCCACATCGGCTCCGCAGGCGTCCGCGCAGACCACCGCCTCGGGGGCGTGCGCGCTCAGACCCGGGATCATCCCCACCTCGCGAACGTAGTTGAGATAACTGAGCAACTGGTCGTCCAGCCGCTGCTCCGCGCGCAGGGTGTGAGCGTCTGTGACATACTGGTGCGGGAAGCAGAATGTCGCGCCCAGGGCCTTGGCCTGATCTACCGACTGCCTGTAGCTGTCGAAGTCTGAGTCATCGGCAAGGCCGGGTGTAGTGATCCAGATCACATCAGTCCCGGTCCGCTGCCTGGTCTCCTCGATGGCATCGGCCATCAATTGGCCCGGCATAGACATAGTCGCATTGCACCCATGGCGCGTGAAGACCTCAAGCACATTCGCAATCTTCTGCGGAGTATCAAAAAGGTCTCGTATGAGGCGATCCTTGGCCAGGGTCTGGTGAGAATACCCAAGGAACCAGTTGGTTCCGCAGATAAGCCGGGGCAACGAGACTCCCCCGACCATGGTTCTTGGAAAATCGGACATAATACAATCGTTCCTTTCGTGAACAACTCATCCTTGAAGCGACAGTACGGTGCACCCATCATCCTGAGCCTGTCGAAGGATGCGCGTGGCACCTAACGTAATAGTCGCACGCTTCGACCTTTCGACAGGCTCAAGGCTCAGCGTGATGGTATGTTGCATCTTCTACCGGACCGTCTCGGGCAGCCTACCCGTGACTAAAGAAATGCCACCCACCAAGACTCGGCGGGTTGCCTTTGTCGCCTGCCAGAAGCTCTTTGTAGTTCAGCGCGACTTTGCGGTAGGCTTGAGCGTGTTCTTCTATTACCCGTGGCAAGTAGTGCTTGAAGCTCGGAATGCTGTATGTGCGCGCGCCTGTGGCCAGGCTCACGGGCAGAGACTCCGGCGACTCGCGAAGGTCTCGGTTCGAGTTGGCGATGCGGGTAGGCTTGTTATGGTTATAGACATCCGCTGTATGGAAGAGGGGGTGCAGGTGCAGGGCTGAGTTGCAGCCCGCGCTGATGAAGACCCCCTCAGCCTCCACCGCCTCAACAAATCTGCTCACGGAAAGGCCGCCCAGTTCCTCCGGCACATACAATCCGTGCGGAGCATACCATCCGCCCATTGTGCTTCCGCTGTCCTTGGGCGGCCGGTGGGCTCTTAGGCCAGGCACACCCGCCAACAGGTCCCAGAAGTAGTTGGTGGCTTTCTGGATTTCCGCCATACGCTGGTCATAATGATTGAGCTGCACTCTCGCCACGGCGGAAGTCATCTGGTGCATCCGATACTTGTGGCCTCCCAGAGGCAGCCCGGCGAACTCCCGCAGATACTGGGTCTGTAGTTGTGAGTTGTACCTCTCATAGTGACCCCAGGCAACCGCTCGCTCGTAAATCTCCACGTCGTCAGTCGCCAGCAGACCGCCCTCGCCCGTCGCCAGGGCCTTGGCGCTCATTATGGACATCGCCGCCACATCCCCACACGTCCCCACCTTGCGGCCCTTGTACAGCGCGCCGTGAGCGTGGGAAACATCCTCCATGACCTTAACTCCACGCCGCCGGGCAATCTCCATGATGGGGTCCATATCACAGGGGTAACCCATATAGTGGACGGCCACGATGAGCTTGGTGCGCGGCGTGATACGATGCTCGATATCAGCCGGGTCTATGCACATGGTATCGGGACAGATGTCCGCGAAGACGACAGTCGCGCCCAGGCAGTAGGCCTGAAGGCAGCTTGCCCAGTAGGTGACGCTGGGGCAGATAACTTCATCCCCCACCCCGACCTTGCACCCGAACATCGCGCCCTCGATCGCGGCGGTTCCGGTGCTGTGCGCCAGCACATGCTTCAGTCCCTGCCACTGCGAGAACTCGCTCTCCAGCTTGCGGGTCACATCCAAATCGGACATCGCCCCGCGTCGGAGGACATCGAGCACAGCCTCCTCATCCTCGCTGGTGATAATCGGCCAGGTAAACATATCTCCAACATCGGTCTGCACGGCCTTAGGCCCACCAAGCAATGCCAGTTCTGATTGCACATTCAAGCTCACGTTGGTCCCTCCAAGACTAGTCCTGAACACGTTACTATTATAGCGGGGTGGAGTGCAAAGTTCCACGTTCGTGACAGTTCGTTACGCCACGCCCCCTCTCTAGCTCCTTTTCCCAGGAGAAAGGATTACCTCCCAACCGACAACCGTCAACCGATAACCGTCAACCGTCAACCGCCAACCGTCATCTGCGTCATCTGCGGATAACTCCGTAACTCCTTCCTTCGCTTGAGAACAAACCCCCACTCTGCTATACTTCAGGAAGGAATGAAGCGGCGGACTGATGCCGTGTTTTTGAGCGGGTAATCCTGGATGGAAGCAAACGAAGCGGCCTGCGAGCTGAAGGCTGACCCCCAGCTATTCGCGAGAGTCAGCAGGCTCGTCGCCACTAGCGAATCTCTTGACAGAATACTCCAGACCATCCTCGATGAGGCGGTCTGGGTCAGCGACTCCGTGCGTGGATTTCTGGCCATAATCGACTTCGAGCGCGGCGAACTCGACGTGCGGTATGTGTCCGGCGAAGGGTGGGATGAAAGCAAGCGCATCACTCGCCTCCGGGTCACCGAGGATACCGGCAAAGGCATAACCAGCCACGTCGCCGCGACAGCCAGGCCCTACCGGAGTCCCGATGTGGATACCGATCCGTTCTACCTGCCCTACTTCAGTGATGTAAAAAGCGAGTTGGCTGTTCCGCTAGTCGACAGCTTCCAGCGGGTCCGCGGCGTGATCAACGTAGAGAGTGTGAACCCGGACGCCTACGGGTTCAGCCACGAATGCACCCTGAGCGGTCTGGCGGATCTCGCAACCATTGCCATGAACGTCGCCAGCCATCGCTCCCGCAATGCCGCGCTGATGCAGGTTGCCAGGGAGCTTCATCAGCTCAACGATACCGAGATCATCCTGCAGAAGGTGATCGGGATGGTGGCCACGGCGCTTCGCTTCGAGGACTGCTCGCTGTTTCTGGTGGACGATGCCACAGGCAAACTGGTGCTCCGAGCATCCGGTGGCAAGCTTCGCAAGAAGATAGCCCAGGCGGCGTATGATATGGGCGAGGGCATGACAGGTTGGGTCGCCCAGCACGACCGGCCTGTAAGGGTAGTTGACCCAACCATCGACCCGCGCTGGAAGGGCAGGCACGAAGAGATACCTTCGGAGGACGTGGGAGCATTCATGGCTGCCCCTATCCACAGCCACAGGGGCGTGATCGGGGTTATCCGGGTCCAGCGCAGAAAAAGCCCCTACAAGTGGTTCCCCAATGCGTTCAACGATCTTGATGAGAACATGCTGGTCAGCATCGCGGGCCAGATCGGGGTAGCGCTGGACAACTCGCGGCTGGTGGACCAGTTGGTCAAGGCCGAGCGGATGGCGGCGTGGGGCGAGATGTCCGCCAGAAGCGCACATATGATAGGTAACCGCGTCTTTGCCATCAAGGGTGACATCAACGAACTCGAGTATTACCTCCAACAGGCGAAGGTAGACTCCAAAGAGGCGCTGAAGCTATCCGACAGCATCAAGAACGGCATATACCTGCTGGAGGAGATTCTGACGGAATTCAGGGAGTTTGTGAAATCGACCCAGTTGGACATTGAAGAAGTGGATATAAACAAGCTGGTGAAGGAGTCCATCTCGGAGGGTTTCCCGAAGCGCTCGAAAACCAGGGTTGAGACCACCTTCGCGCAGAACCTGCCTACCATCCGGGCCGACGCCAAGAAGCTCAAGCGCTGCTTCACGGAACTGATGGAGAACGCAGTGAACTTCCAGCCGGAGGGAGGGCAGATCACCGTGAGCACAGGGGTAGCGGAGCCTGAGGCCAAGAAGTGGGTCAGCCCAAGCCGGCGCAGGAACAAGTTCGTGATGGTGGGGTTCCAGGATAACGGCCCGGGAATCGACGCAGCCGACAAGGCCAAGATATTCAGGCCTTTCTTCACTTCCAGGGCCAAGGGCATGGGCCTGGGTCTGTCGATAGTCAAAGGCACAATCGATGCCCACGGAGGAGTGATCTACGAGGACGGCAAGGCCGGCCAAGGCGCCAGGTTCACCATCCTGCTGCCCTACGACCCACCCACGGCAAAACATACCGAAGAGACGGAGTGAACGTAATCCTCTCCCCCGAGGGGGAGAGTTAGAGAGAGGGCGCTACCTTACAATCGCGCAGGTGGTATCGTGTAGCAGGAGAACTCGTCAGTTCAGTGCCCCCTCTACCACGGCTGCGGGAACTTGCGCTGCGAGGATTTGATGGATTGTGTGAGTCGGCGTTCCCGCAGCATAGCCGAATCTCAGATTTGAGATTTGAGATATGAGATTCCCGGATAGGAGCATACATGTATAAAGTACTAGTGATCGATGACGAAGAGGCAGTTCGGAACGCTACGACGCGACGACTGGAACGAGAGGGGTTCGAAGTAGAAACAGCCTCCAGCCAGGAAGAGGGGACTCAGAAGATAGAGTCCAAGGACCCTCCGTATGACCTGATTGTCACGGATATGGTCATGGAGTCCCCGACCAGCGGAATCGAGATTCTGCAGTCGGCGCTCTCGGCGGACGTATTCACCGAGGTAATTGTGCTTACGGCCTACGGCAACGTGGCTAACGCGGTTGAGTGCATGAAGCGCGGAGCGTTCGACTATGTCGAGAAGAACATCCCGGGCGTGGACGTGTTCGAACTGCTCACAATGAAGCTTAACCAGGCTCTGGATAGGCGGAAGACCTCCCTGGCCACCCTCCGGCGAATCCAGCCCTACAAGAAGTTCTAGGAGGCTGGTGAGATGAAGCGTGGATTGTTGCGCGGCGCCGCCCTGCCGCTGGCGTGCTTTGTGCTGGGTCTGGTGGGGGCTATCGCCGGATACAGGCTGTCCGAGAGAGGCGATCCCTCCAACCAGGCCCAGTACGCCTCGTACACGGGAACTCAAGTCGCCCTCGCGGATTCCAGGTCGGCTTCGGTAACCAAGCCGCTCAAGGGCGGGGTCAGCCCGTTTGTGGACGCGATCAGGAAAGTAGGGCCGGCGACGGTCAACATCGACACCGTCGTGATGCGCAGGCAGTCCGCATTCAGTTTTGGCGACCCATTCGGCGACTTCTTCGGAATGGAGCCTTTCACAAGGCTCGTCCCCAGCCGGGGCCAGGGGTCCGGGCTGATTGTGGACGCAAAGAATGGCTACGTGCTGACCAACAATCACGTCGTCGCCGACGCCATCCCCAACGACGGCAAGATCAGGGTCAGTCTTTCCAACAAGCAAACATTCGAGGCCAAGGTTGTCGGCGCGGACCCAACCTACGACATCGCCGTGCTGAAGATCCAGGGCGGCAACCTGCCCGCCGTGAAGCTCTCACCCAAGCAGGAGATAGAGATCGGCGAGTGGGTCATCGCCATCGGCAACCCATATGGATTCCGGAACACCGCGACCGTGGGCGTGCTCAGCGCGATGGACAGATCGCTTGCGCCCGATCAGGGCGGACAGCAGCTTGAAGGCCTTCTCCAGACCGACGCGGCCATCAACCCCGGCAATTCCGGCGGACCGCTTTGCGACATCGACGGTAACGTCATAGGAATCAACACCGCGATCATCGGCGGCGCATCCGGGCTGGGGTTTGCCATATCGGCGTCTTCTATCCAGCCGGCGGTGGATGAGATCATCCGTTACGGCAAGGTTCGCCACGGCTGGACAGGGGCGACTTTCTGGGATATATCCGACCGCCTTGCAGCGCGCCTTGACCTCAAGAGCACCGACGGCGCACTGGTGGTGGAAATATACAGGGATTCCCCCGCCGAGGCTGCGGGTATCAAACCCGGCGATGTGGTGCTGGAAGCCGACGGGCACAAGGTAGAGACTGTTGCGGACCTCCAGAGTGTGCTGCGGGACAAGCGCTCCGGCGACAGCCTGAAGCTGAGTCTCGCGCGCAAGGGCAAGTCGATCAACATAACCCTGAAACTGACGGACATCCCCGAGCAACTAAGAGATCGGGAGCGGTAGCTTTTCTCCCTCTCCCGCGCCCGGGAGAGGCGCTGCCCGAAAGCATCCCCTAGCGAAGCGGGGCTGCGACAGGGGTTGGGGTGACGGACTTACCACGTATGGAGAACGCGCAGTTGTCTTGAACAGGATTCAAAGGATTAAGGGACGGGCAGGATTAGGAACTCAGGCCTCGCGAGAAAGGAATCGTATCAAATGCGCGTAATGACAGTCCTCGGGCCAATCGCCCCGGAAGAACTTGGAGTTACCTCGGTACACGAGCACATAATCGCGGACTGTTCGTTCTCGGGCAATGACCCGGAAAAGAAGTTCGATGACCCCGAATTGATGGCTGAGGAAGTTGCCCATTTCCGGGAAGAGGGCGGCAAGACGATAGTCGAGCTGACCACCCGCGGCCTCGGTCAGGACGCGCTGGCTTTGAGGGAGATATCAAGAAAGAGCGGCGTGCAGGTCGTGGCGGCGTCGGGGTTCTACCGCGAGGTTGTGTATCCGGATTACGTGGCAGGCGCGACCATCGACCAGCTTCGAGACATAATGCTCAAAGACATCCAGGTCGGCATTGAGGGGACGGATGTCCGCGCGGGCATAATCGGTGAACTAGGCTCGGAGTTCCCTGGGGAGAAGCTGTCGGAGCAGCAGGAGAAGGTCTTCAGGGCAGCGGGGCAGGCGGCGGCAGCTACCGGTTTGGGGGTCACAACCCACTGCTGGCAGGGCGAATCTGCCTTTGACATGATCCGGGTGCTGACCGAGGAGGGTGTGGAGCCCGGGAGAATCCTCATCGGCCATCTGGCGGTCATACACGGCCTCATGGACAGGATCTACGCCATCGCGGACAAGGGGGCAATGCTCGGCCTGGACTGCGTTGCGTTCGTGATGGGAGACTTTGACGACCACTCCCGCGCGGAGATGGTCAAGGACCTTATCGCCCACGGATATATCAACCAGATAACCATCGCTCTGGATATGATGCGGACCTACTTCCTGAAGCGCTTCGGGGGCAATGGATACGGCTACCTGATCAACGGCTTCGTGGACATACTCAAAGAACACGGCATAACTCAAGACCAGATCAACACCCTCCTGATTGACAATCCGCGACGATTGCTGGTGGGCGCGTAGAGCACTCCCCTCCCCCAACTCCGCGCATCTTCAGAGCTCACGCATTGCGGCTAAGTGCGGACAGTGGTAGAATAGGCAGACGGAGGATGGACACCATGCCGCACAGCACGCTAGACTGGCTTCAGGCCATCAGGCTGATCGTGACCGTTGGGATTACGATCTCCCTGGGCGCGCACGCCTACTGGCAGCACCGCCAGGAAGCCATCCGCCCGCTGTCTTCGCAGCGCTGGGTGTTCTGGATATACGCCGCGGCATTCCTGGTCATGAGCGTGTTCAACTTCGGCCAGGCGTGGCTGGTGTTCGGATTCGGCACTTTCCAGGCGACACCCGTGCTTATGGGCTACGCCACCCTGCTGGTGACGCTGTCCTATGTGGCATTTCTAGTGGGGACGAGAGCTTCGGAGTTGAAGCCTACTTAACCCGCCGCGCTCCCATATACCTCGAGGCATAGTAGCTGGAACCCAGCGAGTCCACAACCACCCCACGGCCGTGTGTCGACGCGTGCACAAACTTGTTGTTGCCGGTGTAGATTCCCACATGTGACGGCCCTCGGCGGTATGTGTGGAAATACACTATGTCTCCCGGCTTCAACTGCCCGCGCGGGACCGGTCGGCCAACGCGCGCCTGAGCAGCGGAGGAGTGAGGCAGCGAGACGCCGTACTTGGCATAGACGTAGCGGGTGAAGCCGGAGCAGTCGAAACCGCCTCTGCTTGTGCCGCCGCTTCTATACCTTGCGCCCTGGTAGGCAAGCGCGGTCCGCACGACCTTCATTTGCCCCTTGCCTTTGACGACAGCCGCCTTCACGGCAGGTTTGGCCTTGGCTACCTTGTGGGACTTCGCCGCTTTCACGGCAGCCAGATGCTTTACCTTGGCGGCGTGCAGCTTGGCAGCCTTGGCCTTGGCAAGCATCTTCTGCTTGTGGGTGAGGTTCTTGCTCTGGGCGATCTTCTTGTGCGACTTCGGCGCATCGACCCCGGGAACCCGGATGGTGCTGTCGAGCTTCAAAAGCTGCTTTTCCGAGAGATGGTTCGCCTTGGCAAGTTTCTCGGGGGTAGTCTTGTATTTCTTGGCGATATCCCAGAGGGTATCGCCCTGTTTTATCTTATGAACCTTGGCCGCGAATGCCGCCGAGGCACTAAGGGTCAGTGCGAGGATCAAAACACAAAGCGGTACACTAAGTGTTCTGGTAATCGTTTTGTTCGTCAATAGTCCGTCCCTTCGATGTCTGGATTTCGGGCATAATTGGCGCCGAACGTTTAACCATAACGTCTTATGGTAACAACTAAGTAGAAGGCATGTCAACCCGCATGGAGTGATTTTTGCGGGTTTTTCGATTCGTCTGCGCCGACAACGCTATCCCGGCCCCGCGGAACGCAAGGTGGAATTCTTGCGTCAATAGATGTAGAAACTCAGTTGTTGAAGTCTTCCAAAAAGGAGAATCGACCTAACTATGCAGCAGAACAATCACCTCACACTCAACACCAGGACAGCCCTGGTAATGGCGCTACTTCTTCTGGCTCTGGGCTTCTCAGTAGCACTCAATCTTCAGTACAATCCCTTGTCCAGAACCGCAATAGCGCAATCGACATCCGGCAAGTTGCCCCCGCCCTTCGAGAACCTGTTTGCCGACCTGGCAAAGGACCTCTCCCCGGCGGTGGTTCATATCACCAGTGAAATGAACGCCCGTGCGGAAGCCCCCGGGTCGAACGAAGGCTCGATGCCCTCGCCGTTCGGCTTCCCGATGCCGCCGATGCAGCGTCAGCCCCAGAGGCCGCAGCAGGCAACAGGCACAGGCGTCATAGTGCGCTCGGACGGCTACGTGCTTACCAACGACCACGTGGTCGGCGGCGCGGATCGGGTGACCGTGCGCCTCAGCGATGGCAGAGAGTTCAAGGGCAAAGTCTTCCGCGACCCGCGCACCGACCTCGCGATGGTAAAGATAGAGGCCAAAGACCTGCCGTATGCCGGTTTTGCCGATTCCGACAAGGCCAAACCAGGCCAGTGGGTTATGGCCATAGGCAACCCGTTCGGCTTTGACAACACGGTGACCGTCGGCGTGATCAGCGGGCTTTCGAGGGAGTTTTCGGTCCCCGACCCCGGCAGCCCGATGGGTGGGAAGTTCTATCCCGACGCCATCCAGACAGACGCCTCCATCAACCCCGGCAACTCCGGTGGGCCGCTGGTAGATACTGACGGCAAAGTGGTAGGTATCAACTCAGCCATACTCAGCGAGTCCGGTGGAAGCATGGGCATTGGCTTCGCGGTGCCGTCCCGCACCTGCAAGTTCGTATTGGATCAGCTCATCACCAAAGGCAAAGTGGTCCGAGGGTTCCTTGGGCTGCTGCCCAGCGACCTGACACCCGTGCTGGCCCAGAAGCTGGGCGTCAAGCAGGGCGCGCTGGTTCAGTCAGTTGACCCCAACTCCCCGGCGGAGAAGGGCGGAATCAAGGTCAAGGATGTCATCACCAACATCGGCGGCAAGGAGATCAGGAATGCCATCGACCTCCGCCACACGGTCGAGGTTTTCGCGCCCAACAGCGATGTGAAGATCACGGTATTCCGTGACAAGGCGGAGAAGACCCTTACGGTGAAGCTCGGCCAGGCGCCCAGCGGCACCGAGGAGCCGACCAAGAACCCGGCGGACAAGGTCGGGATGGATGTCCAGCCGCTGAACGATGAGATTGCGAAGTCCCTCAACCTGCCCGAGAACACCAAGGGCGTGGTTGTGACCGGAGTCAACCCCGGCGGCGCGGCCCAAAGATCGGGGCTCCGACAGGGAGATGTGATCACCGAGATAGACGACGCAGCCATAAACGGAGTCGCATCGTTCACCAAGGCCATAGGCAAGATCAAGCCCGGCGACACCGCGATACTGGTAGTAATGAGAGGCAACCGAAGCACAATAATCGAGCTAACGCTCGATTAGTTCGACGTTCAGAGTTCGAAGTTCAGAGTTGGGGGCCGGGGCAATCTGCTCCAGCCCCCTTTTGTTGTTTGGAGAATCGGTCTGGCGAAACGCACCAACCCCATTCCCCCTTTGAAGGGGGCTTCCGCAGAAGGGGGGATGTGAACTCTGTCACGGCAGTATATGAAGTCCGGAAAGATAATCACATCCCCTCCGCCCGCTACCAATATCCCCCGTCTGGTGCTATGATAATGCAACGAGCGCGCCGCACACCAGGAGCATCCAGATGGACGCAAAACCATGACCAGCTTCCCCACCCCCGCTTTTGACGTCTGGATGGACGCAAACCCCATAGCCCGCAATGTCTTCAGGGGTTTTATCGCGCTGGTATCGCTCACACCTGCAATCGAAGGGGTAGCAACCGGCGATGTGCTCCTGGCCGCGGGCGGCTTGTTGTTCGCTGCGGCAATCTTCCTGCTCTGGTGGAACCGCCTCCCCAGATTGATTGCCCCGTTCATGCTCATCGGCTGGGGAACCGGCAATATCCTGAGAGGCTCTTCCAACAGAAGCATCAACCTAACCCCCACCGCCCAAATCTGGGTAGTGTCCCTGGGCGTCGCTCTGCTCATCTGGGCGATCTACCGGATGGTCCGCGACAAGCGAAAACGCGAGAAAAACAAAGGAAATAGTTGAAGCATCAGCCCGGTTATGGCGTATAATATACTGTATATTAGGTACCCGCCCACAACGGAGGCTGCAACAATGCGAAACAGAAGTATCCGTTTACTGATGTGCATCATTGGGGTGATAGTCGCTCTTGCCTGGGCGGGATGTTCGAGGCAGGCGGGCGACGGGAGGGCAGAACTGAAGTACGTTGTGGCCGCAATCCACTTGGTCGGAGACCAGGTTCTTGACGGGTCGCTGGCGGTCTATCCCGGGAAGAGGGTGAAGGGGGAGATCCCGGTTCATTCGCTTATTATCCAGCCAGAGAAGAGTGCGCGGGGGGAGACCATCGTGACATTCTCCCAACAGACCTACAGCGGCCTCGCGGTAAAGCGTGTGATAGCGAAAAGGGTGGTTGCGACAGTGAGTTTCAAAGGCGCATCCGTTGAGGTCAAGCCTCAGTCCCTCGTTTTGAGCGCGGACCCGGAGGCGGATGCCATTCTATCCCGCGTCATAGTCGCGGCGCTGTCCGAGGGAGCGGGGCCGCGGGCAACCTGCGGGCCGATTGACATCAGCATCAGGAAGACGGCGAAGCATGAGTACTTTGTACTGGTGAGCCGCATTCCCTACGCTCCCGGCGCCCACTGGTCTGCCGACGTCGTCAGCAAAGAGGGGCGGGTTGAAGTGCTGAGGATAATGCCCGGCATGTGACTCCGCGGCAGATCCCTGCGCCCGACTTCCGGTCTCTCGGGACTTGAGCGGAGCAGAAGTCCCGAAAGTGACCTGACTATCGGCAGTTCGGTTCGGGGTTTCGTTACTCGGTACTTGCAACCGGAGCCGGGGCTGCGGCCCCGCCGGATGTGCCGCCTATACTGGTCGGGCTTTC
>CAZTAO010000059.1:0-30586 GCA_964611645.1 uncultured bacterium | reverse complement strand
AGGTGGGTCAAAATTCAACGCCGATGGTGGGTCAATTTTCAACGCCGGTTGACACGCTTTGGACAGAGCAGTTGTCCTCCCACTTGTGTGGAGGATTGCCTTTGCTGAGGTATTCTACGGTGACAAAGGCGGGTTCGATATCGTTGTCGGTAATCCGCCCTATGTACGCCAGGAAAGCATCGCCGATCCAAGGCTACGTCGTGAAGATGTAACAGTCGAGAATAAGAAGATTTACAAGTCCAAACTAATGCTCAATGCATATCGGGACTATCCGAGGTTCTTCCGTTACAGGCAGGGCAAGGATACGTCAGGCCGCAAGCTGGATGCGAAGAGCGATTTGTATGTCTACTTCTATTTCCGCGGGCTACATTTGCTCAACCCTACTGGGTCGTTCGTGTTCATCACGTCCAACTCCTGGCTGGATGTGGGCTATGGTGCAGACCTTCAGGAGTTTCTGCTTCGGAACTGTCACGTGAAGTTCGTCATAGACAACGAGGTCACGCGGTCCTTCGCTGATGTCGAGGTCAATACTGTTATCTGCCTATTGTCTGCACCTGACCCAAGGAACGATTCCGGTCTGGAGCAGGAGGCGCGGTTTGTGATGTTCACTGTTCCATTTGAACACGTGCTTTCGCCCATAGCGTTCCAGGAGTTGGAAGAAGTCGAGGAGCGCAGAGTATCGCCGGAGTATCGAGTACGGGTTCTCAAGCAATCGGTTCTACTAGCAAATGGAAGTGATACGCCGCTGAACGACGAAGAGGAGACTGCTACGGAGCAACGGAACAAGTCTGGGCCGCTCATCAGGCATGGAGCATATACCGGTGACAAGTGGGGCGGAAAGTATCTTCGCGCACCAGATATCTACTGGACGATAGTGGAACAGGGAAAAGGAAGGCTGGTTCAGCTTGGCGGTGAGGATGGCATCGCGGAAATCCAGCGTGGTACCACTACTGGCTGCAACGAGTTCTTCTACCTGGACCCGGAACAGATTGCGCGATGGCGGATAGAACCGCGATTTCTGAAGCCTGTGATCAAGACGCCGAGGGACTACTACGGCATCAGGATAGAGCCGTTACCCGTCTGGCAGTTTTGGTGTAGACTGAGCCGAGAGGAACTGGCAGGCACACGTGCGCTTAGTTACATAGAGTGGGGCGAGTCCCAACGTTTCCATGAGGTGCCGAGTTGCCGCAGCCGCCGACCCTGGTACGCTTTGCGCGGCCCAGAGGAACCTCGTCTGCTGTGGCCATCTGCGTTCTTCGAGCGTCATATTGTGTACGAATGCCCGCCAGGCTATAAGGCTGACAAAGTATTCTACACCATATCAGGTGATGTTCCCACGGCGACGGCCGCGTACCTGAATAGCTCGATTGTGTCCTTGCTCGTTGAGGTCGAGGGCTATCAGCTCAATCACGGAGGGATATTCGTAACGACGGACTGGTTGTCGGCCCTTCCAGTCCTGGCTGAAGCGCCAACCGACGTCGTTCTCGCCTATGAGTCAGTTGCTCAGCGTGACATAGGCCTCTGCGGCGATGAACACAGTCAACCGGACCGGCGCGTGCTTGACGCCGGTATACTGCGTTGCTTGGGTTTTGAAGACGATGCCATCGATGCTGTGCAGAACGAGATGTACGCAAGCATACAGTCATACGTTGCAGGCAGAATTCACAAAGCCAGGCGAGAGACCACAAAGAAGGCTGGTCGCAAGCGCTCGGAGGCAGCAGATAGCACCTTAGGCATTTGGTCTGGGCTTCCAGACTTCGAGGAGGATGAGTGAGGATATGCCTGATCTTGTCTCCCTCCCGCGTGGTACACTGGTTTTTGTGGATACTAATATACTCGACCTGCATTTCAAAGGCCGTTCAGTGTCTTGCTCAACATTCATTTCGCGTATTGCGCAGCGTGAAGTTACTGCATACGTCAACACGCTCGTGTTGAGTGACCTCATGCACAAGATGATGCTTGCGGAGGCATATACTAAGAACTTGATCCCGCGTCCAACGGCTTCTGTCCTGAAAGCACACCTCTGGAGGAATAGGACTGATGCGGCGTTGCTAGTGGACTACCAGACGCAGTTCAACAACACGCTCGCCATAGGGCTGAAAGTGCTGAGCGTAACGAAGGACACGTTGACGCGTACATTCCCAACACGGAGTCTCCATGCTCTACTGACCACGGATTCGCTTCACCTGGGGTGTATGGCTAGACACCGTGTCCAACTAACCAACATAGTCACGTACGATGGCGACTTCTCTCATATACCTGGGATTACCGTTTGGTCGCCGAGCGATGTTGTGCCTTAGTTTCGGGATCATTTGAGTGGCAACTGTTTTGCCTGAGTACACGATGGTGTGGCAGGTCGCCAGTGAACGACACAAGAAGTGAGGTAGTGGAGGTGAACCAACATTCGATCACGTGGCAGCCAACCATTTCCACCAGCGTCTTGCCCGGTGGCTCAGTAAGCGACCATTATGTCGGGTACACAGTCCAACTGCAGTTGGTTGAATAACAAGGGAGACGACCCACTATGCCTGAGACTACAGCAAGCAGAATAGCCTACTTCAACGCAGGTACGCTTCCCAAGCCCAGTCTGTCATATGTGTGCTGGCTGGATGTAATGGGGGCATCTTCTGTGATGGAGCGTTCCATCAGCATGGCAGCCAATTTCGTGTGCAAGCTACACCACGCAGTCCTGCAGTCGCCGCACGAAGGGATAAGGCTTTACCCGATGATTGACGGGTTGTACGCAATTTCCGATACGCAATCTTCAATGAAAGCATTCTTGACAGGTACGTTTACTGCGTTGGCACAGATATTCGTTGGTGAGACTGTTGTCCACCATCGATTCGTTCCGAAAGCCTCGATAGCATATGGGCCAGTGCTGCACGGAGAAACGATACCTGCTTCCGCTAGTCCGATTCTGGCGGAACACACGGACTATCGCAAGACCCTTATGTTCGGCATGCCGATGATTCAGGCCTACAACGGAGAGCGGTGTGCTCCTCCGTTTGGCGTCTATATCCACGAGTCTGCGAGAGCGTTCGCAGGGGAGCGGGAGAAGCCGTTTATCTGTGTTTGGTGGCAGTGGTTTGATCGCAACCACGATCTGGCGACAAAGCTGAATAGAGAACTGAAGAGATACTATGAGTGGTGCAAAAAGAACCCACACGCCATTCTGTACGAGGTTGACAGGATCAATGAGCACGAACAGTTTGCTACAGAGTACTTTGTGAATCTGCAGCCTGAACTGGGCCAGGCGACTGCCTGAGAGCAATACAGCGAAGCCAGCGCTTCTGGAAGGATATCTTCGTCGGCGTACTCGGCCACCTGTACGGTAGCTGCTTCAAGAACGGGCAATCGTATACTGAACGTGAGTATGATGCAGCCATAGAGTCTGACAAACGACGCCTGATGTTTCTGGCCCCCGATGATTTCCTGCTGCCTGCCAGCCTGAGAGAGGATGATGAGCAACGAGCCAAACAAAAGGCATTTCGTGCGAGAATAGATAAGGAGCGAGTGCGCGCCAGCTTCGTCACTCCGGCGGACCTTGTCATCGCGGTTCTTAAGGCCTTGCATGAACTAGACCGTGAGATAAACTTGGAGTCCCGCGAGAATGCCCTGAATGATCTGCGGTCTGCATCTCTAGCTCGATGCGTGAGGAGATGGATCGCAACCGGATTTCCCGAAGACAAGGCAAGAACGTGGAGTGACGATACCGGCTTTGGACTGCCCGGTGCCTGGCTTCTCGACCATATCCGCGATACACGGATTATCATTACAGGCGGCATCGGGTCTGGGAAATCATTGATAGCGGAACGGCTACATCAGATGGCAATAGACGCGTCGGTACTTGACGTGCGTGCGCCGATCCCGGTCTACCTTACAGATGATGCGCTGATGTCCGCAGCCGCTGACCTCAAGCGTGCCATCGGTGTGGCTTCCGAAGGACTAGGAGAACCCAGAGTTGCCGGGGTCGCGCTTGTTCTCGATGGCTTAGATGAATGTGGCATTGACGCGGCTGCCAAACTGCTTGATGCCACCAGGGACATATGCCCTGTGTGGCCCAATTCGCAGGTAATCATCACGAGCCGGCCAATACCCGAACTTGAGTGCCTCACCGAATGCGAAAAGCGACTGAACGTGCCCATTCTTACAGACGAGGAAGCTGGATTCCTGATCGCGTCATCCGCAGAGTGTGAATATGCCCTCTACCAGATTCACCACCTCGAGCCTGCCGTCCGCGACGCCGTCCACCTCCCTTTGTTCGCTTTGCTGTTCGGCACATTCCTACGAGACCGGGACTACTTCGCTCCGAAATCTACGGCAGAGATGATATCATTCGTGGTTGAGCGCGCCCTACGCGGGGCTAACGCGAACGTGCGCAAAGGGCTTCGACTCCTGATGAAGCTCGCTTGCGAGTGTGTGCAACGAAACGGCAGGGTGCCATCTGCAGAGTTAGGCGGACGACTTGACGTTCAGTCGGTGATTGATTCCCGCTTGGTCGTGGAAGATGCTGGAATGCTTAGCTTCGCCCTGCCGCTCTTTGGCGAGTGGTTTGCGGCTCAAGCTCTTGCCCAGAAGGAAATCTCTCCCGGCACACTGATGAACAGCAATAGCATCGACAGATGGAAAGTACCCCTGTCCATACTAGCTGCCACGGCCGACAACGAGGCTGTCTCGCACTATCTGGTCCCGGTCGCAGGAAAGCATCCGTCGCTCGCGGCGGAGGTGATTCGCGAAGGCCTTGCAAAGCGTGCTCTGCCACCGGATGTTGAGCCACCTCCACCAGATGAAAGTGGCAGGAGGATACGCACGGCTATGCAAGCTTGGATTAACGGATTGGGCCCTTTGGCACGACTGATAGCGCCGGTGGATGCCAGCGGACTTGTTCTTTCCGTAGGCGTTCGGACGGATGGTAATAGGTTGACTGTGGGATGGTGCCGCAAGACAGGTGAACTGGGGGACGTGGTGGTGTTGGATCGGGATCCCTGGTCATCGGGATCGATGCCTCAGAACTTTGTTTCGATCATGACAGCGTGCCCCAGTGCGCAGCCTGCTTGGGCTTGGCGCTGGACTCACGAGGAACTTACCAACAGGCTGAAGGAAGTGCTGCAGAAAAGGACGTTACCGATGGTCGCAGGACCGATAGCACGTGAGGCTGCTTGGGAGACAGCTACTACCTTGTGTGGCAGACCCAGGTTTGGGTTCGATCAATGCATTCCGCTATCAAGGATAGAAGAGGAGATGTCGCGCATACAGGCCAGGGCGGTCTCCATCGCTGGGCCTGAACGCGAAGAAACAACCATCTATCTTGGCAGTGTTAGTCGGAAGTACGAATCTGCTCCGCTGAAAGCTGAACTAGACCGTTTGCGCGCCGCGGGTGCGAACTGCTTGCACGCTCCGTGGCCGGAGCCGGACTCGGCCCCAGTTATCCCTGGTGTGGGCGGCGGTTTCTTCTGGCAGTTCTACTCCAGACAAGCTCTCCTAGAGCGCACGAATGCTGTTTACTCGGCGGCCATGGAAGCGTATACGCAAATCGTTGAGGAGTATCTCCCGACATTTGCTGATCGTCTGCACACCTATGCATTGATGCCGGTACGCTTTGCGGGCGTTCTGACTCCTCCTCAACCGGACCAAGGCTTTCAGGGTGCTCCATGTCTCGATTGGTACTTTGTGGCATTGCCCAAAGGACGTCGAAACCAGATTGACATTGAATACGGGCCGAAGCCATCACATCACGACGATGCGTGGGGAGTAATGAGGCAGAGTATCAGCAAACATCGCTCCGGAGCGGGATGGTTACGTGGATCATATCACCAGGAAATGTTGAGCATCTTCGGACCAAAGCCAGTCACCGACATAGCCTACGGTTGGTTGTGGGGTGATCTGGAGGCCATTTCATGGGTCGATGGCACATTCAGTCGGTAATGCCCCATCTGCGAGCCGGAACCCAAGGTCGAGAGCCGTTCTAAGGTTGTCCGAACTATCCGAAGTGCCGTGGAATGGTGCGTATCGACGAGACGTAGGGCGTGACTGCAGCGGTCGCCAGTATCAGACATATAGCTCGGAGGATTTCCCTTGGAAGCAAAGATCGAAAACAACGAACTGGTAATTCGCATACCGATGGAGAAGCCGAAACCATCGTCGTCCGGCAAAACACTGATCGTCGCCAGCACGGGCGGGAACGTCCAGACTGCCATCGAGATCAACGGCAAGCCGGCTTTCGTGGGGTTGAATGCGTATGTGAAGAGTAGGGTGTCAAACGTCCGCAAGTGCTGTAACCCACCCTCCCACGCTCCGCCACGCTCGGCGATGTAGGTCAGTCTTCGACGCCGATTACCCCCGCATGTGGGTCATTGTTGCACGCCGATTCACAACAATTATGTCCCATGTATATACATGGAGGAACATTCCCGAGCGTCCAGTCTGCTTGTCATTTCGAGAGATGACAGCGTAGAATGAAGCATGCTTAGTTGCGTTGGATAGATCACAAAGGGGTACCGCCATGCCTTCTGAAGCGAAGTCTGTTCCTCTCGAGTGGCTTGTTGCCGCCAAAGATGGCGACGAAAAAGCCTTGGAGCGTGTAACCCAGTTGGTTTTGAGTCTGCCCAGAATCAAGAAGCTAGCCAGCAAGTACTCCGGCTGTGCAGGAATGAACTCGAGGGATCTACCGGACACCTGCGGCAAGCGTGCAGTCTACCAAGCTGTTATGAAGTGCAACTTGGCGAAGTTGACGAGACCTGGGAGTTTCGTCGGCTATGCTGCCACATACATAACTGGTGAATACCTCGCCGAATACTACCAATCGCGCGGCCTGACCGACTCCACGCGGAAGATTGAGGACAAGATCAACAATGCCAGGAAGAAGCTCGCAGTTCAGAACGTGACGGAGCCCACCCTGGAGCAGCTCGCGGCTGCAACTGGGTTGCCCGAAGACTACATCTATGGCTTCATAAGGCTGTATCCTCCGGGGATGGTTCCTATAGAAGACGCGGTTGCAGAGGCAATCCAAGATAACATGCCTGATCCCTGCGCCTATATGCTCAAGAAGCTGTGGCATAAGTCATCCCTTGTTGCGCGCGTAAAGGCCTGTAAGGACCGCATAGATAGTTCTATCGTCTTCCAGGTAAAGCAACTTGGCAAACCGGTAACAGTGTTGCGCAATAGTTCGCCGGACCTCAAGACCTGTACGCGAACCGAACTTGAGAGACTGGTCGAAGATCGTCTAGAAGGATTCAGCGAAAGGTACCTTGAGGAAATGAGGATCCGTGGCTGGGACGAACGCGACGCATTCCGCTGTCCCTACTCAGGAGGAGCCGAACTATGAAACGCGATATCTCCAATGAACTGGATGCTCTGTTCTTGTCCGCGAGAGACTCCAGCAACGACCGCCCGGAAAGCAAATGCCTCAGCGACAAGAGTATCTGGGCACACATGCTACTGGAAGAGACAATGTCTGACGAAGTCGCATGCTCGCCTGCGCTGGACCATCTCTCCGAGTGTGGCAGATGCAGAGATCGCCTGGTCGAATCACACGCCCTCTACCTTGCAGTCACGTCTCTGTGCCTCAGGCTTGGGGCCGCGTGCGAGCGCATCGGCAGCATCTTCCGATTGCCGATCCCCCAGGCTCGGTACGCTCTTGCCGCTGCGGCTGACGAGCAGGTACGCGTGCTCATAGAGCAGAAGATTGACAAGAACACCAATGTGAAGATCACCCGGGAAGACGGGGGGGAGACGTGGCTCACCCTCTATGCTCGAGGTAAGGACGCTGCCAATGCTCTTGCTTTCTATGTGGTTGAGAGTGAGGACTGCGACATCCTTGCAGAAGGTCAAATCGAGTTGCTGAAGTCTAGCGAGGATACCTACTTAGGCAGGACCCGCATTGACAAGGTCAGACCATCTGACATTTACGCGGTGGCTGGTACCGTCGTCCCCAAAAACTAGGAGTCTGAGATGACAAACGCCGACTGGGTCTATGAACAACTGGGGCACAACTGCGAGAACGCGGACGACTTTGATTACGAGTGGTACCGGCAGCACGTTCTGGGTGCTTTCCCGGAGCTCTTCGCTAGGTACCACAGAAATCCGGAAGGCTTCAGAGCGTTTCTCTACTGGTCAGTGCAGCAAGGCCATTTGCTCGATGGGGGCGAGTTGAGCCAAGACGTACTTGATTGGCGAAACTCCTGGGCCGCCTATCTTACGAACGAGGAAGGCAAGACTCCTCCAGGACGTATTGGGGACACGCAGGCATTTCTGACCTGCCTGAACAACTACAGTGTGCCTCAGGGCAAAGTATACAGCCCCTGGTTTCCCCTCGTTGACAAGGAAAAACGCGACGTGCTGTTCGCGCGCTTCGGATTGGCGACATCCAATTCAGCAGGCGGTCGCGCTTTCCTTGATCCATCTCAGGTGCTGGTATATGCCATAGGCGATGACGATTTCGGTGGGAGTTTTGATATTGCTGCGGGCACGGTCAGACAGCTTCTGGGAGACCCCAATAGCTCCAAGCTGCCCAACGCTCGAATCTTCATAGAACCCCGCGAGAAGGAGTTCGGACGACGCATATCGAGATACGCTCTAGAAGGAAATTCGGCGACGGGGGCGCTCGCGATTGGGCTTCACAGGCTTTGGTCCCCGCGTGAAATGAACGAACGAATCTACAACGAAACGGTCGCCTCATTCTGTCTCGATCCAGGAGGCAAGTGCCGAACTGTGGGGCATGTGACCGATAAACACGATGAGATAGTCTCGCTGAAGTGGGTTAGCGCATTCGTGGTGGCGGAAGACGACGCCGGGGCACTCACAAACAAAGTCAAAGGCGTAAACAGCTTAGCGGACGCGGTCAAGGTTTCCACGGGCCTCGCGTCGGAGATTGAGAAATACCTCGATACTGTGAAGCGGCGTTGTTCGAACATGGCTGTTGGCAGCACGAAAATGTCGCTGGAGAATGTCTATGTTGATATGAATGTCAATTACCCAGGGAAGAGCAGGTCAGGCGCCGAGACTGAGAAGCCGGAGAATGTATCGGAGTCGTGGGATCACCTCCTTGTCCGCATAATCCACGCACAACAGCCACAAACCGCTCTCTTGTTAGGTAATGCTGGGTCGGGCAAGTCGACTGCTCTAAGGCACGCTGCTCTTGTCTGGACGAAACAGGCTTGTCCGGAGGACCGCATCCCTATCCCCGTGTTTGTCCCATTGGCGGAGTTGGCCAAAAGCCTTGACCGCCCCTATGACGACCCATATGAAGCTCTGAGGCCTTACATAAATCGAACACTTGGGGGTGGGGAGAACGCTGAGTTGCACTTGTTTCTCGGCGAAGCGCTCAAAACCAATTCGGCTGTGCTTCTCCTGGATGGCCTCGATGAGGTCGTCGAGTCACCGGAGTTAAGCGGGTGGTTTCAGAATACGGAGGAGTGGAAATGCCACCGCTTTGTCACCTGTCGCAGCTCGGAGTTTTCGACCTCCAAGATAGGGAACCCACCGTTGAAGAAGTACAGCCTGAATGGTTTTGACTCTAAGCAGATGGAAGCCTACTTCAACAGATACTCCCAAGAGGCCGGGGCCGACCAGCAGACCGGAGAAGATGCTCTCTCTCGCCTGAAGACAAGGATGGAGACTGATGCCACGCTGAGTGAAATCTGTAGTGTCCCCTTGATGCTGGCATGGGTATCGCAACTGGCGCTGAGAGGTGACTTGCCGGCAGACACTACTCGAACCGCTTTACTGCGGGCCATAGAGGAACTCTTGCTTACCGACAAAACCGGGAGCGAGGGGCTTGAACACGGACCGGTCCTCGAACAACTGGCTTGGCGGACATTCACAAGGGAGGACACCGCCCAGCGCTATCGATTTGGACGGAATACTGCCCGCAAGATCATCGGAGATGCGATTGGAAAACCGGAGAACTCGCAGGAAGTCAAGGATATAATCAAGGCGTTCATTGCCTGCGGCTTGCTTAAGCACGAGGGCAATGACATTCAGTTTCCGCATGCCATAATACAGGAATTTCTCGCGGCAAAATTCCTGGCCAGCCAGTTTGAAGACGGATCGGCCTGGCATTCGAATGTGGTGTTTGGGGTAGGAGGTCGAGAACAACGCATCGTAGCCGACGTCGTAGACAGGAAATCGTGCGATCCTACCTATGAGTCGCTCATCATTTTCTTCGCCGGGGAGTTAGCCGAGATCAGGCATAATCGCCCCGGCGTAGACGCTGACCTGATTAGGCTACTGGATATTCTGAGCACCGACAATTACAGCAAAGACGACATCTTCCGGCACCGCTTGGCTTTAGCTGTGATGTGCCTGCCGGAACTCGCGAATGGCTCAGGTAAGGCTCTATCGCAGGTAGTCGATCGCATCACCAATGATCTTTGGGCATTCTGGTCAGAAGCAATCCTAAGCGGCAGCGGACGCGGGCCGCGCGCGGGACAGGCCATGTCCGCCTTAGCTACCGCCATGGGCAAGATCGCTTCCTCAGGACTTCCTCTTGGAAAGCACTGCTTACAACTCCTGTCTTCCGCAGACCCCGCGGACCACGGGCTTGCAATCAAGACTGTCGTAGCTGCGGGGCCATCAGTGGTCGTTCCAGGGCTGCGAGAGGCGCTGTTCAATGAGTTGCGAGCGCGCGACAAAGAGAGAGGCGAAGACAAGGATTTCAATGTCGTCCGTGCCCTTGCGAGCGCGAAGCTCGCTGTCTCCACGGAGGACGAGCTGCGTGTACTTATTGGTCTGAGCGACGATCTACAGGTCTATGGGTGCAAGGAAGAATTTGGCCGTGTCTTGGCGTGGGATTCTGTCTCCGAGTTCTTTCCCAAGTTGCTCCAGGATCCTGACCCTTATACCAGGTATTGCGCGATAAGCGGGATTGAAGCCGTTGGCGAGGCCGCAGCAAACACCGAGGTAGTTCGGAAACTTGCCTGTGCGCTGACTGACACCACCCATTACGTCGCAGAGGCCGCCACTGATGCAATTTGCTCCCTGGGTGAAAAGGCCCTGACACCCGAAATTGCAGCAGCCGTGCTGGAGAGATTTCAGCACGTCGAACCCGACATGTTTGGCAAAGGACTCGGTTGTCTGGAAATCGTCCTGCGGATTTGTCGTGACAATATTACGTCAGATGTCGCGGACAGGATTGACTACTTGTTGCGGGGAGAAGGGGGACAGCTTGCTTTAGGCATCTTCTTTGCTTTTACAGACTATCCTGGCGTAAGATCATTTCTTGTGCGTCGTCTGCCAGGCCTGCTTCGGGAAGTTTCTGACTTCCGTGCAGACGATCTCAAGTTTCTCTTTGAGAGAATCCTACCGGATTCCATTACTCCGGAAATACTCGTCCCGCTGCATAAGTCAGGACTATTCAAGTTGCTGGGCAGAAGCTCAGTTGAGTCGTGGCGCGTTCAATGGAGAGACGTGCTTGTAGAAATGCTAATGTCAGGCGAGAATGACCGGGAACGAGCCGCAATGGGGATGCTAATAGGCCACGGAGACTATAAGGCTGCTCCCCTGCTACCCGAGGACTTCCGTCAGTCCGTGGCGCTGAAGCTAGTTGAGAAGCTCATTGAGAAGCTAGAAATACTCCCGACGTGCTCAGCGGCGTTTGTTGAACACCACAGTGACGCGGCAATTAGCTCTGAACTTACGGAATTGCTGTGCTCGATAATGCGCGACCAGGATGCAAAAAAGAGAGCATACGCAGCATACTTGGTAAAGATTCTGGGAAAGCCTGCTGCCAATCCGGCGGTTCTGGGTGCGATAGAGACTCTTCTGGGAGACGAAAACAGGCATGTTCGCTCGGAAGCTAGGGAGGCCGTGATCAAACTGGGGGAACACGCTGCCACGCATGGCATAATCCGTGAGCTTACCCGCTCGGTTACGTCTGTCAATTGGTCTTCGGTTACATCTGACAATTGGTCTGTTGATCATGCCCACGCGGTCGAGGCGGTAACTTCAATCGGCCCCGCAGCAGCATCACCTGAACTGGTGTCCAAACTAGCTGAGATAGCACCCATATTCCTTCGCTGTTGTTGGCCGAACGGTTGGATATTGTGGCGCATCGCTCTTCTTGGCCCCGGCGCGACCGAGGCAGCGGTTTCCTCTATGACGATGTACGTTCTCTCAGATGGTTTCTTCGCACGGCTAGATGATTCCGAGGAACTCGATTCCGAGGAACTCGACTTTGAGTCTATTCTGAAGGGTTTGCTTCCCCGTTATATGTCCGGTCCAGGGACGACCCATTACGGCGAGATAATAGAACGGTTACACCTCATTAGCTTGACAATTCGCTCCCTTGGCGACGTGGCGTGGGACCCCCAAATCACGACCAGGGCACAGCGCGCGCTGCGGAGTCCGGATCGTGATGTGCGAATCGGGGCCTGCTTACTGCTTGCGGCGATACGCGCTGACTTAGGCAAAGCCCTGTCGGTGCTATTGAAGTCGTTGCGCGACACGGACACACGACCATTGGCTGTGTTCGCTATTTCCTTTGTTGGTGATGCCGCGGGCGCGCCAGCCATCGTGAAGCTACTTGAGTTGCTTGTGTGGCATGCGGTGACTAATCACCTAAATGAGCTTCATGATCTAGTTGATGCGGTGGAGAGTCTGGGTGAGGCTGCCTACACCCCTGATATGATGAACACTCTGGGTAGCATATTGCTATTCAGTTCGAACCCCGATGACAATGGGTCCACGCTTTACGCCATGCTTGACAGGCAAGTCCGAACTCACGCGGCAAAGATTCTTGTCAAAGCTGGAGAGAAGGCCGTCAGTCCCGCCACGGCAGCCGCAGCATCTGAGGCCTTGCTCCGCTACTGCAAAGGCGACGATCACTATGCGTTTGCCGTTCAACTGCTGGAGCCTCTTCATCTTGATGCGTCAGAAGCTTTGGCCTTTCTACTGTCAAACACCGACACATTGCCCAGACTTAAACGTGCTCGTCTTTTAGAACAGATTCAGCAGCACGACCCCGACAAGACTTTCGATACTCTCCGCAGTCATATGACCAAGCCAATTCTGGAGTCCTATAAGCTGCGCGCGATGAGGTCACACGACGGCGAAGACGACGACTTCGATGAGGACCGGGAAGACTGGGCAATGGAGAATGACCCGTATGAGTTATCGTTGGTTGATTGGGTGGTTTCTCTTTTGAAGAGTCTAGGTTTTCCGCTGAGTGCAATCGCGTTGCCACACTCGCAATGGGGAGAAGTTGGCAGTCCTTTGGGCACAGCGATATCTTTCGTGAACATGCGCATGGAAGCGCTTGTGATGCTCGGATTGGGATTATGCCTGCGACGAATTGCCGATATCGTTCCGATCGAGAATCTGTGTCCTCCCATTGAGGTGCTGCAGCACCGGCAGTTCATAACTGATCAATCGTGGTTACCAACATTCATCGAGAAAGGTCTCAAGTTCTCCGCTGATGCCTCTGGAACTATCACCGTGAAGCACGTCTCAGAGCTGAGCGCCCTGCCTGCGGCATGACGCGTTTGTCGTGAGCTAAAGCGCGGCAGTGGTACCGCGAATCCACCACCTTCTGTCAGCTAAAAAGCCCAACGCCCAGCCTCAGTGACTGCGCGATCCCCTCTGTGACATCCCGACCTCCACAACGCGTACGATTGTCTTGATACGCCGTCGAGGCTACTGTGTCCAGCCCCGCTTCCCTCAACTTCCCCTATTCTGAAGTGTGCGTTCGGAATGACCGCAATGGTTGCCTCAATTACTTCTGAATTCGCATCTGCTGAGTGAATTCGCAGCTAAACTCGAAGACATGACTGGAATTTGCAATTAAAACAGTCTTGGAAAGTATATATATGTAGTGAGGCAAACAGAGAGCCTTAGCGCTTGCCCGAAACCAGTCGCACGAGGAGGAATTGCATGCGTATTTCCCGGACCAATGAGACAGACCAAAGCAAGAACGGCAGCACGAAGACGGCGATGCAGAATAGTCCCATATTACTTATGGAAGCGACAAATAGAAAGGGATGAAGCAAATGGCACCAATAACGAACATACTTGAAGTGGAATCGCAAGTGACGACACATAGCCTTTACCTGCTGGACCAACTCCAAGATCCCAGCATCGATTCGGAGACCAGGCAGGGAGCCTTGATAGGTCTCACGGTGACTGAAACGGGTCTCGGAGATGCCGCAGTCCTGATCGATGCGATCGTGACTGCCCTTGACGATCCGGATCGGGAGGTGGCTGTCCTCGCGGAAGCGGCCCTGTCTACCGTCGGGCGTCGCTCGATCTACCTTCTGACGCGGAAGTTGGCGGCACTGCCCGAGGGCAGCTTCAGCCGAACGGTTGCTCGCATCTTGGGCGAAGTGAAGGCCTCGGTAATGGACGTGATGCTGGCGGTTCCCGGCGCGGCTGAATTCTGGGGTGAAGACTGCCCGGCGGTTATCCAGAAGTTGATCGAATCTGACGATCTTCAGGGGCTTTCTGACGTGGCTGATCTCATTGATGCTGGGGACGAATTGGGGCTTCGGGCTCTCTGGGTTCTTGAGTCGATAGGAGCCCGGACTCTCGCGTTGACCCATTTGCTCAGACTCATCGAAGCGCCCAACGCGAAAATACGGGTCTGGGCTACGACATGGCTTGGCGATTTCGGGTTGGGAGCCGTAGAGCCTCTGGCTGGAATTCTTCTAGACGATGAAGAGGCGCTCGATGTCAAACTCGCGGCAGCAGGCGCTCTCGGCTGGATCGTTTCACCCCGATCTGTGATGGTGTTGGCCGATGTCATTGCGGACAATCGCTACACACTGGTCACAGAAGCTGCGTGCCGAAGCCTGGAGCGACTCTGCAAAGTCTCCGCATATGCCAGACCTCTTCAAATGGCCATTCTAGGGAACACCAATCGAGAGTTTCTCGATGCGGAAAAGGAACTCACCAGCATGCCGTGGCTCTACGACGATTATATGTGGGCATTGGCCTCCGGCTGCTGCTCACCCGCCGTTCGCGCACGGGTCGCAGAAGTAATCGGAGAGATCGCGGACCCAGCCTCGATCCCAGTTCTGATGTCCCAACTCGTGACGCGGCATAGTCACGATTTCTACGTGTGCCGCCAGGCTTTGGAAGCTCTTGCCAAAATGGGAGACGACCAGGCCCGAGGTTTGGCACAGAGCTTAGCGGTCCTTGATATCGGAAGCCCAAGCGAACAGGAACTCGAAGCCGGTCTATTCCTGGTTGACCGTTATGTGAATAGAAAGATGGCTGGCTTCCTAGGCCAGCTAGTCAGCTAGTGACGACAGCACGGCCAAAACATAAAACACCCAATTATCCCATTACATGGTGGACCCGTTTGGACCCGACTGAGACACAATCAGAAAAAGGAGAGACAAAATGACACAGACAGAACTGGAAAACTCACTTCGAGAATGCGGCTTCTCCTTCTACAAGAGAGCTGATCAGGACTTGCCGATCTACACATTGCCCTTCCCCGTTCCATCTGGCGGCACGGAGCACGTTATGCTTCACCTAGACGGTGTCTGGCTCAAGTTCAGAATTAACAACTGGTTGAATGCCGGAGCTGAGCCATCACAAGAGCTACTGACCGCATTGCTTGACATCAGCTGGCGGTTGCGGTGTGTCAAAACGGCGGTGGATAAGCGCGATGGCGAGGTAATCCTTGATATCGATTACCCCATAGACCACGACACCGTGAGCGCTGATGTTTTGAGGAACTTATTCGGGATGATCGTCCACGCCGCCACGGTTGAGCGACCGGCTCTACTAGCCATCCTCAACGGCGAGGAAGGAAAAGACGAGGAGGCGTCCGAGTCAGAAGAAGACCCAATGATGGCGCTGATTCGTGGCGGCTTGACGCCCAGCACGAGAGCTGTGGATGATGCGCTTCGCAGCCTTTTCGACGAAGATCCAGGCATCCCGAGCGATGAACAGCTTGCTCAGATCAGTGCATTTCTTGAAGCGTTCGACCTTGACCCGCACGCAATGGAAGACAGTCGGGTACTCTTCAGGGAGTATCAAGACTTTGCCTTGGCGAGAAACGAGCCCGCCATGAACAGACGCACATGGCTGAGACTCCTGAAAATCGCCGGTGTAGTCGCGCAGAGGCATAATGCTTTCCTTGGTCTGATGAAGAAGATCCGAACGCCGGGGAATGATGACTCAGCACCGTCAGTGTAGTCGAGAATTACGTCAATCAGAACAATTTTCATCGGAGGTACTCAGGATGGCAACTGCTACTGTTTCTGCAAACAGCACGATCACAACCGAATCGATGTCCCAACTCTTGGATCTCTACACGAAGCTAATTAAGTCGAGGTTCACACGGCCCAGCCCTGGCTCTGACGAATCCGCGATCAAGAAGGGCAAACTCGAAACTCTCAGGCATATCGATTGTCTTCTCGCAGGGGCTCTGGGTGTCAGGCTAGAACAAACGCTTGGCCACTTGAGTCGTCCGGAGCAGCACATATTCTTCGCCACGCTGTGCAGTAAGCTCATGGGCGTCAGTAACAGCCCGAGATACGGCCTTCCCTGCGGCGCGGAGATCTTGACTGGTCTTGTTGAATGCAAAGATGCCCTGAGCTTGGTCCAGTACTTGCTGCCCGACGGGTTACTCATCAGGTCCGGGCTGGTTATTGCGGTCGACCCTGATGAACCCTCGGTGCTAGATCGGCATTATTCAGTCGCCGACGACGTGCTAATTGCGGTCCAGCGAGGCACAAGCATTGCGAAGCAGCAGGATCAGACGATGGTTAGGAGATGTGGGGCCGGCGAGTTGACGACACCTAGGTTCACCATGAAAGATGTAGTCTTGCCGCAGAGCATCGTCGACCGAGTTCGAACTGTGCTTACCCAACATAAAAAGGCTGACCGCCTGGATGAATGGTTTGGGGAGACAATCAGCTACGGCCGCGGGGCGACGATCCTGCTGTTCGGGCCGCCAGGTACGGGCAAGACTCTCCTAGCGGAAGCCATCGCTTCGGAGGTCAACAGTCCACTACTTAAAGCCGACTATCCATCCCTTGTGAATAAGTACGTGGGAGAGACGAGTAAAGGCATCTCGGGCCTCTTCAAGAGCGCAACTGCCGAGAAGGCAGTTCTCCTCCTCGACGAATGCGATAGTCTTCTCTCGGCGCGGATATCCAGTCCCTCCAATGGCACAGACCACTATATTAACCAGGAGTGCGCCGTGTTACTCCAACAGATAGAGAACTTCGATGGCGTTCTGATTCTAACCAGCAACTTGGCGTCGAACCTGGATGGAGCAGTGGACCGGCGCATCCAGGCCAAGATTGAGATACCTATGCCTGGCGAGAATGAACGGGCCCAGATTTGGCAGAACCATCTCGCGAAAATTCCCGGGGCTAGCGAGATCGACACAGGACTTCTCGCTGCGAAGTTCCCGTTGAGTGGCGGGCTAATTAAGAATTCGGTCTTGCACGCAGCCTCGCGAGCCATCCTCAGGGCGGATGAGAGCCTGGGAGAACCGTCAATAAGACTCGAAGATCTCGAAGAAGGTGCGCGCCTGGCGGTGGCTGACTACAGAGAGGATAGCTCCAATAGCAGGCACATCGGGTTCCTGGCCAATTAGCTGCGAAAGAAAGGATTACAACATGAATCGATCTTATGGCAGACCCCATGCTGAGGCTGCTTGGTCAACTCATTCTCAGGGTGATTACTGGTTGGTAGCGGTAGGCATAGTGATTCTCGCGACCGTAATCGGCTTTGTGTGCTTCGCTACAAACGCGTCCAGAGCTGCTAAGCCGTTGCGGCTGTTTATCGTCGTGGATACAAGTGGGAGTATGACTGCCCAGCGCCGGGATGCTGTCGGCAAGCTCATATATGCGGCCGCTGATCGTCTTCCCCCGAACACCGAAATCGTGATGATCGAGTACTCGGATACCTCGTCCAAACTGTTTCAGGGCCGCCCTGCGGACGCGTTTGAAATGTGCCAGGCAGTGAACAGATTCAGGACCTACCGAACCCGAAAGTTTGGCACATTACCTGCCGTTGCACTCGACCAGGTGGCTCGAGAAACGCAGAACGCCCGCGGATTCCGAACAGGAATCATATTATTGACCGACGGTGAGGACAACGATAGGACCAGAACGAGGCGGGTAGTCGCCAGCCTGAACGAAAAGGTTGCTGCCGTGTGGGTTGCCCCAGTCGCGGTTTCCAACAGAAACCCCGTCGAGGAGACCTTGAGAGGATTCGGGAACTCGCTGCTGGTGTCCGGAGACCTGGGCGATACCCGCAGTGCTGGTGAGAGCTTTTTTGACAGATTCGAGAATGGAGGAACAAGATGAATGACGATATGACGGTAGGTACATCATTCTGGCCCGATGCGGCAGACACAGATAAGGATGACTCCAAGGCGGATTGCCCCATAGTCTATTTCCACAAGGTCAGGGGCATAGTGGATGATCTCGCCCAGGCGCTGCGAGATACGAACCATCCGCTTCATAGCATTCAGTGGCTTTGGAACTCGAAGGCGAGGCTAGAGTCCGCATGGTATGAGTTAGTGGCTGGCGCGAATGAGATCAAGGAGAGGGTAGACCTTCTGAAGTCAAAGGCTGGTGCCTTGGAGTCCGAAAGATCAGAGTCTCTGCATGAACTGGCTCAGGCGACAGCACAGGCGGGAATTGTGGTGGATGAAGCGCCGGACGATCCGATAACACCGCAGAAGCTTGATCGCGCGTTGCTTCAAGCAGCGCCGAGCGTTCTAGAAACTGCAGGCCAGCACGGGATCGAACCCCCAGAGGCTGCGCGGGGTGGACTGGCTGCAAGGCTCGGGGCCATGCTGCTTGAGTTCTTTGGGGCGCTCCTGGCCGGCTCGGTGGTAGGCCTTTCGCTCGGTACCCTGATCGGGGCAATTCGGCTCGCCGACATCCAACGAGGCCAGAACGTGACCATACTACTGGTCATGCTCGGCATTGGGTTGGCAGTCGAAAAGTTCATCGGGCAGGCGGTGGAAAGAGCGGTCGCCTCCGTCGCGCGCAGCAGGGAAGATGCCGCGTTTCCGCGGCACCGTGGGCAACTTCTCACGATTGCGTTTGTGACCATTGCTGCAATCCTGGTGATCAGCGAGGTTGCCTTAGAGACTTATGGACTGCGGAGTCTCCACCACCTGCTGCTTCTTCAGAGCCAGCGTATGGGTGAACACATGCCCGGCGTCGGCTTGCTTCCGATCGGAGTGTATGTTCTCATCGGCGTGTTGATCAGTTGTCCATATCTTGCCAGTAAGGCCAGCCACGCTTGGAGCACTGCGGAGAATAGCCTCAGATTAGGCGTGATCCTCTCAGAACAGCTTGAGTGGGTGAATGTGAAGCGACAGAGCCCGGAAGTGATATGCGCATTCAAACTAGCCGCAGTTGTTGCCGATTGCGACCGTGAACTCCTGAATGTCACAGCCGAGCTTGAGTGCCAGCATTCACGTTTCGCTGCCCTCAGAGCTATGGCCGTAAAGGAAGCTGGACGAATTCACGCCGCGGTGGATGAGTTGGTCACTCAGCTTGAGCCGATCCAGGTGGCGTCTGTGGCCAGAGATCACTTTCCGTTTGGTGAAGCCTCCGGCCCCAAGAGGAGGGGTTTCTGGCGGAGGCCACTGCAACAACAGAAAGGGGGTGCATAATGCGCGGATTATTTGGAGTGGTAGGCTTCGTTGGGCTGGTTTTTGCAGTTTATCTCTTGAGTGGCCTGATCATCAGCAGTCTCGGCTGGTTAATTTGGGGAATCGCGCTGATGTCGATGATCGCCTACGCAAAGGTATACAACGAATTTGTGCGTTTACAGAATATGGTGAAAAATGCCTGGGCTAACGTCGATGTACTGATGCAGCGCAGATTCGACCTCGTAAATAGCTTGGTAAGTACGGTACGGGGTTACGCTAAACACGAGATCACGGCGTTTGAGCGAGTAACTGAGTTGCGCGGCTTGGTTGTGAACCCCCGATCCACACTGGAGGCGGCACACGCCCAAGATGTTCTTACGTCCGTTCTAAAGACGCTGTTTGCGGTCGTTGAAGCGTACCCCGAACTCAAAGCGAATCAGAACTTCCTCCTATTGCAGGAGGAGTTATCCGATATCGAGTCGAACATAGCGGATATGAGGGAAGCATATAACGGAGCATTGCGGCAGTGGAATGTATATTGCGAAAGTTTCCCCTGGGGTATCGTCGCTTGCCTCCAAGGCTTCCGCACACAAAACTACATTGTTGCTCCCAATGGTGCCGAACGACCGGTGTCCGTAGGGTTCTAATCGGAGTGCCGGCAGACAGAGGAGGAGAGGAAGTGTAATGAACGAGACGTTGTTCGAGGTGGTCGAGGAATTTCTGCGCACCCGTGCGAAGAACGTGATTCGACGCGTGGAGATTAGTGACATAACTGGGTTCTTGGCTATTGATCCGGAAGATCTGCTGGAGCTGCCAAATTGCGGGAACGGAACCATTCAGAAAATCCGAGAAGTGCAAAGCTGCACCCGTGAGCTTCTGAACAGCAGTGACTCAGTAACCCCTGACCAGCTAAGAGATCATTTGGCTAAGCGCTTCAAACCCAAAGGCACGGAATCCTTATCCGACAATGGAATTGGAACGGAAGACCCGCCCTCTCCAACACCAGTGGATGACCCAGTTTACGGCGTCGATGACGAGCAGAGGATTTTGGACGTGCTCCTGGAGTTTGTTGAAAAACGCGGCCGAGACGCTATGGCTGAGGTCAATCATCTAGCTGACTTTCTGGCTGTTGACCCGGATAGCCTGAAATCACGCAATTGCGGATACGGAACCATTGAGAAGATCAGGATAGCGCAGAACTGCCTTCGCAAGCTCTTGAACAGCGGAGACAGACTATCCCTTGACCGGCTAAGCGTTTGTCTGGCTGACTGCGTGCCGCCAGAGCCTCCTCGTCGTGAGCGACCGTGGAAGCCTTTGCCGATCTGCCCGGAGTCGGAGCTTTCAACGGAGGCGTTCGACAGCTTCAAGTCACTGGTTCTGGCACTCCTGAGAACGGTGACACAGGAGGAGAGAGAGATCGACGTGATGCTAGGCAAAATGGGTTGGTTTGATGATGGCCACATAAGAACGGAAAATGAATTGGAGTCGATTGTATTAGTAGGCCGAGGCCGTATAGGTCAGATTTACAGAGAGGCTAGAAAACAGCTTGAGTTGCCAGAAGTTGCGTGTAGGCTTCGTCGCTTCTGGGACGAAGTTACTGCTAGTCTCGGCTGCGCGGGAGGTAAGTGCACACTTGATGATCTATCAAAAGGGATAGCCTCTAGGCTCAGGTGGGACAGAAAGCCAAGCATTCCGGCTCTTAGGTCAATACTATCTCTCAACGAGCGATTCGATGTCAACAGGCACACCGAGATTGTTTCCGACCGAGGGTGCAAGTGTTTGGAATGCGAGTCTGTCATAATGCGCTTGAGAAGTCTCTTTGCCAAAGGCAGTTCTGAACGAAGCATGCAGAACGTAGTTGAGGAAATGAAGGGTGGATGTGATCAGTGCGACGACGAGGTGACTCTAAGCCCGGAGTTCATTCGCTTCGTGGCCCCAAAGGCCAGCATTCGAGTCGCGGACAACGTAGTCTATCCCCCTGGCACTCGGGTCGTGCGACGTGGAACACCGGCGCAACAGATAGAGAGCATATTGAAAGATGCGGGCAGGCCAATGCGCATCGAAGAGGTGTGCGAGCAGGCAAAGAGATTGCTCCCCAATGACCCCCGCGTGACTTTGCCCAGTGTCCGCACTTGGGTCGAAACGTCGCCGAAATTGTTTGCGTGGGACCGAGGGGTCTACATCCATCGCAGCCTGATAGAGATTCCTGATGAACTGATTGCAGAAATCGAGTGCCGGTTACAACGCAAGCTGGCCGCAGGTCTTCCAGTTGTTTCGGTCGCCGGAATCTACGAGAAGTTCAGCAAAGAGCTATCGGAATCAAGCATTCCATCGTACAGTGCGCTTTACTCATGCCTCCGAATCTCGAATAACGATAATCTCCACTATCCGCGATACCCATACGTGGTCCTGCCGGGGCGCGAAAGGATTGAAGTCGTTGTGGTCCTTGAGGAGTTTGTGAGGGCCCGCGGTTCGGTAACTTTGAAGGAGTTGAAATCATACGCGGTCGATGAGTTGTGGCTTTCGGAGCAGCAGTTTGTAGATAGGCTCTCCCACGCGCATAGACTCGTCCGAACTGCCGATGATTCCTATGTATATGTAGAAGAGCCGAACTCCGTCAGCGCAAATGATGGGGAACTCGCGCACGACGGATTGCCGTCATCAACTTCAGACCGTCAAAGAGCAGAGACTCGAGATCACGATGGCCAGGAGCCAGGTATTACGCCCTCGACGTGTCAGCCATCTGCAGATATTGCGGAGACCACCAATCAGAAAAGGAGAGAAGTCGTGGAGGAATGGTCGGAATTGGTCAGTGAGGCTATTGAAAATGGAGACGCCGAAGAGGTCAGGCGGCTTCTTGACGGGTGCGACCTCGAACGGGGAGAACTCAACTCGCTCCTGGTGTCGGCCGCATTCAGCGATAGTGCCGACTGTCTGAGTGCGCTGATAGAGGCGGGCGCAGACCCCAACTGTGTTAAGGTGAATGACCTAGTCGGAATGGAATTCCAGCCTCTGTGGACTTCAGTCTCATTTGTGGGACGCAAAGATTGCATTCAGGTGCTCCTGGAGGCTGGCTCTAGCACAGAGGGAATCAGCCCGCTGCTGATTGCAGGCGCGACCGGTGACCGTGACGAGGTAGTCAGGCTCTTGGACAGCGGCGAGGACGTCAATGCGGAGGGGCCTGACGGCTCTACTGCTCTCCATCTCGCCGCCAAACACGGAAGAGCGAGTATCGCTCAACTGCTTTTGGATCGAGGAGCGGATATCGACAGCCAGAATGACGAAGGAGACAGTGCAACGATGCTTGCTCCGCCAGCCGTTCTCAGGGTACTGCTGCGCCACAAACCGAATCTTGAGTGTCGCGACCAATGGGGCCTAATGGCCCTGCACAAAGCGGTGGCGGACGGCAGTCCCAAGAAGGTAGATATGTTGGTCAAGTCTGGAGCCGACGTCAATGCCAAGGATGACTCCAGAAGAACGCCTTTGGAGCAGGCCTTGCGTTATCCCTTGTCAAGCAGAGCCAACGACTACGCACGCATCTGCAGTATCCTTCGCGCTGCCGGAGCTGAAGAGCCGCAACCAGATGAAGGTGAGGCTGCGGACGAATCGCAAGACACGGCAGAAGATTAGGCCAATAGGGACATTGAGAAGGGACGCAAGATGAACGAAAACGACAAGTTCCTGCTGGAAGCAACAAGAAGAGGTGACATCGGGGAAGTTCGTCGACTCTTGGACGCGGGAGCCAACATATTCGTAACCGACGAAACCGGACAGAGCCTCTTTGACATAGCCATTGAGAATGGCCCTGGGGATCTGCTGGTGTTCTTGATAAAGTACCCCATAGGGGAAGATTCGGCGGAGGAGATACTCCAAGCTCGGGACGAAAAGGTGGGAATTAGCCATGAGTTGCCCACGAGTCCAGAGAGTGCCGTAATCGTGGAGAGTGTGCACGATGAGAAGGTCTTTCTGCGCACGGTGAAGTGCGAGTGCGGCAGGAGTGGTACCGTGAGGATGGCCGTGCAGGCGCTCTCGTTGGCGATTTCGAACAAACCTATGGACATTCTGACATGTGAATGCACGGAATGCGGCAGAAACATGGACTTGTACTTTGATATCTCGGAGTTCTTCGGGAAAAGCTGACAACGGAACTTGGACTGCTCGTGGTAGTCAACTGTAGCAGACTGAGGTGATTCGAATCCATCGCAGGACACTCCATCGCAAATGAATGGAGACCACATCAGGATGACAATCACAAGCGAGAGACTTGACGCCGAGCCCAGCGCTGAAATACCTGGCACATTCTGACCATGGCGGAGGCAGCGAGTGGATTACGGCCTAGATAGTAGCGTGGTTCGGGAGTTCGTCGACAGCATCAAATTAGCGCGACGAACGGGAAGTCCACGTACAAGGGCACCAGTCAGCACGGGGTGCAGGGAGTTGCTATTCTACGGTGATTATCCAACATCGAACTACTGTGTCGTGCGGCCACTGCACAGGACGCTTATGCAGTCCCCAAAGTCGCTAACTCGATTACGTAAAGGAGATACTGCGTTGAGATACGTCTGCTGCCTGTTCATTGCGCTTCTGATTACAGTCCCCGCCCTGGCTCAGCCAGAATTGACGCCCAACAGCGTGATACCGAAGGCCTGGCGCATTGCCTTCGTAGCAGAAAGGGGCATCTGGACTGCAAACGGGGATGGCAGTGGACGGAAGCTGGTGATCAAAGGGGGAATGTCGCCCTGCTGGTCCCCGGACAAGAAGCGCATTTTGTTCGCCCGAGGTGGCAACATCTGGGTGGCCAACGCGAACGGGACAGACCAGAAGAAACTGACCCACTACCGCGTGTCAGGCCTGTTGTCGCAGGACGACATCACCATTTCCTGGAACCGAAAAACAGGGTGGATTGCATTCTCCCGGCCTGATACCGTCGAAGTAAAGCGCGGCGCTCAGAAAGTGCTGCACACCGGCCAGGCCGTATTCGATCTTGATCCCGGAACCCGGAAGGCCTCTACCCGGTTTAGTATTGCAGAGAACGAACTGCCCTTCGGTTTCACTGACAACGACCATCCCGCTTGGTCATGGTCGGGTCATGCTTTAGCGTTCACACGCAACGGGGATATCTGGATATGCCGATACCAACCTCCTAGCCACGGTGGGCGCGCAGGCTGGAATACGTCCCGATTAGCCTCCGTTGCTCGGTATGATTCACCTACTTACCAGTTGTCAAGAGAGATCGTGGGCGTTACCCGACTGTCGTGGTCTCCCGACGGCACACGTGTGGCATACTGCATCAACCGGCTGTCCGGCAGTGGAACTGCCAGGCTGCATCTACTGAGCGTGAAAGTGGAAGAGCCGTGGCCCTATGTGTTGCAGGATCTCAAGCTGATCGATAACAGCATTGTTATGCCGGGAAACGTGTCCCACAGTGGCTACGAACCACGCTCCGTTTGCTTTTCACAGGACGGCAAGTGGATAGCATTTGAGTCCGGCCAGTCCGTCTACGCCGTTTCCGTGGACGGCAAACGCGTGGTGAAACTCATAGCGAATGGAACGCAGCCTGTCTGGTGAGTGGAACCTGTGCCCTAGTGACGGAGGAAGCAACCGTCGCCACTATGAGATGTCGGGGCTAGGCCACGTGCCAGAAATGAGTGTGTTCAACACCAACTGGTCAATCGGCACCCAAACCCCCACGTCCTCCTCCCAAGCCACCATCAGATTATCTGTGCGTTAAGCCGCATTATGTCTCCAGCCCGCCTCACCGCCTGTCCAAAGACCGCCCATTCGACGTCCATGTCACCTGGAAAAACCTGCAAAAACGCCCTCGAAAAGAGGGGTGGGTCCACAGCTTTCGGACCCCAAATTCGGCACATAAAAAAAGTGCGGATGGATTATTGTGGAGCAACGTTTCCTCCACCAACAACCAGGAAGTAAACGCTCTCTCTGCAAGAGCCTCGGGAAGTTAGACTCCCGGGGCTTTTTGCCGTTTTACGCGTGGGATTCGAGGCTGGGAGTCACGGATTCGGCAGTCTGCCAAGCCCCTGACCTGTGGACGCACCTCCGGCCATTTCGACCACATTTCGGCCCCGAATTCTCTGTTTTGCCACTTTCTCTCTGAAAGCTGTGGACTCGGGGGGGTGAGTCCACAGACGGCATTCTAGCCTCGAAATTGGAGAGAGGTTGTTTGTTTCTTGATGAGTACGCTGGGAGTAGGGAATGTTACTGGAGGGTGATTACGCGTGGTGAACACGTCCCGAAGAGGCGGGACGTGAGGCTTGACCCGGACTCGGCACGCTGGGTGGGGCACTGAACTCATACATTGACTTTGCAGTGTTTCGGAGACATACTGGGGGGGGTAAACTATAACATTACGCAGCGCCGACGCGAAGCTTCGAATTGCAGATGACCCTGTTCGGGGCCGAGGGAAGTTCGCTATGAGAACGAGAATAAGTTCGATCTATGTAGTTGCAGTAACTCTGTTGATGTTGTTCGGGTTGTTGGGGTCTGTGCCGGCGCTGGCTGCAGGCTCCCTGGTGGCGTGGGGAGACAATTCTTACGGTCAGCGCAATGTCCCGGCGGGAAACAACTACGCCGCTGTCGCTGCCGGCTGGAATCACAGCGTGGCGTTGAAATCGGACGGCTCGCTGGTGGCATGGGGAACAGACGGCTGGGGTGAGTGCGATGTCCCTACGGGAAATAACTACGCCGCTGTCTCTGCCGGCTACGCACACAGCGTGGCGTTGAAATCGGACGGCTCCCTGGTGGCATGGGGATCCAACGACTATGGTGAGTGCGATGTCCCGGCGGGGAACAACTACGCCGCTGTCGCTGCCGGCTACCAGCACAGCGTGGCATTGAAATCGGACGGCTCCCTGGTGGCATGGTATTGGAACGGCTGGTGGGATGTCCCGGCGGGAAATGACTACGTGGCTGTTTCTGCCGGCGGATACTACAGCGTGGCGTTGAAATCGGACGGCTCCCTGGTGGCATGGGGAGAAAATGGCTCCGGTCAGTGCAATGTCCCGGCGGGAAACAACTACGCCGCTGTCTCTGCCGGCTACCAGCACAGCGTGGCTTTGAAATCGGACGGCTCCCTGGTGGCGTGGGGAGACAATGGCGCTGGCCAGTGCGATGTGCCCGCGGGAAACGACTACGCCGCTGTCGCTGCCGGCTACCAGCACAGCGTGGCATTGAAATCGGACGGCTCCCTGGCGGCCTGGGGAGGGAATGAGTATGGCCAGTGCGATGTCCCGGCGGGAAACAACTACGCCGCTGTCGATGTCGGTCTTTTCCACAGCGTGGCCATCAGCGCTACACTGCCAGGCCCCATGGTCCTCTCGATTGCGCCCAACTCAGCCCCCAACACCGGCTCTGTCAGCATTACAGACCTTGCGGGAAGGTACTTCTTATCCGGAGCAACAGTAAAACTCGCGAAGAGCGGTGAGAGCGACATTGTCGCGACCGGCGTGACCGTTGTGAGTTCGTCAAAGATAACCTGCTCGTTTGACCTTACGGGCAAGGCAGACGGTGCGTGGAACGTGGTGGTGACCAACACTGATGGCAAGTCCGCAACCCTTCCCGGCGGGTTCACGATCGACATTACTCCGCCGACAGTGACAATCAACCAGGCTGCAGGCCAGCCTGATCCGACAGGTTCCTCGCCGATCAACTTCACCGTTGTGTTCAGTGAATCGGTTGCCGACTTCGCTACAGGCGATGTTACCCTTTCGGGGACCGCCGGACCGACTACGGCGGCTGTCACTGGAAGCGGTACGACATACAACGTGGCCGTGAGCGGAATGGCCAGCTCCGGAACGGTGACCGCGAGTCTCGCTGCGGGTGTTGCTCACGATAACGCAGGCAATGCCAACGAGGCCTCGACCAGCACTGACAACGAGGTAACATACAGCAACGGCTACCTGGTGGCGTGGGGATACGATTATTACGGTATGCTCAATGTCCCGTCGGGAAACAACTATGTCGCTGTCGCTGCCGGTTACGAACACGGCTTGGCGTTGAAATCAGACGGCTCTCTGGTGGCGTGGGGATCGAATGAATTTGGCCAGAGCGATGTTCCCGCCGGAAATGACTACATCGCTGTCGCTCCCGGCGGCGCCCACAGTGTGGCGTTGAAATCGGACGGCTCCCTTGTGGCCTGGGGAGAGAATTTCTACGGAGAAAGCGATCCTCCGGCCGGAAACGACTACGTCGCTGTCGGTGCCGGCAGATATCAAAGTGTGGCGCTGAAATCGGATGGCTCTCTGGTAGCCTGGCCATCGGCATACCCTGTTCCGGCGGGAAACAACTACGTCGCTGTCGCCGTCGGCGCCTATCACAGTGTGGCGCTGAAATCGGACGGCTCCCTCGTGGCATGGGGATCCAATTGGGCTGGCCAGTCCAATGCCCCGGCGGGAAACGACTACGTCGCTGTTTCTGCCGGCACCGACCACAGTGTGGCGTTGAGATCGGATGGCTCTCTGGCGGCATGGGGATGGAACAACTTTGGCCAGTGCAATGCGCCGGCGGGAAACGACTACGTCGCTGTCGGCGCGGGATACTTCCACAGCGTGGCGTTGAAATCGGACGGCTCCCTGGTGGCGTGGGGTGTCTTTGGCGGGTCCGTCCCGGCGGGAAACAACTACGTCGCTGTTGATGCCGGCTACATGGGCGGCGTGGCCATCAGCACTACACCGCCACGCCCCGAGGTCCTCTCGATCGCGCCCAACTTAGCCCCCAACACCGGCCCTATCAGCATCACTGATCTTGAAGGAAAGTACTTCTTATCCGGAGCAACCGTAAAGCTCGCGAAAACCGGTGAGAGCGACATTGTCGCGACCGGTGTGACCGTTGTGAGTTGGTCAAAGATGACCTGCTCGTTTGACCTGACAGGTAAGTCGGGAGGGAATTGGGATGTGGTTGTAACCAACCCGGACCTCCAGACGGGAACGTTGCCGGGTGGGTTTGGCATCTGGAAGGCCCCGCAGAACATCAGCGTATCGCCCTCTGATGGCGCTCTAGGCACAAGCGCAATCACACTCCAGAGCATCTACTGGGACCTCAACGGCTTCGCCGACATCAGGAAAGCGGATCTGCTCATTAACGACTCGCTCGCTCAGGCGAACGCGGCTTTTCTGATGTATGACCGACTGGCAAACAAGCTCTACCTGAAGAACGACGCCAACACAAGCTGGGGCATTGGCTATGCCCCCGGGACGGCAGTCACCCTGTCCAACAGCCAATGCGATTTATTCGTCGGCAGCACCACCGTCTCGGGCAGCGGGACGGACCTGACAGTTAACTGGCGCATTACGCTGAAAAGCCCGTTCGTGGCGAAGAACCTGAATGCCTACATGTACGTGCAGGATCTGAGTGGCCTCTCCGACGGATGGGACCTGATGGGCAGGTATTACAATGTGAAGCCACAGGTCCTGAGCATCGACCCGAACAGCGATCCACTGCCAATCGACGCCAAGACAACTCTCACCAGCGTGTACCGCGACCCGAACGGTTTCGCCGACCTGCGCAAGTGCTACGTGCTGCTCTCAGAAAACTTCAGCCAGACCAACGCGGTGTTCATCTGGTATGACAAGGCGACAAATAGGGTCTATCTGAAAAACGACGCGAACACCAGTTGGGGCACGGGCTATGCTCCTGGAACAGACATAACACTCTCCAACACCCAGTGCGAAGTCTACGTGAAGGACACCATCCTTTCCGGCTCGGGAAATGACTTCACGGTTACGTGGTCATTCAAGCTCAAACCATCCATGGCCGATAAGAATCTCTACAGTTGGATGTATGTAACCGATTCCAAAGGCGCCTACGACGGCTGGAAGAAGGTCGGAACACACTTTACACCGCTTGCGCCAACCTGCGTAAGCGTGACCCCATCGACCGGCAAGGTGCAGACGGGAACTCCGTTGGTGTTCACCACGGAATACGCCGACGACAACGGGTATTCAGACATCTACCAGTGCTATTTCCAAATGGGCCAGACGGGCAGTCTCGCCAACGCGGTGTGCGTCCTCTACGATGCCAAGCAGGGCAAGGTGTTCTTGCGCAATGATACTCACACAAGTTGGGGAACGGGACAGACTCCCGGGACAGACGTGACGCTGGAGAACAGCCAGTGCGTTGTCTACATCAAGGATACCACGGTGACTCCCAGTGGCTCCGACAACCTGATCATAGACTGGAAGATTACCCTCAAGCCAGTTCTTATCGGCAAGCTGCTCGGCGAGCGAATGTACTGCCGGGATAACGAGTGGCTGAACTCTACCTGGAAGCTGAAGGGGTACGTGAGAGGCCAGTAGCCGATCTTCGGCGAGTGCAGACTGTACAAGTGGGGCCGGGCGTAAGTGTCCGGTCCCTTCGTACGCCATCACCTCATCCCCAACTCCCCCCTCTGCTCCTCCCAGATCGCCGACTTCACGCTCGCAAGCACCCGCATGGACAATCCATCCGGCTCTCTCCCATCGAGAATAGCCTCAATGATGTCTGGTGCCAGATAGGTGAGGCGGTAGATTCTCGCGGCATAGGACTTGTCCAACCCTATCGCGGTGGCAAGCTCAGAGAGGGTTGCGAACTTCCCGGAGTCTATCAATTCCTTCCAGTGGTGGGCGCGGGCTATGGCCACGGCGAATGACTCAGCATACGTGAGACTATGTTCCGGAGGCTGGTCCGCGACGATAATACGTCGCCTGCCTCCGCGCTTTCTCACATTCACCGGCACCGTAACTGTGATCAATCCATCACTAGTCACACCATCAATCCTGTTCATAGCGCCCCTCCCGTGACAACAATATTATCAACCGTACTCCCACCCCTCATTTCCGTAACCAGACTATGTAGCCCTCCCGCCTTCACCGTTACGGAAATCCCCCCGCGCGTGACCGTCACCTGCTCGACGAGTAGATGAACTATTCGCATTTGCTCCGGCGGGTACAGTTCATCCCACACACTGTCCGCATCCTGGAGCGCCTGCCGAACATCAGCCTCGGTGACGCACAGAAAACCATCACC
>CAZTAO010000058.1:0-30967 GCA_964611645.1 uncultured bacterium | reverse complement strand
GGTGGTACATTTTCAAACCGCCGTAATTGGTACATTTTCACTCCGCCATTGACAATTCTCTAGCACGCAACCAGAGAGGCCCACATATGAGAGATCGAGAGTTGCGTAGTACGAATGCCCACGAACGGCATCACAGCAACTGAAGAAACGTGACAAGGCGCGGCTCTCATCCCCCAGGATATTCTCGCTATCAGGCTTCTTCTCCAAACCGCGATACAGACCCAACGCCGCGATGAGACACTGGTGCCAGTAGTTCACCATCAGTCGAAGAGCATTCAGGGCAGTGGGGACCTTCTGGCCGGGAGGTTCCGTTGCTCGGTTGCTTGCAGCCGGAGCCGGGGCGGCAGCCCCGCACATCGGCCCAATTAGGTCCTATCCCCCCCCTTCCCGAGCCTGTACAAAAAAACTCAAAAAAACTTCCCCAAAACTAGTGAACAAAACGCCCCATGAGTTGCCTTGTAATTATGGAGGTACATTTTCTCGGCGGGGAAGGCGGGGCGGCTGGTTGGGGGATGGCCACTCCGGACCAGGGAAACCACCCTTGCCCAGACCGGCTGAAGAAACAATAACTATATATTGGCAACTCAATATTGGGTCTTAGGCTTTTGGAAGGCAGGTCGTCTGAAACGAGCCCTCCTTGCCCCTGAACCGCCGACGGGCGAGGCAGACAAGGGGGAGTCCACACGTAATAGTGGAACAAACCAAGTGCACGCTAAGCATCGATGCTTTTCTTAACCTGGCACGCAGCCAGATAAACGCGCTCCCCTCACGGGGATACCCAGCCATAGACACCTGCCTCCCAAATCCACGCCTGAGCCACCAAAACCCACGCGCCCCACCACCCAACCAACCCAAGGCCGAAAACAGATCAGACAGCACAAAGCCGACACAAACCCACGCAATCGGTCTCATTACTGCACCGTGTCTTACCGGCCCATATCGCTACCATTGTTCACAACACATACCGCATTGCGCAATCGATACGCTGCGCCCTCTCCCCAACCCTCTCCCCCAGGAGAGGGGGTTTTCGCGCCCTTCGCCCTTTTCGCGCCCTTCGCGATTACCCTTTCACCACCGCCAGCGGCTGCAATGTTACTTCTATCTTGACCAGGTCCTGCTGGTCGGCCATTACCTGGTCTATGTCTTTGTAGGCGGAGGCGGCTTCTTCGAGGTCTTGTTTGCCTCGGATGGCGTGGAGGATGCCTTGCTTGTCCAGCCTGCGCTTCTCTTCATCCAGGTTCAGGGTGCGCACTGCTTCCTTTCGGCCCATTTTGCGGCCCGCACCGTGGGAGCAGGACATAAACGACTCCGGGTTGCCCTTGCCCCGCACTATGTAAGACTTCGTCCCCTGCGAGCCCGGGATTATGCCAAGCTGGCCCTCTCGGGCGCTGGTCGCGCCCTTGCGATGGACTATCACCTCTACCCCGAAATGGGTCTCCCTGGAGGCGTAGTTGTGGTGGATGTCGAAGGCGGGGTCGAACTGCGCGCCGCTGTGCTCGGTGACTATCTTCATAATCCGGCTCATCATTAGCGCGCGGTTGGCCCGGGCGAAGTCCAGGCACCAGTTCATCTCCCGCAGGTATTCCTGCCCCTCATCGGAGTCCACCCGAAGCGCTGCCAACTGCCACTGCTTGGGGATCGGGTCTTTGAGCCTTTCGTTGAGGTCGGAGGCGCGGCGGTTGTGGAAATCGCAGACCTGCTTGCCGACGTTGCGGCTCCCCGAATGCACCATCAGCCAGATTCTTCTGTCGCTGCCCTTCTGGATTTCGATGAAGTGGTTGCCGCCGCCCAGGGTCCCGATCTGGGTCTGGCTAGACCCAAACTCTCCCTTGCCCCCACCATCGCCCAGTATGACCGGATATGTCTCACCCTTCTCGAACTTCGGCATCAGGTGCTCATCCTGCGCGCTCTTGTGTCGGGAGAATCCCAGGGGAACGGTGGTGCGGATATCGCTCATTATTGCCTTGAGGGTGTTGGTGTCGATGAAGCTCAGGTCGGTCCCAGCCGCGCACATTCCGCAGCCGATATCCACCCCCACAGCGTTAGGGATCACCATCCCCATCGCCCCCAACACCCCACCGATGGGCATGCCGTAGCCCTCGTGGGCATCGGGCATCAGGCAGACGTGGTGGAAGGCAAAAGGCAGCCGCGCCAGGTGCTTTGCCTGCTCCATAGTGCCAGCCTCACAGTACCTGCACCAACTCTTTATCGGCACCCCGCCAGTTTCGATTATCTGCATTTACTGTCTCCATTGTCAGATATCACACGTAGTCACCCTAAGCCGACGAAGCCGGAACGAAAAGCAATCACCATTTTCGTGATGAGAGCTTTCTGCGTCTTGCCATGGTTAGAGGGGCTTGCGTGTCTACTTCCCCTTCAACCATTTCGTCGCCCGAACCTTGGCTTTGGCTAGAGACTGCCAGTAGACCTTGGGCACGGGTTTGATGATCTCATTTCTGCTCGGCGCGCCGAAGTCTGTTCCCCCGCCCAGTTTTTCATCCACCGAACTGATCAGCCAGGTCGGGCGTTCGTTCCACAGCCATACAAAACCGTCCGATGCTATCAGGGCATAGTAGATAACATCCTCCAACCGCTTCGGTGTCCAGTAGTTGTCCTGAATGTTGACCGGATCCCACTTCTGGTTGCGGTCCAGGTATATGCCAAAGCCTGTTCGCACTTTCTTCTTGAAGAGTTCCGGCACATCGCTCAGGCCAATCCCCTTCTCTTTCACGTTCTTGGCGCGGGCAACAAAATCCGGCAGGGCATTGAGGTAATACCCACCCTCGATGCCATCGATGATTATAGTCTTGTCATCGGAACCCTCTAGTATGCCGTCCAGGAACGGGATTGTGAGCGTGCCCCATGCATCTTTCAACTCCGCCTTGTTCTTGGTTCGGAAAGTATATATCTGGTCCCATGCGAGCAGGCTCCAGATTCGGATTCCGGGGTAGCCAGCATTGAGCGCCCTGGCGAACTCCCTCCCCCTCTGCCGCACCTTGTCCCGCACTTCCTCATAACTCTTACCCGCATATTCCGGCTTCGTCAACAAAGGCTGGTGCGCCCAGAAGTCGCAGCCGTATTCCTCCGGGTCGAACATAATCCCCTCAAACCCGCCCCGCTTTGCCGCCGTTCCCAGCAGCCTGGCATTGTTTGCTATGTTGGCCCACCACTGGTCATCGAACCAGTTCATATATCCGCCGGGCAGGAATGATGTGCATACAAGGTAATTGCTGCGAAGTGACTTTGACTTAGCAGTCTTCATGTCCTCAATCGCCGGGGCAACGACCTCCCAACCCAGCTTCTTGTTTTGGAAGACCTCCCAGCCGAAGTCCCCCCTGCCCGCCCCGCTCAGCACCGAGCCGTGCGGCAGCCTGGGGTCCGCAATGAACACGCTGCGGCCATCGAACGGCGCTCTCTCGACCTGGCGGAGGTTGTCGTGGTAATACTTGGTGTCCACGGTGGTCCAGCTATACTCGACCACGGTAAACGGGTGCTTGTTGATGTCCCGCCTGGCGAACTTGCGGCTGGGCACAAGGCACTTCTCACTGGTTGCAGTAACAGGGCGGAGCTCCCATCTGGACGCGCAGCTATAGTTCGGGGCGAACTCTGCCGGCGCGCATACATATGTCTTGCCACTGTGCCACACGCCGCCGGGCGAGGATGGTGACTCCGATGAGTCTATGATCGGAACCCAATCCTCCGTTCCGACGACCCTGTATTCGCCGTGGGCCACGAAACGGCCTTCGCATGGCAGGACTGTCAATCTGACTTCGTAGGACTTGCCCGACGGAATCTTGATGAGAGTGCAGCGGCTGTGGGCGACGCCGTCGGTGGCATCGAGGACCATCTCGCATTGCCCGGAGCTGACGGCGCGAATCGATATATACACCACACTTCCGTCAGGTATGTCGTCCTTTACGGCCGACGTCTTTCGGGCCGCGAAGCCCGCCATACACGTGCCATTCTCCGGCTCGGAGGGAGCTTCGAGCGTGGCGGTCAATACCACCGACCTGCCCAGATCCAGCGTTGCCCAATAGATCCCCGTGAGGGGGTCCATGGTGGGGCCAATGTGCGGCGAGGCGGCAGACAAACTCCCGCAGAGACCAAGCCCGAGGATGATAGCAAGCAAAAGAATCACATATCTGGCCACAATTGCGCCTCCTTAGTGTAGGCTACAATTATGACACGATGGCTGGCCGAGGCGCAAACGAATCAGGCCACCCTTGCAAGATCTTCCCTGGTCACAGGATACAGTTGTTCGCGGCCAGTGAAGAAGCGCTCCAGTTCATCCGCCGCCAGTTTGCCCAGGCGCATTGTGTTGTTCGCCACTGCTCCGGCGATGTGGGGAGTGAATATGACGTTGCTCAGCGACCGCAATGGGTTGTCGGCCTCCGGCGGTTCGGGATCGGTGACATCCAGGCAGGCTGTAAATCGGCCTTTTTTGAGTTCGTTGTAGAGGGCGCTTTCGTCGATGAGGCTGCCGCGAGCGGTGTTGATGAGTATCGCCCCGTCCTTGATCTTACTCAGCCGCCTTGCATCGAGCATGTGATGGGTTTCGGGGATGGACGGCGCGTGCAGGGAGAGCACATCTGAGCGTGAAACCAACTCGTCAAGGTTCTCCACTTTCGCTGCGCCCAGGGCTTGCGCCTCGTCGGCGGCCAGAAACGGGTCGTAGACTACGACGTTGAGGTCAAAGTTGCACAGCAGTTCCATGAACCGCCTGCCTACATGGCCCGCTCCGACCACGCCCACCGTGATCCCGTATATCTCCACCACACGGCCCATCTCTTCTTTGTCCTGCCATCCGCCGTTGTGGATTATGTCATTCATCCAGTAGGTCCGCTTCATCGTGGAGAGCATCAGGCCGAGGGTGTGTTCTGCAACGCCAAACGCAATTGCCGCGGCTGCGCTGGTGACAGTGATCCCACGATCCCACACCGCCTCGCACACAATAGGCTTCACGCTTCCCGCCGCATGGCAGATGATCTTGAGGTTCGGGGCCGCGTCGAGAATCTCCGCGGTCAACTGGCAGGTGCCCCAACTGGTAACGCAGCCGTCAGCGCCTGAGATAATGTCCTTGATGATACCAACTTCCGCCGTCTCAAACGGCGAACTCACAAGATCGAAAGCATCCGCCATCCGGGCGATGGTGGCGGCGGCGAAGGCTTTCGCGGTCATTTCTATGGTGGTCAGCATTGCGATTCTGGGTTTTTGCATGCTACAACTCTACTGCGTGAGTGGGTCTGAGTCAACTTCACCTTTCGCACGGGGATGAATCCCCGTGCTGTAATCACAAAACCCCTGCGGGGTTACTGCCTAGAACCCAACACCTGATATAATTAGCTTACTATCATCAGGTGGTGGATATGTTCAAGAAGAGCGTTCCCGATACTGCATCATTTGCCCTGCTGGCTCTGGCTGCGGTGCTGGCCCCAACTATCGGTGGATTGACCGACTCCCCTCCCTACCCGCTTATCGAGCTTCTGGCTTTGCTGGGCATTCTGATCCTGACAGTTGCTTCGCTGCAGAAGCGCGCGGGGTCGAAGAATGGGGCATTGTCTTTGCCGTACGGCGTGGTGTGGGGCATTCTGTTCGTGCTGATGATCGTATCTTGCCTGCTGGGAGAGTCTGCTTACCCCGGAATCAGGGAGATTTTGCTCTTTGCCTCGGGGCTGGCGGGTTTCTGGGTGGCTACCAAGCTGGGAATGGATGGGCGATTTCGGGCGGCTCTGCTGATGGTTGTGTCGCTGACGGCGTTCGCGGTGTGCCTGTTTGCCATTCGGGACTTCGCAATCAACTCCGGCGGGGGGTCATCTTTCTGGCAGGCGTTAATGCACCCGACAGACGAGAACCGCCTCTTTGGAACGTTCGCCAACCCCAACTTCTTCTCCGGCTTCATCGTGCTTGTCCTGCCCGTGACCTTGGCATACTGCGTTACTCAGCGTGGAACGGCAGCGGTTGTGGCATTTGTGGCTTTTGGAGTGGAATTGGCTTGCCTGCTCCTGACAGCCGCCAAGTTCGGCATCGTTGCAGGTGTGGTCGGAATGGTGGTGTTTGTCGGCCTTGCGCTCTGGCGGGGCGGTTGGAAGATCGTGAACCGCAGGGCTGTGGTGACGGCCGCCATTGTTGGCGTTCTGGTTTTGGTGGTTTTCTCTGCGTCGCTAAGAACGAGGGTTGGCGAAGCGCAGTCCGGCGGGGCGCAGGCCCATTCTACCACTTTCCGGATTTACACCTGGAAGGCCACTGTCGGGATGATCAAGGCTAACCCCATCCTCGGCACCGGCCCCGGCACATTCGAGACCGCCTACCCTCGCTACACCATCGCAGGCACAACCAAGCACGCCCACCAGGCCTACCTGCAGTTTGCCGCCGAGAACGGCGTGCCTGCGCTCATAGTGTTTCTTGCAGTTCTGGCGATGTGCGTTGTGAGACCGGCCTTTCTACCGGATGCGGAGCAAATCCCGACGCCGACTCCTCAACCTGTCAAGAAGGGTAAGCAGCCACAGCCGGATAAGTTCGCATTCATCGACCAACTGGTCACGCCGCAATCGTGGCCTGTCCTGAGCGCGGGGATCGCAGGCGGGCTGGCGGCTTCAATGGCGCGGAACCTTGTTGATTCCGACTGGTACATACTCGGCATCTGGCTGCCCTTCTGGATTCTGGCGGGGGTGCTGCTTTCAGGTAAGAAGATAGCTACAAGCAGTCCGAAGATTGCGCCAAGAGTAGCCTGGGCGGCGGCGTTTCTCGCTCTGGCGGTTGTTGCCGCCACCCAATATGGGGCCGACTACACCGCGCCGAGCCCTGAACAGCTTGCCTACGCTTACAGCACCGGGAATGTGTCATCCCTGACGGAATCATACCGCGCTGCGTCGAAACTCAGCCCGCTCAATCCGGAAGATCACCGGGAACTGGGCAAGCTGTTGTCGGTGAGTGATCCGAGCGAATCGGACAGGGAGTTCGCGGAGGCTATCAGGCTCGCCCCCAAGGACGGCCAGAACTACTTCGCCCAGGGCATGATGCTACTGAGAACCGGCAAGCTGCAGGAGGCAATTGAGTCTCTGAGACAAGCGCAACGCTATGCGCCCAAGTCCACCCAGATCATCTACACACTCGCCGAAGCTTACCAGAAGCAAGGAAGAACCATCGAATACGAGCAAGCTCTCCGAGACCTGTTGGCCACGGAAAACACCCCCTACGAGCAGTTGAAAGGCGTGCCGGAGATGGTGGATGTGAGATACGCATTCGCCCACTCCTACTTCGCCAAAAAAGCAATGGCGGCAGGCAACCCACACGAGTCCATCAAGGAGCTGGAGCCGGCAATATCCAGGCTGGAGAGTTGGAGGAGCGAGACCAAGTACCTCCAGATAGCCAGAGCGACGGGATCGCTGTCTCAAGATGAAGAACGCGACCGTCTGCAGCTTCTTATCGACAGCTACAAACTCATCGCGAAGGCTTACCGGCAGGTGGGGGAGACGGGGAAGGCTTCTTTGGCTGAGGGGAAGGCGGGGGGGGATTAGTTTGCCTTAGGCTTTCCGCTGCGCGGAGATTGCGGTTTCGGTGGAGGAACCATTCCCGCGTCCGCTTTCTTCGGCTCTTTCTTCTCGATAACGGCCAGAATCTCCTTTAGCGCGGCGGTAGCAGATTGGCGCACTTGTCCGACGCTGAGATCATCTCGGGGAGAGTCAGCGCTGATGTAGACATAGAATTTGTCGATGAACTCGACGTGCAGATACTCCAAGCCTCTTGCGCCATGCCACCGAATGGTCAGGTCGTGGAAATCCGACTTGGCGGGATCACAGTCGACATCCTGCTGCCCGGAATCCGGATTCAAGTAGAAGCTGAACGTCTTGGTGTGGTATGCGGGATTCTTGCTGTAGTAACTGCAGTATGTCTCACGCTTGCCCTGCTTCAGAATGAACTTCATCACTCTTAGCAGGTTAGCCTTGGTGATGACTTTCTCATCCTGTCTGTCGTTGCGAATGCTCAGGCGGACTGTTGTTGTCTCTGCGGAAGCAGCAGAGGCACACATTACGAGGGTGAGTAGCAGCAGACCGAGTAGTCTTCTTCCCAGGGGAATACGCGCAAGAGAAGTCATTGAGTTCGCCTCCGATCGTGCGGGATGCACGGCATCAGTTACAATCGTACATTAGACGCAGCGGCGGGGCGAAATATGACAGTTGCTTGTGCTGCGGGAGCATCTTTCGAGCTCCCGCAGCATTGTTCATGGTCTGCAGCTAGTGTTCTGACCGTTACAGAGCGCCCTCACCCTACCCTCTCCCCCAGGAGAGGAAATCCTGGACGCCGTGCCACGATCAAACCATCAAACTATCCAACCATCAAACCAAGAGATCATATCTTTGTTGCGTCAATAACCTCGCACCAGATGTCTTCTTTGTTGACCGAGTGGCCGATTATTAGTTTGTTGCCGTCTACCAGGCCTACCGGGTACTGGTAGCCGTCGCATTTCAGGAGGCCTTTTAGCCTTTGGCTGGTGGGGTCGTCTACGATCAGGTAGACCTTGTTGAACTCAAGGCCGTCGTCGCTGAGCATCAGCATCAGGTGCATTCTGTTCAAGAGGGTTGGGAATGCGTTGTTGCTGAGGTAGTACCGGCCGTCTGTGAGCCTGCCTGCGTAGAGGCGGCTCATGGAGTCCGGGATGTCTGAGATCATCGGAGGCGTCCAGGTCTTGCCGCCGTCCTCGCTGTAGTTTACATACGCCCTGCATGAGCCGGCCTCGTCCCGCCAGAAGACGATGATCCTGCCGTCGTCTAGTTGATACCATGTTCCCTCGCCATACGGGAAGCTGGCGTCCGGGTTCTGGGGCGGGAGTATTACCTCAGGTTTCTCCTCTATCTTGGATCCAGGCCAGAGCATGATCGCGGCGCCATCGTCGACGGTAGAGCAGATGCACAACAGCCGTCCTTCAGCCGTCAGCCTCGGGGCTTCAAATATGACTCTGATGCTGGGGTCCCATTGTCCAACCTGCTTCCAGTTCTTGCCATCCGTGGTTTTGAGGAGATTGAGCTGGTTGGACTCGGGCACAATCCGCCGCATACCGACAGACTCAGCGTCCCGCAGCGACTCCTCGCGCCAGTCCACGATGTACATCGCGTCGCCCTCGACATACAACGCGACGCAGTTGTGAACGATGGTTGTCCCCGGCTCTCCGCCGATGACTGTATCCGAATCGCTCCAACTGACCCCGTCATTGGAATTGGAGATGCGAATCCGCTGGCCTTCTGCTTCCTCATCCACTATGCCGTTGGAGAAAGCGAACCAATACTTGCCCTGGAACTTGGCCAACTGGGAGTGGTGGTTGTAGGAGCCGGTCTCGCGGGTACCCTGGTAGACAATGCCCCGCTTCAGCGGCACGTATGGGATGATCGGGGGGTTCACGCCCTGCGGGCCATGGTCATCATTCTTCATCAGGCACCTGGTCTCCTGGAACAACCAGGACCAGTGGAACCATGTGAGTTGCCTGGCGACTTCGGGGGTAAGCATGCGAACCTTGCTAAAAGTGCGAACATCCAATGACTTACTCACTGCGATATCTCCTTTGAACTAGGTAGGTTCATTGCAGGCTAGTATACAGCAATTGCATGCAAACGACAAATCACCTCGACTAGCTGTTCTCTTCCACTATCTCGAGAACCGCTTCGATTACGTCGTTCACGTCTTCGTCTGTGAGGCCGGGGTTCAGCGGCAGGCTCATTACCCGCTCGAAGTTGCTTTGGGCGATTGGGAAATCCGTCGGCTTCAACCCGTATTTCTCCACGTAGAACGGGTGGAGATGGATGGGGATGAAGTGGACCGACGGCCCTATGTTGCGCTCGATAAGCTCTTCGATGAACTTGTTGCGGTCTATCTTGAGCGTACCGGGGACTAGACGCATGACATAGAGGTGCCAGCAGTGGTCGATGTCCTCGCGGCAGGTCGGGGTCTGAATGGCTGCAACTCCCGAGAACGCCTTGTTGTAGGCGGCAACAACCTCTCTGCGTCGCTGCTGGAACGACTCCAGCTTCCTTAACTGGCACAGACCAAGAGAGGCCTGGATGTCGGTCATGTTGTACTTGAAGCCAGGGGTCACAACCTCGTAATACCAGCTTCCGCCCTTGCCGTAACGCTTCCAGGCATCTTTGCTGAGGCCGTGGAGGCTGAGGATTCTGGCCTTCTCGAGGAATTCAGGTGTGCCGACCAGCATCCCGCCCTCCGCGGTTGTGAGGTTCTTGGTGGCATAGAAGCTGAACGCGGTAGGGTTGCCCACAGAGCCGATCATCTGGCCCTTATACTTAGCGGTCAAGCCGTGAGCGGCATCCTCAAGCACAGATATTCCGCGTTTCGCAGCCATCTCCCGAATGGGGTCCATATCCACCGGATGACCGGAGTAGTGAACCGGGATAATGGCTTTGGTCTTGTCGGTGATAGCCGCTTCGACTTTGTCCGGGCTCATGTTGAGGGTATCCGGCTCGACATCCACCAGCACCAGTTTCGCGCCGACGTATTCAACCACGTTGGCTGTGGCGCAGAAAGTCATAGTGGTGGTTATGACCTCATCGCCCGGCCCGACGCCCAAGGCTGCCAACGCAACGTGGAGGGCGGCTGTGCAGGAGCTCAGCGCGAGCGCTGCCGGAGCGCCGACATACTCGGCGAACTCTGCCTCGAACCGCTTGGTCTTCGGGCCGGTGGTGATCCAACCGGAACGAAGGGTATCGACTACTTCGTTTATCTCTTCCTCGCCGATCTTCGGCGGCGAGAATGGTAGGAATGTTGCTCGTTTTTTCATTGGTTGTGTTACCTCATCTCGGTGTAGTGCAAGTCACCCCCCCTCTGCGGAGGCCCCCTTCAAAGGGGGAATTGGACACACGCAAACTTGCAGGTTTTCTAGCGACCTGGAACCTAGGCGGTCATCGTTACGAAGCGCCCTCACCCTGCCCTCTCCCCCAGGAGAGGGTTCCTTACAGCAGGCACCTCAGGGATACGCTGGAGGCGGATATTCTGTAGCCACAGCTTTCGTATAGTCTCGATGCGGGGATGTTGGCCAATTGGGTGCCGACGTCGGCTACCGCGCATCCCTGCTCTTTGAACCACTTCATTGCGGCGATGCTCATCGCCTTGCCGATTTTCTTGCCTCTGGCTTTGCGTGACACCCCGACCAGCACCACCGTGCCGACCAAATCGCCCATTACATCCTTGGTGTCGTGCGCGAGCTTGCAGGTGACATACCCGAGCAGCCCGTTTTCATCTTCGGCCACTACCACCCCGTCTGCCGCCTTACCCAGCACTGAGTTGCGAACCCATACCCGATGCAGTTCGTCCGAGCGTTCCTTTGGAATCGATCCATCCGAGTGGAACCTGTCTATGCTGTAGGTGCTGTAGGCAATATCCCCGGCAGCCTCGGCGTCCGCTTCGGTTGCCATTCTGATGGTGACTTCGCTCTCGACCTCGGGCACATCGATCTTGTCCAGCTCAATGGCGAATGTGATCAACCCGTCTACCATCCTGAAGCCGCATTCCTCGAATGCGTGGAGGGCGGCGAGGTCGTGGGCGTCGGTGCGAGCGCTGACGTGGGTAATGCCCGTCTCTTCCAGATACCTCAGAGCGTGGCACGCCATCCGGCGGTTGTCTTCATATTGCAGTGAATACGGGTCGGCTCCCAGAAGCCAGTCGATCCTGCCTGCTGAGACACCTATCTGCTCGCTGTCCCATGCAAGGCTGGTAACGCTGCACACGGCGTTGATTCCATCATCTTCCCGTATCACCCAGGCGCCTTCTCCGGAAGCCTCCAGAGAACACTTCAGCCGGCAAGCCAGTAGCTTCCCCAGCGCCTCATCCGACCATCGCCCAAAATGCCGCATCGGCTTGTGCGGATAGCTCTTGGCCAGAAGTTCTACCTCCGGCCATAGTTCAGGGGTGTATTGGACAATCTCACCGCTGCTCATTGGGATCCTCCGGCGTGGTTTCGGTGTTGACGTCCTTTCTCAGCAGGACGTAAGGAACTGTCTTGAAGAGTATGCCCACATCAAAGAAGAACGACTGCCTGTCCACATACTCGATGTCCAGGCGTTTTCGCTTCGACCAGGGGATGTTGTTGCGCCCGTTTATCTGCGCGAGGCCCGTAATCCCCGGTTTCACCAGCAGCTTGCGCTTCTCTTCTTCGGTATAGTACTTGATCTGGTCCACCTGGTCGGGCCTCGGCCCCACAAGGCTCATGTCACCCTTGAACACATTGAATAACTGCGGCAGCTCATCCAGGCTTGTCTTCCGCAGGAACTTACCGATCTTTGTCACCCTGGGGTCGTCTTCACCCGTGTACGCCGACCCGTCCGGGTTGCGCACATCGGGAGCGTTTGTGATCATTGACCTGAACTTGCATATCCCGAACGGCTTCCCATTTCGGCCCATTCGCCCCTGTCGAAACAGCACGGGGCCCGGCGAGGTCAGCTTGATGATCAACGCCAACGCCAGAAACACCGGCGACAGCAAGACTATGAAGAACCCGGACACAAACACGTCCAGCGCTCTCTTTGCCAATGCTCCCCCTGTTTTCACTTCGACGCCGCTTCCATAAGAACCTGCTCGATTCGGTCTATGCAGGCATTCTTGGAGTGATGTTGCACCAGATAGTCGCGGGAATTGCGCCCCATCTGCTCCAACTCTTCCCGATTCTCCAGGCACCACGTCAGAACCTTCACCACCTCTTCCGGGTTCCCAGTAGGCACGCTCAGTCCACACTCAGCTACACGCACCAGTCTATCAAGCTCTCCACCCGGGGTGGTGATAGCCAGAATAGGCCGACCGGCCGCCATCTGTTTGAAGACCTTGCTGGGAAGGGATGCGAGGCGGGCCGCGCTATTGAGCGTGACTACGCTGATATCGGCGGCCCTGAGCACATCCGGATAGCGTTCCAATGACTGGAAAGGCCGAAACTGCAGATTGGAGAGGTTGAGTTCGGAAGCTAGCCGCTCGAGATCCGTCTTCATCGCGCCGTCGCCAACCACCGCAAACGAGATAGGTTTGTCGGTCATCATTCCCGCAGCCCTGAGAATCGGCTCGACATCGGAGTTGTGAGTCAGACCTCCGGAGTATACGACAGTGAACTGGCCGTCAACACCGAGTTCCTCGCGGAAAGCGTTGTCCCTCGGGCCTGGCTGGATAAAGTCGGGGTCCGCCCAGTTGGGGACAACGGTTATCTCTTCGGGGTCGACTCCCTTGCTCGCCAGGTTGTCCTTGAAGCCGTCCGATATGACCACAATCTTCCGGGAGCGCCGATATACTTTACGCTCCATGCTCTCGAACATACTTATCAGCCGCTTGTTCTTGAGAAAGCCGAGCTCGACAGCTATAAGGGGGTAGATGTCCTGGACATTGGCCACGAGAGGGTAGCCCCTCAGCTTCGCCAACCAGCTCGCGGTAATGCCCAGCGGAAGTGGTGGCAGAATGGCGTAGAGGACGTCGAACTTGCCACCCCTGAACAGGCCGCTGACGAGTGATGAGAAGCAGAAGCTGCCCCAGTTGAGCAGTCTGGACCGCATAGTCTCCCTGGGATTTGCGTATATCCACGAGCGCAGGACGTTCACACCGTTCATCAACTCGCGGTCAAGAAGCTTGCCCCGGTAGCCCTCGAAGACAACGCGTTCGGGGTAGTTGGGGAATGCAGTGAGAACCGTGACCTCGTGTCCACGCGCGGTCATCTCCTCCGCGAGTTCCCGTATCCATATTCCTGATCCAACTGTCTCAGGCGCATAGTACTGCGCAATAATGCCGATCTTCAATGAAGCAATCCCCCGCGGAGAGTCGTGGACCGTCTCCAAACCTAGCTTCTGCGTCCTGCGGCAGCCCTATCCCATTCCCTGGTAAGCTTCGCAAATACGGCTTCCAGCGAGTACTCAGCCCTCGCCCGTTGGCTGCCTCGCTCACCCAGGACCCCGCATAGCTCCGGGTCGGACATCAGTGACCGCACCGCGTCTCGCAGTCCATCCTTATCGCCCAAGTCGACGCATATTCCACACGGCTGCACAGTGCCAGCAGCCACCATCTCAGGCATGGCCCCTACCCTTGTGGCAACAACAGGCTTGCCACATACCATGGCTTCGAGAATGGCGTTGGGAAAGCCTTCACTGTGGCTGGGCAGCGCAAGGGCTTGGGACGACTTTAGATACCCGATAGCGGTCGCATAGTCGCATTCTCCCAGGAAGCGCAGGCGGTCGCCCATACCGCGCTCACTCGCGACGGCTGCAAGCTCAGACCTATACGCCTCAGAGACCGGGCCGACCATCGCCAGAGTGAAGTCTGCGTCACCTATCCTGGTGCAGGCGTCCACCAGGTCTCCAGCGCCCTTTTTCTCGAGAACCATCCCCAGATAAGCGATCGTCGGTCTGCCATCAGATGACCACTCGTACGGAGTCGGCTGAATCTCATCCAACGCGGCAACATCCACAGGGTTGGGCATACTTACGATGCGAGTCTGTGGCAGCACAGCGGTTACCGCCCTCCGCGACTCATCGTTCAATACGAGTACAGACTGGCTGAGCGCCATGGCCTGCTGAACCAGACGCCATTCCCATCCGCCCGCCGCTACAATTCCCGGAAGCCTGCCAAAGTGGTAGTGGACGACCCGCCCAATCCCGTGTCGTTTGGCCATGCGCAGAATGAGCAGGTCCTTGACACAGGCCAGGTGCCCGCTGGTGCTCACGTGAACTACGTCGGGACGGAAGCTCAGAATGCGCCGCCATGTTCGCACTAAGTCGCGGGCAGCCTGAACGGACCCACCACAGAGCCTCACAGGCATCGACAGGCTGGAAACCGCCCGCCACCTGACTGCGGTATCAACCAAACCCAACTCCACCCGACCGTCGGCTTCGCCGGCTCGCAAGACATTATTGGTCCAGGTGCCGATGCCGCTGGTGGGAGGAGGAATGGGTGATACCAGCAAGACTTTCAGCGGGTGTTCGCTTACTTTCACGGTCTATTGAGCCTCTGTTGGCGTTGCTCCACGAAAGGCGTGATAGACCACCGCTTGGTCGAACTCACCAGCGCTGCCGCCATGGCGATGGATATCCAGGAGGTCTTGCTGACATACGAGACCGTTGCTGTGTCCATAAGCAGCATCAGAAACACGATGGCCAGCGCAGTCTGGTGAACCGCGCTGCCCTTCAAAGCCGGCCGCACAGACACACCTATGATACATATATGCAGCGCATAGTACAGCAACAGCCCGAGGACCCCGAGGTTGCACAGCAGTTCCGTGTAGTCGTTGTGCGAGTACGCGCCCCACTTGGTAAGGGCGGCGAACTGTCCCGCCCCCTGACCAATGATAGGACTCTCTCTCCAGAGCTCAATCGCTTCCTCGGCCATGATCACCCGGTTGTCCGCGCTTGCCTCTGTTCCCTCGTAGTAGAGCATAGCGCGCCTGATGGCGGGAACTTCCTGAACATAGTTCCAGATGAACGACCCGGACAGGGTCAAGAGGACTGCAACCCCCACGGCAATTACCGGCGCTTTCCATGAACCCCGGTTGCGGTTGATCCAGGTGCCTATCACATACATGAAGAACAGTACTACTGAGAATATAGTCTTGCGGCTGCCGGTCATCGCGGCCGTAAGGACTATCAGTCCGCCGCACAACGCCGCCCTGGTCCAGTTCATAGCCGAGTCCTTGGCCGGGATGTACAGCAGGAAACCGATCACAGAGAGATAGACTGCGGCTTCGTTGGGATTGCCGAACACACCCGCTTCGCGGGTCATGTCCCCTTCGACGAATGTGGTAACTCCCATGAACATCGAGACTATCACCATACCCGCTGTAAGAGCCAATGCCCACGAAAGGACCCGATATGTAACCCCATTACACAGCGCCAGCCACACGGCAAAAGCGCCCGTAACCCCGGCAAACGTCCGCACGGAATCATCGTAAGCAGTGCTGGAGTTATAGGCCCAGAGGGCTGACAGCAGGCTGTATACCAGAAACAGAATGGGAAGCCACACCATCTTGGGAAAAACAAGCTTCCCAGTGCCCAGAAACTTAGAGAACAGGATCACGAGAATGAGGAGGGCTGAGGTGGTACTCAGAAAGGAGAGATTCTCGTTCTTGTTGAAAAGGGCGACGCTCAGAAGGTAGAACACCACAAGCCCATTCAAAACGAGGGTAATTACGCTGGCATTGCCCCTGGCCCCAATTGCTCGTGTTTGATCCAAGAAACCACACTCTCCATCGAAACTGATGCCGCTGTGCGAGGGACATTGTGTACTCGCCCCACCATTATACCTCCTGGAGGCTGGCGAGTCCACTTCGGCGCGTCCGGAGAGCATAGACGCAAGGCTTGCGCGCAGCCAGGGCCGATCAGCGCCAGACGCCATCCTCGCGACGTGCGCATACAGATCGATTCAATCGGCGACTGCCGCAGTCAGCTACAGGCTGTGGTAATTGACAGAGTGTGGCAGCGATGAGCGTTCAAGCATGGACCGCACGTCCACCAGCACGCCACCGGGCCTCAGGAGACCGCAGATGTCCGTTACAGGCATCTGGGCATAATAGGAGTGAGGGACAGCCAGCACCACCCCGTCCATATCTCCCATTTCACCCATCGCGGCGAGCCGCACACCGTATTCCTTCATAGCTTCATCGGACTCCGCGAGGGGATCGTGAACCAGTGGCTCTATGCCATACTCCCGCAGTTCCGCGATTATGTCGGGCACCCGGCTGTTGCGCAGGTCAGGAACATTCTCTTTGAACGTAAGCCCCAGAATCGCCACGCGAGAGGTGTTGACGGCGACTCGCGATCTGCTCATCAGCTTGACAAGCTTCTCCGCCACGTAGCTCCCCATTCCGTCGTTAATTCGACGCCCCGCAAGAATGACGTGCGGGTGATAGCCAAGCTCTTCAGCTTTGGCCGTGAGATAGTATGGGTCAACCCCGATGCAGTGTCCACCGACCAAGCCTGGCGAGAACTTGAGGAAGTTCCACTTCGTGCCTGCTGCCGCCAACACATCGGACGTTGGAATGCCGATGAGGTCAAAGATGTGGGCAAGCTCGTTCATCAGGGCTATGTTGATATCGCGCTGGGTGTTTTCTATAACCTTGGCAGCTTCCGCTACCTTGATTGAGGAAGCACGGTGCACACCGGCTTTCACAATGCTCTCATACGCGCGCGCTACCCGTTCAAGTGTCTCGGTGTCCTCACCGGAGACTATCTTGACGATGCTCGCCAGGGTATGTTCCTTGTCTCCGGGATTGATCCGTTCGGGCGAATAGCCCAGCTTGAACCCGACGCCCCGCTCCAGGCCGGACGACCTGGCAATAATCGGACCGCAGACGTCCTCGGTAACGCCCGGGTAGACAGTAGACTCATACACCACAACTCCGCCGGTCCGGATGTGCTTGCCTACAAGCTCCGAAGCGCTCCTCACCATCCGAAGGTCCGGCTGCTTGTAGTCGTCGATGGGCGTAGGCACGGTCACAATGAAGAATGTGCAGCCGTCCAGGTCCGAGGGATTGGAGCTAACCAGCAGGGTAGCGCTTTCGAGGTCTTCCGGCTCAACTTCGCGTGTGCGGTCGTGGCCTGCCTTGAGTTCTCTCACGCGCTTCTCGTCGATGTCGAAACCGACAACTTGCTCATACTCACGAGCAAACGCCAACGCCACAGGCAAACCAACGTAACCTAGACCAACTACTGCTATTCGTTCGTCTCTACTCACCACTTAGTATCTCCTGACTACTACTGATATCTCCGCACCGCATCCGATTTCATTTGGACAGCAGGGCGTCCATGTACATGTCGAAAATCCTGTCTGGCGCGAAACGCGCTGCCCCGCCACGAAGGGTTTCCGGGTCCGTGGGCGACTCAATTGCGCCAATAATCGCGTCTGCCATAGCATCCGGGTTTCCGACCGGGACGAGTCTTCCGTAAGCGCCATCGTCCAATACTTCCCTGGGGCCGCTGCCGCAATCCGTGGACACGGTGTTCACACCCAGCGCCATTGCTTCCAGCAACGAATTCGGCATTCCTTCGGAGACTGAGCTCAGAACCAGAACCGAACTGGCCGCGATATACGGATACGGGTTCTGAACAAACCCCGGCATGGCAACTGTGTCTGAAATATCCAGTTCACGAACTAGCTGTTCTATGTTCGACCGCTCAGGGCCGTCTCCGAGCAGCATCAGGCGTGAGGGGAGCGTCTTTGACACTATGGCGAACGCCCGAACCAGGTTGGCGAAGTCTTTCTCTTTACGCAGGTTCCCCAGACCGATGATCACTGGCAGGTCGGGCGATTCTATCCACCCATGCTCCACGGGAGCCTTTGCCTTCTCCGCAAGCGCGATGGGATCGACCGGGTTGGGGATCAACCGCACGCGCTCAGGGGACACCCCAATCAGGCTCACCAGTTCGTCGCGCGCTTCTCTAGAAACCGCCACTACGCAGTCCGCCTGGCGATAAGCCAGCTTCATGAGGTATGGCGTCACGCGGGCCTTGGCGCCGGGCGCAGCTTTGTAGAACTCTGATATGGCGTTGGCCTGACGGAGAACAATCCTGGTCCGATGTCTGCCGGCCAGCCGCGAAGCCATCACGAGAGAGATATTGGCGTAGTCAAGAGTAGACATGACCGCGTCGGGCCGAACAACCCTGATGTATCGCGCAAGGGATGTAATAGCTAACAGCGCCCTTGGAACATTGAAATCGACCTTGTTCACTCCAGCGCCAAGCTCAGCCAGGTTGGGTCCCGCTGCCACGCCCAGAAGAAAGCTCAAGTCCACGCGCTCCGAGAGACCGTTGGCCAGGCGCACCATCACGCGCTCCGCGCCACCACCGCCCAGCGCCGGCAGGAAGAACGCCACGCGCGCCCGATCAGCCACCTAGGCCTCCCCCTTCGGGGTGGCGGAAGCAGCACGAGCCGCAGTCGCGCGTGAGACACGTTTGCGGATCGCGCGATACATTTCCGCAATCGCCATGCGCGCTCTTCTGTGAACCACTTTCTCTTTTATAAAGTCCCTCAACGGGACCACATGCCGTGCGATCTGCTCATCCGTGAGGTAGAACTCAGGCCTGAACCCGGCGTACACTTTCTCGTACTCCGGAGCGGCGCTGTCCGCGTCGAGTCTCTCCAGAACATAAGACCTGCCGAACTCCCCCACCCGCTTCCGGTAGTCGTCATCAAGAAAGAGCCGCTTGAGTTCTTCGGCAGTCTGCGCCACGCTAGTGTCGTAGTCCAAGCTCGATCTCACGTTGCGACCGGAGAAGTTGTAGTAAGCGATGTCATCCACGGTGTCCTCTTTGACCACGCCCGCAAAGCCTCTGTCTCCTACAACAATCGCCGGTTTACCGCGCACCATGGCCTCAAATGCCGAGCGCCCCGTGCCAAAAACGACATCCGCCATGTCCACGTAAGCAGAGCCGTCCGACGCTTCGTCCTGAGCGCTGACTGCCACGGTCGCACCGCAGGCATTGTTGATCTCATTGATCCGTGCCTGCACCCTCCGCTGGGTGAGGTCCAGATAGAGATAGCCGATGTGGACGAACCGCACGTCGATTCCGTCCTTGAAGAGTCTGGCAACTGCGTCCATCCCCTGCAGAATTCCATTTTCCAGTTCAGGTGACAGCCGGGCCACCCGAAGAACCACGTGGCAATCGTCCGGGAGACCGTACTTCCGCTTGAAGCGCAGGGCTATCTTCGGGTCAACAGGCTTGTCCGCCGCGCTGACGTCGACCCGAGCGGGGATCACGGCCATCTCTTCGGCCCTGAGACCTGTCACCGGAACCATGCCGTCGCGCAGCTCTTCACTCAGAACAACCAGGGGGCGAATGGGAGGGAAGCTCGGCGGCGCCCATCCTCCGCATCGGGTAAATGCAAATGGCACGCCGATCTTCTTACAGGCCCGGACCAGTTCCGCAGGAGCACGATCGAAGCCGTGGACTAAGTCTATCTTGCGCTCGCGGACTATTTCGGCTATGCGATTGTCGAGATCGGCCCAGCGACCCAGGCAGTCTTTCCGGACCATCTCCATCTCAAAACCGGCGGTCTCGATAACACCAGGATTGCTCCCCTGACCTATTATGAAGATCAGTTTGTGGCCGCGTTTCTGAAGAGCACGGGCTATTGTGGCGGCAGTGCGTGTGTGCCCACCAAAGCTGGCTGTAAAAACTACGAATGCAAGGTTCATCGGCCCCGCACCTTCCGGAGTATTGTGGAGACAAAGTCGAAGTCTGACCGCCGGTAGCGCACGAGTTCAGCAAACCGCATACCTGTGACTCTGCAGTAGGCTATGGAAAACGCCAGAGAGAACGCCGTGTAGCAGATCGTCGAGGTGGTAGCAGCTCCTGACGCGCCGTACCTGGGTATGAGGAAGTAGTTTAGCACAATATTCAGAGCCACGGCGGGCGCGGCTATGTACACGGCCACCTGGGGCTGACCTCTCCCGGCAAGGTCCATGTTCAGCACCTTGAACACTGTGAACATAACAACACCAGGGGCCATAATCTGAACGACGTTCACACTATCCAGAAACTCCATGCCATATATGAACGGCACCAGAAACCGCGCGAGGGCGCTGAGAGTCGCTGCGCCAACAAACACCGCGACCAGTGATACCCTGAACAGCTTGGCAACCTCCCGCGAGGTCTGGTCCTTATCGGTGGAATTCGCGCTCCGAGAAAACACAACCAGTCCCAGCGCTATCGGCAGTTGCCACAGCATCTCAACCATGCCCACCCCAGTTGAATACTGGCCAATCTCCGACGGCGCGCTCATCCTGTTCAGCACCACAATGCCTAGTTTGTACATCAGGCTGACAGTGAAGAGCGAGAGAGCGTAGAGCACGCCCTTGCGAAGAATCTCCTTCACAATGACACCGTCGTACCTGATCCGCATCTGGGCGTTCTGGGAGAGCAGCCACAAAGCATAGACAGAGACGATAGCATTCCCCGCAACGATTGCCACCAAGGCTCCGATGATGTTCATCTTCAGGTAAGACACCAGCAAAAGAACCAGGACCAGGTTCACCAGCGTGGACAACCACTGCGCCTTGTTGAAACGCCCGATCTGCTCACGACCGAGGAAGACGCCGCTGCAGTATGAGACTGATATCCTCACAGGGATTGTCAGCAGCGAAAGTGCGATCATGGCATTGGTGAATGACTTGTCGCGCAAAGCCAGAAACACCCCCGCTGAGATCAGTATCCCCAAGACGGAAGTGACCAGCAGCAGAAACAGAACTGCCGATACAATAGCCTGCTCATCGAATCTCTTGTTGCCCACAAAATACACTGTGGCCTGCCGAATACCCATTTCGGCAAGGCTGATGAACAAACTGGGGTAGACCAGCACGGCGGTGTAGATACCTTTGCCGTGGGGTCCGAGCTGCCTTGCAAGAATGATGCTGATAACCAGGGTCATCGCAATGATAAACACATTGCTCCCCAACACAGTTGAGGAATCCCGCAGGAAGCTCTTTCGCTTAGGCGTGCCCACGGCCTCATCCATTGCGAATCACCTTCGCCGGAATACCGACCGCGACTGCGCCATCCGGCACATCGCTGGTAACCACTGCGTTCGCACCAACTACCGCGCTATTGCCCACTGTTACTCCACCGATCACTTTCACGCCCGCATACAGGACTGCGCCACTCTTGATCACCGGGTATGACTTGCCCTCGTCCGCCCTGCCGTGGCTGCCGAGGGTCACACCCTGGTATATGACTACTCCATCCTCCACAACTGCCTGATCGCCGATGACCACGCACAGAGGGTGCGCAAAACGGATGTTCCGACCCAAGCGCGCGCCTGGAGCAATCTCGCTTGCGGCCCATCTCTGCTGAAGATGGCGCGCGATCACACCCACAAGCGTGCGTCCCGGCATCCGGCCCGCAGCGGAATAGTGCGCAATACGATAGAGCATCAGAAGCTGGAAGTCAGTGCGGAAGAAAAACACTATCAGCTTGTTCCAGGAGCCTATTCCACCGCAGGTACGCATGTCGCTGGAGATGTCCGAGAGGCAGCCCCGGCGGACCGGGTCGAGTGTCTCGGGTTGCGCGTTTCGGGGTTCCGAACCGGGTTCCTGGTTGGAGGAGTCTTGCTCTACCTGCACTCTATGGAACCTCCCAGCGCTCGGAGTTTGGAGACGAAGCCTTCATAGCCACGCTCGATTTGCCAAGCGTCGGTCACGACAGTCTCACCATCCGCGCAAAGCCCCGCCAAAGCAAGCGAAACCCCGGCCCGGAGGTCGAGGGCCCTAACACTGGCTCCGGTAAGTGGAGCGCCGCCCGTGATCCTGAGCATGTTGCCGCTGACAGTCGACTGCACACCCATCTTCGCCATCTCTTCCGCGTAGCCGTACCGGTCCGGGAAACGAAGGTCAACAATTCGGGACTCACCATTCGCGCATGCGCCATAGATAGCAAAGAGCGGCTGCATGTCGGAGTTGATGCCGGGATACGGGCCGGTGCTGATCTCGATCGGATAGCATCTCCCCCCGCGTACGATCATGGAGTTCTCGCTGCGGTAGAACCTCGCCCCACTCTCCCTCAGGAATACCAAGGGGACTTCCAGATCGCAATACGGGAAATCCTGAATCTCGATGTCGCCGCCGGTAACCACGGAAGCTATCAACCAGGTGATCGCCTCCATGTTGTCCGGGATGACGGCGTAGTTCGTGCCGCTCAGAGCTTCGACTCCCTCGACCTCGATATGCTCCTGTCCGAATACACTTATCTTTGCGCCCATGCTTTTCAGGAACCCGATGAGGTCGAGGACCTCCGGGCGAATGTGCGGATTCCAGACGCGGGTAACCCCCTCGGCCAGACAGCCGCAGATAATTGCGTTCTCGGTGGCCCCGGTGGACCGAATGCGCAGATGGATCTCCGCTCCCTTGAGCCTGCCCTTGGACTCTGCGTGGAGAGTATTCCCCTCCAGCCACACTTTCGCGCCCATCTCCTGGAGGATCATTTCGTGGAGGTCCGTGCCGCGACCGCCCAAAGGACATCCACCGGGCATCGGGACTGCGGCCATTCCTGTGCGGGTGACCAGAGCACCCAGAATCAGCAGCGTGTTGCGGATAGACCTGCCGGGCCAGTCCAGAATGGAGGAGACAGCGCCAGACTCAGTGATGCGGATTCCGCCGTCCGCCACTTCGCAGTTCTTGCCAAGGACTCTGAGCATATGCACATGAACTTGCGCGTCCAGTAAACCAGAGGCAAAATTGGAGAGTTGAACGCAATCGCTTGTGAGTATGGAGGCCGTAAGCAGCTTCAGAAGGCTGTTCTTTGCCCCACTGACCCGCACAGAGCCTTCCAACCGTGACTTGTGCAGTATGTAGGATTGGTATCCATTCTTCTCAGACGGCGTGTCCACGCATGCGCCATCATCAGAGCTTCCCATTCAGCCCTCCGTATATTTCCCGGAACGCACTATCCACGGTCTTCCGCCCAAAGATCGGCTCCAAAGAAATCCCAGGGCAAACGCCCCTCGTTCGGATCGTCTGCATTGAACTGGGAATTCATTGCATAGACCATGGTCGCGCCGTTCCTTCCGGCTCTGTATCCGTGCGCAACGCCGGTCGGGATGAGCAGCATGCTTGGCGCCTCGCCGGACAGGACAAGCGACATTCGCACTCCATTGGTAGGCGATCCTTGCCGCACATCAACCAGCCACACCAGCATCTCACCAGCCGTCACGCACCATAGTTCGTCCTGTATCAGCTTCGGGTGGAGATGAAACGCGTTGACCCTGCCAGGGGCCGTGTTGGCGATTGAGATCTGTCGGACCTCAAACCCGCCGGGGACAGCTTCGATCTTGCCATCCGTTATCCGCATATACTCCATCAGGCTGCCCTCAAGCTGCCTGAACTTGCGCATAGGCAGGTTCACGACACCATCGATGCCGGGCTTCGATGAGTATTCCTGAAAAGTCAGCGCCTCGGCTGCCGCAGGCTCAAGATCAACGATCAGCTTCGGTTTGCCACTCTTTTTCATAGTTCCACCTGACTCCTATCACCCAACACCAGCCGAATTGCGCCGGCTCGTTTTCCGGAACCGCATCCCTTTACACTTGCCCCAAGCCCCAGGATGCTGGAATCCAACTTGCAGGGCACACCAATGACCTCGGCCTGATCCAGCAGTATAGAGTATTCAACCTCGCTGCCCCGAATGACGCAGTCTCGGCCAAGGGAGGTGAATGGGCCTATGTAGCTGTCTTCAACCACAGCCCCGGAGGCAATGTGAACGGGCCCGCGGATTACCGACTTCGTAATCCTTGCGCCGGTCTCTATCACGCACTCGCCGTCGATTTGCGAATCCACGACCTCACAAAGAACGCTCCGCGCTATCTGCGAGAGCACCAGGCGGTTGGCCTGCAACAGGTCTTCCGGCTTGCCGGTGTCTTTCCACCATCCACGCACGGTGTGCGCCGTTACGCGGCGGCCACTGTCGACCAGACCCTGGATGGCGTCGGTTATCTCATATTCCCCGCGCCCGGAAGGCTTCAGCTTCGCTATCTCTTCGTGCACCGCCGGTCCAAACAGGTATATCCCGACCAGCGCCAGATTGGAGGGTGGGTCCTTTGGCTTCTCGATAAGGCGGGTCACATGGCCGAAATTGTCCAGAACAGCCACCCCAAACTGGCTGGGATTTTCCACCGGGGTGAGGAGGACGATGCAGTCGACTTTCCCCTGCGCGTATTCCTCAACCAGATGCCCTATCCCGCCTGAGAGCAGGTTATCTCCCAGATACATAACAAACGGATCATCGCCGAGGAAGCCCCTGGCGGTCATCACGGCGTGAGCCAGACCCTTCGGTTCCTCCTGGACTATGAACGTAAAATGTGCGCCCCACTGCGACTCGTCACTCAGCGCAACCCGAACCTCATCGCCTGTTTCGGGGCTGATCACCACGCCGATATCCGTTATCCCCGCCGCAACGAGGTCCTCGACGCAGTAGAAGAGGTTTGGCTTATTCGCAATAGGAATGAGTTGCTTAGCTCGGGTGAAAGTCAGAGGCCGAAGCCTCGTCCCTTTACCCCCGGCCAGCACGAGTCCCTTCAAAATAGTGTTCTCCTGGGCAGCCTAAGCTGCCGCCGAAAGACAGCTCTGCGTAACAAACTCCACCTGCTCGGGTGTTAGTTCGGCAAACATTGGCAGGCTCACAATCTCCCCGGCCAGCTTCTCGGACACCGGGTAAGCGCCCTCTGGAATACCCAAATGGGCATAAGCAGGCTGCTGGTGCAGCGGCAGGGGATAGTGAACCCCGGTCGCTATTCCAAGCTCTTTCAGGCGAGTCTGGAACTCGTCGCGGTTGGATACTCGAACAACGTAAAGGTGCCAGACCGGCTCCGCATCAGGGTTAACCTTCGGAGTGCCAACAACGGAGCCCTCGAGCAAGTCGGTATAGCGAGATGCGTTAGCCCTGCGACCAGCGTTCCAGCCGTCCAACTCAGCAAGTTTGACCCGGAGAATGGCGCACTGGATGCCATCCAGCCGACTGTTTACGCCCTGAACGGCGTGAGTATACTTATCCAGCCGACCGTGATTGGCGAGCGTCTCTATCCGCGCAAGCAGATCGAGATCATCGCTTACTACCGCCCCACCGTCTCCGTATGCCCCCAGATTCTTGCCCGGATAGAAGCTAAAGGCTGCGACGTCGCCGAACGATCCGGCGCGCTTGCCTTTCCAGCGGGCGCCGTGAGCCTGGGCGCAGTCCTCAATCACCCAAAGGCCGTGTCTGCCGGCAATCTCCAGTATCCGGTCCATATCGCAGACCTGACCATACAGGTGCACCGGCATGATTGCTTTGGTCCGAGGAGTGATGGCTGACTCGATCAGGCCGGGGTCCATCAGCATGGTGTCTTCAAGAACGTCTACAAACACGGGAGTGGCGCCACAATTGCCGATTGCCTCGGCGGTGGCAATGAAAGTGTTGGGGACGGTTATGACCTCGTCACCCGAGCCTATGCCCAGTCCTCGCAGCGCGAGGTACAAAGCATCCGTTCCGTTGGCCACGCCCACGCAGCCATCTGTGCCACAGTATGCCGCGAACTCACTCTCGAAGCCCTTTAGGTCATCCCCGCCAACAAAGGCTGTCTTGTCAATGATGCGCTGAATCGCGGCATCTATTTCCGGCTTGATAGAAAGGTACTGAGTGCGAAGGTCAACGAACGGCACGTTCATTCTGAGTCACCCCCACCATAGAGCTTCTAAGAGAGGCCGGCAGGCCAAGTCACATCCTCGTCTGGTAGCCATCGGGATGAGAGAGCCGCCACTGCCAGGCGGTTTCCACCATCGTCCGCAGTTCGGGATACTTCGGCTGCCACCCTAACTCCGACCGAATCCTGCCAGAAGCAGCGATCAGGGTCGGAGGGTCCCCCGGGCGTCTTTCGGCCATCCGAACATTGATGTCCATACCGGTTACTTCCCTAACTGTATCTACGACCTGGAGGTTGCTGTATCCTTCTCCATGTCCCATATTGAACGCGCCGGAGGCTATACTGTCGAGCGCGTTCAGCGCCAGGATGTGCGCTCGCGCAATATCCATAACGTGGATGTAGTCACGCACGCAGGTGCCGTCATGGGTGTCGTAGTCGGAACCGAACAGGCGAAAAACGTCGCGTTTGCCTGAGGCTGTTTCAAAGAGAAGTGGGATTATGTGGGTTTCCGGCCTGTGGTCTTCGCCGTGCGCTTGAGTGGCTCCGCAGGCATTGAAGTATCGCAGGGAAACATGCTTCAGCCCGAAAGCGTTCTCATACCAGCGCATCGCTCGCTCAAACGCCCACTTGGTTTCACCGTAGGGGTTGCATGGATTTCCCGCAGCTTCCTCGGGGATGGGAACGGTCTCCGGCTCTCCGTAGACTGCGGCTGTGGAGGAGAACACAATCTTCTTGACGTTCGACTCGACCATCGCCTGGAGGAGGTTCATTCCGCCAGTAACGTTTGTGCTGTAAAACAGGCCTGGGTCCTGGACTGACTTGGCGACTTCGGCCTCGGCAGCCAGGTGCACCACGGCTTCAACCGGGCACTCCTGCATGAAACTCCATACCGCTCCATAGTCTGCCAGGTCAAGGCAGTGGAATGTAGCCCGAGGATCTACAGCCTCACGCCAACCGTTGACAAGACTATCGACGCCTACAACATCGCAGCCCTCATCACACAGCAGTTCCGTGACAACGCTGCCGATGTAGCCCGCGGCTCCCGTTACTAGAATACGCAACTACAGTCCCCCTCCCGAAACGACACAAATCTAGACAGACCAACCCCAGCCGATCGGACTAGCGTTTGCGCCGCCCGCGCGACTTTGTCTGCTTGCCGTCGTCCTGGCTGTAGTCGTAGTAGTAATAGTAGTAGGAGTAATAGTAGCCGTATCGGCGCTGGTTGATGTCCAACCGGTTGATGACGTAGCCGATAACCGGAGCATCCACCTGGCGCAGGGTGTGCATTGTCATATACAGGTTCGGTCGCAGGGTCTGGTTCATTGTGACCACAAGCAGAACGCCGTCGCACATTGTCGATACAACCTGCATGTCGCTGATACCCGCGCACGGAGGGCAGTCCAGCACTATGAAGTCGTACATCTCGCCCAGCCGCCGGATGATCTCTCTGCAGTTCTTGGAGTTCAGGAACTCAGTGGGGTTCGGCGGAAGCGGGCCGGACAGCAGGCAGTCGATGTTCGCGGTCTCGACATGGAAGATGGCGTCTTCGAGCTTCGTTACGCCCTTGACCACGTTGGTCAGACCGATGTCGCGAGACATCTTCATCCACTTGTGGATCGACGGACGCCTCAGGTCACAGTCAACAATTATGACTCGCTTACCGTCCATGGCCATAGCCGTGGCAAGGTTAACCGAGGTGGTAGACTTGCCCTCCGAACGTCCGGCGCTCGTTACAGCCATAATCTTGATCTCTTTGTCCATGTTGGCAAAGGAGATATTGTTGCGCAAGATACGGAAGCTCTCCAGGAAAGCGCTGTTCTGCAAGCCCGGGCCAATCTGCATCTTCTCGCGATCCTCGGCATCAAGCTCAGGGATGGCGGACAAAGCAACCGCACCGGTAATCTGGGCGATTGTAGACTCATCTCTAATCTTGGTATCGAGGTGATCGGCGACCAGGGCAACAGCTATTGCCGCAATGATCCCTAGAGCGAAGAACAGCAGAGCGTTCTTGTGCTTATTGGGGAATGATGCTCCCACCGGGACTCTGGCAACAGAAACCACGAGCGCGTTGGGAAGAGTGGAGTTCTCCTCAACCCGAAGGTTGTAGTTCTTGGCCGACAGCATCTGGTAGGTGCTGCCCAGAACGGCAACTTTCTGGGTCAACAGGGCCAGTCCACGTTCTTTCTCGGGAAGTCCTGAGATATCCTGTTCGTGCTTGGCGAGGAACTCGCCGAGGACAGCAGCCTTGACCCTCGCAGCCGAAGCAGAGGTCAGCGCTCCCAGGTATTGGTCCATCAGGGGATTCCGGATTCGGACCTCGACTCCCGTGATGCTCTTGAGCGTTTCGCGGAGCCGTTCCTGCGTAACGCGAATCTGTTCATCGATCGCCTTGATCTCAGTGGCGCCCGGCGCGAGGTCTTCAGCCTTGGCAGCGCGCAAGGTATGAAGGTCATCCAGCTTGGCCAACGCAGCCTGATAGCGAGGGTTGGACTCGACGCTCACGCTCTGAAGTATCTGCTGACCCTCAGTAGAAAGCTTCAGCCTGAGTTCCTCGGACTGAGCTCTCATAGCCTGCTCATCCGCAAGGGCCTTTTCGTGATCCATGTTCATCTGCGCGTAATTCTGAACGCTTTGAGCCATCTGCGCGCCCGGCACGTCGGTCGCCAGAAGCATTGTCTTCTTCTTGTAGTCAGACAACGCGCTAAGGGCTTCAGACAACTGGGTCTGCACGTTCGCCAGTTCCGTCTCGACGTACTTTCTGGCTTCCTTGGTGGCCTCGCTGCTGGAGTTCTTGTCGCGATCCATATAGGTCTCGACAATCTGGTTAGCGAATGCCGCGGCAGCTTCAGGAGTGTAAGCGCGGCCAGTCACTGAAATGACTTCAGACCGCTTCTTGGCAAGAACCAGGTATGCCCATGCAGGGGGACGGCTGCTGCCGAAACCCTGGCGCTTGACCTGGGAATCAAGCTGCTTGAAGGCTTCGTCGAGCAGGTCTTCACTGTTGATGATCTCGACCTGTGTTTCGACCGAACGGCTGCGGGTCAGCCCTTGCAGGTCGCTGAGGATACCGAGTTCTTCTGAACCGCGTGACCCACTGCTCGTCGACACAACCATCCGAGAAGTAGATTCATATATCGGCTTCCTGGTTACAGTGTATGCCGCGCCCAGGATCAGGGCCACGATAATCGTGCCCAGCATAATCCATCGCCGACGGAAGAATACATCCAGGAATCGCCTTATGTCCAGTTCGTCTCCGCTAGTCTGACCGACCGTCGGGACAAGCATCTCGTTCTGAGGGTTCGGCGTATGATTCTGGTCTGAATCACGCATATTCATATGTTGTTAGGCTCCTACAAGGCCACTCTATCAAATATCCTGAGAGTAACCCGTCTACAGTCTGTCGATAGGGGTGATCAGCAATGCGGTCGTCGAGAGCGCGCGGAATATCATCTCCCAATCCGGTCTGGTCGTCTCCGGCACCCAGATGACGTCGCCAGGAAGAATAGTGGGGTTCTGTGTGATGTCCGCGTTCTTGAGGAACTTGCTGAGATCAACTACTTTGCGTTCCTGCTTGCCGTTGGTCGTTCTGAGGACAGCGACGTGCCGAAGTTCGCCGCGTTTGTTGTCAACGCCTCCGGCCAGCCCAACAGCGTCAGCCAGGGAGAGGACTTTGGTCTCGGTCAACGGGTAAACGCCAGGGGATTTCACCCAGCCCAGAACCGCGATCCTGATGCTGGACTCGGGGACGACGACGAGATCGCCGGACTCGAGCTTGTAGGGCTTGGGCTGCTTGCCGTCAACCATGATCGGCGACAAGTCCACGGATTCCACGGCGCCGGAAAGACGCGTCACAGTGACCCTGCTAAGAGCAGAGTCCGGCAATGAGCCGCCGGCCATGGCCATAGCCTCAACTATACCGGCTGCATCTCTGCGGAGTTTGTAAAGCCCAGGACTCTTGACCTTGCCCATAACGTATACAGGAACAAGTTCCACGGAGTCAATTGTGACTACGTCGCCGGAAAACACCGGCAGGTTCTTGGTGGCATTGCCCGACAGCGCGCTGGAGAGCGTGAATGTCTCTTTAGCGCCTGTGGTTGCGCGGAGCACGGTCACGGTGCAATCGGCAGGCAAGATGCCGTTTGCGAGTCCGCCGGCGGCGCTAAGCACTTCGGTAATTCTCCAGCCGGGCTTGACTGCGTATGTTCCGGGCTTGTTCACATCTCCCAGGACATAGACTGTCTGGGGCCTGGGGGACTTGAGGGTAACTGAGACATCCGGTTCCCTAAGCTTCTTCTTGAGGCTGAGTGTAACTTCCTGAGCCAACTGGCCGAGTGTCTTCCCAGTCACTTTGATAGGTCCTGAACCCGGGAAATCCACAGTTCCATCCGTGGGGGTGAAGAAGTCGCCTGAGAACTCGGGATGGCCGACAACGGTGACTGTGACCACATCCTCGGGACCAAGCAGGTAGTACTGTCCCTGTTGGGCAAGGCAAGCGCCTGAAGCCAGAACAAGAGTACAGACGAGCGCAGCAAGAAATGTCGACATAGCACTGCGTCTCAACGACGAACGTACACTGTTAACGGGTCCGGAATTCAAGAATCGCATATAGCCCACCCTGTTAGATGTGCCTGCTAACGGGTATCGTTGCCCCGTCATCGCGCACAAAAGAGTCATAGACGCATGACGGCGTGATCTCCCGAAATCCGGTCATAGACCGCTCCGAGCGACCAGCCGCTGCATATAGACTAGACGATTCAGGGCGCTCTTGTCAACTCTGAGCACAGCCTCAGGTCGTGTCAACTGAAGTGTGTAAATTGTGTTTGGTGCCCCTGCCTCTCGTAAA
>CAZTAO010000057.1:0-31226 GCA_964611645.1 uncultured bacterium | reverse complement strand
CCATCAACGCTGCCGCCCGGCGTCTCATCCGCGCTGTGGATCCCGCCAGCGAGTGTAGGGACGTCCACCGCCTTCATCTTCGCGGCTGGACCCGTTGCCTCCAGGAGCCCGTCTACGTACAGCTCGCACGGCCCCGCCTCACGGTAGACGGCCGCCACATGGTGCCACTGCCCGTCGTTGATGCTCTTCTTGGAGGTGATGGACTCCGGCGAGTAGTAGAAGGAGACCTTTCCCGGCGCACCGTACTTCGACGTGGTGTTGACGAAGAGGAAGTAGCCGGCGAACTTGGTCGAGACGTGCCGCCCGACGAAGAAGGCGTCGGGCGAGGCGAAGCCCGGCGTGGTCTTTACCCACACTGAGATGGTGGAGGCAGGGATGGTGAGGGGGAATGACTTGCCGAGTGAGGCGTAGCTGTCGCGGGCGCGGCTGAGGCGCAGACAGTTGCCTGCGATGCCACCGGGCACGACAGCGGCCCCGTCGGCCAGGCTGCCCTCGCGCCCGCCGATGCTGTCCACCACGCGCGCATCGTCGAAGTGATAGATCGCCATCGGCGCCGGCGCGGCAAACCCTGGCATGCAAACAAACCCCAGAAGCAGAGAAAGCAGCGTGAGTCGGTAGATCATCTGTAATCCCTCCGTTGGCGGGCAGACGCAAGGCGCGGCAATGGCCCGGCTGCCCATTCTGGTGTGTATTCTATCCGCAGCATGGTGGGGCTGTCAAGATTCCGTTAGCAGGTATTCAGGTAGTTTTCGGGGTTTCCGGGTTGGGTTGAGAGATTGTTCCCCGATCGGGGACATATGGGACGAATGGGACGGGGTGTGGGCATCTGATCGCGCCCTCCAGGTAGGATACCTGGAGGGATGGGGCCCCGACGATACCCGCTCAATGCCCCGCCTGCACTGCGCCGGGCCGGTATGGCTCTATCGTTATCACCCTGTAGCCTGTGTCGGTCTGCCCGAACATGTCCCGGTGGTGGATTTCGATTAGGTATGTGCCTGGTTCGTACTCGGGGAGGTTGGCGTGCCAGGTGTGGGGAATCTTCGGGTCTGGGTCCATTCTCCTGGAGGTGGCATGCACCTTCATTACCACGACGGAGCGCTCCGAGGCTCCGAAGATGTTCACGGAAATCCGGACATTCGCCGGGGGGGACATCACGGCGTCCGGCGCCTTGATGTCCATCTGGTAGTTCTCCGGTCTGCGGGCGGCTTTGTAGCGGATGGAGTAGCGGTCGCGGTCGAAGGCGATGATGGAGTAGCCGTTGGGCACGCCGTCTCCCATTGTTGCATCGGGGATGCCTAGCTCGTCCTTTTTACCGCCCCACCAGTTGCCGCAGGAGGTGACATTGACCAGGAGATGGAGCGGGGTCGCGCCTTTCCAGCCGTCGGCCTCGGTGAGGAAGAAGTGCCGCTGGGTGTGCCAGTGGGCGGCGATTGTGAAGACACTCGGGTGGGTCTGCAGCAGTTCGTAGATGTGGTCTCTGTCCTTCATCTCATTGATGGGGATGTGCATCATCAGCACCACCAGTTGGTTCTTCGGGATTGAGGCGAGGTCGTCGCGCAGGAACTCCATCTGCCTGGGGTCAAGCCGCGCCTCGTATTTCCCACCCTCAACGAAGTACGGGTTGTTGAGCGCAATGAAGTGGACGGGACCGTAGTCGTATGAGTAGTAGGATGGGCCGAATACCCGCTCGAATGTCTCATCGGCAAGGAGTTGGCCGGGGCCGTTGTCGTAGTTGGAGTCGTGGTTGCCCTTCACATAGTGGCACCCGATGCCCATCCGGCCCATAACCCCCACCAACGGCTCATACAGATTGAGGCGGTCGAAGACGATGTCGCCCAGCGATACCGCAAAGCCCGCGTCCGTGCCTGCCAGTTCCTCGATGATGTCGTGCGCCAGGTAGTTGATCTCCTCCTCGTTGGATACCTGCGTGTCTCCCAGGAACACCGCACGGAACTGGTCTGGTTCGGGATGACGATAGAGCGGGATGTTCACATACACAGGCAGTGGCCCGGTGGGAGCGACGCCCGCGACCTTGCTCTTGGGGGAACCGGCGGGTTTGTGAATATAGTAGAAGCGCGGGACGTTATTCTTGTCCAGCCGGGTCTGCCAGTTGCGCGGCTTGATGACGAAGATGATGGTGTCGTTATCGACGGCAATTCGGTAATCGCCGGAGTAGCTGGTCTTGACACTGGTCCGACCGTTGGAGACCCGGACTCCACCTATCCCCCTCTCGCCGGCGTCGCGAAGACCGTTGCGGTTGGCATCCTCGAATACGACGCCGGCCGCGAACTGCTGGCTCTGCTCCTGGGCGACGGCGATGCCGACGGAGGCCGTGATGGCAAGCAACATAGCGATGCAGATGAATACGATTCTTGGCTTCATTCTGTTTCTCCGGTTACTGCGTTTTGCGGTTGGCAGTTTCGGGATTCCCGCTCCGCAAGCTCCGCTCAAATCCCGAAACACCGCGGCCATTCCTTTGCGGGCGCGATTGCAAATCGCACCCGATCTTCTGGTTAATGTGTTTTGCGTCGGGTACACCGCTGGCCGGGCAACATGCCCGGGATACCGGGTCGAGGATAGCATATCCTCGACCATCGTGATCTTCTGGTTCGTTTCGACTCCGCTCAACGAACGTGGGCCGCTGGTTGAGCGGAGTCGAAACCAGACCACCGATCACACAATCAAACCATCACACGATCAGACGCTTCCCTACTTCTTCACCTTAGTCACCGGTGCCGTTACTCTGATCTCCAGCGCTTCCATTACCGGGGTTTTGTCTGATGTGGGGTCTTTCTTGATTAGGGTTATGCCCAGTTCGTTGTCGCCTTTGAATGGGGGGCATTTGGACAGGTCTATGTGATAGCGGACGTTGGCGGGCCAGATGAAGGGGGTGCTGTGGTCGAAGGGCGGGGTCTTGAGGACCGGGAGATGGTCGTCGCCCGTGCCCTCATCGAACGGCTCGCCGTTGGGCTGGAACTCGGTCTTGATGAGGCTGGCCGGGATGGGCTTGCCGTTGAGGTCGATGCTGAATTCGTCAGCCCGCGTGCCGTCGTAGAACCGGAAGCTCATTGTACCTTTGAGCTTCTCGCCTTTCCGGCCGTCGGCCATTCGGAACACGAACGGTTGCCGCTTGCCCACCGTGTCCGGCCCGAACGTGAGGCTCTGGGCGTTCTCGCGGCCTGTCGGCGATGAGTTGCCAGGCCTCTTCCAGACCGGCAAGAACATGTAATGCCTTGGGCCGGCGGTGGCCAGCTTGGGGTCGGAGGCTATGGCTATGGTCTGGGAGTGGAATTTGGTGGTCTCGGGAGTCCAGAGGTAGATATTGAAGCTCGACCCGCCGTAAGCTCCCCACGCGAATGAGTTGTAGGCCAGCGCTCTTACCATATCCAGCGAGGTCACAGTTACCGCGCGGTGGTTGTCCTTGCCCTCGTAGAGGTTGTTGTCGTCATACATTCTGCCCATACTGTATTTGGCCTGGATGGTCGGGTAGACCAGGCAATCCGTGCCTTTGGCGGCGTTGACGTATTCATCGACCTTGATATTGGGGTCGGCGAAGAGGAAGTCCATCGGGGAGACGAAGTCCGCATAGCCCAGCTTCATCCAGGTGGGCACGTCGCAGCCCATGTTGAGGTTCTCTTCCATTGTGGGGGCGGTCCTGTGTCCGAGGATCATCCGGTCGACACCCTTGATCTTGGCGACGTCGTCAAGCATTTTGCGAGCTTCTTCTACAAACTTAGTCATATCATCCAGGTACTGCCGCTGTCTTCCCGCCGGGAAATGCCTGCACCACCGCATCCAGTCCAGCTCGATGCCGTCGATGTCGTAGTTGAGGGCCATCTCCCGCAGGATTGCCAGCCGATGCGCCTGCACCTCCGGCACCGCGTAGTTGAGGGTGGCATCCTTGCTGCCGTCCTCCCACGTGTTACACCACTCCGGGTGGTCCAGGGTGAACTTGCCGAAAAGCTCGCTGTCGGAGGTTGCCTGCCAGGCGGCGCCGTGGTGGGCATCGCTCATTCTCATCCCGGCCAGCACCAGCGTCCCACCCCGGTGCCCCTCATCGCAGGCCAGCCGGAGGACATCCGTATACTGGGCGGAGAGTTCCTTGACCGTGTTGTAACGCCTGCTCGACGGCAGCCTTGCGCCGATGATCTCACCGGTGGGGGTGTTGATGGTCTCAACAACGTCCGGCAGGGCGACGTCCGCGATCAGAACATCCGCGCCGCCTTTGACCATTGTCCGGAAATTCCACCGGATCCACTCCTGCGCCTTGCCAGGGGTGGCGAAGTAGTCGTAGTCGTTGCAGTCCACATTGAGCACGAACTGCCTGCCGAGCATGCGGTTGGCGGGCACTTCGGCAGCCACGCACGATGACATTATTGCCATAGCGATCACTCCGATCAAGAGATACGTTCTCATAGTTCGCTCCAATTCGCCGAATTGCTTTCAGGCGTATGGTAGCACCAGTTGAGTGAGGAATGCAATACGTCACACGGGGCTGAAGCCCCGTGCTGCCCTTACGAAACCCCTGCGGGGTTGGCCTATCGCCCATCACCCAGTATCCGCTGCCCCGCTTGACCTGCCTTGGCCATCCTGCTAGACTACGACTATAGTAGCAATAATCCGAGGTGTTCAATTGAGAAAATGGGTTTCTACGATTTCTATAGGCATAGTTTTTGCGATGGGAGCGTTTGCTATGGTCAGAGGCCAGGACCCGCCCGCGCCGGATAAGCTCATTCTTAGTTCTCCGCTCACCCACTCCGACTGGGTGCTCAAAGACGGCGTAGACACCGGCGCTGAGGGCGTGCGGCATATGCTGGACATGTGCAAGGCGGCGGGGTGGTCGAAGATATATTGGCGGGTGCTGGACTCCGGCAGGTCACTCTACCCCAGCAAGCTCCGCGACCCGATGGGGTCCCCCACTCCCGGCGACAACTACTTTGACCCCAAGCCGGAAGATGCCGCCAACGCAAGCCCCAACCCCGCAGTCCTGGAAAAGATGGCGGCGCGGTACCACTATGGGGAATTCGATTCGCTGAAAGAGGCCGTGAGATACGGCCACAAGATAGGGATCGAGGTCCACGCCTGGTTCTCCATTAACGAAGACGACCACGGCTACGGCTGGCAGAGCCGATTTGCCACAAAGAACCCGCAGTTCAGGTGGATCCGCAGAGACGGCCGGCCCTACCATTCCCAACTCAGCTTCGCATTTCCGCAGGTCCGCGAGCACAAGCTTGATATCATAAAGGAAGTTGTCACCAAGTACGACGTTGACGGGGTGTTCCTGGACTGGATCAGGACTGGCGATGTCCGCGACAACCCCCAGGTGGACGCCAAAGGCGTGGCCGACTTCGGATATGAGAAACCGATGATCGATGGGTTCAAGCAGAAGTATGGCGTTGACCCTCACGACATCCCAAATGACGATCCCAGGTGGGTGTCGTATCGTTCTCAACCGATCACCGAGTTTATGCGGATGGTGAGCAGATACCTCAAGGCTGAGAAGCCTGACCTGCCGCTGGTCGTGATGGTGCAGCACCCGTGGGGATACCGGGGCGCGCAGAGCGCTTACGCCGACAACCTCCTCGGGCTGCTGCTGGATGTGGGAACATGGTCGCGGGAAGGGCTGATGGATGCGGCAATCGCGACAGGATACTACAAGAACGGCGGCACCCCCGCAATGGCCTACAACTACCTGAAGAAGCTGGTCGGGGATAAGGTGGATGTGTGGTACTTCGGTTGGGTGCCCGGGGACCAGGCTTCGTTCGACACTGCCTACGCAGACGCCAAGAATCTGGGAGCTAAGCAGATTCTCTTCTGGGAAGCCGACTACATCGACAATCAGCCCGCGGGAGCCAAGGAAACCCTGCAGAAGTATATGTTCGACAAGGCAGTTTTCCCGGCGCCGAGGTTCAAGGCGCGTCGTTGAGCTATTGCCATACATTATATGTGGCAAGTTGTTTTCGCGTTGACGTATCTGTTCAGCAATGATGAGTACCATGTGCGCCAGATAGTGCGTACCCCTCACCCCAACCCTATCGCAGCCCCGCTCCGCTAGGGTCTGCTTTCGGGCAACACCTCTCCCCGCGGGGCCGGGGAGAGGGAGTTTCTCACGAAGACTGAGCAATTTCGCGTTGACTAGCGCGCATATCTGTAGTATCATTGCGGTGAGTACCCGCGAGGTTGGTTTTCGTGGGGTATGAGTTTGTGCATATTTGCGGCAGCAGGTTGCCGGTAATGCGCGGTTTTGAGCCTCAATGGAGGCTGTGGATAGAGACGGGGTCACGGGACTCCGGACTTCGGTTTTTGAAGGAGCGTGGCGATGGCTAGAACTATGCTCAGAGCAGCGGTTTTGGTGCTGGCGCTGATGGCGCTTTGTGGGCAGATGGCGAGCGCACTAACACTTATGTCCCCCACCGATGGGCAGACCGTCAAGGAGAACATCAAGTTCGTGTTCCCATCGGCGGCGTTGCCCAAAGACGGATATGTTTCCCTGGACCTGGTTATGGGCGATGACCTTCAGCTCATCACAGCCACCGATCAGGCTTCGGACACTATCACGACCAGCGGCGACCAGACCACGTTCATCTGGAACACCAAGGCGCCGTTCTTCACGTCCTCCGACGACCGCACGGGTAGACTCATCGGCGACGGCCAGCACGTACTGTCCCTGCATATCCACGATGCCAGTGGCAATACCGTGGACAAGACCAGAGTTACGGTCAATGTCAAGAACACCATCGACAGGTCAAGCTCCGAGCCCGGCATACTGCTCTTCTACAAACTGCCCTACGGGCAGCAAAACCTGTATATAGTGCAGTCCAAAGTGGCTCTGCTGGATTCGTCCGACAACCCCACCATGGATACCCTGCGGATGAGCGGTGAGTTCCGCCTCAGCCAGAGCGTTGAAGATGTTCAGCCGGACGGGCTGCGACTTATGCGCTACAAAGTGGGCAACAGCGCCTACATCAGCTACTACGGCGGCAGACAGCCACTCTACACAGCGTTCAACAAGGCCCCGCAGGTCTACCGGCTGCTGAACAAGTTCGGCAGTGTGACCGACCCGGATGTTGTCGGCGGCAAGAACAAGAACGTCAACGTTATGGACATCCTCCAGGTGCTGCCTACTACGCCAGTCAAGACGGGCGATACCTGGCCGGACAAAATGAACCTCAAGCTCGAGGGCCTGACCGACCTGGTTGCTCTCGACGGCACCGCCACCCTGACCGGCTTTGAATGGCAGGACGGGCGGGAATGCGCGAAGATCGAGTCTGAGCTGAAGGGCAACGGTCTGATCCGGTTCACCGGCGTGCAGAGCGCACCGGGCGCTCAGATCGTTGTTAAGTCGGTCACCTACTTCGCCTACAACGAAAACCGCGCCATCCGCAGAGAACTCAACATCGAGTTCCCCGCGATTATGGTCCAGGGCGCGAACGTGCTCGGCCCGACCGGAGCAGGCGCAGGCATGATGCCTGGAATGGGACCTGGAGCGAGTATGCCCGGTGGCATGCCGGGTGCGATGATGCCTGGAATGGGTGGTATGCCTGGCGCGATGATGCCGGGGATGGGACCCGGGGCAAGCATGCCGGGTGGTATGGACGGTCCTCCGATGCCTGGCGCGAATATGCCTGGCATGGGACCCGGCGGGATGATGCCCGGAATGGGGCCTGGCGCTACAATGCCTGGAGCGATGGTACCCGGTCCTGCCGGAAACGTCCCGATGCCTGCGCGACCTGGAATGCCTGGCATGCCTGATATGGGCGGCGGATTCAGCGATATGAACCCGACGGGTGGAATGATGCCCCCGACAGGCCCGATGTCCGGCGCTGCCGGCGCTATGGGAATGGGCGGCTCAGGCCAGCAGAAGGGCAAAGCCCAGATCAACGTGATCATCGTCCAGGAAAAGTAGCTTACGCGACCTCCTGGCAAAGGATAGTTTCATCACGAAAGCACGAAGAGTGGAAGACACGAAAGTGAATCCCCTTTTTCGTGCTTTCGGACTTTCGTGTATTCGTGATAACGGCTCTCCATCGGCCGGGATTTGTGGAGTGAATCTGTGAGCCTCGATCGCGCTATAGAGTCTTTGCGAAGGTCGAGGGACTACAGGCGCAGCATTGTCCACGTCGCGAGGATTCCCGCCCGGCCTCCAAAATATTCGGATGTTGCGCCCCCACTCTCTCCGAGGGTGCGGGGCGTTCTTGCGTCTGCCGGGATCGACCGGCTCTACACCCACCAGGCCGAGGCTGTGGCGCACGTCCGCGAGGGGCACAATGTGGTGGCAGTTACCTCCACAGCCAGCGGCAAGAGCCTATCTTATGTGATCCCGATACTTGAAGCCCTTGAGATAGACCCCAAAGCCCGCGCACTGCTGCTCTTCCCGACCAAAGCCCTCGCCCAGGACCAACTTGGCAAGCTTAAGCCCTTGCTCACGGACTCGCTCAGCGCAGCCACCTACGACGGCGATACCCCGCGCTCCGAGCGCCCTGCCACAAAGCGCGTGGCGCAGCTTGTGCTCACAAACCCCGACATGCTCCACGTCGGCATTCTGCCCTACCACACCACCTGGTCGTATTTCTTCAGCCAGCTCAAGTACGTGGTCATAGACGAAGTCCACATGTACCGCGGGGTGTTTGGGTCTCACGTGGCGAATGTCATCCGGCGGCTGAAACGGGTTTGCGAATACTATGGCTCAAGTCCGCAGTTCATCTGCGCTTCAGCCACAGTGAACGACCCCGGCAGGCTGGTGAGCGAACTGATCGGGGAGGAAGTGTCGGTGGTGGATAACGACGGCTCCCCCACCGGCGAAAAAGTCTTCGCGTTTCTGAACCCGCCATTTATGACTGGAACCAATGAGAGACGCAGCACCAACGTGGAGGCGGTCGAGCTATTCACCAAGCTGCTGGGGTTCGGGGTTCGGACTATTGTATTCACGCTCGCCCGCAAGACCGCCGAACTGATCCTGCGATACTCGCGGTCGGAGTTGCAGAAGAGGCACCCGGAGCTGGCAGACAGGATCATGGCATACCGCGCGGGCTACACTCCGGCACAGCGGCGGGATATTGAGCGGCAGTTGTTCAGCGGGGAGCTTGTTGGGGTAACCTCGACCACCGCGCTTGAGGTGGGAGTAGACATCGGCGGGCTGGACGCAGCTATCCTGACCGGCTACCCAGGCTCGGTGGCAAGCACCTGGCAGCAGGCAGGGCGCGCGGGGCGTGGGACGGAGTCTTCACTGGCTGTTCTGATTGCGATGGACAACCCGCTGGACCAGTATCTGATGAGGGACCCCAACTATATCCTCAGTGGTGGTCACGAGCGGATGATCATCGACCAGCGCAACCCCTACGTGCTCGCCGGACACCTGCTGTGCGCCGCCCAGGAGCTTCCACTGACCGATGCGGAGGTGGAGAAGCACTTCGGCGCGAAGGCGTGGGAGGTGCTGGGGAACCTGGCGGAGATGGGGCTGGTGGAGTATCGGGGCAGGTGGCTGTGGACCGGAACCAGATACCCCGCCGGAGAGGTCAACATACGGTCGGCGTCGGGGGTGACATACAACATAGTCTCCATCGACCAGGGCGGGGTTGTGATGGGCACGGCGGACGAGTCCAACGTCTTCACCAACCTCCACCAGGGCGCGATCTACCTGCACGCGGGGGAGTCTTACGTGGTCAACAAGCTCTCACTTGCGGACAAGACCGTCTTTGTCGAGCGGACAGATGTGGACTACTACACGGTATCCAGCGCCGACACCCATATCGTAGTCGACGCGGTCCGCGAGGAAAAGCTGGTCGGGCCGTACACGCTGCGGTTCGGGGATGTGACTGTTTCCTCGATGGTCACCCACTACATGAAGAAGCGCCTCTTCACAGACCAGGTCCTGGAGCGCAAGCCGCTGGACCTACCGGAGACACTGCTCAAGACTGAGGCGGTGTGGTTCGCGGTGCCGATGGATGCCAAGAACCGGCTGATCGGAAGGGCGTTCGACCTCGGCGGCTCCATCCATGCGCTGGAACACAACGCCATCGGGATAATGCCGCTCTATGCCCTGTGCGACCGTAACGACATCGGCGGGGTCTCCCACCCCAGCCACCCGGATGTCGAGTTCCTGCCCGCTGTCTTCATATACGACGGCTACCCCGGCGGAGTCGGCCTGGCAAGAGCGGCATTCGAGGAGTTCGAGCAACTGGCCACCGCCGCGCTGGTAAGCATAGAAAGCTGCCCCTGTGAAGACGGCTGCCCAAGCTGCGTCCAATCCCCAAAATGCGGCAACAACAACCAACCCCTCGACAAGGCGGGGGCGGTGTTTTTGTTGGAGACGATGCTGCGGGACGGTCAACAGTCGGCAGTCGACAGTCCACAGTCGGGAGTCGAGCAGAAAGTGGAAAGCAGAGAGCGAAAGATTCCTGTCATTCCGAGGAGGGACGACGAGGAATCTGCTGTTGGGCCTCAAACCGAGGAAAGCCAGACATTCACTTTGGGCTGATCGCCGAGCGTCAATAGCATGGGAGGGTTAAGGGTTTCACGCTCTCGACCCGTGATTCCCCCCAACTGGGTTTTGCACTCTGCATCGTAAGGTGGTAGAATCCCTGTGTAAAGATGGAACGAAGTGGGCTGCCGAGGTTCGGCTAAAAGTGACTCACTGGAGGTTCTGCTATGCGCTATTGTCCCGTCGACGGCCAAGAATTCGATAACTCAGAAACGCATTGCCGCAGGCATAATCGACTGCTCATCGATCAGCCCCCACCAGCGAACCACCGAACAGAAGCGGACGATATGGGACGGCAAGGAGTGACTATGCCGTTCATGCTGTCGAGGATAGCTGGCGGTAACCTGCGGACGGCCGAAGACGACGCTCGTGGACGCAGATATCCGGCCCTCTCGTCCATCGCGAAGTACCACGAGATTCTGGCCGAGTTGGTGCTGTTCTTCGGCGTCGTCTTGGCCGCGTTTGTCGGTTACGCAGCGTTCTGCTATCTGCTAGCTGGATTCGGCGACGATGCACGACTTTTCGGCACTGTCCTATGTATTCTCCTGATTCTGGCTGGGACTTGGAGGTCGTATATCTCACTAAAGGCGGTAGCAGAGACAATCAGGTTGCTGATCGACATAGAGGTCAACACATTCAAGGCTGCAAATCCCGCGTCTGCCAGGACGCAGCCGGAAATGCGGCAAGAGCACGACCGGAATCAGGCCAATCATGATACACCTGTCCCTGCAGCCAACTCATCCGCGCAGATCGCAGTTGAAGATGACACCGCATTTGACGCCGCTTTGGAGGAGAGTCCGTCTACGCCTCTGACTTGCGCAAATTGCGGCCGAACACTGCCGGAAGATCAGTCCTGGTGCCCACAATGCAGTCCGCCAGAAGATGCTGAACCCAACGCCTAAGTCTGCGGCTAGTTCCTCGAGAATATCTTCCGCAGTTCTACGCGCTCGGCAGCTACCGAGCGGCCCGTGGCGGTGTCCATCAGGCGGGCGTTGATTACCACCAGCGAGTCGGAGTCCGTGATTTCGCCAAGGAGCATCATGTCAGCCCCACTGAGTTTGCCGATCTTCGCAGCAGTATTGGGGTCTACCAGGGCAGTATCCTGTATCTTGAGTTCCTTCAGAACCTTGTCGATCTGGCCTCGTTCCACCAGGCTGAAACCACTCTTTATCATCGCGGTGTAGAGATCTGCGGCAACAGCGGCGGGAGTCTCTGGCAGCAGGCTGCCGATGGGTTTGAATGTCGCTGCCGCTATGTTCCCGTTCTCGATCTTGGCCTTGATTGCAGGCTTTGCCTGGCATTGGCCCCACAGGTTGCCAGCGAGCTTGTCCAAGCCGCTTGGGTCAAGTGTAAACTTGACTTTTCGAGTAGGTGTATCCGGTTCTGGAGCCGCTCTTCCAGACTCAGTCTCGGCAGGCCTCACAGCTACAGGACCTGCTCCTTTCAGCAGCCGGGGCTCGCCCCAAGCAACATACCCGGGATAGACACTTTTCTTGCAGACCACCAGTAGTTTGATCCCCCGCGCACCCGCCAGAGAGATAGCAACATTCTGCGCGGCTTCGCCGGGAGCGATTTCCTTCTTCCATTTCTCCTTCCCATCAAGCAAAACACTTACGACATACAAGTAGCCCTCGGGACAGTCGTCCAGTACCCCTACGAAGCAAGTGAATCTATCCCAACCTCGAACATCAAAGCTACTATATCCGCTTGTACCGAGTGTGACAGTGGTAGCGCCTGTTATATACCCGTCAGCCAGAACCCCGCCTATGGTGGCCTTCTGGTCTAGGCGCAGTTCTCCGTCTCCCCCAACACGCATCTTCTCATCCAGCACGACTTCCGTAGTAGCGCACAGCGACACTTGCGTCAAGAGTGTTCCAACAAGAACGAGCACGAGCGACCATCGAACGGTGTTCATAACATATGCCTCTTCCCTTTTCCTCGGATACCGAACACCCACAAATGTAGATGAGATTTGTCTTTGTGTCAAGTTATGTTTATATGAGACGGTGCTTTGCGCGTGAGATTACCTCTAATATGCCTGAAGCACGCAAAACAGATTCCTCGTCGTTCCTCCTCGGAATGACAACGGTCGCTTACTTCGTCCCCATCTAGACGTACAACTCCCCCAATGCCCGGTCGATTGTCTTGTAGTCGCGCTTGGCTTGTTCCAGGTCTGCGGCGGGGTCTACCTGGACTATCAGGCGAAGGTCGCTCCTGGCGATTCTGGGTAGAATGTCGAGCCAGCTTTGCACGTCGATGGGGCCTCGGACTTTGACCGGGATGCCGGAACCTGCGAAGGCGTCGCGGACTGCTTCGGGGTCGTTTGGCGTGGGGTCGGCGTCGAGGTGGATGGGACAGTCTACCTGGACTATGTTGCGCATTTGGGCCATGTACGGCATCAGGTGCTGCCAGCGGCCGCAGGAATGGATGGCCAGGCCCCCGAATGCGTCCGCAAGTTCCCGATCGTACTTCAGGCAGAACTCGCGGCCGATGGGTTCGGACACCACAGCGAGGTTGTCGTCGGAGATCGCTATGCCCTGCCAGCTTGAGTCGCTCACTGCAATGTGACCGGGACGGGCCACTGGAGCTGTTCCGATTGCCTCAATCTGCTGCCGCGAGAACTCCGCTATCAGCGCATTGATACGGCTCAGAAAGCGATGGACCGCCTCAGGCTCTACGTAGCACCCAGCCATCAGTTCCGCGGCGTCGAGTATAAGCGTGGCGGTATCGTTAGCGCTTTGGGTGTCTGTCAGCCCAATCGGCACCTGGTCGTCGGTGAGTTCGCGAAAGCGGGCGATTATCTCCAGGACACTGGCCATGACCGGGCTGATTGCTATGTCGGGTTCCGGTGTCTCCGCGATCTCCTCGAGGCTGTGATACCTGTAGTGGACCGCAGGCGACTCCCCATCCCGCCACACATACTCGCAGCCGAAGGCGTTGGCGTATACCCCCGTGCCCATCCAAGGCTCCAGGTAAGGCAGCCAGTCTGAGCCCAACTGCAACTGTCGCTCCAAGCAGGCGAAGTTCTCCTCCACGACAGACTCCACGCTGTTGCAGTTCGCCCACAGACCACTCGGCGCGACCTGCACGACCAGATACGGCTGCTCACCCGAGGCAAAAGCCGCAAGCCTGGGCAGGAGTCGGGCCTGGTACTCCAGGTATAGGTCTGTTATTGTTTTTGCTGTTTTATTGTGCACAATGTACTCCGATGGCATTGCATACCCTCTATAGGCAGTCATTCCGAGCTTGCGAGGAATCTGCTTTTGGACCCAATACCCTAGCGCGAACATCAGATTCCTCGTCGTTCCTCCTCGGAATGACTACCGTCCATTCCCTCTGCTTTCCACTTCATCATCCCTCCAGGTAGTCCCTACCTGGAGGGCCTGGCCTATCTTCGCTGCATACCCTCCAGGTTCGGAGACCCTGGAGGGATGAGAAAGGCTCTCTGCTTCTCTGCGCCTCTGCTCTCTGCTACTTCCTCAGCAAGAACACGCTCCCAGTTGTGATGACTTCCGGCTTCAGGACCAGAGTAGACCCTTTGCGCTCGTAGGGGACTGGCGCGAGGCCACCCTCTGTTACCTCTACCGGTTTGACATTCCTCAGGTAGTCCGGGAGATGGACAGTTATGTTCAGGCCTTTTGCAGGCTCTATGACCGGGCTGGTTTTGCTGGCGGGGATGTGGTTGGCGGCGGTGATTACCATCGCATCCGGGCCGCAGATGAGAGCGCTGACATGAACCTTGGGCTTGGGCCATTTCTCGTTTCCATAGGTGCCGGTCATCACTGTCGCGGCGTCGCACTCTACCAGGTCAACGGGAGTGCCTATCAGCAGATAGTTTTGTATAGACTCGATCAGCGCGTTCATCTTCGCTATCTCTGCCGCGCATTCCGGGTTGATCTCCCACCCGCCTGCGCCGGCTGCATAGACCCAGCTTGTCAGCCCCTTCATACCCGCGCCGATGGCCTGGATGATGTTCTGCCTGTACTCTTCCGGGTATGGCCCTCGCACGCCCTCGGGAACCCCCTGGCCTGCTCCCCAGCCGAACGCCTCCATGCACGCAAACATCGGCTTGGGAGTTCCGCATAATCTCGCGTAGTCGAGGCTCTCGGCAACGTAGCTGTGGTCTCCGCCGTAGTATGTGACCGGGTATGGGTCGAAGCAGGTGATGTCGGCGAACTGGCCGTAGACCCCCCAGTTGAGCGGCCTTGTGGTGCCGTCCATTACGATCATACTCGCAACCCACGGCGAGCGCTCAAGCAGTTCCTGCCAACTGCTCTCGGTAAGCGCTCTGCCGGTCGCGCCCAGGCCGTTTGCGTATCCGCCGCCCCTGTTGTCCTGTGCATCCGGCTCATCCGGGCCGTAGATATAGGCCACGCGCTTGTGAAGATCGAGAACGCTGTGCGATGTGGTATGGATGTTGTACTTTTCGCAGGTCTTCAGATCGTGTTCGTGGACCATCGCCAGGTTCATGCGCATTGCCTTGCATATCTCCGGCGGCACGTGGAACGAGCTTCGCGGGAACCAGAACCTCATAACCCGGAACTGCGCCGCAACCGACTTGCCGGAACTTGTCCGCACCTGCGCCACATGGAAATCCCCGACCTTGAGGGGCTTGGCCAGCTTCGCCGTCAGCAGAGTAACACCACCGGGGAAGTCGGCTCCGTAGACCTTGGCGTTGGCGAGCGGTTTGCCGTCCAGAATCAGATTCGCAGCCTTGCCCGGCGAGGCCGCGGCGGTCTTTCGGGCGTATACATAGAGGGTGTCGTAGGTCGAGTTGGTGGTTACGAAGTCCAGTTGGAGGTCGGGCGACTTGAACGGGATAGAGACCTTGGTCGAGCTGCCGTTTTCCAGGAGGATTTCCACATTCGCGGACTTCCCTGCCGGGCGCTTGCGGAACCGGATGTAGACCTGCCCGCACTCTCCCGGCTTCATCAGCCTGGGCCTGACCCTGTACCACACAACTCCACGAGCATCCCAGGCGCTCTTTACGAAGTCGACATAGCTCTCCTGCACCGCTTTGCCGTTAAGCGTGAGGGCTGCTATCCGAGTTGGGGCCTTGCCGTAGTTTTGGACCACAACTCTCAGCCCGCCGAAGTCGTCATGCTCCTTGTACATTCTCTGGAGGCCGGAGAAGTTCAGGCCGACGTCCACGTTCTCCGTGCGGCCTTCGACTACCTGAGAAGCAGCGGGCGGCTCGGGGTCGGGCATATAATAGGCGCTGATCACGCCGAGCTTGCCACCCTGCGGCAGCCCCGGCTTGCTTGCCCAGGCGACATCCCCCGCAACCGCCACCCGCCGAACGGTCACACTCCCCGAATCCTGCCCGGCCAGCCGAACCTGGTGGACGCCCGCCTTTGCGCTCGAGGCCAGAGTGATGTTGAAGCTGCGCTCGGTATCAAAGTAGCTCGCGGGGTCGATGCTTGCGACGGTCTTGCCGTCCCAGGTCACGCTAACCTTGCGGGAGGAGTCCTTTGTGCAGAGAAGAGTCAAGCGGGCCATTACCGGGCCGGGCTTGCCGGTCTTGACGAACATAGCCATCGACAGGCGCGGTGCGTCTCCCGTGTCCCGCCGCCGCACCGTGAAGCCTTCGGAAGAGGAATGGACCAGCGGATTCGCCTCGCGAAGCCAGCCGTCTGCTTCCTCGAAGTAGCACCGGGGCCGAAGCCAACCGGGATCCATAGAGTCCAGCAAGATGAGACGCCATCCTGACTTGGACTGCAGCTTGCCCCACTTCAGCTCATCCGCCGTCGGATTAGCCGAACCACCCGCCGCGCCACCGGTCTTTATCCGAACCTCCAGCCCGGTGAGAGTGTTGGACTCACTGGTTGTGAGGCCGGAGTTGTTGTCCATGACAATCTTGAGCCAGACCTCGGTCTTGCCCTTCAGCCTGGCAGCGGCGCTGGGTTTGAGGGTCAGATTGCCCGTCTGCCAGCCGTTGACATCCGCCGCGATCTCCTCACTCGAACCCGAGTCGGTCCAGTCGATGCCGTTGGGGGAGACATAAAGGTAAGTGTGGCCGCCGAGGTTGGGGCCGTTGGACTTCTGGCTGACTCTGATCTCCGCCGACTCAACCACCCGGTCGCCGTGGAACCTGTAGATGAGAGTGCGATTCCGGGCCGGCCCCGCGCTGAAAACCCGCCCACCCCACTGTTCCAGCCCCAGGTTCTCGGTGAATGTGTCCTGCAAGAACCGGGGGGTCTTGAAGTTGTCCGAGTAGACGAAGACGCCGTCCTTGCCCGGTGCAATCCGAACTCCCGGTTCCGCCACGAGGCAGAAGGAGGCAATGGCTATGAGCGCGGCAGCCAGTAAGGTTGTACGGAGGATCATTTTGGTCTCCTGTTCGGTGCGCAAGGACTGTTCGCAGACTGGTAGCAACGCATGAATCGATACAGAGCGCCCTCACCCCCTATCGCATCGCAGTCGCTTCGCTCCTTGTCGATGCTTTCGGGGTGACACCTAGCCCTCTCCCCCAGGAGAGGGAATTCTTCGCGTCATTCGCGCTTCTTCGCGGTTTTCGCGATTCAGCTCTCAGCTAGTAGCTCACCATCGAAAACACGTTGTAGCCGGGCAAGAGCTCTCGGCCTTTTAGGAAGTCTAGTTCTATCACGAAGGCGGCTCCTGCGACCTCGCCACCGAGTCTTTGGACCAGCTTGGCTGCGGCTCTGGCGGTGCCTCCGGTGGCTAGGAGGTCGTCCACTATCAGGACGCGATCACCAGGCTTCAGGGCGTCTTCGTGCATCTCGACGGCGTTTGTGCCGTACTCCAGCGAGTACTCTTCCCTGATGCGCGTCCACGGCAGCTTTCCCACTTTTCTTACCGGCACAAGGCTGATCCCCAGCTTGTAGGCCAACACCGCCCCGAACACAAAGCCTCTGGCCTCGATAGCGACAATGGCAGTGGGCTTTACTGTTCCCGCATACTCCGCCAGCTTGTCGATAACAAAGCCAAACGCCTCCGGGTCGTGCAGGACCGGGGTGATGTCCTTGAATATGATCCCCGGAGACGGAAAATCGGGGATGTCCCGAATCATACTGCTGATTGTGTCTGTGTTCATGTTTGCTCCTTTTGGTGCAGGCGGACACTGTGCGCAATCCGAAACCACCGTGCGTGATTGCCACAGAGCGCCCTCACCCTAACCCTCCCCCCCAGGGGAGGGGATTTTCGCGTCACTTGCGATTTCCAGCTTCCTTCCGTATGGCTGCGATGTGGGTGGCGCAGGCTTCGCGGATGGCCGGGTAGTCCTCGGGCCTAATGGCGGGCACCGGATTGTACGCGTCCATTTCCGCCCACTGAACTTGCGGGATTGCGCCAGGGCGGCTCCTGTATGCCGTGAGAGGAATGCTCTGGCGCAGGTCGTCAAGATACTTCTTTGCCGCCTGGATTGCAGGGCCGGTCTTGCCTCTTCCCGTTGCCTTGGCGACGGCGCTTTCGAGGGTTTGGAGGTAGCGGTAGTCGTTGACTCCGGCGGCTCTGCCCTCCCACGCCATCAGGCTCTCCGGCATGCCGCTTTCGTTGATCCGCACATACCAGCCATAAGCCCACGAGCCATTGCCCTTAGCGCCGGTTCGCCAGGTCCACAGGCCGGAGTAGAAGCGCTCCTGGAGGTAGCCCGCGCCGGTGAGCCAGCAGTTATACATCCAAAGCTGCGCTTTCTTCTTCTTTGCCGCTGCCTGCAACTCCGGCCAGTTCTCGGTGTACATCGACTCTATCCACACGTCGTACAGGTCGCCCAGCGTGTCGCCCTTTTCGGAAAGAGGCCGCAGGAAGGTGCCGGCGTAACCGCCCGCGACTGCCGTCTTCACGCCTTTCTTCCTCGGCTCGGCGTACTGGGTCTTGATGACTTCCTGGACTCTGGCACAGCGGCTGTCAATATCCGGTTCATCAAGCACCGCCCAGATCAGGTTCGGCCAACCGGACTTCTTGCCGTGGTTGGTGATGGCCATGATGGTGTCCTTGCCGCCCGCAAGTTCGCCAAACTCCCCACCTACCCCGCCGTCGCGCCAGGTTCCCAGGAAGAATGGCTGGGTTTTGCACAGACCTGCACCCCTAATGGACTCAATCAAGGCATCCAGCTCGTTGTAGCTGACGTGGACCTTGCCGTCCTTGTCCTTGCGCTCGGCAAAGCAGTATGTGCAGACGGTGTTCATGCCGTGGCGGGCCATATCGGCGTAGTAGATGCTGTCGGCGCCGGACAAGGCTGTCGCGGGGCCTCTGGTTCCCTGGACGGGAGAAGTGTCGCCCCACACGAAGAACGCTGCGTCCGCTTCTTCCAGCGCGATGTCGCGGACAGTCAGTACAATCGGCACGTCTATCTTCCTGGCTGCGGGTTCGCCGGTGGCGGGCCTGGTGCGGGTGAGCGTAAGGTTGCCGGTGTACTCGCCCGGAGGAGTGCCCGGCGGGACCGTGACCGTCATCCAGAACTGCCCGCTGCCACCCGGCCTTACCGTGAGGTCGGAACTATTGAGCAGGAGTTTTGGGGTGTAGACGTAGCGTTTGGCTGTCAGGAACCTTGGCGCCATCTCCGCCGCCCGGACCGTGATAAACCGCGCCCCGTAGGCGTTCTGGAGGCCGTAACCGTTCTTGGAGGCCAACTGCCCCGGCTCCGCCCGCAGGACTATCTCTTCCTTTGCGAGGCCGCGCACGAAGACCACCGCGGAATCCGTCTCACCAGCGGACAGCGCAAGCCGGATCGGGGCGTCGATCTCGGACGCTTCAGGTATGTAGCTATCGTATGTGAGCGGCAGAGTCGGGCGGGGGACTGTCGCAAACCCTCGCGTGACTGCCTCGGGGGACCACGTTGGCTCCGGCTTGTCTGAGAGGGCTTCGTCGGTGGGGCCTGATCTCAGGATGGATGGGTCCTCCACCAGGCTGAAGTCATCGTACCATATCCTGTAACTCTCGTTGCGCATTCGCTTTCGCTCGGCGTCTTCCCGAAACTCATAGGGCAGCCGAATGACAATGCTCTTGCACTCCGGGCTGGTTCTGAATGGAATCTCCATCCTGGCCCAGTAGCGCCCCCCTACCCCCGCGCCCCACCAATAGGCAGATGGGATGGAGTTGACGACATTGGGGTTGTTGTAGTGCTCGGAGGGTTGAGGCGAAGATGGCACTGTATCCGGGTTGCACGCGCCGTCGAGGATCTGCGGACCCCACCAGTAGTCCGTGCCGCCAGAGGTCCTGAACCAGAAGACGAGCTTGTAACCGGTGCCCGGCTTGACCTCTATCGGCTGGGATATCACCTGCTTCCGCGGCTCGGCGTTGGAGAGCATGAGGGTGGTGTCGCCGAGGTCCAGGCCAGCCGGGACGGGGAATTCGCCAAAGCGGGATGCCTGTGGCAGATATTCCCGCTGCATTCTCTCGCGCCAGTTGACCTCGGTCTTCCAGCTCTTCTCATACTCGCCCCAGTTACCGCCGGTCCCGAGGGCTTCCGGCCCCCACTTGCCATCAGGCTCCCGGCCCCACAGCAGGGACCCATCAGAAGCCAATATCTTCTGACCCTCTAGCAACTCCGCCTGGGAGGGCAGCTTGTCGATAAATGCCTGAAGGTCTGTAAGCTTTTCGCGGGAGAAGTTGGCAGGCTGGACAATCCACCCATCGGCGATGCCGTCCCCGTCGGAGTCTTTCTCGAAACCACCGTTGGGGAGGAGGTTGGCCCCGGTCGAGGCGACCAGAACAATGATCAGCGCCAGTGTGATCAAGACAATTCGGGTAAGGTTGAAAGTCTGCGTCATTGCATTACCTCTCGTTATTACTGTTTACGGAGTTCGGCATCGGGGGGCGGATTTCCTGCGTGGGGGAAGCACTGGCGGATTGGACAGCATCGCGTCGTCACGCTATAGTGTAATCCAATGCTCGCAACGAGGTGGAAGCCGCAATGCCATCAAAGGAAAGTATGCCAAACCGCGCCGTCTGGAAGCCGGGAATGCCGAGAACGTGGGAGATTGAGGCTGAGAGGGTTGAGTTGGACGGCTCTGTCGAGCGGTTGGTGATCCTCAGCGATCTGCATTCGCACCGCGAGCCACTGGAGGCTGTTGACTCGTATCTGCGGGGGCTTGGCGGGCGGTATGAGGTGTTTGTCGCCGGAGATATCTTTGAGGGTGGGATGGACGCTGCGGCGACTGTGGAGTGGGTGCAGAGGCGCGCGACGGGCCGGACTGTTCGCGGGAACCACGACAATGGGGTTTTCCGGTATATGGCCGCAAGTGAGCACGAACGTGCCACCGATACATCCCCGCCGGACAGTGAGCGGGCGGGTTATGGGCAGCTCAGCGCGGACCAGATCAGCTTCATTGCGGGACTGCCGGATGAACTCATGGTGCGGTGGCGCGGCCGGACAATCCGCATACTACACGGCCACCAGAACCACAACAACCCGGACTACACCTCGTGGAAGTCCACCCCGGACCAACTGATGAGCCTGTTTCACGATCCCGCCTTCGACCTGACGGTGATCGGCCACACGCACTTCCCGTTTGTTCGAGAAACCGAGGGTTCCCTGCTGGCCAACTGTGGCTCGTCAGCCGTGCCGATCTGCCGCATCCGGACCGCCGACGGCGCAATCGAAGACCGCTGCGCCGCCGAGACTCCCATTCCCAAAGACTGCTGCAACCCCAGCCTGCTGACTGTGACCGAGTCCGGCGGACAACTGAAGGCAGAGATTGTCCACTTCGACTACGACCGCCGAGCCCTTCTCAGCCGCTACGCCAATGCCACCAACATGACAATGCCCTACCACTTCCGCGAGGTCTGGGTGACGGAAGGGTTCTTTGATCTGGCGGCTATGGGTTAGTTGTATCGGGACTTCCGCTCCGCTCAAGTCCCGATACACCACAACGCCACAAGGACCGTAGCCTACCACTGCCTCAGTTCAATAGTAAGGCCGTCGGGGTCTCGGATTTCGGCTCGGATGGGGCCGCCTATGTCTTTGGGGCCCCAGGCGATCTCAATACCCTTGCCCTTCAGATACGCCACCGCCCTGTCCATGTTCTCCACTTCTATGGCGATGCCGATGTAGCCGACTGTCCAGTCGACTGCCGGCTCTTCCGTGTCAGCGACGTCCAATATCTCGATCATAGTGTCGCCGAGAGTCAGGTAAGCAATCTCCCGGAGCGGCTTCATATCAACAGTATGCCTCTCCTTGAGCTTGAAGCCAAGCACGTCCTCATAGAAACGTATCGTCCGCTCGAAGTCCCGAGGGATGATTTCAACGTGGTCTATTCGCTTGAACATAGGTGTCTCCTTGTCGTAGTCTTGCTTGATGCAATTATACCCCGCCCAAAACATTCCCCTACAAATCCCATTCCTCAAACGCCGCCACGATGTTTTCTATCGGGTCGTCTATTCCCCAGGAGAGCTGGGCTATGAGGCCGCCGGAGTTGGTGTATAGGGCTTGCTTCAGCCGCCGTACCCCCTGCCTTACCTCTTCGACGGTTCCGAATGGCAGGATGTACTGGCGGTCTACTTCTCCCCAGAATGTGACCTTGCCCCGGAAGCTCCGCCCTATCTCCTCTATATCCATGCAGAAGAGCTGGTGGTTGAGGGCGTCCGCGCCGATCTCTATGAGGTCGGGGATAATGTCTCGGACCACTCCGTCGCTGTGGAAGAACATCTTCTTGCCCGCCCTGTGCACTATCTCAATATACCGGGCATACAGCGGTTTGAAGAGCCTGCGCCACATAGTTGGGCTGATAAGAAGGGCGGTCTGCGATCCCCAGTCGTCGCCGATGGTGATACCGTCTACCTCGGTCTGGCTCCACAACTGGAAGTGCTTCAGGTAGAACTCGTGGACCATCTCCGTCAGCTTGCCCAACTCCGGGCTGTCCTCCCCGAGGTCCAGGAACAGGTTCTCAGTCCCTCGGAGATACTGCATCCGCTCGAACGGCCCCGGGCCGACTTCGCCCAGAACAAACGCCTCGGAGGATCGGCAGAAGCTGTTCACCGTCTCGCTTGCCGGCTTCTCCACCATCTCCCACGGCGCATCGAAGCTCGCTAGATCGCTCCATTCGGCCACCGCCGGGCGGATCACCTCGCCTGATACCCCGTTCTGCAGCGTCGACCAGACACATCCCCAGTCATCAACCCGGGTCCCTGTCTCATAGCCCCCGCCGGTGGACTTGCTTGACTGCCCCAAAACCGTCGGCGCACGGTCGAAGTCCATGGGGAACCGCGACACCACCGCCCGCCAGTCGTTCGGACGGAGCACAGCCACCGACCGCACCCCCCAGACGTCGCGGGGCAATCGGTCCGGCCCGGAAAATGAGAGTGCAGCTTGGACACGTTGACGAGAGGTCATGCGGGAATCCTCCGTGGGGTGGGTTTGGACTAGTATAGCAGATAGGGCTTGAGAGGGTGAAGGACTGGGGCCAGTTTGATGGTTTGATGGTTGGATAGTCTGATGGTGATCTTCCGGCCGCTGCAACTGATATCCCTCCAGGTAGGATACCTGGAGGGATGCTGATTCGTGTTCAAGACAACCAGGCGGGGAGGCTACTTCTCTGCTTCGCCCGGGACTATGCGGATTGACTTGATCTTGTCGCCTACTCTGATGCTCTGGACTACTTCCAGACCCTCGGTTACTCTGCCGAAGACAGCGTAGTTCATATCCAGGAAATCCGCGGGGTCGAGGGTGATGTAGAACTGGCAGGATGCGCTGTCCGGATCACTGGACCTGGCCATCGCGACAACTCCCGCAGCGTCGTGCTTGAGTTTCGGGCTGACTTCCAACTTGATCTTCTTGCCTGAGTTGCCAGTGCCGTTGCCATTGGGGCACCCGCCCTGGATCACGAAGCCGGGCTCCCGGCGATGGAACGTGAGGCCGTCGTAGAATTTCTTCTCGGCCAGCTCAACGAAATTCTTGGTGGTAATGGGGGCTTCCTGCTCGTAAAGATTGAACTTGATGGTCCCCTTGTCGGTCTCGATTACTGCTATGCGGTCCATTTTGACTCCAGTCTTGTTCGTTTTATCTAGCGCTTGGTCCAGGTCTAGCCAGGCAGGATGCGAATGGACTTGATGGTGTCGCCCACTCTGATGCTCTTGACTACTTCCATGCCCGAAGTTACTCTGCCGAAGACCGCGTAGTTCATGTCCAGGAAATCCGCGGGGCCGAGGGTGATGTAGAACTGGCAGGATGCGCTGTCCGGATCGCTGGACCTCGCCATTGCGACAACTCCCGCGGCATCGTGCTTGAGTTTCGGGCTGACTTCCAACTTGATCCTCTTGCCTGAGTTGCCGGTGCCATCGCCGTTAGGGTCGCCTCCCTGAATACAGAATCCCGGCTCGTAGCGGTGGAACGTGAGGCCGTCGTAGAACTTCTTTTGGGCCAGGCCAATGAAATTCCTGGTGGTGATGGGGGCATCCTTCTCGTAAAGCCTGAACTTGATGGTCCCCTTGTTGGTCACGATTACCGCAATGCGGTCCCTTCTGGCACCTGGCTTCTTCTTTGTCACGACGGCTTTCTTCTTTGTGCCGGTCTTTGCCTTCGCCTTGACGCTCACGGCCGGGGTCAACGCCCAAGCCGCCGTAACCGCAAACAGCGCCACAATGGCAAACAATACTACTCGCTTCATTTGCTACATTCCTCCAGACAACATTCAGAGATGGTCACTCATCAGGCTGGCCGCCCTCGGAGGGCCAGCCAACACAACCTACTCTATTATACCTATCTTACTATCCTGTGTTCCAGCGCGGCTCCGTCCGGGGTGGTGGACTTGCTCGCACCTTCGGGCTTGTATGCCGATGCTGCACCCGCGGCGCTGTAGCCGCTCGTGCGGAATACCGACACGTCCCTGCCACCATCTGAGTCCGTGACAACAATTCTGTACCAGGTCGCGCTGCCCAGATCGCCGGCAGGCTCAAACCACCAACTGCCCAACTCGGGGTCGGACTTGTCATCCCGCAAGTCAGTCAATACGGCTGCCCAGTCTCCGTCAGCCTCGGCCTTCTGCAGGCGGACAGTGAAGCTGGACGGCGGGCGAAGGTCGGAGTATGGCCAGTAGACTCGCACCCACGCGTCGGTCGGCGCATCGGTATCGGAATCCACCGGAACAGTCTTTACCCCAATGGCGCTGCCGGAGCTTGGCGTGGTGATGTCGTGGCTGCTCTCGCCCCCTCCGCAGCCTGCCAGCAGACAGACCGCCAACACAGCAATTGCCGCAAAGATGCCGATTGAGTGTCTCATATACCTACCTCCATGGTCGAGTTGCCGGAAACCCACCCCAGCCCTCCCTTGTCAGGGAGGGTGTCTGCAGATCAGCGCCGCACCGGTAAAGCCTTCACATTCCACAACTGCGCGATTGCCTTCGGTATCTCCGTGTTGTCCAGGACACCCGAGAACCGGTCCGCTCCGGGGCCTTTAGCCAGGATCGGGACGTTGCAGCCGCTGTGACCCACAGTGCTCCACTTAGCACATGACGTGTTGAAAGCCGTTCCATCTCCCAATGCCGGGCTGAGTATTGTGAGGCCGCCGGTCTCGTGGTCTGCGGTGACTATCACAAGCGTGTCTTCCCGAGCCGCAGCAAACTTCAGAGCTTCGCCGATGGCATCGTCGAAGTCGATTGTCTGTTTGATGGCCCCGCGGGCGTTGTTGCCGTGACATTGCCAGTCTATCTGACCACCCTCGACCATCAGGAAGAAGCCCTGGGGGTCTTTGGAGAGGACCTCGATAGCCTTGGTGGTCATCTGAGAAAGGCTGGGCTCGGGAGAGTTGGTGGTCAAGGCATCCATCTCGAACAGGCCCAGGAGCTTCGTGGAGGTCGATTCGGCCAGCGCTTCCCTGGTCTCCACTATCGCATAGCCGGCTTTGCGGGCCTCGGTGAGAGGGTCTCTGTCATCGGTTCGCCTGCTGCCAGGTACAGGCTTGGCTATGAAGAACTCCCGACCGCCGCCCAAAAGCACGTCGATCTTCTTTTCGATGTACTGCGGAGCAATGTCAGCCTCGCTTCCGCGCGAAGCCACGTGCGAGCCGAAGCTGGCCGGGGTGGCGTGGGTGATAGTTGTGGTAGTCACCAGCCCGGCGGCTTTCCCCAGCTTTTGCGCAGCTTCGAGGATTGTCTCAACGGGCGCGCCGTCGGGAAGCACGCTTATCATGCCGTTATTGGTCTTGAAACCGGTGGCAAGGGCAGTCCCGGCGGCGGCGGAATCGGTCACCAGGGCGTTAGCCGACTGCGTCTTCGCCATCCCCACCCTGTTCATGGAGTCCATCCGGAGGGCTTTCCCGCTGTCCAGCGAGAGCCGGGCCATGGCAATCTGGGCAAAGCCCATGCCGTCGCCGATCATGAGAATCACGTTCCTTGGAGCCTGACCGGCCTGCGCTGACACAGCCAGCAGCGCCAGGAGCAGTATGAAGATTGGTATGCGTCTATACGGTTTCAAGGTTCCCTCCGAGAAGCGGTCGCTGTTCATTCAGCCTCGACCTATAATACAATAGAATCGGTCCGGTTGGATAGCCGCAACCGTTTACTTCTCCTGAGAAGCTCCCTCTCCCCGGATTTGCCGAATGCTCGAAACCTTTGATATGATTGGTGTGCATCTGCGATGCGCGGGAGAAAGCTATGTCGGTAGAGAAAGACAGGATAGCCAAGGAACTGATCGAATGGCAGCTAGAGACGGAGCCCGCGACCTCGGCGGTCTATAGGTTCATTTCCGATAACGAGGACTCCCCGGATGAGCCTCTCAAACTGCTTCACGTCAACGACGAGACCATGGAAACAGGACGAGTAAGCGCGTTCCTTTTTGCAGGAACAGAAGAAGCGCCGTTCTTCACGGCCATAGCCGTGATTACCCCAAATGAGATGAAGCGCGTTGAGGCCGGTGAGATTGCGCTGCCGGATGGATGGGACTTGTCAAGAGCGAAGAAGTTCGAGCGAGGAATAGAGCAACGTGCCGCCTAACAGACTAGATTGGGCAGACGCGTATGCGCGACAAGGCGCATCTGATCTCCGTGTATACAAGCAGTGGCTGGCAGTCAACGGCGTCCCGGTCTGCCACAAGCTCCACTACTTACAGATGGCATGCGAGAAGCTGGCAAAGGCATATCTGCTCCGGTACTCATCTGCTTCCGAGGAATCGTTAAGAACCAGCCACGTTGCATTTCCAAGCTTCATCGAGGCCTACTACGCGTCTGCTCGCGTGCGGCACTCGTACATTGGACGAACTGCTCAACTCAAGAGCGTGAAGAGGGGACTCCGGAACATCGCTCGCGAAATCGAGAAGCTTGCTCCTGCTGTTGACCGGAAGCAGACTCCGAGCAACGCCGAATACCCATGGGAGTCGCATGGGCGTGTGATAGCACCGTGCGACTACTCCTTCCCAAACCTCTCATCGCTGTGGTTGTACAAGGGAACGGGAACTGGCATGGAACTGCGCAAGGTTGTCGAGGACGCACTATCCGACCTCGGAGTCGCACCCCTGCCCTGAGAGAAGCGCCGTCACATTCCGGGTTCCACGCGCGCTAGTCCTTCACTCCCAACTCCCCACAGAGCAACTGGATGCGGGAGCCTTGTTGTCGATTTGGCATGGGCACGTCCGGCTGGATGAGGCAGTTCCAGTAGTCTTTGCGCAGTCTGGCAGCTATCTCCCGTGCCTTGTCTTTGCGCCCCAGGGCGCGCTGGGCTTTCGCCTCGAAGTAGAGTGCGTTCGCTGCCAGGGGAAAGTCTGGGGCTTGCGTCAGCAGCGCCGAGTACTTGGCCGCAGCGTCGGCGTTGGAACCACGATTCTGGAGCATCCGGCCTGCGTAGTACTGAGCATAGGGAGCGTATGGCGTCTGCGGGTGCTCACTCCAAACCCGCCCGTAGGCTGCGATGGCCTTGTCGCCGGCCATTCTCAAAGTCTCGAACAGAGACAACGCCTGTTTCTCTTCGCTGTTTGGCTCGCGTATACTGAACATGGCCGAGGTTTCCAGGCGATTCAGGATTCCATCTGCCTTGCGGGTCAACTGCAGATCGTGCCATACACGGAGGCGGTATGTCCCAGGCTTCACGGCGTAGCCCGACACCCATCCCGCACCTCCGCTCACTCCCTTCGCCAGCTTGGGGAAGCATGGACTGCTGCCGATAATGTCACCGCGCAGGAGGTCGAAGGAAGTCTTCACGCTCTCGCCGGGCCCCAGTTTGTAGACCCAGTCAGTTATCTCCTGCTCCTTATCCGCGTTCAACACGCTCATCTGCACGGGCCGTCCCGATGAGTCCTCGAGGTCCACCTCGAAGCCTCGCGCGTATGCGAACCAACGGTCAGTGATGTCGACAGTTCCCACGTTGGTGATTGTCAGGGTCACTATGATTGGCTCGCCCGAGACGTAAGTGTCCTTGTTGGAATCAATCCCAAGCCTGACGCCTCTTAGTTCCGGACCTCTGTTTATGGCCCAGGCCGAACCGACGCACATCATGGCCATTACCGAAAACACCCATATCGCGAGTACGAAGATACGCGTTCGCATGTTCTCTCCCTCCGTTGCTGACACAGTTGACAAGCGTTCTATTGGTATTAGACACCTGGCAGGGCAAGAAGTAAACGCTATTTTCGGCAGTTCTCATCTGCCTGGTTTTGCTTCCGCCGCGTACCTGTCTACTTACCCTTCGGGAACCGGGCGAGGACTTTGAGCAACTTCTCCTTGGCCGTGTCGGCCATTGCGGTGTTCTTGAAGTTGGCCAGGACCGCTTTGGGGCTGTCGGCGAGGAGGTCTTCCGCCTGGCTCAGCAGGCTCGGGGAGACCTTGCCCTCGGATTTGGCCAGCTTGTCCCTGAGCATCCACAGGTAGCAGTAGTCTTCCAACCCCTCCCGGATTGCTTCCCACCGCTTGCTGGGGACGACCAGTTCTTTCTTGCTTAGCCCCGGCGGGGCGTCCTTGGTATTTGCGAGATAGACCAGCGCCCAGTTCAGGCCGTCCTCGTGTTTGTAGCTGTTCCAGTGGGTCTTGTAGTTGTGGACCCAGCAGCCGAACCCTCCCATGCCCTCATTCCAGGCTCCCCATGGAACCACCCGGTAGGCTGAATATATCGGGGCTTCCTGAGGGTCTCCGGGTTCGGGGTTGGCATACGTCCAGAAGAACTTCTCACTCTTGGGAAGAAGCTTTGCGCGGTTCCTCGTTTCCTTGTCATACCCCATCCACGCGGCGTAGTGTATCTCGAAGATGTCCACGTACGGCGCGATCTTCCGGGTGATTTCCTCTGTCCCCGTAGAGTTGACCATAACCGTGATCTTCGGGTCCGCTTCCTTGATCAGCTTTGTGACCTGGAAGACTTCCTCGTCCAGCCGTTCGTCGTACGCGTGCATTGCGAAGTCGGAGTAGCCATAGCCCTTCTGCTTGAGGTGGCTTACCAGGCCGGTGATGTAGGAGTTGAAGAGGGTTTTCCACTTGTCGCTCATGAACTCGACATCGGGTATCCTCTTCAGGTAGGCGTCCGGATGCAGCCAGAACATGTGTATCTTTGGACTCATCGCCCGGTAGTTGTCGAGGACAATATCCAGGTCGCTGTAGTCTTTCTTGAGAGTGCCGTCAGGGTTCACCTGAATCCGTATCACCCACGGGTGAACCGACGCCACGCTGACGTAGTGCTGCTTCAAGTCCTTCACCAGCGCCCTGGCAAGTTCCGGGCCACCTGACCACTGCGGCACCACATCGTCCCAATACTGCGTGTAGATGGGTTTGCTGTCGGGAAGCGAGACGGGGTAGACCTTCGTCTTGAGGCTCACCTTTGAGGTGGCGAGACCCTGTGCGCTCACCGCAAGTTCATTGCTGTAGTTGCCGGGCTTGGTGCCCCTGCTGTACAGAGTCAGCCATATCTCCCGGCTCTCACCGGAGGGTATGGTGATCTTGCCCTCAAGCAGAGGAAGTGCGTCGTTGATCTGTTTGCCGTTGAAAGTGGTTATCCACATCGCCTGCCGGAGAGTGAGCGGGACGCCGCCGGCCTTTGGCTTGATGGCGAAATCCGCGGTTTGCCCTGAGAAATTGGTCAGCACAAAGCTGGCGGACTCATACTCGTTTATCCCCATCGCCAGGTTGATTGTACTGCACTCCTTGACGGAGGCAGGAGGAAGCGCTGCCTTTGGAAGTTTCTCCCACGGGCTCTTGCTCCAGCAGATGTACTTCCGGTTGGGGAGTCTCTGCTGCCAGTCACTCACAGCCTGCTTCTTTGCGATTTCAAGGGCAGCCTGCACTCCCGCCGGGGAGAGGTCGACCGACGGCTGATCATCCGCAGCAGGCTCGGCTTCCCCTGGCGCAAGCTCCTTGACCGAGAAGTCGTCAACGAGTATCTCCAGGTTCGGATACCCACAGAAGGCGAAGTTGACTGTCGCATCCTCGGGGGCGCCCTTCGGGACCTCGAACGTGCCGGACAGCCGAGTCCAAACGTCGTGACTCTTGGCCTCGGCGTAGTACATCGGGTCCGGGCCCTGGATGTAGAAGTATATACCCGCGCCGGGGGCACACTTGTACCAGAATGAGTAATAGTACTTGGTCCCTGTTCTCAGCCTTAGCGACTGTATAGCCCTACCGAGTCTGATCTTGGACAGCACGCTCAAGCTCTGCTTGCCGGAGTGGCTGTCGCTGCTGACGCTGATGGTGGCCTCACTGGCGACATATCCCACCGGTGGGTTTCCCTGTTCCATACCGCCGTTGGTGATGAGTTCCGGCCCAGCCGCGCGGGCAGAGCTCGTGAACGCCCCAATGCAGCACACCAGTGCAACTGCAACCCCGCCGACCATCCTCCAAAGTCCTCTCTTAGCCGCCGTCTTCATATACATCGTAATTCCTCTTTCCCTAACACCTGTTGCGTGTAGCACGTTGCCAAACCAACATCGGGCCGGCGCTTGCCGCGCCGACCCGATGCGATGAATCCGTTCTGTGCCCCTGTAGCCTAGGGCTCGTACTTGAAGTCGAAGCTGATCTTGTGCATTGGCCAGGTAGCTATGTTCCAGGCCACGGAATCCCAGTAGGGCATATTGGTGGCGTTGTACCACTTGACGTGCCCATCTCCGAAGCAGATGATGAAACCGCCATTGTGGATGTCCCAGATTCCCGAGTCCGAACGGAATACCTGTTCCACACCGCGATACTCATTCTTAGCCATGCTCTCTACCATGCTCACAACCGAGGCCGGCGCTTTCAGGGCGGCCAGACTCTCAGACTGAATCGGGCCGACGCCCGGTCGGTTGTTGCCCCACAGGTTCCAGCTTAATCCATCGGACGGCCTCTGCCAGATCGTTCCTGCCCATTTGGTGTTGGGCTTGAGGTTCGACTTGGTGCTGGGGCACTTGAGGGCCTGCCAGCTCTTCATGTAAGGCTCCAGTGACGACAGTGTCCCGTAGGTGGACCAGTTGGCAGGGTAGGGAGACGGACAGCAGAAAGCTATCGGAAAAGTCTCGTCGTAGTCTTGAACGTACTGCATTACCGCCAGGTTGGCCTGCTTACAGTTGCTTGTGCAGGTTGACTGTCGGGCCTTTTCTCGCGCTTTGGCAAAGACAGGGAACAGGATTGCCGCCAGGATGGCAATAATCGCTATCACGACGAGCAGTTCTATGAGAGTAAAACCTAGTCTGTTGCGGTTCTTCACTTCATTTTCCTCCGTTTGTTCTTGCGATTCATGGTTCTTTCACGCTAAGTTAGCGGGCCTTGCGGTTGCTTGGCCTCCTAGCACAATTATTCCCTACAGTCATCGCCTCCTTTGTGTCTTACTGTATTCGGATCCGCGACGGATCGATGGTAAGCGTCAAACCACCCCCACCTTGTTTGGCTTCCTGACTTGAGCGATAC
>CAZTAO010000056.1:0-31279 GCA_964611645.1 uncultured bacterium | reverse complement strand
GCAAATGCTAGAGAGCTACCAGCATGTGCTGTAACACATCATTGACAAGTGTACAGATTCCCACCCGGCCTGTTCCGCAGGCAGATGATCGACCCCAGTGGGCATCCAAGCTGCCCTGCAATGACCATGCACTTGACCTTCAGCAGCGAGAACAGGTTCGGGTTGCCGAGGCCGTCGAGCGTCTCGTAGTTTCCCTGCCCTTTGGCGATGGTCAGGTCGGAGGAGTGCAGCATTTCCTGTAGTTCGTGGTTGCAATCCTCGATCACTGTGCCTGGAGCGTCCGAGCCATTGCCCTTGACGGTCACAATCTGGGTAAGCCCTACCATTTCGGCGTCTTCGACAGTTGCGTCGTTGAGGGTTGGAAAGCCGCGTGTGAACACCGTGACCTTGTCGAGGGGCAGTTGCTCAATGAGAATCCGGTCGAAGGCTATCTCCCCGGTGTTGTCGGTGATGTAGAGAATGTTGTTGGCTTCTGCGACCGCAGACTCCAGCTCGCTTAGGTCGTCGATGGCAAACTGGAACGTGAGGGCATCTTCCACCGCCTGGCCGATATCGATGTCTTCTTCCTTCATCAACCCGAAGTCTATGATGTTACCCGCAACCGCCAGCCGGACCGCAGTCTCGAACGGTCGTTCGGACTTCCGTACTTTCTCTTTCAGGTCCGGATACATCGCCATCGCGCGTCGGTTGAACTCATGCTTTACGCGCCTATATGGGTCAGGGTTGCCGCTGATCTCCCTGGCGATCCGGTGAATCTGCTGGGTGAAATGGATCGGAGTCAGGGAAAATGACATCTCAAGAACGCGCTTCATCGATTCTATCGCAATCCGCTCTTGGAGTTGGGTGTCCGGGGTGGCGGTTCTGCCGGCGTCGAGCGCCTGCTTCACAAAGCACGGCAGGCAGTCCAGATGGGTTTTCATATCTTTGTCAGTTCACCTTGGGGATTGTATTGCGCACATCGATTATACCGTGAGGCCGCAGAGCCTGACAAATGGAGCATGCCTGCAATGAGCAATTGACACAGGTTCTCGATTGTCATATAATCTTATTGTGAGGTATACCTGAGTGCTTAGTTTGGTCTCACAACTCAATCTGGTCTGGGCTTGGCGGGGCTCCATTTGAAGGGGTAGCCGCGAGGTCTGGTTTCTTTTGTCCAAAGCGCCGCGTGTTACTCCAGCAGGAGAACCGCGGCTTTGTTGTAAGTGGCCGATGGTTCCTGTGAATCATCGGCCACTTTGTTTTTGAAGACTCACCCACGGAGAGAAGATATGGCAGCTTATTATCCGGATAGAGAAGAATTCCTGAGGCGCGCGAAGCTGGGGAACATGACCCCGGTGTTCCGCGAGATACTGGCGGACCTGGAAACCCCTGTTTCGGCGTTTCGGAAGATTACCGGTGGAGATTATTCGTTCCTGCTGGAAAGCGTCGAAGGCGGGGAGAGGATCGGGAGGTTCTCGTTCCTAGGAAGCGGCGCTCAGACGGTGGTTTCCAGCAAGGGCAGCGAGGTCACGGTCTCCACGCCTACCGAAACGCGGCAGTTCAATGTCGAACCGGGAACCGATGTGCTGGATGTGGTGAAACAGGAGATAGAACGGGTGAAGTACGTGCCTGACCCCGGTCTGCCGAGGTTTTGCGGAGGCGCGGTCGGATATATCAGCTACGATGCTGTTCGGTTCTTCGAGAAGCTGCCGGGGAATACCGTCGATGACCTCAACGTTCCCGACTGCTGCCTCGTGTTCACTGATACCCTGCTGGTATTCGACCAGGTCAAGCACCGGATAAGGGCCGTGTGCAATGCAAGAGTGGATGGCGACCCGAACGCCGCCTACGATGAGGCGATCGCAAAGATAGATGAACTGCTGGATCGGCTCAATCAGCCGATGGCGGTGGACACCCGACAAACGGGCACGCCCAAGGAGATCGAGTCCAACTTCACCCAGCCCGGGTTTGAAGCTTCGGTTGAAAAGGCCAAGGACTATATCAGGGCTGGGGACGTTATCCAGGTAGTGCTCTCCCAGCGGTTCAAGACCACTGTCGCGGCAGAGCCATTCGACATCTACCGAGCATTGCGCAGCCTGAACCCCTCGCCGTATATGTACTATCTGAGCTACGGTGACACGAAACTGATAGGTTCTTCTCCGGAGATTCTAGTCACGTGTGAGCAGGGCAAAGTCACCAACCGCCCGATTGCCGGAACGCGGCCAAGAGGGGCTACCGAGGAAGAAGACTCAAGGCTGGAAGTCGAGCTTCTGGCGGACGAAAAAGAGCGCTGCGAGCATATAATGCTGGTGGACCTGGGACGAAACGATGTTGGCCGGGTATGCGAGTATGGCAGCGTTCACGTGGACGAACTGATGACCATAGAAAAGTACTCTCACGTGATGCACATTGTGTCCAATGTTACCGGCAAGCTCCGCGAAGACCAGGACCAGTTCGATGTGCTGCGGGCGTGCTTCCCGGCGGGGACGGTGAGCGGGGCGCCGAAGGTCCGGGCGATGGAGATTATCGAGGAGTTGGAGCCGACCCGGCGTGGGACTTACGCAGGAGCAATCGGGTATTTCAGCTACTCCGGGGATATGGACACCTGCATCACCATCCGAACAATTCTGCTGCAAGGCAAGACTGCCTACATCCAGGCGGGAGCGGGCATAGTTGCGGATTCCGACCCCGCAACGGAATACCAGGAGTGCCAGAACAAGGCAAGGGCACTGATTGGCGCTATACGAATGGCCGAGAACGGGCTGGAAGTACAGTAGGGCGAGGTGAATCATGATACTGATGATCGACAATTTCGACAGCTTTACCTATAATCTGGTTCAATATATCGGCGAGTTGGGCCAGGAGATCCGGGTTGAGCGCAACAACGCCATTTGCGTGGATGAGATCGAAGCGATGTCGCCTGACAAGATTGTCATATCGCCGGGGCCTTGTACGCCGAATGAGGCGGGCATATCGGTTGAGACAATTCAGCGGTTCGCCGGGAGGATACCGATATTGGGGGTCTGCCTGGGGCACCAGTGCATCGGCCATGCGTTCGGAGGCAGGATTATCCGGGCGAGCAAGCTTATGCACGGGAAGACTTCAATGATCTCGCATGACACCAAGGGTGTATTCGCTGGTCTGCCCGATCCGTTCGAGGCTACCCGCTACCATTCGCTGGTAATCGAAAGGTCCAGCATACCTGACTGCCTGGAGATTACCGCTGAATCGGAAGATGGTGAGATAATGGGTGTGCGGCACAGGAGCCTGGATGTAGAGGGAGTGCAGTTCCACCCGGAGTCTGTGCTTACTCGCGAGGGTATGAAGCTCCTGGCCAACTTCGTGGGAGAGCAGCGATGATAAGAGGCGCCATCAGAAAGATAGTCGAGTTGGGACATCTCACCGAGGATGAAGCCTCCGAGACTATGACCGAGATCATGGAGGGTGAAGCCACTCCCGCCCAGATAGCTTCGCTGGTCACAGCTCTTCGCATGAAGGGTGAGACAGTCTCTGAGATCACAGGTTTCGTGCGGGTGATGCGGGAGAAGTCAGTGCGGGTCAAGACCAAATCCATCGACCTGCTCGACACATGCGGCACCGGCGGCGACAAACTCAACACATTCAACATCTCCACCACTGCGGCGTTCGTGGTAGCGGGAGCGGGTGTGAAAGTCGCCAAGCACGGCAACAGGGCGGCGTCCAGCACCTGCGGCAGTGCGGATGTGTTGGAGGCGCTGGGTGTGAGTTTGGACCTCGAAGCCGACCAGATCGCCCACTGCATTGACGAGATCAACATCGGCTTCATGTATGCCCCGGTCCTCCACCCCGCCATGCGATACGCTGTTGCCCCACGAAAAGAGATAGGTATCCGCAACGTGTTCAACATCATCGGCCCTTTGACCAATCCGGCCGGAGCGAAGCGGCAGGTGATCGGCGTCTTCTCACCTGACATCACAGAGAAGCTTGCGCTGGTTTTGCGAGAACTGGGCACCGAGCGGGCTATGGTATTTCATGGCTTGGCGGGTCTCGATGAGATATCCACCCTCGGCGAGACCAAGATCAGTGAACTCAAAGATGGGGAAGTGCGGACCTATACACTGAAGCCTGAGGATGTCGGCTTGCCGCGCGCCGAGATCGAAGACCTGGCGCTGGGTAAGTGCGGTGTGCTGGACAATGTGGAGGTCCTGATGGACGTGCTGGATGGCGCGCCGGGGCCGAAGCGGGACATAGTGCTGCTAAACGCAGCGGCTGCGTTGGTGGTGGCCGGGAAAGCTGACTCTCTGACAACAGGCATCACGATTGCGGCACAGACCATCGACACCGGCTCCGCAATGCAAGTGCTGGAGAATTTCAAAGCCCTTACTCAGGAGTTGAAGCTAAGTTGATTCTCGATACGATCATTGAGCATAAGATAAAGGAAGTAGCCTCGGCCAAGGCAAGAGTGCCGCTGGCTGAGGTGAAGGCTGCGGCGGCCGACGCTCCCAAAGTGAGAGGGTTTGCCGAGGCGCTCATCCAAAAAGCCAACCGACCCGCAGTAATCGCCGAAGTAAAAAAAGCATCCCCATCCAAGGGCGTTATCCGTGCTGACTTCGACCCGGTGTCAATCGCCAAGAGCTATGAGATCGGCGGGGCCAGCGCGATTTCAGTCTTGACCGATGAGAAGTTCTTCCAGGGAAAACTGGATTATCTGACTATGGTCCGTGAGGCGGTGTCCCTGCCGGTCTTGCGCAAGGACTTTGTGATTGATGAGTATCAGGTCTACGAAGCGCGCGCGGCGGGTGCGGATGCTGTGTTGCTGATTGTCGCGGCTCTGGAGGATGAAGAATTGAAGAGACTCCACGACTACGTGACATCGCTTGGAATGGACGCGCTTGTGGAGGTTCATGACGAATGCGAGTTGGAGCGGGCAATGGCAATCGACCCGAAGATTGTCGGCATCAACAATAGGAACCTCCGGACCTTTGAGGTAAGCCTGGACGTCACGAGGCGGCTGGTTGAGGGCTTGGGGCCAAGATCATTCAAGCTCGTCAGCGAGAGCGGCATACACACTCGGGAAGACATGATTGCACTTGGCGGGATGGGCATTGATGCCGCGCTTATAGGAGAATCGTTGATGCGCGAGCCTGACCCGGGGGTAAAGCTGAGGGAGCTGCTGTCGTGACGCTGGTCAAGATATGTGGGATCACATCAGTCGAAGACGCGCTGGCGTGCCACGAGTTTGGCGCGGATATGATCGGGTTTGTGTTCGCGGACAGCCCCCGCCAGGCCGCCCCGACCACCGTGAAGCACATCCAGCGGATTATTGGAGGCGATGTCAAGACAGTTGGGGTGTTTACCGAGGAAAGCGACGATGTCGTCCGCCTGTTCCACGAGTGCGAACTGACCTACGCCCAACTTCACGGCGGGCAGAGCGAGGAGTTTGCACGGAGGCTGGGAGCAGATAGGGTAATCCGGGTGGTGAGAGTTCGCGGCGAGGAGAGTCTGAATGACCTGGACAGGTTCGAGAACGCCGCTTTTCTGTTGTTCGACACCTATCGCGTGGGAATTCCCGGAGGCACCGGCGAGACCTTTGACTGGAGTCTGTTGAGCAATACCGAACTGATCCCGAAGCGATTCATCCTCTCCGGTGGGCTTGAGCCGGGGAATGTGGGCGCGGCCTTGAAAGCAGTATCGCCGCTCGTAGTGGATGTGGCAAGCGGCGTGGAGGCATCGCCGGGAGTGAAGGACCATTTGAAAGTAAAGGAGTTCATAGAGAATGTCAGAGCACACGACCGCTCTTCCGGATGAGGCAGGGCACTTTGGCTGTTACGGGGGCAAATACGTTCCCGAAACGCTGATGCCCGCGCTGGACGAGCTTACCGCAGCATATCACAAATACAAGGATGACCCTGCATTTGTCTCCGAGTTGAACTACTACCTGGGGGACTACGTCGGCCGCCCCACCCCACTCTACTTCGCCGCGCATCTCACGGCGAAGCTCGGTGGCGGCAAGGTGTATCTGAAGCGTGAAGACCTCTGCCACACGGGCGCGCATAAGCTCAACAACGTTATGGGCCAAGTCCTGCTGGCCAGGCGGATGGGCAAAGAACGGATTATCGCCGAGACCGGCGCTGGGCAGCACGGGGTCGCCACCGCCACTGCCTGCGCCCTCTTTGGCCTGGATTGCGCGGTATATATGGGCGTGGAGGATATGAGGCGGCAGTCTCTGAACGTCTTCAGGATGCGGCTGATGGGGGCTGAGGTTGTGCCTGTCACCAGTGGCACCCAGACTCTCAAAGACGCTACCAGTGAGGCTATACGGGACTGGGTCACCAACGTAGGCAATACCCACTACATCATCGGCTCGGTAGTCGGCCCCCACCCCTACCCCATGATGGTGCGGGATTTCCAGTCGGTGATAGGGATAGAGGCCAAGCGGCAGATAATGGAGAAAGAAGGCAGGCTGCCGGACTATGCGCTGGCCTGTGTGGGCGGCGGTAGCAACGCCATGGGGATGTTCTATCCGTTCTCACAGGACAGAACCGTGGACAAGATAGGAATCGAAGCTGCAGGCAAGGGTACCAACACAGTCGCCCACTGCGCCACACTGGGGATGGGGCGGCCGGGAGTGCTCCACGGATCGATGAGTTACCTGCTGCAGAGCGCTGACGGCCAGGTGATGGACACCCACAGCGTCTCAGCCGGCCTGGACTACCCCGGGGTCGGCCCGGAGCACAGCTTCTTCAAGGATACCGGAATCGCCAGCTATGTTTCGGTGACCGATGATGAGGCTTTGGACGCGTTCGAGGAACTATCAAAGACCGAGGGCATCATTCCGGCGCTGGAATCGGCACACGCGGTAGCATTTGCGCTGAAGCTGGTTCCATCTCTCGATGCGAGCAAGATCGTTGTGATCTGCCTGTCAGGCAGAGGAGACAAGGATGTGAACACTGTCGCTGATGCGTTGGAGGGCAAGAATGAACAGGATTGATGAACGCTTCAAGGAACTCCGCGCATCCGGTGACAAGGCTTTGGTGTGTTTTCTCACGGCGGGCGATCCCAGCATGGATGCGACTGTGGTACTGGTCAAGGCGATTGCCCAGAGCGGCGCGGACATAGTGGAGCTTGGGGTGCCATTCTCGGACCCACTCGCCGATGGGCCAGTGATCCAGGCATCGACGCACCGGGCGCTCAAGCGGGGCGCATCAGTGCGGAAAGTGTTGGACTGCGTGAAGCAGATTCGGCTCGATTGCAGCGTGCCGATTGTGCTGATGACCTACTTCAACCCTGTCAACTCCTACGGCCTCGTGGAGTTCGCCAACGACGCTGCTGGGGCCGAAGTGGACGGCGTCATCATGACTGACCTGCCCATTGAGGAAGCAACCGACTGGATCAGGGCAGCCAAGACAGCCAACCTCGCGACCATCTTCCTGCTTGCGCCCACGAGCACAGAAGCTCGAATCGAACTGACTGCAAAGAACGCGGGTGGTTTCGTATACTGCATCACGAGAACCGGCGTAACCGGAGCGAGAGCCGATGTCCCGCCGGAGACCGCCGACCTGATAGCCAGAATCAGAAAACACACTACCCTCCCCATTGCAGCCGGGTTTGGGATATCGACCCCAGAGCACATGAGAGCCATTCGTGAGTACGCGGATGGTGCGGTGGTCGGGAGCGCCTTGGTTAGGCTGATTGCGGAGTCGGCGGACACTGCCGAAGCCGTCCAGAAGGCGTCCGAATACGTGCGCAGCTTGAAGGATGCATTGGTAGATTGAACGCAAGAACCTACAGCGCTAGTGCGATAGTCTTGAAGCGGATTGACTTGGGGGAGAAGGATCGGATTCTGACCCTCTACACCCGCGAGCGCGGCAAGGTGTCGGCGGTGGCGAAGGGGGCAAGGCGGCCTGGGAGCAAGCTTTCAGGCGCGACCGAGCCTTTCACATACGCGAGATACCTGCTGGACAAGGGCCGCGACCTTGACTTGGTCTCGCAGGCGGAGATTCGTGAGTCATTCCCGAGGGCAAAGTCCGCAATGAAGAGCGTGGCGTATGGAGTGTACATGCTCGAACTTGTGCATAGTTTCGTGGATGACTCCGACGCCGACCAGGAACTCTTCGACACCCTGCTCTCCGCGATGTATGTTCTGGAGAGCGGCGCGGACCCGGAACTGGTCGCGCGATACTTCGAGCTTCACCTGCTCGACCACCTCGGCTACAAGCCCCATTGCGAATGCTGTGTGAGGTGTTCCGGGGAAGAGTTCGACCCGCAATGCGCGTTCAGCCCGGCGTTGGGTGGGATGGTGTGCGCGGAGTGTGGCACGATCCCCGCGGATGTGCTGTGGGTCTCCCGCTCGGCCGCATCCTATATTAGGGCCCTCGAAGAATGCGAACCCCACAAGCTGGGACTGCTGCAGTTCCCCTCCGGCGCGCGCAAAGACTTGGCCAAGATGCTCAAATGGCACATCACCTACAGGTTGGAGCGCAAGCTCAAGTCCACCAAGTTCATTGACGTGGTGGCGAGGTTGGAGCAAGCGGAGTAACACAGTTCGGTCTTGCGCGACTCCGGCTGGTGTGATATAGTGTGCGAGCACGTCGTGTCACAGAAAGCGCTTAGCGCGCGACAAGGGGCATCCAATGTCCGAGAACGGCAGTAGTCTCATTACCCGAGCAATCAGCAGTGTGGTCGAGGCAGCAGCCATAGACGATACAGCGTTTACCCTGCGCAGCCACGAGAAAACGGGGGATCAGTCTCCTTCTCCGGAGGCGCTGGAGAAGGCCGGGCAGTTGCTGCAGGCAAACGCGTCGGCTGTGTCTCTAGCCCAAGAAGCAATTCAGCACGAATTCCAAGTTCCCGATAGTGCATCGGATGACAATTGTGTCTCGCTGCTCACTGGCTGCCGCCGACTCTCGCGGCTTATTGAACTCGGCGGTATGCTCAAAGAGGTCGCGGGGGATCTGCACGCCGCCGCAGACGCGTATCTGGATGTGATTGCCCTCGGCGCGCTCATGTCACGAGACCTCCTGATAACCGCGCTTGTCGGACTTGCGATTGAGGCTAAGGGCAAGCAGCATTTGTGGCCAATCGTAGATATGCTCAAGCCCGGCGAAGCCTCAGCCGCAGCCAGACGGTTGATCGCAATTCAGGCGGGGAAGGCAACCTTTGGGGAGATAATGCGCGCTGACTTCAAGTCAGGCTACCGCAAAGGGCTTGAGAGCGATCTGGCGAAGCCGCTCTGGCGCGTAAGCATCGTGAAGTGGCTCTTGAGCGGCACTGATACAGGATTCTGGAAGGCGCTGGGCATCGCGTTACGAACGCGGAGGAACCAGGTGACTCCCGCAATACTGCTCAACCTTGAAGCGCTGGCACGGGATGTGGAACTACCGTTTGCGCTGTCATCGCGTGAGGACTGGTATTGCGATGATACACTGGCCGAAGCCGTCGGTATCTCGTCGTGGAGCCTCCACAGATTCGTGTTGGAGTACCGAAGGGCAGACACCATGATGCTGCCGTTGGCGCTTGGCCTGCAGGCACACAAGGCCGACCTTGGCTTCTACCCAGAGACCCTCAATGAACTCGCACCCAAGTACCTGGACTCGCTCCCGCTGGACCCGTTCGCGGTGGGCGAGGGGTTTCGCTACCGACGTACCGAAGACAGGTACCTGCTCTACAGCGTCGGGCCGGATGGTGTTGACGACGGCGGGGTATCAGTGGATTTCGATGAGAACGGGGCAATCAGCAGGGAGTCCAAAGGCGACATCGTGGCGTGGGACATCAAGCCTCTGCACAAGCCGAGACAACTCACCGAAGCCGAGCGTGAGGAATTGCTCAAGTATGTGGAACGTAATCCTCCGGAGAATGCAGGGCGGTAACCCTCAATCCCAAGCCACAACCACATTTCTGGGCAGCTTGCGAGCGAAGCTGGTAAGGTCTTCGCGGAGCATAGCGGCGGCAGAGGGAGTCGTCGCGTAGAAAGAGACGGTCTTGCCGCCACAGATGAAGTTGTCCGCAATGGTCCAGCGGCATATCCGCCGCCACGACTTGGGGAGGTCCGGGAACCACCTGTCATACACTATTGCAACCCCCACTCCGTAGGACTTGCACACCGATTCGATCTCGTCTACCCCGAACTCGCGCGCGCGCTTCATTTTGGCGATGCGATTGTTCCCGAGGCCGTAGAGATCGACTGTGGCCGTACCTGCGAAGTAGCTCACCGCTCCGATGTCATTAACCGCTACCGGCGCTCCAGGGTAGTATTCCCTCAGGAATCTCGCCATCTGGTACTGCTGGTCGTGGATGTTTTGGGAAGCCTGCGTGGTCCTGGCGAACCCGTTCCACATCCGCCCAACAGAGCCGACTGCCAGCAGCAAGAGCAACACTGCAAGAAACCTTCGGCGAGAGCCCAGACCACCGGACAGCGAAACCACCAGCCCCGCGCAGCACAGCGCTGCCAGATAGGACTGGTATCGGAAGAACCACACCGGCGCGCTGCTGAGGAGGTGGATGGCAAGAGTGCAGGCGCAGAGGGCGAATGCTGCAATAGCTGTGACCCTCCAGGCAGGATACCTGGAGGGATCGTCGTAATTGCGTTCGACCGTCGACCGAGGAGCGAAGACCGACAACCCAATAACCATACAGCACCACGCGAGGAGGGGTTCCTGGCGCAGCTTATGAAGTGCGCCGTTCCCTGCGAAAGCAAACGCTCCGATCACCTCTCCGCGCGACATACGGCCAAGGATAACCGATGACTTTATCAGCACCGAGTTGGGAAACATCTCGGCGCCGTGGTATTTGAACACGAGACCGACAATCAGCACCGCGGCGGCGGCCGACAGCCCCGTCGTGATGGCCGGCCACCAGTTTTTGCGAATCACAAGCATTACCAGCATCGGCAGCAGCACAAAACCGGTCTCATATCTCACGAGGATTGAGACGGCGGCAAGCAGAGGCAGCCGCCAAGCTATGTTGGGCTTGGTTTCATCAGCGAGACAGTCCAGGAACGCGTCGGCCAGGAGCAGTATCATCAGCGCGTGGAGCACGTGCTCCATGGCTATCACGGTAAGTATCGGGAGAGGCAGGATAACCGTCGCCGCAATGCCGGCAGCAACTCTGGTATGCCACTTTGCATTTGGCCACCACTTAGCCACAAACAGCGAGAAGACATAGAGGAAGACCAAGCCGAATATGACGTTCAACAGCAGCGGAGTCGAGACGTGAGGTCCGGTAATCAGGTATATGGCTGAAAGAAGCACCGTGTAGCCGGGCGAAGATGACGCGTTCCCAAACTCGTGCGGAGAGACGCCCCAGACCCCGTGCAACGCTATGTTCTTGGCAATAGCCATGTGTATGTAGCTGTCATCCAGTGGGTAGACAAAGACTCCGTGGTTCCTGGCGATGCACAGCCCGATCAGTAGGGCGGTGAGAGCGAGATAGGCTGCCGTCGATGCCAAGAACTCACGCCAGACCCTGCGTGTAGTACTGCTCATCGATCTTGGCCGCCGACTGCCGACTGCCCGCCGTTGACTCGGTAGATAGCCACCCCACCGCTTTCCCACACTTGCTTCAGCCGACGGTCGAAGTAGCTTCTGAGAGAGTCCGAGACAGGATAGCGGTTGGAGTCAAACACCAGGAAGTCGGCACCGGATTCTGTAACTATCTGGTCGCGTGTGATGTCTCTAGTGGATTCATCACGGAATTCCAGAAATCGTCCCAGCTTGCCCGCGTAGTCCGGGGTTTCGCTCCAGTGGCCGTAGTAGACCCTCAGCCCGGAATAGACTGGTATCCAGAGTGCAAGTTCCGGAGTAGCATAGATCACCGAAGTTGGCTCGGAAACCCGCTGCAGCTCGGTCATTGCCGAGAACTCAGCGGTTCGGGCATAAGGCGGATAGTGGGTCACGGTGCGACCGTTTTCCAGCAGGCGGGAGTCGTTGGCCATGAACATCCAGTTACTTACGGACATAACAAGAACCAGGCCGCAGACAGCGACGTTGAAAGCGTGCTCTTTCAGACGGGCAAACAGCGGCCCGATGCCATAGGCTGCCAAAATGCATAGTGGGATGTGCAGTCCCATAACCAGCTTTCTCTGCTGGGCTGCGGGAATGTACGGCATGATGAAGCCTATGACTGCCCATGCGTAGATCAGGAGCAACCACGGGTCGACGTTTGGGCTCTTTACTCGGCCAAATCGCCAGGCTCCAACAACGGCCGCGGCCAGCACCAGGCCATAGCCGATGAAATAGAACCAGATCGTGGGAGATGGCGCGGGCGAGTTTACCCTCGCGGCAAATGCAGGATCGGAAGTGAATGAATAGAATTGATAGGCAAGAGATGGCACTGCCATCAGAGCGGCTATCAAGCTCATGCCGATTTCCTTGCCGGGGAACCTGCGCAGTCTCATTCCGAGAACCACAATATAGAGCAGCCATACGGCCGCAATGGTCAGCACGTCGTAGGTGTGGACATTCCCCAACAGCAGCAATGCGACACCTGCATAGAGGGCGTAACGAATCTTGAAAGTGCGAACCGCGCTCAGCAGGTTGTCCAGCGCAACCATCGTCAGCAGCAGACCAGCTAGAAACAGCGGGTTCAGGTAGGCGGAAAGAAACGTGATGGCTTCCGGCTGCCACGTATCAACCGGCGCGTTCGGAATCTCCCCGCCACGTATCAGCCACCCAAGCCCGGAAGAGAAGCCCAACAATTGGACAAACAGTATGCGCTCTTTCCATTCCTGCAGGAACTGCCGACTGAACCTCCACCCATACATCACAACGGCGAAGGCCAGCAGAATTCGGAATATGTGGAAGACAACCACTCCGGAAACTCGGGTTATCGCGCAGACCCAGCCAATCAGAACAAACAACAGGTTGAACTGCGCGGCGTGGGCTTCGGGGGTGTAGAGATTGGTGGCAAACAGCTTGCCGTGCGCGACCTGGTTGATCCAGGACAGATAGACTGCGCCATCGTCGATGTTGTGCGTGAAGCCGAGGAACGAGAACCCGCTGGGATTGAGGAACAAGGCCCACAGATATGGAAGCGAAGCCGCAACTGCCAGCCCGGCGGCGCAGAACCAGACTGCGTTTCTCTCTTTGCGAACGTCGTTATCCATCTGCCAACCGCTTCTTCCGCAGCATAAAGTGGGCCGCCCCGACTGCCGACAAGAGCATCACCCCCAAACACGTCAGGAATGTGCCGAGACGGAAGGAGAATGGCTCGAACGACTGGAGTTGACCATCCTTTGTGCGTGTCCATCCGGGGTAGTCGGGAGCGGCGTTAGCGATCATTGCGTTTGGGGACGAGTACTTCTCACCGGCATTCGGCCAGTCGCGCTGCGGCAGTTCATAGACGTGGACTCCATTGAACTCCGCAACTTCCTTGAGGCCATTACCCGACCGTCCGCCGGAAGCAGAGAGAGCATACTTCGCGCCAAGGCCCGCCAAGTCTGGACTGAGAAATTTCGCAAAGACCATATTGCCATTTTCTGGCGGGCACGGGTCGCTGACTCCCGTGGCAGCGGCGATGCTGACCTTGTAATACTTAGCGAACAAAGAATCGTAGCCCTGGACATCGTTGAGGCCGTACACCATCGCGGCATTAGGCGGAAGAATCGCCTTGGGTGTCTGATACAGGCTCCACGAACTATTGATCGGTGCGATGCGGGCGTCGCCCGCGTTATCTCGCAGGAATCGGGTCAACTCTGTCTCGGGATAGACTTTGGCGCGTTCGCATGTGGGGTTGTAATTGATACCGAATGCGAACAGATCTGCAACAACCAGCGCAACGATCACACCAGCGAAGAGCTTCTTGTTGATTGCTCCAACCAAGAACACTATCGAAAGCCCCGCTGCAAGGCCTGCCCATAGGAAAGGCAGACCAGACGACTGCGCATCCCTGAGATCCTTCGGCAGAGCTATCGTCGGACGGAATGCGTTGATATCCGCCACAAAGTACAGCAGGGCGACGACGACAAACGCCACAGCGCACCATATCGCGCCCTTCGGCACCCGCAGCTTGGACTTCTTCAGCCATTCGCTATCAGAGAGCAGCCCATCAACCCCAAATCCGGCCAGCACGGCAATCGAGAAGCACCACAGAATGACGATCCGATTCGGGCCACCGAGGGCGCTGAAACCGGGCAGGAAGTAGTAGAAGAGCACATTGATAGCAGTCCCGCAGGCTGTGAGCAGAGCGAGAGCGCCCAGTCCTGCAAAGAAGCCTATGAACCGGCGTCTGCGCATCAGCGCGAGACCAAGCAACGCCAGTACGAGCGACCCCACTCCGGCATAAGCGCCATACTCGGTATAATCCGCCGCGCTGCCCGGATGGCCCATAATGTTGCCGAGGAGGTAGTAGTCGTTGGTGGCAGGGCTGCCGTAGTAGTTCGGTGAGAAGACGGTGATCAACCTGTATGGGGCCAGCGCGTTGGAGATAAAGCGTTCGTAGCCCTCCGATGATGTTTCCCTCACCCGGTGAGAGTTGGCCGCGAGTTCCTGAGTCGGAAGAATCTGCGGCGCTGCGAGAGTGCCCGCGATCACAGCAAACCCCACAAGATATCCGACAAGCCTCAGCCAGTTGGCTCGAAAACCGTCGGTCCTGACCTCGCTGCCGATGAGCCAAGCCCAGAACAGGACAGTCGCAAAGCCGACGTAGAACGCTATCTGCAAGTGGCCTGCCAGGAAAGCCATCGCAACAGCTACTCCGGAGAGCATTGCGTACAGCGCTGACCGCCTAAGCATCGCCAGCCTCGCCATCCAGCACGCAGCAGGCAGCCACACCGCCGCGCCGACGAATGTGGGCAACTCCAGCCAAACCACAATGAACGCGGAGAGCGCGAACACGATTCCCGCGACAACTCCACCAACCCGCCCAACGCCCAGAGACCGCATCAGCAGATATGTGAAACAGGCCGCGAGGAACAGGTGCAAGAGCGCGTAGACCGTGAACGCCGTAATCGGGCCAAACAGCAGAAAGAGGAGGTTCAAAGGATAGAGGATTGCCGACTGGCCGTTAGCCTGGAACGGGGTGCCAGAGAACTGGTGCGGGTTCCACAGAGGCAGAATGCCCTGCGACATCCACTTGGCGTAGAACGCCCGCCAGGGGTAGAACTGTGCCACCGCGTCGAACTGCAGCGGGTTCCACTGCCGGACGGACTGAGGAGCGGGGGCCGGATCGCCGAGCATTCCCTGGAGGTAGTCCCCAGGAAGCAGAGCTACGCCTGTGAACAGCGGGCGCCACAGAAACACGCACACAACAATTGCAAAGAAGAGAAACGGCAACAGACGGCGCAAGGCAAACATCTCCCATTACCGCAGCATCGGCAGATGCCGCACTTACGGTTTGCCGGGAGACTGGCCCATCCCTAAGCCGATAAACGAAACCCCCAGCGAGATACACACCAACCCGGCGATGGCATACTTCCAGTCTACCGGTTCTTTGAGAATTACCGAGGAGAGAACGACCACTATCACATACCCCAGCGAGATGAGAGGATATGCGACGCTCAGTCTGACCCTGCTCAGGGCAAGCAGGTAGGTGAAAGTGCTTATGACATAGAGGCACAGTCCTGCCATCACCCACGGCCTGATCATGACCTTGAGAATGCCCAGGAAAGTGATTATGGGTGAGGCATCTATCTGTATCGGCTGGCCGTGCCCAAGCCCGATCTTGAAGCATATCTGGCCCGCGCTCCCAAGGGTAATCCCGAACAGGAGCAGCGAGAACGCTGTCAAAGTGAGTTTTCCGGTTTCAGCTCCGCCCAATTGCTTTGGCCTCTCCTTGAGTATAATCAAAACAAGGGGCGAAACCTATAACCCGCAAGCTGCAATGACATACTTCCCACTGCTGCGAAAGGGCGGTTCCACCCCCAATAGCTAATCTCCGTCACCCCGGAAGCTATATCTTCAGGAGTTCCTTGACCTTGTCTACCGCGCTTGCAGCATCCGGCGCGTAGCCACATGCCCCAATCTCATCGGCATAGCTCTGGGTAACCGGCGCGCCGCCGATAACCACAACAGCCTTGTCGCGAAGACCTTCGGACGCCAGCGCGTCGATGGTCTCTTTCATCGCCGGCATGGTGGTAGTAAGGAGTGCGGAGAGAGCGACCACGTCGGCTCCATCCTTCACTGCCTGCACATACTGTTCCGGCTTTACGTCCACGCCCAGGTCCATAATCATGAAACCAGCGCCCTCGAGCATCATAGCAACAAGGTTCTTGCCGATGTCATGCAGGTCGCCGCGCACTGTGCCGATAGCAACCCTGCCCTTAGGCTGAACGCCCGCACTAGCGAGCTCGGGCCGCAGGACTTCCATAGCTTTCTTCATAGCTCTCGCTGCAATCAGAACTTCCGGCACGTAGAACTCATTGTTCTTGAACTTCGAGCCAACTACGTTCATCCCGGCTACGAGACCCTTGTTCAGGATATCTCCAGCGCCCATTCCCTCGGCCAAAGCGGCCTTGGTAAGCTCCTCAGCCAAAGGGGCTTTACCATTGATTATGGCTTCTGCCAACAGTCCAAGATCTGCCACTTCAATTCCTCCTGTATAGACCTTCGTTTGATAGCTACCCGCACCCACGTCGATATGTGCGAGATTATACCCAGGAAAACACAAACCCCGTATAGTATAGGTCATCGCCCCATACATTGCAACACTACTTGTGAGACTACGACGGTAACCCCGAAACTTCCTTCCTATCTTTGAAACTCGTCCTGAGATGGAAACATCATCTTGTCCATCAGGTTCATCTGATACTCCGGGGATACGGCCAGTTCGATATGTTCGGCCTTGTGCGCCAAATCGCGCACTCGTTCCATTTCCTGCTCAGAAAGCAGAGCCAGTCTTGCGCCCGCGCCCGCGGCATTGCCTATCGAGGAGACAATCTTGCGATCCACCAGCGGGACCAGCCCTATCCGAATCGCGCTTTCCACACTGATATAGTTCCCGAAAGCTCCGGCAAGCATGACCTCGCACATGTCACTTTCGCTGCATCCCGCAATTCCGAGCAGCGTTTGGATAGCCGCGTGGATAGATCCCTTTGCCAACTGCAGGTGCCGAATGTCTGCGGCGGTGAGGGTGATGGGCTTGCCGGTGCCGGACTCCCTGCGGTTCGCTAGGACGAACTCCACGCCCTTCTCGGTTTCGATGAGCCGCTCCTTGACCGCATCCGACAGGCCCGGACAGTCGTTGGCACATTGCAACCGCCCGGTCTCATCCACTATACCTGCGTCCAGCATCTGAGCGACGGCGTCGACTAGCCCGGAACCACAAAGACCTACGGGCTTGCGGTTGTCGATGACTGTAAACCGAACAACGTCGTCAATCACAACGCTGTCTATCGCTCCCGGCGCCCCTCTCATGCCGCAACTGATACCCGCTCCCTCGAATGCAGGGCCAGCAGCAGCTGAACACACGAGCAGCCGACCGTTGTGCGACACGGCCATCTCGCCGTTTGTGCCGATATCCACGGCAAGACGGGTTTTGCCGTGGTATTCCCACATATTCGACAGCAGCACACCGACCAGGTCGGAACCAACAAAGCCAGCCACGTTAGGCAAAATGTGAATCTTCGCGCCGGGGTTAATGCTTAGGCCAAACTCACGTGCGGAAAGCACCTGCCCTGCGCATACGCTGGGGACGTAAGGCGATTGACCAAGGCTTGAGACATCGATGCCCATAATGATATGGGTCATGCATGTGTTGCCGACGAGTGTCACCCTATACACGTGCTCCGGAGCTACCTTGGCGTGCTTCAACAGGCTGGCCGTAATGCGGTTAAGGGCATCCATCGCAGCGGAACGAAGAGTCTCCAGCCCGTTGTCGTGAGTGGTGGCGAAGCTGATCCGCGAGACGAGGTCATCACCGTAGACAGCTTGAGGGTTCATGACCGCCGATACAGCGAGTTCATTCCCGGTGTTGAGGTCAATCAGATAACCGACAACCGTTGTGCTCCCGAGGTCGAAAGCGATCCCGCAGGAATGCTTGACGGTGTCTCCGGGCTCGATGCCTATGATCTCGTGGCCGTGAAGAACGGCAGTCACCTCGTAATCGGCCTCCCGAAAGGACTTCGAGATGCCCCTGATGACATCTATGCCGGCGGTCGGCTCAACACCCACTTGCTTAAGGCTCCGGGACAAGCGCTCGAACTCAGCAGTCTCATCGGCAAGACTAGGAGGGGTGAGTTGGAGGTAGAACTTGCTGATACCCGAGGCAAGATTGCAGTCGCGCAAGGAACTGTCCTTGAGAATCCTCTGGACTCGCGAGAGGCTCTCCTCGGGGATAGTCACATAAGTCTCGCCAAGTATCTTAGTGCGGCAAGCCAACCGAACGCCCGCTGCCCTGTCCGCCTCGCTGATCAGCCTCAACTCGCCGGACTCTGGCGGGCTAACCTCTCCGTGCACGATAACCCGGCACTTGCCGCAGGTTCCCATCCCGCCACACGGAGTCTCGACCATCCGCCCGACTGCCGCCGCAGCCTTAGACAGCAAAGTGCCCGCCGGAACTCTTATCTCTGCTCCGTCGGGCTCAAAAACGACCTTGGTCAACTTGCCTTTTGTCATTTCACCACATCACAACTGCAATCGCACAACCCCTAAGTGAAATAGGTCATCTGCTTCTTTGCAGTATCGTTCTCGGGATCCATTTCCAGGACTGTCACGAAAATAGCCTTGGCTTCATCATACATACCCAGCATCGCGTAGGTCATGCCTAGATCCACCCGCATGGTCACGTGGCTGGGATTCAGCTCAACCGCCTTTGCGAGTTCCTCCAGCGATTCATCGAACAAGCCGGTGAACCCATAGACCAAACCGAGCTGCCAATGGGCGTCAGCATTCTCACTGTCGGCGGCCAAGATAGCCGTGAACTCGGCGGCAGCCTCATCATACTGGCCACTGACCTTGCAGGCTACGCCTTTGTCGTATCTCTCCCGGATTGCCACCATAGTCATGTTCTCCAAACCGGACCGCGATATAAAATCGTAAGTATTGAAGAGTGCAGCAACCATTCAGTTGCAGACAGCGGTCTATTCGGGTTACCGGAACAAGACTGGAGCACAGTCCAGGGAACCGACTGCTACCAGGACACCTGCCGGACAGCCACACGCGGATGGCCACAGTTGGAATTATAACAAATCGTGCAGGTCATATCAACCACCGATTTCGACCATTCCGAATACCTTTCCAACAAGTCCGCAGCAGCCTCTCGCGAAATCGGCCCCGCAGATTCGCTTCTTTGACTCCGCCTGGAGGTCCGGTATCCGAACACATCCTTCCCCGGCCGCGATGAAGATTCCTTCATCCGTCACGTCAACCACCTCGCCGGGCTGCCCGACTGCAGGGCAATCAGCCACCACCGCTCTCCAGAGTTTGATCTTAGCTGGGCCGAGAGTGGCGAACGCCCCAGGCGAGGGTGTGCAACCTCGGATGGTATCTGCGATTCTGCCTGCAGGCCACGACCAGTCCACGAAGCCTTCTTCTCGTTTGAGGGATGACGCATACGTGGCGTTTTCACTGTCTTGAGGACGCGCAGTTAAGGTGCCATCGCATAAACCGGCCAGCGTCCTGACAAGGAGTCTGGCTCCAACTTCTGCCAGTCGTGCCGATAACTCCCCGGCTGTCTCATCTGGCAGGATGGCGAGTTCCTCCTGCAACAGTATGTCGCCTGTGTCCCAAGCTTCATCCATAAGCATTGTGGTAACGCCGGTAACGCTTTCCCCACCCATGATGGCGCGCTGAATCGGCGCTGCGCCTCTGTATCTGGGCAGCAGTGAGCCGTGGACATTCACCGCACCCACCCTCGGCCAGTCCAGAATCACCTGAGGGACCTTTTGGCCGTAGGCGACCACAACGGCGGCATCTACCGGCCCCAGGCTGAGCAGATAATCCACAGACTCCGGCGCTCGGAACTTTTCCGGCTGAAACACCGGGATTCCCAGATCGAGCGCGGTATGCTTCACAGGGCCGGGGCGTAGTTCGCGGCGTCGGCCGGTGAGGCGGTCGGGTTGGGTGAATACTAACACTACTTCGTGCCCAGCCTCGATCAAAGCCTTTAGCGAGGGAACCGCAAACTCAGATGTGCCTCCAAAGACCAGCTTCAACCCTCTGCCGTCTCCTTGCTCGCGTCTTCCGGAGAACTGAGTTCGAGAGTCTCAGGGTCGGCCTTGTCAACAAAGAGGACGCCGTCGAGGTGGTCTATCTCGTGCTGGAAGAGCCTTGCCAGCAGGCCCTCCGCCCGGATTCTCACCCTGGCGCCGGTTTCGTCGTGCCCCGTAACAGTCACCCGGAGCGCCCTCGAGACGTCACCGTGAAGCCCGGGGAAGCTCATGCAGCCTTCCAGCATGACCTCCTCGCCGCTGGACTTGACGATCTTTGGATTCACCAGGCAGGCGCGTCCTTCTCCAATATCATAGACGAAGATCCGTTTTGGTATGCCCAACTGTGGACCGGCCAGGCCAAGACAGCCTTCGGTCTCCGCCAGCTTGCCATACATGAACTCAATGGTTGACTTCACTTCGTCGTCAAACGCAGAATACTCTGTAGCCTTCTGCCGAAGTATCGGCTCGCCATATTTCACTACAAAATCATTAGACATTCTTCCGTACCGAGTCCTTTGTTCGTATATCCCGTAACTATAGCATCGAATATGGGTCGACGTCCACCGTCAGACCTCGTCGCATCTGCGGTTCCTTCGCCATTACCCGCGTGAGAACCTGCTGGATCAACCCGGCCTCCGGCGACTTGAGCAGCAGGTGCCACCTGTATTCTCCGCGTATTCTCTCAACCGTGGCCGGCGCTGGGCCGACTATTACTATCTTCCCGGACTCAACCTCCGGCTCATCTACCATCGCCCCAACCAACCGCGACAGCCTCACTGCCGCAGTCTTTTCCACGGGGTCGATAGAGTAGATAGCAACCAGGCTTGCGAACGGTGGGTAGTTCAACTCACGGCGGTTCTCTATCTCCTGGTTATAGAATCCTGTGTAGTCGTGGTTGACCGCAGAAGTGACTGCATAGTGCTCCGGTTCAAAGGATTGCACCACCACCTCCCCCGGTTTCTCTCCCCTACCCGACCGCCCCGACACCTGAGAGACAAGTTGGAACGTGCGCTCAGCGCTGCGGAAATCCGGAATCCCGAGCGACGTGTCCGCACTCACTATACCCACCAGTGTGACGCCATGAAAGTCCAAACCCTTGGCCACCATCTGGGTGCCCACTAGAATGTTCACTTCCCCACTCTTGAATGCAGTCAGAATAGCCGCGTGCGCCCCTTTGCGGGAGGTGGTGTCGCGGTCCATGCGTATGACTTTGGCTTCCGGGAATTGGCTCTTTGCCTCCTCCTCGACCCTCTCAGTACCTATCCCAAACCGCGCAATCCTCAGCCCATTGCAGCTTGGGCAAGTTGTGGGGGCGACGTGATGGTAGTTGCAGTAATGGCAGATCACAGCCTTCTTTTGCTGATGGAACTTCAGGGCCACCGCACAGTTCGGGCATTTAACCACAAAACCGCAGTCCCTGCAGAGCAGAAAAGTGGCAAACGCGCGACGGTTCTGGAGCAGAATCACCTGCTCGCCCTTCGCCAGGCAGTCCGTTATCTTCGAAGCCAGATCTGGAGAGAACAGTGACCGCGCGCCGGACGCGAACTGGGCTCGCTGATCGACAACACTGACCGTCGGCATTGCGCGCCCGCAGACTCTCTCCGGCATTCTAAGCAGTTCCCACTCCCCAGTCGTCGCCTTGAAATAGCTTTCCAGACACGGGGTAGCGCTTCCCAGAACCGCTGGCACGCCGGCCATCTCTGCCCGCCACAAAGCCGCATCCCTGGCGTTGTATCGTACACCACTGTCCTGCTTGTAACCGCCATCGTGCTCCTCGTCTACGATAACTAACCCCAGGTCACATATCGGAGCGAACACTGCGGACCTCGCCCCAAGAACAACTCTTGCCTCCCCGGATGCTATCCGCTGCCACTCGTCAAGCCTCTCACCATCGGAGAGAGCGCTGTGAAGCACAGCCGCAGTGTCTCCAAATCGCTGCCTGAAAAGGCCCAGGAGTTGCGCGGTAAGGGCAATTTCGGGAACCAGGATTAAAGCCGACTTGCCGGAGTCCAGCGCTTTCTGAACAACACGCAAGTAGACCTCAGTCTTGCCGCTGGCAGTAACGCCGTGAAGCAGGAAGACGCGGTTCTCGTGGTTGGTCATCGCCCCTGTTACTGCGGAAACCGCATTGCCTTGGTCCTGTGTAAGCTCGACAGCTACATCCTGCGCGAGTTTCGGAGCAGCGGGCAGCCGCCTCACCGAAACGTCAACGCTCTCAGCCAAGCCTTTGAGAATCAGCGCATTGACTGTCGCCCTGGAAATGCCGTGTTTGGACTGCAGATTGGAGAGCGTTACCTGTCCGGCCCCAATCAACGCGCGGGCGGCTTCCGCCTGCTTTCCCGTCAGTTGGCGCAGGCTTTCGGCCACACCGGGCATGAGGCGCACACCCTTCATAGTTCTAGGTCTTGCTTTTGGAGGTTCGATGCGGAAGTGACGCTCAATGACTCCGAGACTCTCCAGGGAGTTAAGCAAACGCTGGAGGCTGGAGAGATCGCGGCTCTTGGCCAATTCGTCGGCCGCCAGCTCTCCGCCCGCTTGCCGCAGACTGGAGACCAGGGCGGACTGCGTTGGGGTCAGGCCTTCAAGCTTGGGATTGGAGTCGCAGAGCCGGACTACTGTCTGTACGCCCAACTGCGCGATTCCGGGCATCACAGCCATCACTGCGGCGGATAGTGTGCAGAGGTAGTAGTCAGCGATCCTCTGAGAGAGCCTGAGGAGGTCTTGGGTGAGCCGGACCGGACTCTCCACGCAGCTTAGTATGGCCTTTGTTTCCGCTACCGCGCTTTGGGGGTCCAACCCGACCACAAACCCCACGGACTGACGAGATCCCAGCGGAACGAGCACGCTGTCTCCAACGCGCAGTTGGGCAGCAAGCTCCGCCGGGACCTCGTAGGTCAGGTAATCTATAGGGCTGGAACCGGTGTCAAGTACAACCCTGGCGTACAACTACAGGCCAGCTTCCTTTCTCAGCAGATCCGCCATATCGGTCTGCTCCCACGAGACATCCAGGTCGTGGCGTCCGAAGTGCCCGTAGGCGGCAGTGGCCTGGTAGATGGGCTTTCGGAGCTGAAGTTTGTCGATAATGCCCTTGGGCGTCAGGTCGAAGTACTTGAGTATCAGTTCCCCAATCTTCTCTTCCGGGATGACAGAACTGCGCCAGGTATCCACCATGACTCCCATCGGCTCGGCTCGACCAATGGCGTAAGCTACCTGGAGTTCACATCGGGGAGCCAGACCGGCGGCGACGATGTTCTTCGCGACATATCTCATCATGTAGGCAGCAGACCGGTCAACCTTGGTGGGGTCTTTGCCGGAGAAGCAGCCGCCACCATGCTTGGCCATGCCACCATAAGTGTCCACGATAATCTTACGCCCGGTAAGACCGGTATCACCCTGGGGACCACCAACAACGAAGGAGCCTGTCGGGTTGACGTAGTATTCAGTGTTCTTGTCAACCAACTCAGCCGGCAGCACGGGTTTGACCACCTGCTCGATCATGTCGGTTGTGATTGTACTGTTGGGGATGTTGGCCTTGTGCTGCGTCGAGATAACGACCTTGTCTATGCGGACAGCCTTGCTTCCTTCATACTCAACAGACACCTGGGTCTTGCCATCGGGCCTGAGATACTCGATGTCGCCGCTCTTGCGAACCATTGCCAGCCTCTTTGCGAGCTTGTGAGCCAGCATGATGGGCAGAGGCATAAGCTCGGGGGTCTCGTCGCAGGCAAAGCCGAACATCATACCCTGGTCGCCGGCACCGCCTGTGTCTACACCCATGGCGATGTCCGGTGACTGGCTGTGGACGGCCGTGATGACGCCGCATGTCTGGTAGTCGAATCCGTATTCAGCCTTTGTGTAGCCGATGGACTGAACTGTCTTCCTGACAATGTCCGGTATCTCAACGTAGGCGCGAGTAGTGATCTCTCCCGCGACCATCACGAGACCGGTGGTCAGCAGGGCCTCGCATGCCACCCGGCCGGCCGGGTCTTGCTCAAGTATCGCGTCCAGTACGGCATCAGATATCTGGTCCGCCATTTTGTCCGGATGACCCTCGGTCACCGATTCTGACGAAAACGTGTGCGTCTTACCGCTCATTTCTTTTTATCTCCAATTGTAGTCTTGATGTAGTCTAGTAAACGGTCCGCGACCGCAGTTTTGCTCATTCGAGGTAACCGCACATCATCGCCCGACTTGGTGATGATAGCGACCTCATTATCATCGGCTCCCAGCGCGGACTCGGCGTCGTTTGCCACTATTATGTCCAGATGCTTAGCCTTGAGCTTCGCGTTGGCATTGTCTATCAGGTTCTCAGTCTCAGCCGCGAAGCCCACCAGCAGAGTCTTGGGCTTAGTCTTGCCAATCTCGCCCAGAATGTCTACAGCCTTTACCAATTCCAGGCTCAGTGAATCAGACTTCTTTATCTTCGCACTTGCAGGCTTGGCGGGCACGAAATCAGCGGGCGCGGCAGCAGACACGAACGCATCCACAGAAACGATCCGCCCGATCACTGCGTCCCGCATTTCCTGAACGCTGGATACCCGCACCACCTCAACACCGACCGGCGCTTGGATGCTCACCGGCCCGGTGACCAAAGTCACTTCCGCCCCCCGCCTGGCCGCGCGTTCGGCAATCGCGTAACCCATCTTGCCTGATGATCTGTTGCTGATGACCCTCACCGGGTCAATGGCTTCCTGGGTGGGTCCGGCGGAAACCAATATCCTCAGGCCAACCAGATCGTCTGAATGCTCTAGAGCCTCTTCGACGCACGCGATGATAGCCTCAGGATCAGCCAGCCTGCCTGTTCCCTCATCGCCACACGCCAGTCTTCCGCTGTCCGGTTCGATAACCGTCCAGCCTTTCTTTTTCAGGCAGGAGAGATTCTCCTGCACAATGGCGTTTGTGAACATGTGCAGGTTCATAGCCGGGGCTATGAGCATCGGGCACCGGGCGACCAGGGCCATTGTGCTGAGCATATCATCGGCGATGCCGTGCGCTAGTTTCGCGATCACGTTGGCCGTCGCGGGCGCAACCAGGAACAAATCCGCCGACTCTGACACCGAGACGTGCTCAATCTCACGCCTCACCGGAGGCTGAAACATATCGCAGAGCACTGGGTTATGGGTCAAGGCCCAGAATGTCGCCTCGCCAACCAGCTTCCGGGCGTTCTCGGTCATCACTACGTGAACGTCCGCCCCCCGCTTGACCAACCCGCTTGCAATGTAGGCTGCTTTGTAAGCGGCGACGCTGCCCGTGACTCCTAGAATGATCTTCTTGCCATGCATATCAGTCGCGTTTCCGCATAATTCTGCACCGTTCCGCAGTCAAGATGCACTTCAACTGATCGGCTGCGGTGGCCAGGTCGTCGTTCGGTATCTCGTAATCATAGAAAGCAGAGGCTGCTTCTGCCTCGCTCTGAGCGTTCTCGAGTCTGAGTTGTATGGATTCCAGGGAATCGGTACCGCGGTCCCTCAGCCTCCGGGCCAACTCCTGGGCAGAAGGCGGGGCTACATATACCAGCACTGCGTCCGGCATCACTCTCTTTACCGACGCCCCACCCTGCACATCCACGTTAAGAAGCACATCCTTGCCTGAGGCAAGAGCTTCCAGAACAGCCTTCTTTGGGGTTCCGTAGTAATGTCCGTGAACTTGCGCCCATTCCAGCAACTGGCCATCCGTTGCCATTGCGTGGAAGTCTTCTGGGGCATAGAAATGGTAACTCACCCCATTTACTTCCCCTTCCCTGGGAGTCCGTGTGGTAGCCGTGACGCAGTTGTGCAACTGGACACCGCTATCCTGAAGCTTAGCGACTATGGAGTCTTTTCCGACCCCACTAGGGCCGGACACCACGACCAGCAGTCCCCCGGTTCTTGTTGGCGCGCGAAGCGTATCCACTGGTCTAATCGGAAGCCCCCTGGAGTATACAGAACACCAATGAAGTATATCATTGGCCCGGTGGACTGTCAAAACACCGCCGCGTCCACGAAGGTCGTGTTGACTACAATCAGCTTCAATGATATACTCTTATTGCTTCTCCGGTTTCGGCTGGAGCGCGCCTCATGGGGATGTGGCGGAATGGCAGACGCGCTTGGTTGAGGGCCAAGTGGGCTTAACGCCCATAAGAGTTCGACTCTCTTCATCCCCACCACAAGGCTAGATACCCCCCGAAAACCGACCAAGTGTACACACTGAACTAGTGACTTGTACACTTGGTTTTTGTTTCCTGAGCTTGGGAACTTGGTTCGTTTTCGTGCTAACAATAACCACTTTGGAGAGGTACGAAAATGCAGAGCCAAGCGATCAGAATCACCAACGTCACACACCCCACGGAGGACTGGCAGACAGCGGTAAAGTCATTCAGGAACTACAACCAGAGCAAAGCCCTATCCCCGAACACCATCGACTACTACGACTACCGCCTGTCAGCGTTCCTGAGCTTCTTGCAGAGCGCCGGTATCGACTCAACACCAGCTTCCTGTGAAGTGCGAACCATCCGCGAGTTCCTGATCAGCGAGGCGGCGAAGTCCCCCACTACCAGCCAGCACAGTTTCTGTGCGCTACGAGCGTTGTATGCATATCTGGTGCGCGACGGGTTCATGGATCGCAGTCCAATGGAGTCCGTAGACAAGCCCAAGCGCCTGCGATGTGTGATCCAGACATTCAACTCCACAGAGCTTGAAGCAGTCCTCGGAACCTGCAAGAATGACTTCGCCGGGGTGCGTGATCGCGCGATCATCACCCTGCTGCTTGATTCAGGTTTGCGCGTTTCCGAGCTATGTGGAATAGAGCTTACCGACATAGACTGGGGCGAACAGACTGTTGTGGTCCTGGGCAAGGGCAACAAGGAGCGTATAGTCCCATTCGGTTCGGTTGCGCGTCAGGCTTTGAGCCTCTACCTGGGCAGACGCGGCGATGATCTGACCTCTCGGGGATTCTTCGTCAACTGCTACGGTGAACCCGTCAATCGTCACACGGTTCACAAGATGATAGTCCGCAGATGCGCGGAAGCGGGGGTTGAGGGTGTCAGATGTTCCCCGCATACATTCAGGCACACATTCGCAGTCTCTTTTCTGCGCAATGGCGGGGGAGTCTTTGAACTTCAGAAGATGCTTGGGCACACCAGCCTGGACCAAACCCGGAAGTATGCGGAACTCAGCAACACGGACGTTCTGATATCCCACAGACAGAATTCCCCCGCCGATAGACTGCAGGTCGCAAAGCCCCAGAATGGCAGAAAGCGGTTGAGATAGAGTTCCCCCACCCTGCAAGCATATAGTGAAGCCCGTCTCAGACTATCGAGACGGGCTTCTTTGTGGCAGGAAGAGCGAGGGTTACTGCTATTGGACAGCGGCATCCGGACTCGACAGCGCGGCGGGAACCAGCATAGCGTCATATAGCATTCGGACCTTGTCAGCCAGTAGCTTTGCCTTCTCCAATTCAGAGAGGCCTGCGAACTCAGAATGTACTGTCAGGTCGACCTGGTCGTGATCCACTATCAGTCCCTGCAGTCGAGCCATAAGTTCAAGAGCTTTCACAGCAGCCATCAACTGAGGCTTCCCTCCTGTCATAGATTGCTCTATCATCTGTTTCAGTCGCCCGGCGGTCCACTCAGGCGTACACCCCTGCTGTTCCAGGCTGTCGTGCAGCAACGCGCGTGCGCGCGAGAGGATGTTAGCGTTAGACATCAGCCTCGACGCCGTGGTCCGCAGACTTCCATCGGACTTGGCTGAATAGCCGGCCAGGCGCGCAGCTTCTTTGCCACTATTACCTGCGGCGAGAGCAATGGCGAACCGCTCACGACGGGTATCACCTCTTGTGTCTTCTCGCCTATTCATTCCTTGTCGTCCTTTCTCCAGGTGCCTATACGCCAGTTGGGTATTGAGTTGTGGCGTCCGCATTTTTGACAGGAGCCTTGCCAATCCTTTTCGGGCCCACCATTCTGTTCCAGCTCGACCAGTTCAACACACTGGATGCATTTGCCACTGGCAGTCGGGAACCCGCAAGACTCCTCTCCGGGTGGCGACAGGTGGCGAGAATCAGAGCTTTCGCCGTTAACTCCATAATGAGGGGTGTTTTCCTTAGCGTTAACGCCAGGTGGCGCGTATCCCGCCACCCGTCTCTCTTTTGAGGCTGTTTCCTCTGTTTCCGTCGCCACTCCAGTGGCAGTCTCGGACTCAGTCAGGCAGATCCCCGAGAGGAATCGCGCACCCTTTGTGCCTTTCTGTAGCTCGATTCCATCGCGAGAATTGAGGTTTCGCGAAAACCCGGACGTCGTCTTGACTGCCAATGTCCGTTTCTCAGATTCGCACCAAGCAACATACGCCCGCCACATCACGCCGCTTTCCTCCTTGACGCCAGGGTGGAGTATGCACCTGCTTTCAATGAACACCGCCAAAGGGTCCTGATCCACAAACAGAGCCGAGACTTCCTGCATCACAGCGTCTGGCATCCCAAGCCCATGACGTTGCCAGTCCAGGCAGCCGCGGACTGCCCACGCCAAAATGCCCGGCAGTTCCATGCTCAGCTTGTCCTCCAGGTGTTCGTCACGAACCGGGAGTTTCTCCTCGTGCGGATAGTAAAACCTCTGCCGAAACGGTATGAGCTTGACGCGCCGCTTCATCGCGTAGTTCTGTGACCGGATTCTGGGAATCTCGTTTGTGGAGAACAGTATCTTGAAAGTCGGCTCGTACGTGAAGAAGTCCATTCGATTGAACCTTGCCGTGACCGGGTCCTGGCCGCTGAGCCTTTTGATCAGAGACTCGTTGAAGCTGCTGGTGTCCTCGCCTTCGCTTGCGGTTACCATTCTCGCGCCGGCAAGACTGGCAAGATCGCAGGTGTTCTCACTGCGGCGTTCCAAGAACGTTGTTACCGGGCAGTCCTTCGCGTAGTGCCCCAACAGCTTGCCCAGCGTTCGAACGAACACGCCTTTCCCGTTACTGCCTTTGCCAGCCAAGACAAAGAAGCTCTGTTCGCTGCAGTCACCTGTAAGTACATAACCTGCTAGTTTCTGCGCATAGGCGATGAGTTCAGCGTCACCACAGAATACTTCGTCCAAGAACCGTTCCCAGCGATCGCACTTCGCCGACTGATCGAATCGCACTCGCACGAGTTTCGTAAAGTAATCTTCGCGGCGATGCTCTCGCAAGGCTCCAGTCCGCAGATCTATCACCCCATCCTCACACGGCAACAACCAGTGCTGACAGTCCATGCTGGAGAGTCTCACTATGACGCCTGCCTCCTTCTGAGCCTCTTCCAGCATGGCCTTCAGGCGCTCGCTGTTTAGGCTTCGGTTGATGAAGCTGTACACCTTCTGCCTGTGATCCCCAGAAAGATCGGCCAGTAGAGCATACATGTCGCGCACCACGCGTTTTGCGAGACGGTGAACTTCGGAAGTGTCATCTTGTCGCCACACGCGCCCATCCCAGACGAACCATGCCCGCTTATCCGGACAATAGCGCAGGTCAGTGCCGTGTGCCGCGATGAGCCTCTCTGCGTTCCCCGCGTCGTTCAGCGTGTCCAGCACAGTTGAAGTGTACGCGCCGGGCTGCCTACGGCACTCAGTCTCCTCGCCCGGTTCCCACTCCGGAGCCGTGCCTATGAGCGCCTGAAGGGCTTCTGCGGTCCCTCCCGCTCCTACCCAGTCACACAGATCACCCTTCTCGGGCAGACCTGGCAGTTGTATCAACTTCACTGACGCTGCGAACGGGTAGATCCCAGTCAACGACTTGTGAGCGTAGTCCCGGCCCGGTTTGTCATTGTCGGGCAGGCAGGCGACATTCAGCCCGCCGAAGCACTCCGCACATTCTGCTCTCCAGCCATTTGCCCCGCCGGATGTTGTGGTCGCGACGAACCCCAAAGCCTCCGCCGCTTCGACATCCTTCTCCCCTTCCACCAATAGCACCGCTTTCCCAGAGTCACGCGCATTCACAAGCTGGGGCAGATGGTATGGCACGCGCCTGACTCCCGCCAGGCCCCACTTCCATCTGCCATTGCCATCCGGGACCCGCTGCCGGAAGTCCTTTGGCTCAAGCCTGACCGTTTGGTACAGCAACTTGCCTTCTTCGTCCAGATAGTCATATGTCGCCACGATCTTCCCCTTGTCAGCGCGGACCGGTGGTAGTTCCACCCGGTCCTCGCACAGGTCGCTGCTCTTCAGGCCAAGCGCGGCGCATATCTCTTCCGTGGAGCATCCAGCGTGACAGCAGAGAACTATCGGTTGGCTTTTACCTACCGTCACACTTAGCGATGCCTGCTTGTCGTGATGCGCCGGGCAAAGCGCCTGCCACCGGTGTTCCCCGGTCTTCTTTACTTTCTGCAGCCTCTGAATGAAGTCGTCGAGTCTCATTATCTTGCTCCTTCATTCGTTGGCCCATCAGCCAAGACCAGGAGATAGTCCAGAGGGGTTAGGTCGTTGTAGAAGCAGTGCGGTCTTCTGTGGCTGAGAAACTCGTTTACCCGCGCCGGATCGACTCCGGCCCCGTGACGATGTTTCTTTCCACAGTAGGGACAGTCGATCACCTCCCAGATGTAGCATCCGCTGCCGCCATACGGCCGCACAAGCCTCACCTTGGCATCGGGGACGCTGTCATAATGCTTGTAGCCGGCTCGGGCCCGAGATTCTCTCCGCTTATAGTTAGCGTACCACCTAGCATATCCTGACATAGCCATCACTGCACCTCCCCGACATATTGCCAGAGTTCCCGCATCGGTCGAAGGCAAGATTGTGGCACCGCCCAGACTTCGGGGTAGCATTCGCGGTATCTCTTCTGCCGTGCGAAGTGGCGGAACTCCGCGACCGGCAACCATCCTGCCAAGCGCAGGGGGCCAGTTGCGTCCCTCCCGAGCACGAGGATCATTGCGTCGCAAAGAAGGCCTTTCATCGAGGAAACATAGAGGTCGCCGCTCGGTGTCTGGTTGAGCTTGACCTGGAGGTCCAGCCCACGCCAGACCAGGTCTACACCGCGATCACCGTGCCGGTGTATCCTCCTGTCGACTGGACAGTTGAGATAGCGGCCAACCGCGATCTCCGCCGCAAGCCCGAGTGCGTGAATGCCCAGGTCGGTTGATGTAGTGGTTACTCGCTTGTTCGAGGCGCTGCTTTTGCAGCCGTTACGCTGGGCTGCCAAAGTGCGGACCTGCTCGATCTCGTGGTCCCGCAGCCGAATCGTCGGGCAGCCGCCAGGTTTTGTCAACCGGCGTTGAAAATTGACCCACCATCGGCGTTGAATTTTGACCCACCTC
>CAZTAO010000055.1:0-31296 GCA_964611645.1 uncultured bacterium | reverse complement strand
GTCCATCAAGGACAACTCAAACATAATTATACGGACTTATGCAAGTAGGTACTAGGCTGCCACGCACTTGAAACTACAGCCACAGACCCGGCAAAGGCAGTCTGGGTAGCTACATTCCGAAAATACGGCTTGCCAAAGATCATCCGCACCGACAACGGCACGCCCTTTGCTTCCGTTGCTATCAGCGGCCTTTCCAGACTCGCCATCTGGTGGATCCGACTCGGTATCGTGCCTGAACACATTGCGCCCGGCAAACCAGGACAAAACGGCAGCCACGAGAGAATGCACAGAACGCTCAAGGCTGAAGTAGCCTCCAAACCACAAGCCAGCTTCAAAGCACAGCAGCAAGCATTCAACGATTTCGTCCACGAATACAACTATGCCAGACCACACGAAGCTCTCGGGCAAGTCACGCCTGCAACACTCTACTCGCCATCACCAAGAGAATACCCTCTCATACTCCCTGAAATCCAATACCCCGCAGGAACGCCTACAAGACATGTCCGAACCAACGGACAAATCCGTTGGCAAGGTGAGTTGCTCTTCCTTAGCGCCACCCTTGCAGGCGAACGCGTCGCATTTGAACAGATCGATGAACGCAACTGGGCGTTCTATTACGGATCATTCCCATTCGCTATACTAGACGAAGCAACAAAGACCTGGGCCAAGGGACCAAAAGCCAAAAAACTGCTCCAAGAACTACGGAAGGAGACGCTAGACGACAACTAGAAGTGTAAACTATGTCCCCGGTCTAAAGTGTAAACTATGTCCCCGGCTGTTCAGAGGGCGAAATCTACCGACGCATGGCGCGTGTTCGGTTCTCACACTCGGCCAGGATCACCTCAAGAACGCCTTCCACATTGTGAAGCACATCCCGATTTGTAAAGCGCAGAACCCTGTAGCCCAAACCAGACATATGCTCCGTTCTGGCTTCGTCGTAGGCGACTTGCTCAACGTGAGAGTCGCCGTCCACCTCGATTATCAATCGTGCTTCCTCACAGCAGAAGTCGGCGATGTAGGGACCGATCACGTGCTGCCTGCGGAACTTGTAGCTTATCCGTTTGGCACGGAGGCGACGCCACAGGATCGCCTCGAGCGGCGTCAATGGCGTGCGCAATTGCCTTGCTTTGCCCAGCATGTCGGAGCGTCTATCGTTTGTCATGCAGAATCCTCACCAATGGATCAGTTCTACAGCTTGCAGGGCATTTCCTTGGCGTTACGCTGCGCCCTCTCCTCAATCCTCCCCCCCGGGGGAGGAAGTTCTCTCCGCTGGTTTGCGAAAACCCTCATTACCGGTCTGCGAAACGACAAATCAGGGCCACGGAAAGGCACAGCGTAATCCTCTCTCCTGGGGGGGGAGAGCTAGAGAGAGGGCGCTATGTGACAATTAGCCGCAGTGGTTTCGTGCCTCCTGAGTGGGTTCTGTTTCGGGATTTCCGGACGGGTTGAGAGCTTGGCCTTTCTATCTATAGCACTGTTGCCCGTCCTCAAATCCCGAAACACCTGACCCTCATCTCTTTAGAGATGAGGTGTAACTTAGAGAGTTGAGCGTCAGGCAGTGCCATATCTGTCCAGGCAGGTGGTAGCACGATGCAAGTCAGCGGGTGTTGGTACGGATGGCGGAACTCCTTCTCCTGGGGGAGAAGGGGGGATGAGGGCGCTATGTGATGGCCTGCACGGTGGCAGCGTGTCACAAGCCAAGCCCGATGGAGTGTATCAATTGAATGACCGGCAATGGGGGTTGTAGTAAACCAACCCCAGGCACGAAAAGCAGATTCATCCCTCCGGTAGGAATGATGTAGATGATGGCCCACACCCCAACTCGGAACTCGAAACCCCGGACTCACAACCCCTCCATTTGTGGTATACTCCTACCGGTAGTGTGTCGGTTGTTGGAGGTGGGTTGGGATGCCTAAGAAGGCTCGCGTGGTTTTGCTCATTTTGGTGGTGGCGATCGGGTTTGGGGTGTGGCGTTGGAGGTCGGGGAACGGCGATAGTGGGGCGCTTACTGCCTCCGGGACCATTGAGGCCACTGAGCTTGATCTCAGCCCGCGGATCGGCGGGCGGATTTTGCAGATCAGCGTGGATGAGGGTGCTAAGGTTACCAAAGGCCAGGTCATCGCCACCTTGAGCGCGCCGGAAGTTGAGGCTCGCGTGGCTCAGGCCAAGGGGGCGCTTGCCGCAGCCGAAGCCAGGCTGGCCGACCTTGAGAAAGGCACCCGGAAAGAGCAGATAGCCTCCGGGCAGGCGCGGTTCGAGGCTGCGCGGAAGTCGGCTGAAAGCAATATGGCGGTGCTATGGTTCAAGGTCCCCATAGCCGGCAGCGTGCTCCTTCTGTTCGCCCTCACCATCGTCTTCTTGGCAACCAGCCTCGGCTTGGGCCTGCTGGTGTCCACTGTCAGCCACACCCAGCAGCAGGCGATGATGACCAGCTTCTTTGTGATCCAACCGTCGATCATGCTGTCGGGGTTTATGTTCCCCATCGAGAGCATGCCACGGGCGATCCAGATAATCACCTACGCAATCCCGCTGCGCTACTTTGTGGAGATCATACGCGGGATATTCCTGAGAGGGGTCGGGCTGGAGGTGCTGTGGCCGCAAGCGCTGCTGCTGTTTGTGCTGGGCGCGCTGCTGCTGGGCGCGAGCGTGGTGAGGTTTACGAAGAAGGTGGGGTAGGAAAGTCACCGCAGCACGCAGATCCACACAACCCCCTTTTTCAGAGCGCTACGGCGATATTACGGCGTCACCTGCCTGGGGCACTGCCGACCCCGCGAAAGGCGTCTTGGCCTTGACTATATTGTGGTCTGATGCCGCATTGTAGCCCGCCCCGACTACTCCGACTCCCGCAGCCGGCCCCGCCTCGATATTGCAGTTCCGCACACTCACGTTTCCCGAACACATGATCCCGTTCCCCGAGGCATTTGTGTTCCGGATGAGGCAGTTGGTCATGTCCCATACTGTTCCTTTGCCCGCCTGGCTTGCTATCGTGTATCTGCGGTCGCCGTCCATCACAAGCTGACAACTATCAAGTTTCACCCTCACCGGCGAGGCGGCTGAAGCGTTGCAGTCGTCCATCCCGTTGCCGTAGACGGCGCCGCCGAAACTGCCGTTTCTTATGCTCAGTGTCTGGGTTTCTGTGATCTTGGTTCCGCCGAAGTAGAGCCAGTTCGCGGCGCTCCCGGTGACTGTCAGCCCGTCGAGGCTGCTGACTGTCGGCTGATCCGAGTATTGCGCCAGGCGAATATGGTGGTTGGTGGCCCCTCCCAGCCTCAGGCCGGTAGCGCTGAAGTTGGGCCCGCCTACAAGGTAGAGATTTGACCTCCGGGTGTCGGAGTTGTTGTCGTGGAGGTAGTCATTCACACTGGTCCACACGCAGCCGAACGCCGGGGCAAACCCGGTCTGGCCGCCAAAGGCTTCGCAGTTGGTGGTCCGGACTGTGGACTTCTGGTGGGCAGTGAACCCGTCCTCGCCCGCTCCACTCACGATGCACCGTTGGCAGATCATGGTAACAGACTCGCCCTCGAGCCCTGAACACGAGAACCCGTCCTGGCCAACCTCGGATACCCTGCAGTCGTAACATGCCAGGGATGTGATCGGGTAAGTCGAACTCGCGTTGGCCCGGATAGCCGCTGAGATGGGGCTTTGCGTATGTGTCACCCGAACATAGTTCAGGGTGACATACTCGCTTGCGCTTACCTGGCCGGAGACCAATATGCCGCTGCAGTTTCCACCGCTGCCTGAAGCATCCGTGCCTATCTGCAAGTAGGCCGATGCCGAACCCTGCACCACCGACGCCGAGTTACGGAACTCAAGGCTGGGAGCTTCCAGTCCTGTGCAGTCCACCGTCACGATTCCCTTTGGCAAGAACACCAGACTCTTGCCCGAGACAAACATAGGCTCGGTCTGTGTGTAGTTCCCCGGGGCCAGGAGCAGCTTCGCGCCATCCACGGCGGATTCGATGGCGTCGCTGATTGTATTCACACCGGGTGACACATTCATTGCCGTCAGACTGTGCGTCCCCACCTTGTCCCAGCCGTCGTGGCTCCCGGTTGAGTCCGCCACGTACATCCAGCTATAGAGGCTTCTGGCGGCCATCGCGGGCTTCAGCCTGATCGACCACTCTATGGTCAGGTCTTTGCCCGAGGCTGTAACTGTGGTGGCATCCAGATACACCACGCACTGACTGTTCACCAGAACCGCGCCTGATCCGGGAGCAAACCCTCTCCCCCAACTGGTATTGGCATCGTCCTTGAGGTAGATCATTCCAGAGGCTTTGTCGTACCACAAGTAGATGCCCATAGTGGAGTTGAGGGTCTCATTCACCAGTAGATAGCACTTAGAGATTTCGTCGCATCCGTCGGCATCACGGTAGACGCTGGTAAGCGTCAGCTTGGGCCCGACGGGCAAAGGTCCGGAGGCGGGAGAGAAGCCGGCCACCTCCGGCTTCCACACAGGATAGTGGAACACCACTGTTCTATCGGCGCTGGTAGACGCCACGTTCAGATTCCCCGGCGCATCCTGGGCAACTCCGTAGGGTATGGTGGCAGACACTGTGCCCGAAGAGGTCATCCCCGACACAGAGACATTGTATGTTGTCCCGCTGCCGGTAACCGTCACGACTTTCGCTCCGGCCGCAGTCCCTGAGATCATCACATCTCCGGCAGTGAACCCGGTTACTGGCTTGCTGAAGACAACCGCAAAGCTGACTGGTGAACAAGTTGTCGGATCGGGTTGTGTGACGGCTTTGTTTATCGAGACTGTCGGCCTGACATTGTCGAACCTCACCGTGTTATCTGTGCTGGTTGAAGGCAGGTTCAGGTTCCCGGCCACATCGCGGGCCACACCTGGAGCCAGTTTCGCGATGACTGTTCCGGGATTGGTCATCCCGCTGACAGCGACGTTGTAGGTTGTTCCGCTGCCCCTAACCGTCGCGGTAGTCGCGCCCGCAGTCCCCGAGACGACCACATCTCCGGTGGCGAAGTCGGTGACCGGTTCGCTGAACACAACCGTGAAGTAAATTGAGGAGCGGGCTGTCGGGTCCTGCTGGCCGGGCGACTGGTTGATGGTAACGCACGGCCGGACGTTGTCATAACTAACCTTGCCATCAACGCTTGTTGAATGCAGATTGGGAGATCCGGATACAGTCGCCGCGACTCCCGCAGGTATCTGCGCAACCACGGTTCCGGGCCCCGTCATGCCACTCACTGCCACGTTGTAGGTCGCGCCGCTGCCGGTCACCCTCACGAGCTTGGTCCCGGGCGCGGTCCCGGAAACGGACACATCGGCAGCAGTGAAACCGGTGACGGCCTGGCTGAAGACCGCCGAGAAGTTGATCGGCGTTTTGCCGGCAGGATCCGCCTGCGCGGCCGCCTGGTTGATGGTGACTGTCGGAAAAGGCTTGCTCGTTACTGTATTATCTGTACTGGTGGATGCTGTGTTGAACACTCGAACGCCCATAGACCAACTGTAGGCGGCATTGGCCGGCACTCGGACTACAACCGTGCCGTCTGCCCTCATCCCGCTGACCGCGATGTCATAGGACATTGCGTTACCGATGTCCGTGAGAGCCACCGTGGTAGCTCCGGCCGTGCCAGAGAGGAGTACGTCCGAAGCCGTGAACCCGACAACCGACTGGCTGAAAGCGGCGGTGAAGTGAATCGGGGAATTGTAAGCCGGATCAGCCTGGCCCGCCGCTTGGTTGACCTTGACCGTCAGAGTTGTGGCACAGAAAGCCGAAGACCCAAGAAGCAGCGCCGCCGCTGCGAACACGATCCAGCGACGGAGACAACTCGCGGCTCCAGCCAACCGTAGTATTGTATCTACACCCACAACTACCACCCTGTTCGTTGCACATCTACGGCCCCCATCCGGAAACCGCTCAGAAAGCATTCAGACACCATGAAGTATACCACAGACCGGGAAAGCTTCCCACACGCGCACTCGCGGCTGTATGCTGTCAGAACAGGCCATATTCGCTCTCGCCCGGCGTGGGTTTCGGCGCATTCGCCTATTACCTAGCGGCCTGACTCGCCGGCTGACTCGCGATCGTCCGGCTGATCCTCCGGGGACAGGCAGCCCTGCTTGCATTCATCGCTGCATTCACCGTTGCACGGCTCCACGTGGATGGTAATTGCAGTCTTTGCCAGATGCTTTCTGATGGCGTACTTGATTCTCCCCGTGAGTCTGTGCGACTCCTCCACGGACATATCCACAGGCACCAGGGCGTGCAGTTCAACAAACCGCTCCGATCCCGACTTCCTTGTCTTCAGGCCGTGGAAGCCTTTGATGGTAGGAGGGAGGCTGCGAAGGTACTCCCTTATCCACTCCTCTTCTTCCGCGGGAAGGCTGGTATCAAGCAGGTCTCTGGCGGATTCCCGGGTCAGGTGGTAGGCCGCCCTGAATATCAGCAGAGCAACAGCGATCGCTGCCACGGGGTCGATCCAATCCAGATCGACGCCGGGCAAGAGCTTCTTGCCGGCCCATATCAACAGCAGCCCAAACATGACGCCGGCGGAGGTATATACATCGGTCTGCAGATGCCATGCATCGGCTTCAAGCGCGCGGGAGTCGGTCTCCTTGCCTACCTTGAACAGCTTTCTCGAAACGAATATGTTCGCAGCGACGGAGATAAGCATCACCACGATGCCCATGGTCGGGAGTTCAAGGGGTTCACGCTCCAGCGTGGGGTTCAGGAACGGCAGGAGCTTCTTGATTGCTTCGTAGATGATCCAGATCGCTGCAACAAATATCAGCAGGGCCTCTACGGTCCCGGAAACATTCTCGTACTTGCCGTGGCCGAAGGGGTGTTCCTCATCGGCGGGTTTACCGGAGACCCGCACGGCGATGTAGGCGATCACGGCCGCCAACAGGTCAACTCCCGAATGGATGGCTTCCGATATCACGGAAACCGAACCGATCATTATGCCAACGACCAGTTTCAAGACCACCAGCGTGGTGTTGGACGCCACCGACAGCAGCGCGACCCTGGTCTTCTTCTGAGTGTCCTCCAAGACAATACCCTCCAGAGTGCAAAAAGCCCCACGGGGCTTGTGGATAAAGTCCCGCAGGGCTGTATACCTGCTGTCCAGTCTAGTGGACCCAGCCGCACTCCCGGTCGGAAGCCGCCTGCTCTGGAAATATGATACCCAAAGGGCCAGAAGCTGTCAACCGCGATGGTCAACCCCGAGGTGCTCAAAGTGGGCGATGCTCAAGGATATGCTATCCTTGACCCACTTGCCGGGACATGTTGTCCGATACTGCCAAGAATCGGGTCAGGGACAACACGTCCCTGACCATCGCAGATGGCAGTCTTGTACAGCAAAAAAGCCGGGGGATTAGCCCGGCTCTCTCGCTTCAAAAACCAGAAACGTCAATCTGTCTACGACCCGGATCTCTCCTAAGCCGCCTGGCGGTCGACAACCTTCGCTGGTCGTCCTCTTTTTCTCTTCACCACGATTGGCGCTCTCGTTAACTCCCGTATCCTGCGAGCTCTGAAGCCACGCTCATAACGAGCGAACTGTCGCTCGATCTCTTCGCTGAATTCCTTGGACTCAGATTCCTCAACTACATCTTCAACGTCAACATCGAGGGTCCCTATCCGGTTTTGGTATTCAGTTGTCTCTTCGCAGGTCTCGGGAGCAGAAAGCGCATCGGCAGCAGCCTTTGCCATGTTCCACCCCCTCCAGTATTGGGTTTTGCTTGAGTATTATACGTGTTCTACCCTCAATGCGTTCCCGAAGAAACATTATACCGACTGCTCCTGCCACATGCAATACTTTTGTCGACATTTCTAGGAGGAATTGTGTTTATTTGTGGAATGCTACTGCGTCCGGGCATGCCTGAATGTGGTGAATTCGCCGGTGGCGGGGAGCCAAACGGCGTGGATGTTGTCTACTCTGGCCATCGAAGGGCCGTGATAGAGACCTGCCAACAGAGCTTCCAAAGCGCCTCTCGGGCCCTCTGCAATCACTTCCACGTCTCCATCCCGCAGGTTGCGGACGGTGCCTACCAGCCTCAGATGGCTCGCGCGCTCCGTGGCGAAGTACCGGAAGCCTACACCCTGAACTCTGCCCTGGATAACGGCCCTGAGCCTTACATTGTCGCTGCCGGCCTCAGCCATAGTGGGTCCCCCGCTAGATGTACTGCACCTTCACCGGCGCGCCCTTTTCAGCGGACTCATTGCAGGCGAGGGTTACTGCGAGTGTGCGCGCGGCGTCGGCGTAGTCCGAAAGCACCAGGCTGCGGTCACCAGTCTTTACCGCCTCAATGAATGCCCTGTTTTCCTCGAACATGGGAGGAGAGCCGCCCGTAAAGACCTGCGTATGCCCTGCCTCGATAGCCTTGAGGTCGCCATGAATCTCCAGAACAAGGTCGCGGGTGATGATGTGCAGGCCTACCGTATAGGAAATATTCAGCATGCAGGTGTTGGTCATCGTGCCCACTGCGCCATCAGCGTACTTCAGCGTCACCGCGCCTACGTCGTAGCCGTTGAAATCGGTCATATCCTCGAAGCTGCGCCGCCCGTAGGCCGCGTAAACTTCCTCGATCTCCCCACACAGGTACCTGGCGAGATCGTAGATGTGGGTAGCCTGCTCCACTATCTGCCCGCCCGACTGCTCGTACCGCCGCCACCAGTAGACCTCGGGAAAACCGCCCATCCAATAGCCCTGGACCATCCCGACAGTCTTCCCCTGCAGCATCTGCGATGCGCGACGGGTGTTGGCCTGGTACCGCCAGTGGTAGCCCACAGCGGACACCACCCCGGACTTGGCTATAGCCTGGGCGCACTCTTTGACATTGGATGCATCCAGCCCAACCGGTTTCTCGAGGAACAGATGGATGCCCTTCTCTGCTGCCGCAACTTCCTGGCCCTCGTGGGCAAACGGAGGCACGCAGACATACAGCGCATCCAGAGGCTGCTCCTCCAGCATCTCCTGCCAGTGGGTGTAGGGCTTGGCGAGGAAGCGTGATGCGGCGGACTCCGCCCTGGGCCGGTTTGCATCGGCTATGGCGGCAATCTGCACATCCTCTATCATCTGGAGCAGGTTCATGTGCGTGACAGCTATCCCACCCGCTCCGACAAATCCAACTCGCACAGCCATCAGGAAATGCCTCCACCGGGGAATGCGGCGTTTCTGATAGCAACCGCCTGCCTCAAGACTGCCTCCAGATTATCCAACTGTAGCGAACTGGCGGCGTCGCACAGCGCCTTGTCCGGGCACGGATGGACCTCCATAAACAGCGCATCCACTCCAACCGCCACAGCCGCCCGCACCAGATGAGGCACGAACTCCCGCGCCCCACCGGAACTATCGCCCAACCCGCCGGGCCGCTGGACCGCGTGGGTAGCGTCGAACACAACCGGGCAACCCAGGCCGCGCATTATTGGAAGAGCAGTCATGTCCACCACCAACGTGTTGTACCCAAACGATGACCCGCGCTCCGTGAGCAAGATGTTGTCATTGCCGGTGCTTCTGGCCTTGCCCACGCTGTTCTTCATATCCCACGGCGCGAGGAACTGGCCCTTCTTGATGTTCACGCACTTGCCGCTCTCGGCAACAGCTACGACCAGATCGGTCTGCCTGCAAAGGAACGCCGGAATCTGGAGCATATCCACTACTTCCGCAACAGGCTTCACCTGCCAGGTCTCGTGAACGTCCGTGACGACTGGAACCCCCAGCTTCGACTTCACTGAAGCGAGTATCTCCAACCCCTTCTCAAGCCCCGGCCCACGGAACGACTCCACGGAGGTGCGGTTGGCTTTGTCGAAGGATGCCTTGAAGACATACCCGATACCCAGGCTTGCGGCGATCTCTTTAGCCCGCATCCCAACCTCAAGGCAGATATCCTCAGACTCTATCACGCAAGGCCCCGCAAGAAGAACCAACGGGTGCCCATCGCCAAACATCACATTACCAGCATTTGCTTTGATCATGTTTTCACTACTTTCTCGCATCGCCCCTCCCGCCAGGAGGGGGCTAGCACCCTCGCCCACCGCAGTGGGAGAGGGCAGGGTGAGGGCCTTACCGCTTAGCAAACGCCCGCAGCGGTGAGGTAGTTCGGGGAAGCCTTGCGCCATGATTCGGTAGGTCATCGCTTCCCCTCACCCCAACCCTCTCCCCGGAGACCGGGGAGAGGGAGTCTATTTCTTCTTCAACATAACCGTCACGTTCGAATACGCTGGAACCGTTACGCTCAGCACGCCGTCTTTGAACTTCGCGGTGTTCTTCGCCGTCGGTCTTTCAAGGATGTCGCACTCTACTGCCTCGGCATCCGGCGGGACTATGCTGTCCAGAGCTATCTTTGCCTTGGTGTCGGCGCCGAGCGTCTCGAACATCCTGACCACGACGGCGTCGGAGTCCTCGGCTTTCTTTACCGACGTAACGAATATACCCGGACTCAGCGTTTCCACAAAGCTCATTTCGGCGGGAAGCGTCCCTTCCTGGACTGTCGCGCTCACCGGCATCATCGGCGAGTTGAATGCTTCACCGGCCAGCGTTGCAGATGCCACATCCAGCGCGCCCTGGTGGGCTATCACCGCAAAGCAGATCTCGTGGTCGCCGACCTCCGGAATTGGATCGGGATCGTAGCTGGATCGCAGCAGGGTGAGGTTGAGGGTGTTCTTGTCGCATGAGTGGCCGTATTTGGAGCTGTTGAGCAGCGTTATACCGTGGACTCCCTTGTCGGTGGAGCCTGACAAATCCGCCCACTTCAGCGCCGGTATCTCCTGCGGCCCCTGCGGCCTCGTCTGGCAGCCGAACGGGATCTCGTAGGTTGCGACGCCGTTCTTGCAGTTGAGCGGGAATGATGCCTTGAGCATCGGCACGCCGGTCTCGGGGGTTCCTATCTCAGTCCAGCGAGTCCGTACTTTGAAGTCGATCTCGTTGGAACCGGCATCCAGGCCGATCTCCATGGAGATATCACTTGTATTGTATCTGTGGTCGATGCGAACCGCGCCCCGGTTGGGGCCTTTGGCGACCACGCTTATGCGCCCGCCACTGGTGAGCTTGGTGACTGTGGGGGCGTGCCCTATGACCCAGGATGTCATCCCGTGAGGGTTCTCCTGGTGGACTTCCAGCAGCCCCAGCAGCTTGCCCTCCGGCACGAAGTTGTAGCCGGTCTCTTTGTCGATGATCGCCGAGATAGCTCCTGAGGCGAAGTCCAATTCTACCTTCAGCAGTTCATTCTCTAGGAATCCTCGCCCGCCGGGCAGCACGTAGCTCTCGCCGTAGATTCCCCACGAGATATCCGACACCTTGACGCCCTCGGCTACTAACGGCGCTGAGGCCTCATCCACCGCGAAGACCTTGTAGCCCAGCGCGGGAACGTCAACTGCGGGGAACACCACGGCAGAGTAATTGTGGCCCCAGTAATGCCCCTGGTCGACTATCTGGCCCTTGACCACATTGCCGTCGCTGTCTCGGACTATGACCTTGTCGGTCTCCAGCGGCTTGTTCCAGACCTTGGTCATTATCATCTCGGACCGCTTCCAGGGCTTGGGGTTGTATACCAGCACAGGTTCAGCGTCGGGAGCGCCCGCATTTGTCACAGTCACCGCCGCGCCGGCCAGTTCGTAGGTGTTGGTAAATACGTTGTCGGCGACCTTGAATCCCGACTTGGTTATACCGGTGTCGCCGACTCCCGCGCCCATACCATCCCCAAGCCCCCGGCCAAGGGAACTCACGCCTACCGCCGCCTGTGTATTCACCGCGCCGGCCAGCTTCCGCAGGGCACGGGTCATAACCGAACTGCAGGCCGCCATGGTCTCCTGGAAGTTGCCCTGGGCGTAGTGGGCGGTGGCTCTGACTCCGGAGCCTGGGAGAATGTCGTGGAAGTGGTTGAAGAGTGTCTTGCGCCAGCCGTCCTCCAGCATCTCGGCCGGGTAATCCATCCCTGCAAGCGCGCCCGCTATCACCGCAAGGGTTTCGGCCTGCGGCAGGGCGATCTCGCTGATCCGGTTGGCCTGCTTGATCCCGCTCTGGGAGGTGTAGCAGCCTTCAAAGATGAAGTTGAGGTCTTTGTCCACAACCGGCAGGTCGGGGTTCGCCTTTTCGACCGCCGAGAAGAAAGCGTCGGTGGTGCTGAGCTTGAAGAACGGCATTATCGGCCACTCGTTAAGCTCTCTGGACATTCGCAGGTCCTTGCGAGTCGGGCCGCCGCCGTGGTCACCGACTCCGTACATGGCCAGGAAGTCCTTTAGCCCGGTCTTCTTGGCGAATGTCGCCAGCAGCATGGACATGTGCGAGGTAATCGGGCCATTGTAGCCGTGCTGGCTGTCGGGGTCGTTGAAGACGGTTATCTCGGAGCCGTCCGGGGAGCGCCACTTGTAGAGAGTTGGCCCGGAGCCGGTCCGCATGTGGTAGTAGCGAGTTGCGCCGCCCTTGGAGTCTATCGAGGGCACGGTGTGGGCGTGGCCAAAGGTGTCGGGGGACCAGTCTATCTTCACATCCTCCGGCTTCAGCCCGAACTTGTCTCGGAAATACTTTCGGGTGTAGAGCAGGTGCCTGCAAAGCGATTCGCCTGCGAACATGTTCTTGTCGCCCTCGACCCAGTGGCTCGCTGTGACTTCCCATCGGCCCTCGGCAACGCGCCGCTTTATCATCTCAAAGACTTCCGGGCAGAACTTCTCCATCGCCGCATACACCGACGCCTGGCTCTGCGAGAAGTGGAACTCCGGGAACTCGTCCATCAGTTTGTCGACAGTGACGAACGTGTCGTGGCTGATATTGACTGTCTCCTGCCAGCCCCACATCCAGTTCATATCGATGTGAGCGTGGCCGCAGCAGTGGATCGTATACTTCTTCGCCACTTTGCCTATCGGCTCAAGCACGGCCTCGGCCTTCTTCACCGCCGACTCAGCGCTCTCGCCACCGGCGATTGCATCCTGAGCGGTAGTCGAAGCCTTCAGCACGAGTTTGCGCCACGCTTCGGTCTTGTCGGGGAAGGCCTCGGCAAATGCGCCGGCGAAATCCAACTCGGCCTTCAGTCTCTCAAACCACTTCCCCTGAGCCTCGCCCTGGGCTGATATATCACGGGCCAGATCACGATATTGTTCGTCAAAACCCATTTCGGTTACCTCCACACTGGAATTGCGATTGTAGAAAAGATTATACTACCTATGATGTAATAGACGCCAACGCCGGGGCGGGGAGTCTTTCACCACGAAACCCCGAAAGAACGATATCTAACATGGATACACAGGATGAACAGGATAAGATATAGCTCGGACCAAATCCTGAGTATCCTGTATATCCATGTTAGTTGCGTCTTCGTGCTTTCGTCCTTTCGTGTTTTCGTGATTGAGTTCTCCCTGACCGTCCGATGAATATGAGTAAACAATCAGGAGATATCGCTATGACAGACCAACAGATCGCGAATTCAGCTATAGACCAGGGGCAGGGCATTGTTCGGCTTGCGCCGGCTTGGGTGCCGAGGTCCTTTTGCATTCCCGGAAGGCGAATCAAGCTCCACCCGGATGATTACTACGCGCTGGGCGGGGAGCGGGGAGGGATCGATGAACGCTGGTTCTCCTCAACCACCCCTGCCGATAACGGCCCCCTGACCTCCGAGAACGAAGGCCTGAGTTTCATTGTATATGAAGACCGGAAAGTGCTGCTGAAGACTGCTGTGGATGTGCTGCAGGGCAAGCTGATCGGAGATCGGCTGTGGCGGGAGTATTCACGCTGGCCGATGTATTCCAAGTTCTTCGATAACCAGGGCGCGCTGCCCCACCACATCCATCACGGCGACAAGCACGCCGAGCGGGTCGGGCAGATGGGCAAACCGGAGGCGTATTTCTTCCCACCACAGGTAAACAACCACGGCGGCGACTTCCCCTACACGTTCTTTGGCTTCGAACCTGGGACCACCAAAGACCAGGTCAAGGAGTGCCTGAAGAACTTCACTAAGGGCGACAACAAGATCACCAATCTCTCCAAAGCCTATCGGCTGGAGCCGGGAACCGGTTGGGACGTGCCGCCGGGTGTGCTCCACGCGCCGGGAAGCCTGTGCACCTATGAGCCACAGAGAGCATCGGACGTGTTCGCGATGTACCAGTCTCTGAGCGGAAACAAGATCACACCGGAAGAGCTGCTGTGGAAGAACATGGACACCGACCGGGGCGACTTCGACTACCTGATGGATGTCATCGATTGGGACCTCAACATCGACCCGCACTTCGCCCAAAGCCGGTTCATGCGGTCCAAGCCCGTAAAGCCAGTCGAGGAGACGGAAGCGGAAGGCTACAGCGAGACCTGGATCTGCTACAAGTCCACAGCATTCAGCGCCAAGGAACTGACCGTGATGCCCGGCAAGACCGTCACGATCAAAGACAGCGCCGCCTACGGAATGATAATGATGCAGGGCCACGGCAAGATGGGCGTCTGGGACATAGAAACCCCAGCCCTCATCCGCTTCGGCCAGCTTACCCACGATGAGTTCTTCGTATCGGAAGAAGCCGCAAAATCCGGCGTAGTAATAAAGAACCAATCCTCCACCGACCCGATAGTAATGCTAAAACACTTCGGGCCAGAGAACCCGGATTTGGTTGTCTAAACTCCCTCCCCCGGGGGGAGGGTTGGGGAGAGGGCGCTACCTACCGTCACGTACAGTGGTATCGTGTCACCGAAGAAGCAATTGTTCATTGATGTTGGGCTACTATGCTACACATGCCACTGTCTGTAATCGTCACAGAGCGCCCTCTCTCTAGCTCTCTCCCCAGGGAGAGAGGATTACGTCCCCTCTCCCGCAGAGAGAACAAATGCAAACAAAACTCCCAGTCCTGTTAGTAACGTCCTGCGAGCCAACGTCTATAGCATGTCTGACGCGGAAGGAGACCGGTCGTGGAACCATCTGATGAAGACCTGGCACTGCGTTGGCGAGGTGGCGACGTGGGAGCATTCGAAGAGTTGTTTACCCGATACGAAGCTCGAGTTTTGAGCCTGGCATATCGGACGATCGGCAGCCGCGAGGATGCCGAGGATGTGACTCAGGACACCTTCCTCAGAGCCAACGCCTCCATCAGGTCCTACAGAGGGGGCAAGTTCTCCACCTGGCTGTTCAGGACGGCCGCTAACCTCAGCGTTGATAATATCAGAAGCCGGTCCAGACGCCGGCGAGACCTCTCCCTTGATGAGGACTCCGGTTTTGATCTGTTGAGTTCGGCGGAGCCAACTCCCGAGGCCCTGCTGCTGGAAAAGGAGTTTTCAAGCGGCGTCTGGTCGGCTCTGATGGCGGTCCCACCCCATTACCGAGTGCTGCTGGTCCTGCGTCATATCGAGGGGATGCAGTACGAAGAGATCGCCGAAGTTCTTCATTGTTCAGTCAAATCGGTGAGTGTCCGTCTTTGCAGAGCCAGGGAAGCGCTGAGAAAGACAATCCTGCCGATAATTCCTGCCCAAACGGAGGATCGCTATGAACTGCAAGACCGCAAGATACAGCCTCTCGCTGGAGATTGACGGCCGTCTCGATGAGAAGGGCCAGACCAAGCTGAGAGAACATGTGGATGGGTGCCCCAAGTGCCGGGAATATGAGGCGACTATTCGGGGTATCGGCAGGGCGCTGGAGTCGCTGCCTAAGTCCAAGCCCATGAACGGCGGATGGCAGAGGCTGCAGGCCAGAGCCGAAGACACCACTCAACGCACAACCGCATTCCCACGGCTTCTCGCGCCGGTTGGCGCAGCTATTATCTTCTTTGCCGTGATTGCGTATGTTGGGTTCCCCAGGAACACAGGCACGAACCTTGCGCCCGCAGTGGCGCCCGGCTATTCCACAGGCCCACAGATTGCCGAGGGCACCGGGTCTGGCAAGACCGGTGTGGTCATCAAGGACACCAATCGCAAAGCGACGGGCACCCGCAAGAGCACAGTCACAGACAAGCCCGTGATCAAGCTGAACAAGCCGGTCAGGTCCAAGATGATCAGAAGGCCCGAGAAGTTCGCCAGATATGAGCCACAGCCGGTGAAACACAAGATGCCGGGTATGAGAACCAGCCATACGGGGAATGAAGTATTGGCCTCCGCGGCGGAGTCTGTGGGATCCGGAATGTCCAGCGATCTCGACTCCCTGGTGGGGCAGGGCTTCAGCACCCTTGTTGAAGCCGGAAGCGCGGAGAATATTGGTGGAGGAGGTGGGGAACTGTGAGACGCACACTGATTGCTTCAATACTTGGTATGCTTGTGCTTGCAGGCGCAGCCTACGCGCAGGGACCGTTTGGCCCGCCGCCCCCAGCGCCTCCCGGGTTTGGTCGTGGTCACGGGTTCGGGCCTGGTCCGGGGCCTATGCCTCCGCCGCCGCTGCCTGAGACTGTCACGCTGCCTCCCAAGGCGCAGATAACCCGGGCGACCGTGCTGGCCGGCCCGGAGTTGGAAGAAGCCATCTACCGGCAGCCGAAGCTGGAAGGGGTGCAGGCGGTATACATTGTTGACTTCGTTCTCCCGGACGCGGGAATGACCGCTGAGAAGGTGCTGAAGTTCTACGATGACACACTCAAAGAACCCGCGTGGCGACCTTTCTACAGGAGCGCGAAAGCGGAAGATGGCAGGCTGAGCGCGGCGTACCGCGGCCCCGGAGGGTTCGTGAGCGTATCCGCCAGGCCCCAGGGAGCCACGGTGACGACCATCGAGGGGCCGGTCAGCCTCTCCAGTATGCCTCTGCTTGAAAGGCTGGTGCGGGAGCAGTTGCTGAAGGCAGAGCCGGAATCACCGGCGGCTCGCAAACAGATCGCGCAGGCAGACAAGCTCGCGGCCAGTGGCCAACGCGAAGCCGCCCGGAAGCTGCTGGGCAAGGTGCTGGCCGGTAATCCCGAGTCTGCGGCATCCTACTATTCCCTCGCCCGCATCTACAGATCGGAAGGCAAGAATGCAAACGCGGCGCGGGCGTTCCGAGACGCGATAGTGCTGTCTCCGCTGAACCCGACATACCGATCGGCCTACGCATCGCTGCTCACAGCCATGCGCGATCCCGTGAATGCGGATTATGAGCTTCGGCAAGCAGTGCGGCTGGACCCTTGGTCACCGATAGCCCAGACCAGCCTTGGCAAGCACTATGAAACCAGGAAAGACCTCAATAGAGCGCTGGAGTGCTACCACATGGCCATCGTCCTGCAAAGAAGCTCGCCGGAGCTGTATATGGACTACGGGCGGGTGTTGGAGAAGCTTGGTAAGAGAAGTGAGGCAGTTGAGGCTTACAAGGACGCGCTGAAGCTACAGTCATCCTTCAAGCCCGCGCAAAACGCGCTGAAGAGACTGGGTAAGTAATCTCTGCAAACCCAACTGCCCAAACGCGAAACGAAAGGGGATACTACGATGAAACGATTAGTGTTGGTAGTAGTTGTGATAGTGATGTTGGCTTGCTTTGGGTGCGCGCAGAGGCAAGCAGGCCCACCGCCACCGCCACCGCCTACGCCACCTGCGCCTCCGGCGGCGCCTGGCCCGCCTATGGGTCCAGGGATGATGACTGAAGCGGCACCGCCCGGTTTCGGGGGAATTATGCTGTCCCTGCCTCCGCTGGCCTTCTTTACGATGGGTGCTGACGAACTGGCGCTAACCATGGATCAGCAATCCGAGATCACGAAGCTCTATGAGAAGAATGCAGATACCGCCAAGAGCCTCGATGCAGAGGCTTGGAAGGCATCGGAGGCGCTGCGGCTTGCCCTGCTATCTAGGAAGTCTGACCAGAAGAAGATCACAGTTTTGACGGCAGCATGTACCGAAGCACACGCTGCCTGGATACGGAACCAAGTCAAGTCCTGGAGTATGCTGAGGGGCGTGTTGACGGACAAACAGCTCACCCTATGGAGAGACATCGGGGTCGGCCTGCAAATGCAGCCGATTCCTCGGGGAATGCGCAGTATGCCTGGAATGCCTCACGGTATGGGGCCCGGTGGTCCCAACATGCCTCCTCCTCCTCCGGGCGGACCTCCTCCCGGTGGACCCGGCGGTATGCCCGGCGTGGGCGGACCACCGCCACCGCCGATGGGCCCAGACGGACCTCCTCCCGGTGGACCCGATCATAGGTAGACTAACTCACAGCCCATGGCCGATAGCTTCTCTGCCACCGGCCATAGGCCATAAGCCATAAGCCAAACGAGAAAGGGGATACTACGATGAAACGAACGATGATTCTGGTTGTTGCAGCGATGCTGCTGTTAGCTACATTCGCGGTTGCCCAGGAGTACCAACCTGGCCCGCCCCCGCCTCCTCCTCCGGGCGCTCCGGGGATGCCTGGTGGCCCGATGGGGCCTGATGGAGCGCCCGGCATGCCTCCACCTCCCGGCATGGGACCCGGCCCCGGTGGTCCAATGGGGCCCGGCATGATGCCCGGTGGCCCTGGTATGGGGCCGATGGGACCTGGAATGATGGGTCGAGGCCCGATGGGACCTCCTCCGACATGTGCTTTTGGAGCGGTTGGCGCTCCCCCGATGGAGTTCTTTATGCAGTCCGCGCAGCGCATCGGCCTCACCGATGAACAGCAGGGCAAGCTGATGGAGATGTTCGGGAAGAAGATGCAGACCAACAAACCGCTGATGGAAAAAGCCATCAAAGCGACAAGAGACCTGCGCGCCGCAGTGCTTTCGCCGGACTTCGATGGCAAGAGGATCCAGGAACTGGCGACAGAATCCGCCAAGGCAGAAGCTGCCCTGGTTCAGGACGCTATCCAGACCTGGAAGAGCATCCGCGCGATCCTGACCGCAGAGCAGACCAAGGCCGTGATCCAGATGATGAACAGGCCGCCGATGGGACCTGGAATGGGCCCTGGTGGCCCCGGTATGGGACCCGGCGGACCGATGGGTCCCGGTGGACCCGGCCAGCCCGGTGGTGGCAGGCAACCCGGTGAACGCAACCGCGGCGGCGGTAATCGCGGCGGCCAGGGACAGCCTGGCGGCCCTCCTCCTCAAGGGCCGCCACCTCCCGCCTACTAGACCGAAAGTGACCACCCACAGGCTGTGACTTGCGGTGTGGCGTATGTAAGTGATATGCTCAGGATGCTTTGGGGCGACAACCAGCCCCGAAGCATCCTCTGCGTTGGGGATATGGAGGCAGCAATGAACAGGGATTTCTTCTTCGAGATACACCGTGGTATTCCCAGGGAAGGGCCGGGGTCTTTCGCGACCACCGAAAGAGCTTACAAGATGCTCCCGGAACTGCCCAAACACCCTAGTATCCTTGATGTAGGGTGTGGCCCGGGGACGCAGACCGTGCAGCTTGCCCAACTCAGCGGAGGGCACGTCACCGGGCTGGACAACCACCAGCCTTTCCTCGATGCGCTCGCGGCAAAGGCCTCCAAAGAAGTACTCGCCGACAGGGTCCAGGTGATCAATGCGTCGATGAGCGATATCCCACTGCCGGACAACAGCTTCGACCTCATCTGGGCTGAAGGCTCGATATACATAATGGGTTTTGAGAAGGGACTGACCGAGTGGAAGCGGCTCCTGCAGCCGGGGGGCTGCGTGGCCGTGAGCGAGGTCTCATGGCTGAAGCCGAACCCGCCGGAAGAAATCAAAGCTTTCTGGGATGAGAACTACCCGGCGATCGGTTCGATAGAAGAAAACCTGGCAAAGATCGCTAAGTGTGGCTACGAATCAATCGGGCACTTCACCCTGCCCGAATCCGACTGGCTGGTAACATACTACGGTCCCCTCACCAAGCGAGTGGCCGACCTGCGGGTCAAATATCCAGACAACACCGAAGCCCAGGCCATGCTGGACGCCGAAGAAGCCGAAGTCAGCCTATACAAGCGCTACTCCGACTGGTATGGGTACGTGTTCTACGTGATGCGGCATATCTAGCCCCCTCTCCCCGGCCCCCCGGGGAGAGGGCTGGGGTGAGGGGCACGCACGATCTCCCAATTTGAGCACTCACTATGCTGCGGGAACGATAGCATGAACTAAGCCCTGAGTTTTCCACAAGGGTAAGTTCCCGCAGCTATGTTCTACACCACCGGGGCTGCGGGAACTCACTACTTGCGAATCTGCTAGATAGTACGAGCCGCCGTTCCCGCAGCATAGAAACCAACTAGCCTTCCAACGATAATCCTGCTATCCTAGTATCCGAGGACAATACCAAGCATGGCAGCTACCAAGACCACAACTGACATCAAGGCGTATCTGTTCCGGGGGGATGGCGATTACCAGAAGGCGATTGCCCTCAAGGAACTGCTCGCGAGCATTGTCGATCCGGACTTTTCGGACTTCGACATGGAAGAGCTGGAAGGCAACAATTCCACCTGCGATAGAGTGATGGCGGGGCTCAACGTGCCGCCGTTCGGGTCACCGCGCCGCATTGTGCTGATGCGTTACGCCAACAAGATGGACAAGGAAGAGCAGAAGAAGCTCGCAGAAAAGATAGCCTCAGCCCCGGACGCGGGTCTGCTCATAATGCACACCCCGGCCGCAGACAAAGTCGATGGCAAGCCGGCAAAGGGAAGCGATGTGGTCGGGGAGTTGTCCAAGGCGATTCGCAAAGTGGGCAAGGTGTGGGAAATGCCTCCGCTCAAGGGCAAGGCCGGTATCGCGGAAACAAAGCAGTTCGCGCAAAGCCTCTTCAACAAGGCCGGCTGCAAGATAGACCCCGACGCCCTCGAGCTGCTGCAGACCCGCGTGGGTTTCGACTTCAACATCATCGGCACCGAAGTCGAGAAGCTGATCAGATACGCGGGGGACAAGGCCCACGTCACCCGGCGCATCGTGGCGGAAGTGACCTGTGAGACCCCTGAAGAACGCATTTTTAACCTGGTGGATGCCATCGGAAACCAAAGCCAGGCGCAGTCCCTGCACCTCTTGGAAAACGTGTTTGAATACGGCGGCGACCCCAGAGGAGAGGCCCCGCGGGCGCTTTCAATGATATCCCGGCAGATACGGCTGATCTGGCAGGTGAAAGTATTGCAGGAGGCCAGGGTAAGGGGCCTGTCCAAGGATGGCGTCCCGGAACAGATAGCGCAGCAACTTCCCAGTGTCGGCAATGTGTTCGACTTTCTCGCCACCAAAGCCTGGCTGGGGCCCAAGCTTCTGAACCAGGCGTCGGCGTTCACATTCCCGCAGTTGATCAGGTGTTTTGAAGAGATAGAGCGCGCGGACCTGGTGCTCAAAGGCATCGAGCAAGGCCCGGATGATGCAAGGCTGGTGATGGACCTGCTGGTGGTAAATCTGGCAGCGGCAGGCAAGGGTCGCTAATTAGATCCAGAGGCAAGAGGCCGATTTCATCACGAAAGCACGAAAACTGGAAAACACGAAAAAGGACAAGAACGAAATCGGAATCATTTCGTGCTTTCATACTTTCGTGTTTTCGTGATTACGTTCTCTAGTTTCTTAGCAAGACCCGGCCTGTGTGTGGGGGAAGTGTGACTTTCTGGCCCTTGCTGATCCGCTCCCCATTCTGGCTAACGAGTTCGACCAATGCCTCAAAGCTCCTGGACTCCGCCTCGTTGCCGTTAACCACCACCAGGCCGTTCACAAAGCTCCTCGACCTGAAGTACTCGTCGCTTCCAATGGCTTTGTGACTGCGCGTGGGGTCGCCCAGCTTCCTGGCCAGCGCGAAATCCGGGTCGACAGCCTCTCCCCGCATCACTCGCATCGCCATGGTGGTGTGTTGGTTGGAACCAAGCAAATAGCTGCAAAGCCCAAAGTTCAGCCAGCCATTGATGCCCTTTGCCGGGTCCGCAGGCTTGTCCGACCCGTAGACCTGCTCGTGGATGACTGTCTTCCACCTAGGCGCGGTGTCCATATCCCGCAGACAGCCAAGCCAGTAGGTTCTGCCATATCTGTTGCCCGAAGCCCCCGCGAACGACCCCGGCCTGAAGAACGCCCACTCCTGGAACTGAGCGTGGGGAACGGTGTTGGCTGAGTTTGCCCTGAAGCCCTGCGTGGTGAGAGCCGGCGGCGGGGTCCAGGATGGATTGAAGTAGGACTCCACCTTTCCCGATGAGATCTGCTGTCCGCAGGCATTTAGAATGACGGTGAGACCCGAGGCTCTAAGCTTCGGCAAAACCGCATGCAGGAACGCCTGCACCTCTGCGGGTTTTCTCCCACCCGGAATCTTCTCGGCGCCGATAGCCTCGGTGTCATCCATGAACACCCCATCGAACCCCCACCGTTTGGCTATCTCCACAACTCTGGAAGCCCATTCGTTCTGATATTGGGCGTTGGTGGCCCGAATGAAATACCGGTTGTCCTCGTGCGCGTAACTGCCTTTGTGCGCATAGAGCCATTCAGGATGCTCCCTGAAGACAAAGGCCAACCCGAAAACACAATTGCCGTATATCTGGTCTTTGCCCTGGCTGTCGCGGCCGTCCGCCACGGTAAGCCCGGACTCATAGAGGTATATCTTGATTTTGGGGTTGATGGATTTGAGCTGAGGAATGTAGCGGCCCAGTATATCGGTCACTATCAGGTGATCGAAACGCCGGGCCAGATCGCGTGTTTTCTCAGGACTGAGCTTTGAGCTGTAGTCGAAGCTAACGGTAGCAACCGTCCGGCTCTGCTTCACCGGAACCTCGGAACCAGCCGAACCGCCGATCAGAGAGATCAGGGCCAGCGCAACAACCAGACAGGCTCTTGAGATCACATTACTTCTTCCAATACTCCTCGAGGACTATGGGGTTGGTCCACGCGTGGCGGCCGTCGGCGTCGATCACCTCAGCCCGCACATAACCAAGGCCCTCGTAGATGGTAAGCTCAGCCTCTGTGATCAACTCTCCCACACCCGAACCCACTCTGCATCCGCTCGCCCTGCGACCCATGAAATGAATTTCTTTCACCGGGGAGCACTTCACAACCAGCTTATCGCCCACCCGCCGGAAGTCCTCGATCACCGGACCGCAAGAACTGTAGTAACTGCCGCTCTTCAAAGCCGCCATTATTCCTTTGACGCTTAACTCGGTGGATTTGATCATTGTCCAGCCCTGGAAACGGTCGTGGGTGCCGTGAACATCATCCACAGCCACTCCGCCAACCACCCTGCCCGTGTCCAGAACATCATCCCAATGCACGCTGCTGTAGCCCTTGCCGATCCCGGTGCAGGTAGTATTGAAGACTTCCACGGCGATGAAGTCGTTGATAGGCATTATCTGGTTGATATTGTGGCCGCACCAGTATGGATGAGCGAAAATGACTTCCCCGCCCGCCTCTTTGATAATCCTCACATGCTCGTTCGCCTCAGTGCCCTCGGGTATTGCCAGCGGATGAGGCACGTCCAGGCACACTATGTGGTATATATTGTAGCCGCCAGGGCAGTCCGGGTGGGTTTCCATCCCGCTGATCACCAGGAAGTTGTCATCAGACAATCCCGACACGTCATTGGTGGCGCGGTGATCGGTGATCGCGAGCACATCGTACCCGGCTTCTTTGTACTGCCGCGCGCGCTCCGCCACCGGTGAGTCACCATCGCTGACCGTAGTATGCGTGTGCAGATTAGCCTTATAGAACTTCCCCGGCTGTTCAAACGGATTGCTGAGCTTCATTATTCGACTTCCTCCAGTGATCAGTTCCCCCTCCTCGCCAGGAGGCGCTGGCCGAAAGCAGCTTTGCGGAGCAATGCTGCGACAGGCGGGCTAGGGGGCGGTTCCTACCACCTAACAGTTCTGAATAACCTTACGCCAGAAGTCCCTCACCCCAGCCCTCTCCCACTGCGGTGGGCGAGGGAGCAACTTCTACCCGCACTTACTATATCCGCAGAACTTGCAGACTACGCAGCCGGACTCGTGCACGACCTCGCAGCCGCAGTCCGGGCACGCGCCGACTCTCATATCGAGAGTGTCCTCGATCTTCCTGATGCTGTCGGTGGCTACGCCTGTGCGCTTCTCCTCGAGATAGTGGTCTATGGAGATAGCGATGGCATCCGCGCAGGAGAGCACGCTTCCGCCATTGCCCCACGCCGGGTGCGGACACCGGATGCCCCTGAGATGCTTCTTGATGGAATCGGCATCAACACCGGCCCTCAGGGACAGGGAAATCAGCCTGCCGACAGCCTCAAGCTGGCTGCCCGCGCACCCTCCGGCTTTGCCCATCGCGGTGAATACTTCGCACAGGCCGTTCTCATCTTCGTTTATTGTGACATACAGATTACCACAGCCCGTTTCCATTCGCTCAGTGCTGCCGTAGGTCCTGCAGGGCCTGGGTCTCGGTCCGCGCGCTACCGCCGCCAGTTCTTCAGGCTTCTTGTCTTTGCCCGCGATGTTGAGAACCTGGGCATCTCTGCTGCCGTACCGATAGATCGTGGCGCCCTTGCAGCCCTCCTGGTACGCCAGTTCGTAGACCTCTCGAACGTGGTCCGGGGTCGCGTCTTCGGGGAAGTTCACTGTCTTTGAGACTGCATTGTCGGTGAACCTCTGGAAAGCCGCCTGAACCCGCACGTGCCATTCCGGCGCAATGTCCAAGGCCGTGGCGTATACCCGTTGGACATCCGAAGGAATCTCCGGCAGACCTCTAACGCTTCCGTGTTCCGCAATCTTGCGCATCAGGTCCTCGCTGTAGAAGCCCATGTCCCGCGCCACTTTCTCGAAGTGCGGGTTCACCTCCACAAGCTCCGTCCCATCCATGACCCGCTTCACGTAGCTGATGGCAAACAGCGGCTCCACCCCGCTCGAGCAGGCTGCAATAATGCTCAGAGTGCCGGTTGGGGCGATGGTGGTGGTGGTGGCATTGCGGATGCGGAGACCGTCTGCCTTGTCGTAGATGCTGCCGGTGAAGTTCGGGAATACCCCTCGCTCCTCGGCCAGTTCGCAGGAAGCCTTTCGGGCCTCGTTGGAGATGAAGCTCATCACCTGCTCAGCGAGAGCAATGCACTCCTCCGAGTCGTAGGGGACGCCCAGTTGAAGAAGCATATCAGCGAAGCCCATAACACCAAGGCCAATCTTGCGGTTGCCCCGGGTGACCTCCGAGATGGCATCGAGCGGGTACTTGTTGACGTCGATTACGTTGTCCAGGAACCGGACTGCCAACCGCACCGTTTTGCCCAGCTTCTTGTAGTCAATGGCCAACTCGTCGCCGCTTCCGTCCAGCATGTTGGCAAGGTTGATCGAGCCAAGGTTGCACGACTCATACGGCAGCAGTGGCTGCTCTCCGCAGGGGTTTGTGCTCTCTATTTCGCCAAGTTGAGGGGTGGGGTTGTCGCGGTTGATCCTGTCGATGAAGATCACACCCGGTTCCCCGTTCTTCCAGGCCATGTTCACAATCAGGTCGAATATCTTGCGGGCTTTGACCGTCCTGACCACCTCTTTGTTGCGAGGGCTAACCAGGTCGAAGTCTCCGTCCGTGCGGACCGCATCCATAAACTTGTCGGTAGCCAGAACGCTGATGTTGAAGTTGGTGAGCTTGGTGGTGTCCTGCTTGCAGGTGATGAAGTCGATGATATCCGGATGGTCCACCCGCAGGCATCCCATGTTCGCCCCACGCCTCGTTCCACCCTGCTTGATAGCCTCGGTGGCGCCGTTGAAGACCCCCATAAAGGAAATAGGGCCGCTGGAGACGCCATTGGTGGACTGCACCAGGTCGTTGGCCTGGCGGAGTCTGGAGAAAGCAAAGCCAGTGCCGCCGCCGCTCTTGTGGATGAGGGCTGTGTGCTTGATGGTCTCAAAGATACTCTCCATGCTGTCCAAGATAGGCAGCACGAAGCAGGCTGACAACTGCCCCAGATCCCGGCCCGCGTTCATCAGCGTAGGGCTGTTGGGCAGGAAATCCAGCGACTGCATTATGTCCCTGAACTCGTGCGCCAGACCCGTGACGTGCTTCTGGGACTTGCCGTAGCTGAGCTCAGCCCCCGCTATGGCATCCGCCACGCGCTTGAAAAGGCCGTCGGCATCCTCCAGCGGTTTGCCGTTTTCATCTCTCCGGAAGTACCTCTTCTCCAAAACTGTGAGTGCATTCTTCGTAAGCATTTTCTTCCCCCTCCACGATCTATAACCTGACAAAAACAAAAGGGCGCCGCGCGCCCTGAGACCACACTGTGAATCATATCCGTGATTTTGTAGAATCCAGCCCCTCTAGTATATCCTTGAACTGCTCCACGTCCTCGAACTGCCTGTAGACCGACGCGAACCTGACAAACGCCACGTGATCGATCTTGCGCAGTTCCTCGGAGACCATCTCCCCAAGCGCCATGGAGTCTATCTCCCGCAGCCCCTGGTCGTGGATCGCCTGCTCGATGCTATTGACAGCTTCGTCCAGCCTCTCAATAGGAACCGGGCGCTTGCGGCAGGCAACCACCATACCGGCGAGCAGTTTCCCCCGATCCAGCACCTCGCGCCGTCCGTTCCTCTTCACCACCAACACTATGGGCAGCTCGATCTGCTCGTATGTAGTATAGCGCCTCTGGCAGGAGGAACACTCGCGCCGCCGGCGCACCGCGGAGCCACCTTGGGAACCTCTGGACTCAAGAACTCTGTCCTCATCATTACCACAAAACGGGCACCGCATAGCCACCTCGCAAACGCTACATATAGGGGTAACTCAGATGATACCACCCTAGATGACACATGTCAAGGCTTTTTGTGAGGTTTCTTGAGAGGAACAACTTTCCGCCGGTTGGAATACACGCGAGCGCGAGCCACAGCAGAATATGCCTATTTCTGAAACTGCAACGCCCCTACATCCGGGCTGTCCTGCGGTCGGCACTTTCCGTCAGCGTCGTGTCCAATATCCAGCGATCTGCCCGACTTTCGCGCCGGGCTTTGCGTTCTCAGCCGGTAGTCGCCCTTCGCCGGGTCCACGAACAGCGGATCGGCGTATATGTCCCCGTGTCCGCCTTCGTAGTTGCGCAGGTATGCGGGTTCGGCATTCCAGAAAAGATTGTGGCCTGCGTGAACGGCCCCGGGCTCCTTATAGGAGAATCTGGAGAAGAGAGACCAGGACAGTTTCTCCAGAGGAAACACCCCACTTCCCTCGCCTACGATTGTGGGGGCGGTTGGAGGCGTCTTCTGGAAATCCAGGGAGTTATATATCAGGTTATTGTAGACTGAGGCGCTGCACTTGGGCTCCACCTGTACCGCCCTTAGACTGTTGACGAAAGTGTTGTGGAGTACGCGCGTGAACCCCGCAGGGCTTGCTCCAAACTCCATGTACGCAACCAGCACCCCGGTCTCGCAGTTCTCGAAAATGTTGTTGACTGCAGTGTTGTCGTCACCCAAAATGAGCAGCCCGGCGTAAGGGCAGCCGACCACGCGGTTGCCGTCGTAGACGTTCCGGCTACCGCTGCGGTTCATCATCCCCACCCATTCGCTTACATAGCCCGGGACCAGATCGTGGATGTAGTTGCGCCGGAAGATGTTGTCGGAACTCTTGATGTGTATCGCCCTGTTCATTTCGAAGAACTCGTTGTTCTCGATAAGGTGGTAAGTCGGAGGAGAACCAAGGGTGGTGTAGTCGGGTCTGCCGCCGGAGCCAAGCTGAAGCTTTTCGTACCCTGCGAACTTGTTGCCCCGGATGATCCATCGCTGCGACCATGCTCCCTCGAATGGGTTGATCGCGTCGCTCTCCTGGTACACGTAATCAGTGTTTGGGCGGCGGTCGAAGACATTGTTTTCTATCACATTGTCGTCGGCCTCCGGCCCTGAGCCGGTGATGCCGGCGTGCCATCCGCGACCTTCCGGGGTCTTGGTGGGGCAGTTGATGAAAACACAGTCCCGGATCGCATTGTGCGAGGACCGGTTGCCAAGGTGGATGACGTTATGCGGCGACTCTCGAAACTCAATCCCTTCGATAGATAGGTGAACGCAGTTGTGGAGAATCCAACTGCCGCCTTCCACCACCACTTTCCCGCCCTTTGCCTCAGCCATCTCCAGAGGCTTCTTAGCCTCAAATACCTTTACCAGGCTCCCCGCTCGGCTGACTCCCGGTGCAGGCATAATCCTGACCGGATGGCCTTCCGCTCCGGCGCAGGTGATGATCTGCTCGCCGGCATACACTCCCGCATTTGGTGTGCGGCGGGAATCGGTGTCAGTCTCCGCCGACCTTGCCTTGTACACTCCCGCCAGCATGTACACGCGGTCGTCAGGTTCGGCCTTTTCCGCCGCCTTGCCCACGGATGCGAATGGCTTGGCTCTGCTACCGTCACCTGTTTCATCGCTGCCTGTTGGAGAAACCCACCACTGCCGCCCGGAAGCTTTCACTGGTCCAACTTCAAATGCCCCGGCATCCGGCGCGCGACCGACCCGCCTTCCTGCGTTATCGGCGTCCCGCCTGATATCCTCTAATAGGATCCCCGCGTCAACTGCGGCGCTGTCGGGCATCGGGCGGAAGTCGTCGGTCGGAGGGTTCCGATAGGCTACCTTTCCGCTCTTTGCCGACTGTTCCGTACCCGCCGGAGTTGGGCCGTTGGCGTAAACATTGTGCTCTCGCCTTATCCCGCCTGACGCCTCATAAGCAGGCCCCTTGTGATCGACAAGATTATTGACGAACCTGACATCCGGCTCTTTCCCAACTCCCAATGCCCAACCACCATTGCCGACGAGCGTATTGTGCGCGAGCAGGCACGTGCCATCCGCATGAATGCCTCCCTGCAGGCTGCGAATGATGATATTGTTATGCGCATTCGTGTTCGTGATATTCAGTCCCCAAGCTCCGCTGTCCACAACCCGATTCGCCACGACGACGTTGCCCTTGCCTGCGCAAACCAATCCAGTGCCGGTACTGCGGGCGACGTTGTTATCCTCGATTGTGCAGCCACTCGCCAGGATCTTTACGCCGTTGGTGTTGCCGGTAATGCGGTTCTTCCAGATAGCCACGCCCAGGGCGTTCCCAGTGGTCTCCTTTTCAATTGCCAGGCCAGTGCGGAAACCGGAAATCCGATTGTGGTGAATGTGCAGCGGCGGACCGTCGGCTTCGCTCTTGCCGGTGACAAGAATGCCAATCTCGGCCCGGTCAAAAGGTTTCCAGTTGTGTTTGAGTCCTCGGGAGTCAGTGTCGGGATTCATGCCGCCTGAGGTGTAGAATTGGTTCTCCACAATCTCCGTTCCCCGCGTCTCCGTCCCGGCAAATTCCAGTGCAATGCCGTTCGGGGATGAGACAGCAAATCGGTTCAGAAAGAGCCTGCACTTGCCCGCTTCAGGCCCGAGCACAATGCAGCGGTTCTCGTCGATCACCGTGAGGTTAGTTATCTGGACCCCTGGAGCCGTTATGGTTATTGTCCCATGAACCCTGGAGCCATCATACGCAATTATTCTGAGGTTTGGCTTGCTGATAACTACGTCCTCCATGTAGTTGCCTGCGCCAACGCCTATTTCGTCGCCTGCTACAGCCTTGTCGACAGCCGCTTGCAGGGTCGTGAAGTATCCGCTGGGCGGAGGAGCAACCGTCTCGTCGGGAGCATTAACAATCAAATACTCAGCGCTGGAGCAAGTACAACACGCCACAAGCGCCAGCAACAACATAACCAGAACCAGATTCTTCATATAAACACACCTCAATTCGGAGAGTGGAAATCGCTTGTTCACATTCTACCATGTATGCGCCAGAAAACGCCCCTGCAGCAGGCTACTGAGGCGTCTTGTAGCCTCAAACCAGGTTGACAACCTCACTCCCGCGCCGTAGCATAAGGTCAGGCCAAACGAAACATCGAGAGCAGGCCATCGCCCACAAGCAAACGAGGAAATGAGATGAAGAAGCTGCTGCTGTTCACGTTGGGAGTCTTGGTCTGCAACGCGGTGATCGGCGCTCTCGCTATGGCCGCGATGTTGATCACGTTTGGGAACGGGGATCCGGTTCTAACGGCTGTACCGGTTGCCCTTGCGGCTCCCGGTCTTCTGCTTCAGCCTTGGTACATCTGGATACTACTCAGAGCTGGGAATCCCATGATGGCCCCCGTCTACTCCACCATCATCACCGTCCCAGTATACGCTTTGCTAAACCGATACGGCGCACTCGACGGCGCAAAGCGCAAGCTTGCGCGCCTCAACCACCACAAAGCGTTGCTCATTGCCTCGGTATCTACCGCGATTCTGCTTGGTGTCGGCTATTGCCGACTGATAGACTTTCCGGCAGTCAACCAAGGCATACCGACGGCTGTACAGCTTAGCGGGTTTCCTATTCCGGTGAGCGATTCCAGGTACTACTGCCTTGGCAGATTCATCGACACCGAATGGCTATGGCAGGCGCGGATGTCGAGAGCTGATGTGGATCGTTTGGCCAAGATGGAGGGGTTGCAGCCACTGCGGCAAGACAAGATCGGTCGGGCATTCTTCCACATGCCTCCATACTGGTGGCGACCGGTGATAACGGAGCAGACCAGGGTACTCTCCACGCCGGGCTTTCCGATGGCTGGCAGGGGTAATGACGGCGATCACTGGCTGGCGGCGTGGAATCCGGATGACCAGGTGATCCATATCTGGGTCAAGTTCAACTTCTGAGGAGGGGGTTACGTTAGTTCCAGAAACTCGTCCACGGTCATTCCAGCATTCCGAACGAGCGCGCGCAGAGTCCCGACAGATAACTCCTTGTGCTGTGGAACAGAGAGGTTGGCGCGGACGCCAGGCTTGACCAGCACTACGTGGCTTCCCACTTGCCCGATCTTGGTCCAACCGGCTTTCTGGAATGCCTTTACGGCAGCCTTGCCGCTGATGTTGGCGAGTGTCCCCATCGGGCTACACTGTCACCATGATCGGCTCGCACTTTCGCCGCTTCGGCAATGCTGACACTGCTTTCTGGTCTTCAGCCCAAAGCCACGCGGTAATGGCTTCCTTAATATTTCGCAGCGCCTCTTCCTCGTCTTTGCCCTGAGAAACGCAGCCAGGAAGCGCCGGACATTCAACCACCATCCAGCCATCCTCAGCCTTTTCCATTGTTACGTGAAAGATCATATCGCCGCTCCGTATCTGCCTTTCTCCCATTATACCACACCAGACGCCAAAACGCCCCCGCTCTTGCGAGCGGGGGCGTCTGGTAAAGTGAATCCTGGCGGCAACCTATTTTCCCGGGGCCTTGCGCCCAAGTATCGTTGGCCCTGGAGAGCTTAACTGCCGTGTTCGGGATGGGAACGGGTGGACCCTCTCCGGTATGACCACCCATCAGTATCACCCCCTCCCTTCTTCGTCTTTCTGAATCTCCATGATTGTCTTCGAGCGCTCTAGATGCTCCTCGACTGATTGAACTCGATTATAGTGTACGAGCATTGTTTCGTTCACTAGAGCTCTGAACGGGTGACCTGGGTTGATCTCGATCAGCTTCTTCTCGAGATTCCGAAGCTTCTCGAGTAGATCCCTCGAGTTCTGTGCATCCTCTTCGGCGAGCTTGTCAAGCTCTTCCATCAGTTCGGGTGCACGCCAAATTCATGAATACGAACAGATGTTCGGCATGAATTGTCGATTGTTATG
>CAZTAO010000054.1:0-31540 GCA_964611645.1 uncultured bacterium | reverse complement strand
ACCACTTTGTCTTCCTCCAGTGTCGTCTGCCGAACAGCGCGCTCGTGTTCAAGCACCCACATTCACGCTCTTTGGGGCGGAAACATCAAGGGGAATCAGGCATATTCGCGAAGAAAGATGAGGAATCTTCGGAGTCGAACTGCATGGGGCTGGAATGGGCAAGCGCAAATTGCAAGAGCACGGGTTTCTCGGTTACACTTGCCTGCCACGATGTGGTAGTATATGGCGATGTACGATCACCTAATGTAGCGTACGAGTCTGCGTCGCTCTGGGTGGAGGACAGGTCCATGATGCGTTCATACGGGTTCTGGCGGTCGGCAATTGTCGGGCTTTGCGCTTTTGCGGCGTTGGCGGCTGTTTCGGGCGCGTGGGCCGCAGATGACCAGCCCAATTCGCTGTATCGCAACTCCTATGCCCTCCTGATCGGGATCAATGAATACCAGAACGTGCCGAAGTTGGAGTATGCCGTAAACGACGTCAAGGCGCTTCGGGATGTGCTGGTCAAGAGCTATGGATTCGATGCCGCCAAGATCACTGTGCTCACCGATGCCCAGGCTACCAAGGATGGAATCACCCGCGCGCTGGCTCGCGTTACAGGCAGGGCGCGGGTGCAGCGTGAGGACCGGATTCTCATTTACTTCTCCGGTCACGGCCAGACTGTGCCTACTTATGATGGCGGTTCAAAGGGCTTTCTCATTCCCGTGGACGCCCAGGTCAACCTCAACGACCTGAGCGACCCGGAGCCGTATCTATCTACCTGTTTCCCCATGAATGCCGTGTGGGAGACCCTCGATCTGTGCCCCGCCAAACACGTGCTGCTGATCGCCGATGCTTGTTACGGGGGGCTTCTAGCGCGGACTCGTAACCTGGGTGCTATCGGGGATGTATCTGCGCAGGCTCTTGCCAAAAGAAAGGCAAGGCAGGTAATGACCGGCGGAGGCAGTGGAGAAAGGACCTTCGAGGACCCAAAGTGGGGCCATGGAGCTTTCACCTACAAACTGCTTGACGAACTCCAATCCCGTGCGCGGGAGCCGGGCGCAGTGTTCACCACGCAGGAGTTGTTCGTAGCTTTACAGCGCTCGGTAAGCAGTGTCACGAAGGGAAGGCAGACGCCGCAGTTGGCGGACAGAGACACCGAGGGCGAGTTCCTCTTTACAGTACCTGGGAGTAGTCAGCCTGATGTCGTTGCCACACCTCGCCCCAAGCCTGATGTTCCCGTTGAGACAAAGCCAGTCGAGCCAGTTGCGACAACCGGGAGTATCAAGGTAACTTCAAACCCAGCCGGGGCTGAGGTCTATATCGATGACCAACTGATGACCGGTAAGACAACTCCCTGCGAGGTCGAGGTCAAGATTGGCGAGGCGAAGAGCAAGAAAGTCGAGATCGCGCTGAAGCTAGATGGCTACAAAGACGCCGTCTACACGATAGCGGCGTTGCGGGGAAAACTGGTCGGACTGAATGGCAAACTGGATGCTAAGCCTGTTTCTAAGCCTGTTGTCGTGATGCCTCCCCGGCCCGTGTTGCCGCCATTGCCGTCTCCGGAAGTTACCACGCCCGCCATGAACATCGGTGAGATCAGCATCAACCCGAAAGACGGCGCAGAGATGATCCTGATTCCTGCCGGGAAGTTCTCTATGGGTAGCACCGACGCGGATGTCCGGGCGCAGAACAATGAGAAACCTTTGCACACGGTGTATCTGGACGGTTACTGGATTTACAGGTATGAAGTAACGGTTGCTCAATACCGGAAGTTTTGCTCCAAGACTGGCAGGAGTATGCCTAATGCGCCGAGCTGGGGGTGGGTGGGCGATCATCCGATGGTTAATGTAACATGGCTGGACGCTGCGGACTACGCGAAATGGGCTGGTGCCGCTCTGCCGACTGAGGCTCAGTGGGAGAAGGCGGCACGTGGAACGGATGGGAGAATCTACCCCTGGGGAAAAGCCTGGGATCCGGACAAGTGCCAGAACAGCGCTCAGAGGAGTGCCTCAGTGGGCAGTTTCCCATCTGGGGCTAGCCCGTATGGGTGTTTGGACATGGCGGGGAATGCGATGGAGTGGTGCTCTGACTGGTATGATGAGAATTATTACAGTAGGGCGTCTTCTCGGAACCCGACTGGGCGGTACAATGGCACCTATCGCGTCCAGCGCGGTGGCAGCTATATCAGCAGCGTTAACCGCACACGCTGCGCGTACCGAGTCGGCGGCGACCCGGACTACAATAGCGACAACTTCCTCGGGTTCCGTTGTGCGATACGCCATTCAGAACCGTAGTATGATCATTTGCCTCTATTCGCCTCTATTCGCCTCCACCGTTACGCGTGTGCCGATACGATGTGGTAACATGTGCGTGTCACAATCGTCCAGTGATGTATGTGAAACACCTTCGTGTTTGCGGAGGAAATACCTATGACGCGCCTATCCAGACTCCGGCAACCAATGCTAATCGCGCTCTGTTCTTTGGTCCTATTCGCGCTGTTCGGCGAAGCCGCCCAGGGTGCTGAGTCTGGCACATTGTACCGCAATTCCTACGCGCTGCTGATCGGGATTAACGACATGAAAGCCCTGAGATTAGACAGGATCTCGTCGACAGTCTTGGAGTTTGGTGGAAGATCCTTCGCCCATTTCCGTCCAGGATGTACTACATCCCAAGCTGACGTTTTCTGTTTGTTCCGCCCACTCCCTGGGGCGTGGTTTCCAAAGCCATCCAGCACCTTATTCCAGATGGGATAGAACCGCTCTATTAGCAACGACTCACCCAATGGAATCCATATATCATCGACCACCAAATACCTGCACCTGAAGTCCGCAACATTCAGGTTATCAGCTTGCTGAATTGAGCGTGCGTGTTCACGTAGGCGTTTGCACAGATCATTACCTGGAGGCGCTACTCCATATCCGCCTTTTCGGGCACCCTCTGGCACAGCCTTTCCAACGTAGATCGGTGTAGCAACGCAATCCTCACGGTTGCTCTCGGCCAGTGTCCTGTAGGGCGGGTAATCTCCATGGTAATAGATTGCGTACACTCCGGCACCAATAAACGCTTCGGAGGGTGGCAAAGGCCCTACCGGCTGGGCCAAGAGAGCATCGGCAACACTAACGCCCAGGTTCTTCTTGTCCAGGGGGTTATACGGGATTTCTTTTCTCAACTCGCCATCCTCACATGTTCCCGATCGAGGCTCTGCAGAGAGTCGTTGATACTTTCAGCAACTACATGTCCGAGAGTGACTGGCACCGCATTTCCTAACTGCCGCATGCTCTCTGTCCAAGAGGCGCAGAACACATACTCATCTGGGAACGTCTGCAGACGTGCGCTCTCGCGAACAGTAAAGTACCTCAGTTCCCCACTGGAACTCGCGAGCATGTTTTCCCCGCCTGGCACTCCGTGGTCACCAGCCTTAAGAGTCTTCGCTGGTTCGTCAAGCGGACTACCAGTGTGTCCAGCGTAGGATCTCGCACCCGGATTCAGGCGATGGTTCTGCACACCAGCCAAGCAGGCTGTGGTTCCCGGACTTGGTAGGTCCGATATTGCGTCCCTGACTGTCATCCAAGGTGCGCCTGCCGGCGGGATAAACGAGGATGTCATCTGCCCGATGATCTGTCTCGTCCTGGCTGGTGGATCGGGGCGGTCCGTGGAGGCAACCCTGTGCCGGTCCCAGTATTCCCCCGTGACCCATTGGTCCCAGATCAGCGACTCCTGGGAATGTGTTGCGGATGGGAATGACCACTCGACTCCCAGATCGCTTCGTATGGCGACGATAATCACACGCTCGCGTCTCTGGGGAACGCCGTAGTTGGCTGCGTTCAGCAACTGAAACACCACTTTGTAAGCCAGTCCGGAGCCTCGACCCCAGGTGTGGTATTCCTCAAGCCGCGAGAGGTGGTCTTCCCAAGTCTCTCCCCCAGTCTGAGCTATATCGGGATACTGCAATTGCAGCAGAATGTACCCAAAGTACTTGGCAAATGATTCGCGCAGAAGACCCTTTACGTTCTCAATAAGCACCGCACGTGGTTTCAGTTCCCTGACCGCTCGTATCGTTTCGGGAAACATGTTGCGTTCGTCCTGCTGTCCTCTGTGCTTGCCACCGAGGGAGAACGGCTGGCAGGGCGGCCCTCCAGCCAACAAGTCTATGCCGCTTCGAATACCTCGATAGTCGAATTGCCTTACATCCATATGATACAGCGGCCAGCGGACGACCGGAACTACACAACGCCGCTGGTTCTCGCGAATCGTGTTGCATGCCTCACGATCCCATTCAACCACAGCCTCGTGCTCGAAACCCGCTCGGGATATCCCGAGAGCCAATCCGCCCACACCGGAGAAGAGTTCCAGTGACCTCACGATTCTTCCTCCAGAAACGATCTCACTCTCTTTGCCAGCCCAGCAGCATCACCGACTTCACATTCCCACACAACGAGGATATCCCAACCTATCTCCCGAAGCTTTGACTGATTGTTGAGGTCACGCAACCTGTTCGCCTCAAGTTTGGGAAGCCAAAAGTCCAGACGCGTTTTGGGCAATCTTGCTAAATGACAGGGAGCATGGCGGTGCCAGAAACAACCATGCACGAATATGACTTTACGTCTGGCGGCAAAAACCAGATCCGGGCAACCTGGGAGCGCGCGGGAATGCAGCCTGTATCTGTAGCCCATACCGTGCACAAGACTTCGGACGCGAAGCTCGACCTTCGAATCCCTATTTCTAACGCGGCCCATCCGCTCGCTTCGTTCCGCCACAGTAAGGGTGTCCACTTCGGCATACCGCTCCGCTAATGTGTACACCTTCCAATCTATCACTTAGGCGGGTGCTATCGCAAATCCTGCGCGACAGCACTTTGATAGACCGGTTTTCGTTATCACCTGTCCACATTGGCCCTCACTCAGTCGCGTCCTATCCCCCATCCGCAAAGTCCGCCCCACTATCCGTACGTGTCATCGGCCCTTTCCGTGTACTTCGCGGTTCGCCCCCCCATTCCCACCCCCCCAAAAAAAACTCAAAAAAACTTTCCCAAAACTAGTGAACAAAATGGCCCATGAGTTGCCATGTACTTGTGGAGGTACTTTTTCCCGGCGGCACAAGCGGGCTGAAGTGACGCGGAACTGGCCATTCCAACCCTTGCCCGACAACTGCCGCCGCGGGAACAACAACTAGTTAACAACAGAATAGACAACCTTAGGCTAATGGAAGGCAGGCTCGCCCTACACCAGCCCTCCTTGCCACGATCGCTGTCGACGGGCAGCCGTGGCAATGGGGATTCCACGCGTGAGTGGACACGCCACTAGAAGGGAGCTTCCGGGGTTCCCTGGTCCAAGTATCCTATAATCTACAATGCACATCACAGGTGGGCAACCTGCCTTCCAGGCCCGGCGCAGCCTCAAAACCCGCGCCGAACAAGCCCAACCCGCCCGCCAAACCCCGTCAAAACCCCACCCCGGACCAGCCAAAACCAGCCCTCAGACTCCCCAGCGCACGGATAACAGCACGATACATAACAGGCTGCATAGGTCAGCATTATAACTCAGCGCACCCGTCGGGAGACGTACAAAAAGAAACCCCTGCAAGTAGCAGGGGCATACAGTAAGGAGACCGCTGAGAAAGGTTTTACATTCCGATAATTCTGACGACCATACCGCCAACCAGGTTACAGGAATCTCCCAGCTTTTGTCATATTTGTTAGCCGACGGTGTTCGCGCCGTCAGACGGTGGCAGAGAGGCCACTCGTTGGCAACGCCGCTTCGGCGTCATCTGCCTCGGTTCAATCCCCACGCTTCGCAGCCTCGAAGTTCTTCAGTTCGTCGAGCGTCGACTCGTAGTGGCGGAGAGGCATAGTCATTTCTCCACCAGTATCCGAACCGGCTTCCAGATGCCTCCGGCATTTGCTGTGTTGTTGACTCGCACGACTATATGGTTAGCCTGCCCGTCCTTGAGCTTACCGGTTATCTCCGCGCTGACCGGCTGGTCCCACATGATTGTGCCGGCAGTCAGGTTGTCGCCGATGCGCTCACCGTTGAGCCAGAGAGTGTAGTTCTCATCCACCGCCCCGAAGTGAAGCCAGGCTTTCTTCTCCTGAACCGGCGGCACGACCACATCTACAGCGTACCAGCCGTCGCCGTAGTAGCTGGTTCCCAGGGACTTGTCCCAGAAGTCGAATGTGGACACGGCGCTCCACAGCGGCCCGCTCGGGGGCTCGGTGAACCACTTCTGGGCCTCGCCGACCTTGTCGGGGTCCTTGCGGAACATCCAGTGTTCGGGCGTCTCAACCAGCACTTTCGTCCCCTTCGGCGGCTGCCACGCATCCGCTGCCGCCCCGACCACCGGGTTCAGCCGCTGGCGCGTCTCGACGAGCGGAGAAGGAGTATTGGCAAGCCCCATCGGACTGAGGGTATCGTCCAAGCGAATAGGGTCCCCGCCTACCGCGGGAACCGTATACAGGAAATCATAACCGCTGGGGTCCATATCGGACCGGAACGCGACCGTCTGGCTATCCGGAGACCAGGCTATGTCTCTGAACTCCCGCAAGACCCAGCGGTTCGAAGCGTCGCCGCTCATAAACGAGCCGCCGGTTACCAGGTGCCTCAGCGGAGACATCACAATTCCGCCCGGACGCGTTTTCAAGCACGGAGCTTTGACCAGTTCCACGAAGTCGCCCTTCTTGTGGTCACTGCTGTAGTTGAACTCATCGCCGAGGGTCACCGCCGCCGCGCCTGTCGCTGGGCTCTTAGCCTTCGCGCGCACCACGCAAACACCGGACTCATCCCTCGTATCGAAAGTCGCCGCGATGTGCTTGCCGTCGGGCGACCACGCGATGCCGCCAACATTGTTGTATGGCCACCAGCCCTCGATAGTAGCGAGCAGGCCTCGTGGGTAATCCAGCGAGCCGCTAATCGGGTCGACCAACATTATGTCGCGAGCGTAGTTGGCGTGGCTTCCTGTGAAGGCGATCCTAGAGCCATCCGGCGACCAGAGCGGCTCCAGATCATCGCCCGAACGGTCAACAAGAACGCGCTCACCCGCCCCATCACCCTGAGCCTGTCGAAGGGTGCCGACTACACCGATGTCAAAGTCGCCGTTTCGGTTCGTCTCGAACGTGATGAACCTGCCATCGGGTGACCACGACGGGTTGCGGTCGATACCGGGGCTTCGGGTCAACCTTTTCTGATTGCCGCCATCTGCATTCATCACATAGATTTCCCAGTCGCCATCCCTGTCCGACACAAAGGCTATACGCTCGCCATCCGGCGACCAGACAGGGAAGTAGTCGCAATGGCTATTGTTGCTGATGTTGGCCCCCTCGGATTTGAACCCGAACGAAAGTAACCCGTCGAATCGCCACGCCATACCCTTGGTGTTGAAGTATGGGGTATATACCTGCTCTGAGCCAGGCAGGCCCGTCTTCACTACGGCGTCGGAGTTTACCATGTATATCTGACCCTTGCCGTTGACATAGGATGCAAACGCGACACGCGTGCGGTCGGGAGAGAGCTTCGGCGACCAGCAGTTGCCCTTGATAGCGAAAACCTGACTGCTATCGTTGTCGCCTGCGGACGCGTCGGCGAGCCAGATGGATGTGCCCATGACGGGCTCGTGTGCCCCTGAATAGCCCAAAGGCCCGCTGCGGGTGAATGCCAGGGGGAAACTGCCGGCTGTGGGCTTACCCGGAACGGGGAGAGGCCCGGTGGCGGGTCGGTCCGGGTGGCCATTGATTACCCAACCCGGAATCATCTGCGACGAGACGATCTTGGCCGAAGGCGCGTTCGGGGCGATGAGCAACCAGGCTTCGGACCGCTTCTCCAGGTTCAGCAGCACTCCCTGTTTCAGTTCCACGCTCGTCCAGATCGCGTTGCCTGGTTTGTTGGAGTAGTAGACACCTGTCAGAGCGTTGCTCGCGCTCCACTTTGCACCGGCCTTGAGACGCGGGAGCCGAACGAGAACAGCAACAGCATTATCCGTGTTCACGTTGTTGATATGGACGAGGTGACGGCCGCCCAGATGGTAGGTGCGCGTGACCATACCCCGGCCCAGCACGGGATCACCGGACTGCTCTACCGCAGTAGCGAATGTGTTGTCCACCTGGCCGTCTCTCAGGAAACCGCCGACTTTGATTTCGGTGGCGCGGACACGTTCGTGCGCCGCGCGCATAACGGCATAGTCATCCGGTCCCCACTTGCGCTCGTGCCAGATCCAGTAGCCGTCGGTGTTGATGGCGGCGTCGTACAACTGCTGGGCAGCGCTTGCATCCATCGTGGGAGTGCCCATGAAGCCGGATGGATAGTACCCCAAGAGGTGCTTCATTCCAAGCTTGCGGAATGCGTCGTGGCCGGTATCCCACCAGGGAGCAACGTGGTTGGGATAGTATTGCCCGGCATCTATGACAAAGAACGGAACCATGGTGGAGTTGAGCCCTCGCGCCGCGCCTTCGACAAGCCATCCGGTCTCCATGTGGCCAGGCATGAAGGCTTCATAGGCGCTGAATATGAAATCGGGCTTCATCGCATGCACCCGCTCGGCTCCGCGCCTATACAGATCGATGAAGCAGTCCTGCTGGTGTTTCCAGTAGCCCGTAAGCAGACCGCGATTCTCGAGCAGCTTGTATCTGTCAGCACGCGAAACCTTCTCTCTGATCCCTGCCTCATTCGCGTAGTTGCCCCAGCAATCATCGCAGTAGCAGATGCCGTTATCGAACTCGAAGCCAAAGCCACTCAAGGAGCCTTCCCAGTCGATCAGAAGCCCATCGACCACCCCCGACTTCGCCATCTCCTCGGCATACTTGAACGGCCATACAGCCGCCGCTTTCTCGTCCAGAGGGCAAGCAACGAAACGTCCTCCCGATCGTGAGTCTTCCTTGCAGGTCTTTCCGTCCTTGTTGACCGCCATCCGCGCGCCGGTCTTCTCCACAAGCTCCGGCATGTAGGCTACCTGCAATTGGCCGAAGTAGTGCATCCCATTGGCCTTGGCCAGTCGAGCGCGGTTGAGCCTGGTGGCCATAGTGTCGCCGTAGTAGGCATCCGCGCTCCACTCGAATCGATCAGCGAACACGGTGGCGCCGACTCCGGAGACCGCGTCGATGAGTTGCTCATCGGACATAACGTCGACGTCACCCACGCCTCCAGTGGGACCGAACGCGTGGAAGTTCATCCAGGGATTCCAGAAGAACCGAATTTGCTCCTGCTCCCACCACGGCTTCTGGGTTGCGCCGAAAACCACGGAACAGATCAACAGGAAGACCACTGTCGCTATCGCAATTGCCGCACGCTTCATAACTCATCTCCCGGCAGTGTATTCGTATCAGGGATTGGCGCGCTGTCCATCGTCAGCCGCCCCCAGGAACTCACCAAGCTCGCACTTCCAAAGCTTCCATAACGGGGTTTGGCTCAGCAGAGCTTCGCCCTCCCAGCTTCTTGAGCCTGAGTCCCAGTTCGTTGTCGCCCTTGAACGCCGGGCAATCCTCCAGCGCTATCTCAACTCGCAGGTGGGGCGGCCACGTGAACGATTTCCCCGGCAGGCGGATCGGTCCTCGAGGCTTCTCGAACGGCTCGCCGTCGGGCAGATGCGCTATCCTCAGTTTGGAGCTGTGGACCGGCACCCCATTGACATCCACCGCAAACTCATCTCCCGTGGTCGCATTGTAGATGCGGAACCGCAGGACGCCGCTCAGTCTCTCTCCATCTCGACCATCCGCCATTCTGAAGCAGAAGGTCTGACGCGTACCCGCAGTCTCCGGGCTGAAGACCAGCGTCTGCGCGTTGTGCCTGCCTGTTGGCCCGCGATTCCCGTGGTGCTCCGGCAGCGAAGCGCCCTTCCAAACGGGCAGGTACACATAGTGCCTTGGCCCCGCCAGCGCGCGGCTGCCATCTGACATGATCGCGATCGCCTCGGTGAAGAACTCGTGGGCTTCCGGCAACCACTGATACATATTGAAACACGATCCGCCGTCAGCGCCCCAGGCGAACCAGTTGGCGGCGGTCGCTCGGAACTGGTCCAGGGACTTCATCCCTTCCGCGTTCGAGCGTTCGGGAGGCACGGGCGTCGAGTCTTCGGCGTAGGGACGTCCGAAGCTGTACTTGGTGGTGCCAAAGCCGGGATAGACCAGGCAGCCAGTGCCCTCGACAGCCTCGGCGAACTCGTCGGTGCGCATATTAAGGTCATTGAATAGGAAGTCCATCGGGGCGAGGAAGTCGGCCAGGCCGTCTGCGGCCCACGTGGCGACATCGCAGCCTATGTTGAGAGACTCCTCCAATGTCACCGGCACCCGGTGCCCCAGGATCATTCTCTCCACACCCTTACTCAGTGCAACCTCGTCCAGCATCGACCGGACTTGCCGAACGAAATGCGTAAGATCGTCCAGATGGTCGCGTTGAGTTCCCGCCGGGAAGTGTCTGCACCAGCGCATCCAGTCCAGCTCAAGACCATCGATATCGTAGTTGGTCACCATCTCGCGCAGTATCTGCAGCCGATGCGCCTGAACCTCCGGGACGGCATAGTTCAGCGTGGCATCGAGCCTTCCGCAGAGATCAAGCATGACCTCGTCCCCGTCCCACGTGTTGGCCCACTCGGGGTGGTCCATAACGAACTGGGCAAATAGCGGGCTATCGGAAGTTGGCTGCCAGACTGCTCCGTGGTGGGCGTCACTCATTCTCATCCCGCCAAGCACAAGCGCGCCGGCCTTTCTCCCCTCCTCGCAGGCCAGGTGGAGCACATCGGTGTTTTGAGCAAACAGCTCCCGATTGGTGCGGTTCCAAAGGTTTCGCGCGACGGGCGATCCACCCGCGGATACTTCCATATCCTTGGGGTCATCACCGTATCTGGCCCCAATAGACTCGCCGGTGGGAGTATCTTTGGTCTCAACCACATCCGGCAATGCGACATCAGCTATTAGAACATCGGTCCCCGCATCAAAGGCGCGCTGGAACCATTCCCGTATCCACTCTTGCGCCCTGCCGGGTGGGGCTGAATGCACTGTGTCGTTGCAGTCCTGGTTGAGAATAAAACGCCGACTCCTCATCCGGTTGTTAGTATCGCTCATTATCAGTTCTCCTGTTTGCGTACAATTCTGCGAGGGACACGGTCTTGCCCTGTGCCGCCGATGGTCGTGGGCACTCGTCTTCGTGGTAATGCCAGGCTTTCAGCGACACAGCATCCCCAACCGCCCGAAAGCATCCTCGTGTTCATCTCCCGGCGCCTCACCAATTGGAGCCGTCGGCGCGGACGTAGCCCACGTCATCCATTGTCCCACCTCGGGATGAGGAGATAGACACATATCTGGGCTGAAAGTCCTCGGCGGTACGGAGCACGCCAATGGGAACCCAGTTGTTCATTTTGACGTTCTTGAACTGCGCGATCACCTTGTGGTTCTCGGCCAGGGTCAGGCGGACGTCGTACCATGCCTCGATCGGCGCGCCGTTATCCGCAGCGCCAAGTGACTTGCCGGCGGAATCCGTGGTGGTGAAGGACCAGTATGAGAAGTTCCCATCGGGATCGATCCTTGTGGTTGTCGTGATGTAGATGTCGGCCTTGGCGCCATCGGCGAATCCGCCGGACTCGCTGGGGTTCTTGCCCATAGTCAGCCCGAACCGGACCTGCCGCCAACCCAATTCCTTAGGGAAATATACCCGCGCAACCATGCTGTCTCCGACACGCGGAGGCTCAACAATCGGCCTGCAGGCATACCCCCAATCCCAGCCCTGAGTCGGCCACTGGAACGCCGCCGTGCCGCCGTAACCTATGCTGCTGTACGCCGTGGCGTTGGCATTGCCTTCCCACGGCGCAGGCAACGGCGAGGCTGGGTACTTGTCGAACTTGTCGAAGGTTTCGAGCCATGAAGATTCCGCAGATGCCGGGTTTCCTGTGCAGAGCAATATCGCCAGGACCAATCCTGCTATTGCTTTCAAGTGAAGATCCTTTCGTACCGCTTGCCCTGAGTGCGAGCGCCGGCGAGTGTATCGAAGGGCAACTCTGTCCACACCGCCCTTCGATACGCCGCTCGTTCCTCACGGCTACTCAGGGCTAGCGGACTGCTCGCGAGAACAAAATGCCCCGAAGTCAACTTGACCTGCCTCACCTTGGTCTCCACATTATCTGGTTTGGCCAGGCGCTTTTGGTTAGTTCGATACGCGCTGGCTGTCCTCCCTCGGGGCTTATTGTGTAGACGTAGAACGCGCCGCTGGGAGCTATGTCCGACGAGAAAGCCAGCGTTCTGCCATCCGGCGACCACGCAACAGAGTAGAAACTCTTCACCACCCGCCTGGGTTGCGCGCTGCCGTTGGAGTAGTAGCTAAGCAGGCCGTGTCTCTGGCCTCCTCCAATTCGTGGCCCCAGAGGGGTAACGTCCATCAGCCAACGGTACTCCTTCGATCCGTCGGCCTTGACCACGAACACTCCCGACCGCTCCGTTTCCTGCGGGGCCGTCCGCATCGTACCCGCGAGCTGACTGCCGTCCGGAGACCAGGTTACGTTGGCCATGCCCTCCATATACGGGATAGCCTGCAGCATCCGGGAACCGTCAGCATCCACAACAGCCAGTGAACTGCTGGAGTAAGCGTTGAGGCACCGGGCTGCGATCCGCTTGCCGTCCGGCGACCACTTCGGGTCCGTCAGGTAGAACGTATTGTCCTGGTAAGGCCAGGCGACCGAAGCGAAGCTGAAGACGTTGTCCTTCCCGGTCTGCGCCTGCTCGATCTTGAAAGGGCGACTGGGCGAAATGAGAGGACGGCTGTTACCCCCGTCGGCGTCGCAGACCCAGACAGTCGGCATGCCGGACGTGTGGCTCTCCCATGCGACGCGCTTGCCGTCTGGCGACCACGCCGGCGCCCGATCCAGGCCGGGATTGCCTGCAAGCCTCTTCTGGCCGCTGCCATCTGAGTTCATCGTATAGATATCCCAGTCACCGCTCCGGTCAGAGATGAATGCGATCCTTGTTCCATCCGGGGACCACACTGGTGACCTGTCGCAGAAGGCATTGTTGCTCAGGTTGATTGCGCCGGTACCGTCTTCGTTCATCACATATATCTGGCCGCGCCCGCCGGCATCGTGAACGAAGGCAATCCGACTGCCGTCCGGTGAGTATTGAGGCGACCACAGGTGCCCCCGAAGCTGCCGGAGCCTGGGACCGATGCCAAACCCAACGTCCACCGATCGGATTACACTGCCGATAGTCAGCCCGCCTTCCGCTCCGATGAACCCCATCGGCTCGCTTGCCGTATAGACCAGTTGACCGGATGGACGGCTGTTCGTTTGTGCAAGAGTATCCGTCGCTCCAGGCACGGAAGGGCCTGCCAGCACACTGATCGGCTTCCAGACTCCACCCGCCGCCGAAGCGTTGTATGCCCGGAGCGCCAGATGATGCTTACCTGCCGTGAGCTTACCGGTCACATCAACTGCGAACGGCTTGTCCCACCCGTCTCCGGGGGTGCGGTCATAGTCTCCGGCGTACTTGCCGTCTATCCACAACACCAGGTGCTCATCCACCGCCCCGAAGTGCAGGTAGATGCGCTTGTCTTTCGGCAGCGTGGGAATCTCAACATCACTGCGGTACCAGCCCGCGCCGACACCTCCCTTGTCGCCCCAGAAGTCATCGGTCGTGATGGCAACCCAACCATCGAGGGAGGATTGCGGCACGTACCAGCCAGCCCCCGCGCCCACATCCTCTTTATCCATTTTGAAGAGCCAGCCGGTCTTCGGGAGATCGAACACTTTCTCCGTGGACGGCAGAAGGGCGTCCAGCCTCTCGCCCCAGATACTGTTCTTCATTGTGTAGAGATCGATCATCGCCTTGATGGAGCCCGAGTGGGCCGAGGCTTCCGCGTGAGTCGGCAGGGCATCGAACTCGTTGGACAGCACCAGCCGAGAATCAGCCACCTGGGGCTTCGATCCGACAGGCGAAAGCAGCAGGAACATGTCGCTGCGCGGTTCCATCGATACAACCACCCCCGCGCGAAGCTGCTCCGTGGTCCACACCGCTGACTTTGCATCGCGCGAGAAGTAGAGATCGGTCATGGCGTCGCGCACCGTCCACTTGCCATTCCCAGCCAGTCGGGGGAAGCGCAGACGCACCCGCAGGGGCCAGTCGGAATCCCTGTTGTTGATGTGCGCGAGATGTTCCTGACCAAGGTGGTAAGTATAGGGAAGTATCGCCTGCTCTGTCTCCGGGCGACCGCTCCACTCGACGGCTGTAACGAAGTTGGGGTCGCGTTTGCCATCGAACAGATACTTCCCCACTCTGCCTTGAACTGCCTTGATGTCGCGGCTCGCGCTGGCATACCCTCGTAGGATCTCATCGTCAAGCTCGCGCTCGAACCACAGCCAGCAGCCATCCTCGTTGATCGATGCTTCGTATATCCAGCGGGCCGCGTTGACCTGGGAGGGCTGCGCGCCGAAAAGGGCATTAGTCCAGCCACCGGGGATGTAGAGATAACCCTCTTTCCTTAACCGAGAGCCGTACGACTCCCACCAGGGCTTGCGGTCGTCAGATTCGTAATCGCGCGCGTCAAGGAATATGAAGGGATTCCGGGGTGTGTTCATGGCGCGGGTGAAGTCTGAGAAGACCGTGCCATAGGATGAGAAAAGAATGTCGGGGTTTGCCGCCTGGAGCTTCTGCCGAATCCGGGTGAACATCTCCACCCGCCGCTTATGGTAGCTCCGCTCGTAATCCGCGGTGAGATTGTGCTCTTTCAGATACGGATGGCGCTTGGCTTTCTCCGGCATTGGCTCTTTGATGGCTTTGGCGGTCAGGAACCTTGAGAAGCAGTCATCGCAGTAGCAGATGCCGGCCTCACCCTGGCCTCCGTAGAACTCCCAGTCGACGTGGATTCCGTCGAGCAAGCACTCTTTCGCCAGAGGCAGGTTAGGAGCCAGCAGCCATTTGTCGTAGACGGACTCATCCAGCGGGCACTTGAAGTGGTGGTCCGCGCCGGTCTCCTGCACCCAATTCCGTCCACCCGGTATCTCCGGCATATAGTAGACGAACATGGTATTGAAGTACTTCACGCCGAACTCGTGGGCATAGCGGGCGTGGGTGCGGGCATAGTCGGAGGCGCCATCGTGCCGCCGAAGGTCGCAATCGGCATACAGAGTAATGCCGGCTTGACCTATGTTCCGGAACACCTCTCTGGGCACTGTGGTGTCGTAAGTGTCCCGGCTCTTGTCTGCCCGGGACATCATCCACTGGCCCCACATGAAGATGATCTTCTTCTGCTTCCACCACGACGCCCCTGACTGCTCCGCCGGCTTCTGAGCAGCCTTGCTAACCGCACAGCCTGCCGACAACAGCGCGAACAACACGACTCCGATCAGCGCTCTTCTCATCTCGAACCACTCCTTGCCAAATGGGTGATTGCATGATACTCAATGACCCGGTCGGGGCGCAATTCCCATCACGACGGCGACGCGATTGGCAAGATGCGAGTTGGTATAGCGGGCCCACTCAAGCGGCTGCCAGGGATATGGGGGGGCTGAGGTCGGAGTTGGCGATGAGGCGACCAGGATTCAAGGGGCCGGAGACTTCCCCCGGCCCCATTTCTCAGTCAAGACAAGCTACTGTCCTCTGATATACCCCATCAGCTTCCAGCCGGAGTTCATCATCTCGTTGTCGCGGCAATACATCCGTTCAGCCAGCAGTTTGCCGGCCACACTGGGCTTAAGGGCAATACTCCAGTCTATCATCAGACTCCCCGCGCCGCTGGGAGTGACCGCTACATCCTTCACGTACACGACGCACTGGCTGTTCTCCAGCGTTGCGCTCACGCCGGGGGCCTGTCCCACACCCCAACTGCTGTTCGCGTCGTTGCGCAAGAAGACCTTGTCCTGCTTCGCGTCGTAAAGAACGTAGATCGCATTCGCCTGACTGGAGCTTGGGCTTATCTGCAGGTAGCACTGGGAGATATCGGAGTTACCGTTTTCGTCGGAGTACTCGGTGGTGAAGACGGCCGGAACACCGGTAGTCACATCGCCGGATGCCGGCGTAACGCTGACGCAGATCGGTGCGGCAGGTGTGAAGTGCGTTCCCACCTTCTTCCAGCCGTCGGATAGCGCGGCGGCGTCGGTGACATACATCCAACTATACAGGTTCCTGTCCGTCATCGAAGGCTTGAGCTTGAATGACCACGTAACCGTGAGGTCGTTTCCCGAACCGACAGCCGTTACGTTCTTGAGATAGACTTCGCACTGGCTGTTGGAGAGCGTGATATCCGCGCCCGGCGGGTATCCGGTTCCCCAGCTCGTGTTTGCATCGTCTTTCAGATATACCTTGTTGGCAAGTCGGTCGTAGTAGAGGAAGACCGCATCGGCCTGACTGAAGTTCTCGCATAGCAGCAAATAGCACTTGCGGATGTCGGTATAGCCGTTGGGATCGCGGTAGAGGCTTGTCAGCGCGGTTTCCGAGTCGACCGGCAAGACCTCGTCGCCAGGGTTAATGCCTACCGCAACAGGCTTGATTCCATAGTATATGCCCATCAAGTCCCACCCGCGCGTTGTCCCGGCGGCGTTCTGCATATACATATAGGAGTTCAGAGCCTTAGCCGCAAAAGGATCCTTCAATGCAATTCGCCAGTTCACAGTTAGGTCGTTCCCGCTGCCTGATGTCGTTGTGTCTTTCACGTGGAAGAAGCACTGGCTATTCTCAAGCGTTATGCCTGTGCCGGGAGCATACCCGGTCCCCCAACTGGTGTTGGCGTCGTTCTTCAGATAGACCCTGTTAGCTGATCGGTCATAGTATAGTAGAGAAGCTCTGGACTGGTCCAGGGAGTCGTTGATCAGCAGATACGCCCTCTTGATGTCCGCATATCCTGACGTATCTCTGTATACTGCCGAAAAAGTAGTCGGACTGGTTCCCAGCGTCCCCCCGGATGGGGAGATGCTCAGGTTCTCAAGAGCCAACTGCATCGATACCACGTTGTCGCCGCCCGCAGACGCGCTGTTGCCGTTGCCGGCCGTGTCGCGAGCAACTCCCGACGGTACGTCGGCCACCACGGTCCCAGTATGCGCCATCCCGGTAATGGCGATGTTGTAGGTCGTTGGGCCTCCAGTGACAGTAACGCCGGTGGGACACGCGGTCCCCGATAGCAGCACGTCGCCCCAGGTGAAACCCGTGACCGGCTCACTGAACTCCACGGTGAAGTTGACCGGGGATAGGTCGGTGGGGTCTGCCTGGCCGGATGCCTGGGTGATCGTCACTCTTGGCTTGAGATTGTCAAAAGTCACTACATTGTCCGTGCTCGTCGAAGCCAGGTTATCATTATTGGCGGCATCGTAGGCCACACCCGCCGGAATGCGGGCAATGACCGTGCCTGAGCTGGTCATACCCCTGACAGCGACGTTATATGTGGCCCCACTGCCTATTACACTCACGGTCCTGCTTCCGCCGGCCGTTCCATCCACAACCACATCGGTGGCTTCGAAGCCGGAGACGCGCTCGCTGAAGATCACAACGAAGTTGACGGTGGACTGGTTAGTCGGATCCTGCTGGCTAAATGGATGGTTGATAGTCACGCTTGGCGGGGTCGAGTCGTACGTCACGGAGTTGTCGGTGCTCGTTGCGGCGGTGTTGAGGTTGCCGGCCGCATCCTTCGCGACACCGGCTCCTATCCGGGCGATGACACCGCCATCCGCAGTCATCCCACTGACGGCCACGTTGAAGGTCTTGTTGTCGCCCTTGCCGCTGACGATGGCGGTGGTCGGCCCTGCCCTGCCGGTAAGGGTCACGTCGCCTCCCGCGAAACCGGTAACCACCTCGCTGAACACAACCGTGAAGTTGATTGGCGAGGTTTTGGTTGGGTCATCCTGAGCTGAGGCCTGATTCAGGGTTACCGTTGGCACGGTCTTATCGATTTCGTAGGTCTGGCCCGAAACGAAGTTGGAGTTATAGTCATTGCCGCGGAGGTCGGCGATTGTAGCGGCGGCAATAACGTCGAGTCGCAAAGTGCCGTCACCGGCGCCTGTGTTGACCGTAACGTCGATCGTGGTAGTGGTTCTGACTATTGGGCTGGTGGAAACAATGGCTTCACCCGTTATGGTACGATAGACATCGACCAGCCTGAAGTCAGAGGCGGACACGGTGGAGGCGTTAATGCTCTCGCTGAACGTGACCCTCCAGATCACTGACGCTGCATTAGTGGACTTATCATCCGGGGTCAAGCGATCCACTGACACAACAGTCGGCGAAGTCCTGTCAAAGGTGTACGTCTGCCCGACGATATAGTTGGAATTGTAGTCATTTCCCGCGATGTCGGTAATCGTAGCCGCCGCCGGAACGTCCAGCCGCAGTGTGCCATCTCCTGTTCCCGCATCGACTGTCACGTCGATAGTCAGGCTTCCGCCGGTCGTCGGGCTGGTCGAGGTGATCGACTCCCCGGTGAGACTACTGGACAAGTCGGTCAGTTGGAAGTCGGAAGCCGACACAGTCGATGCGTCGACCGGTTCGCTGAATGTGACCCGCCAGGTAACGGAACTAAGCCTCGTGATCTCAACTGCGGGCACATAACGGTTAACTGACTCCACCGTTGGCAAAACGCCGTCTATCTCAATGGACTTGTTGGCGCTCAGCGAGTTGGGTTGGCCGGGCACGGGCAGAGTAAGGACGGCGTTATTCCCCTCGGCATCCTTTATGCTTGCGGTACCATTGAGGGTCAGCGCTGTGGAACTCACGTAGTCCAGGGCAGGTGTAGTGTCTTCGGCCTGCACAGTATAGTTGAAAATCAGCACGCTCGACCCGCTGCCGCTGCTGTAGGCGATGAGGCGGTCAGTTGTTCCTGTCTCCAACATAAGCCGGGCCATACCGTTTCCCGGGGTGTAGATCACGTTCTCGCTGAACAAGACCCGAATAGGCACAACCTGCCCTATGCGGTAGATGCCATTCGCCAGGGAACTGGTCACGGCCGTCACCACCGGGTTGCTGCCTATACCTCCGGACACCACGACTGCGTATGGCTGAGGGCCGTTGGGCACGTTGTAGGCCTTCACCTTTATCCTGTAAGTGCCCGCGACAGGCGAAGGTATGTCTATGCCCTCAACATTGTTCACACGATCGTTGTTGGTGGTGTAGTCCTGGGTGTGCCCAATTGCGTCTATGCCGATATCCTGGGTGGCATCGTTGCTAAAAGCTGACCAGGAAGAGCCATCGTAGTAGAAATCATTGCCGGTGGTAACAGGCGCCGCCTCCGTGGTGGTTAAATCCGGGCGAGCCCCTACTCCACGACACTCGATATAGAAGCTGCCGCTTGGGATCGTCACAGTTGAAATTGGCCAGGCAATAATCCCTACAACGACTGAATTAGCGTTGGTGGCGCGAAGCAGTGTGCCTGGCAGGCCCCCAGGCCCGTTGTCGTCGTACACGTTTATGGTGAATGGGTCCGGACCATCCGTAGACGTGTAGTACTGCGAGACGAGCGCCGCGTCGAGGTAGAAGGGGTAACTCGAAGGCGTGAACTTGACGGCGTAGCCTTTGCCGGCGTTCAGATCGAGAAGCGCGACATCATAACCATCCCTGTAAGACATGTACCGGGATGGCCCTCTCTGGCTTGCGTTGTTTGGATAGACTATTGAGCTGTCGGGCCTGGTGACAGTGAGGTCGAGGTCGTTTACAAGTCCTCCCCCGTATGCCAGTGACCCGGGGTAGTCGCTCCAGACCAGGTGAGCCGACAGAGGCACAGCGCTGCTCTGGACCTCGATGTCGTAGACCATCTCTCCGCCGGTGGAAAGACCAGCCTTGTTGTCGACAAACATGTGTTTCCGGGAGGCTGTATCGAAGAGGGAGTCTTCCAGGTCAACGCGTCCCCATCCCTCGGCGATGTTTGGGCGAGTTGGGACCTCCAGCACGCTTGCGTATTGCCCCGGAGACATATCGGTCGCGCCATTCATCAGCGTTGCCTTGATCAAGGCAGCAGAGGGACTGGTAATTCCGGGATAGTTCCCGCGCGCAAAGAAATCCCGCACCAGAATAGCCGCGCCCGCGACAAGCGGAGTGGACATGCTCGTCCCGCCCATGTAGCTGTAGTACGAGTTGTATTCGCCCCAACCCACGCCTCCTACTGACGACCGCACAGAAACGATGTTGGTTCCGGGTGCGATTACGTCCGGTTTCAGACGCCCATCCATGCACGGCCCGCGACTGCTGAATGCGGCCATGCCGTTGGCGTTATCGGAGAGGTGGTCGCTGAATATCGGTTCCGCGTGGTACTTTGCCGGCCAAATCACTCCCCAGTCACTGTCATAACCGGCTCCTGTTGGACGGTAATTCTCGCTGGCTCCCACGGTAATACAATTCTTTGCGGTCGAAGGCGCACCCATGGAGTAGGGGTCGATGAGACCATCCCTATCGGCGTCGATGCCATTGTTTGCCGCCGCGACAAGAATGCAGAAGTCCTTGTTGTTCCAGACATTTTCATCTATATCCTGAGAATACGAGTTATACCCCCCGGCTGCTCTCGACCCCCAACTGTTGGAGTGTACCCAGGCGTCGTACCCGCGAGCCTGGTCGAACATGGTGTTGAGGTCGACAGGCAACTCGAAAGCCCCGGAGGAGTTGGTCATAACCGCCTGAAACACCAATTGAGCTTCCGGGGCCATGCCGGCGAAGCAGGTGTCGGGATAGGTGTGGGTTGATGGCGTGCTTCCGGAGCGGGAGCCATTCCCCAATACAGAGCCGGTAACGTGCGTTCCGTGGCCGCTGGTATCGCTTACATCTCCGTCCCCCGCGATGTCGAGGATGGCAAGGACCCTCGATGCGCCCGCCCCATTCTCGAAATCATTGTGGAGGTTGGCTGGTACAACGGATCCTTGGTCCAGACCCGAGTCGGCCACTGCCGCAATCTGACCACTGCCATACAAGCCGTGCGAGTTCCGGACGTCGGCAACGTCCATCACTGAGTTGCCCGCTGCAACGTTGTTGCTCAGCGTCCATTCCGGGGTAGCCTCTATCCAACTTACAGCAGGGAGGTTCGCTACATCGACGCCCCGGTTCGTGGGCACGAGAGCCCGCACCTTCAGTCTGTTCTTGTTGTCGGAAGCGCCTATCACTGAGCCGCCAATATCCTCGATCGCCGCGACCAGTTGGGCGAGAGACTCTCCGCTGAAGCCGACTATGGTCAGGTCCAGCGCATCGGCCGGGGCGTTCACCAGCCAGGGCCCAGCGCCCAGGACTGAGCGACGTGAAGAAAGCGAGGAGCCAATCTTCTCCGCCAAGAGGGTTGGCTCCACCCTATACTGAGGCAGGTAAGGGGCAATGCCCAACACTCCCTCTATCCGTGAAAGACGATTCAGAGATCCGTGACCTATACCAACCAGGAACGCGAAGTCCGGCAGGTATTCGTGTATCTGGGCTCCGCACTCGACCAGAGCGGCCCTATCCGCCTCGGTGACAGGACCCGCGAACTGAACTAGAACATAGTCTTTGCCAGATGGAGACGTAGCCGCCGATGACAGCTCCGCGTTGATGGTGGCAGAGGATGAGATTGTCCCACCTTTGAAGAATAGGTCGCCGGAACGAAGCTTGATTCGAGGCGTTCCGACAACATCGGATGCGGGCCGCGACGATGCCTGGGAACTCACGGCGATGTGCGGGGATACGACAAGAACTGAGATCAGCGTTACCACGCTGAACCAACTGGCGGCACTCTGGACGGCTCTTCGGACAATGACGCTCACAGCTTATCTCCTTTGATGGGCGTATCACCGTCATGAAATAGCACGGAGTTGGGATGTGAACTTCCAGCGCGAGATGAACCAACTTGAAGGAAAACTGCCATTCCAACAGCCATTACTGTATTCCGCGGCACATAGGGCCTGATCACTCAGCTTTCCTGGTCTAGTATACAACATTTCTGCCCAAGAGGCTTCCGGTTGGCGAATTCAGCCCTTAGATCGCCGCCTCAGCCTCAAGTCCCACGCCTATAGCACCGAAAAGCCTCGGACAACTGAATGTCCGAGGCTCTTGCAGAGAGAGCGTTTACTTCCTGGTTGTTGGTGGAGGAAAGGAACCCTCTCGCGGAACATGCGGTAGAGAATTCTCTAGGTCCAAAGGATTGGTCGGGCCTATATAATGGGTTCAAGAATCGTGCCATTCCACAGGGCACGATTATTGTACCTCCGGGATGACATATCGGCCGACTTGACGATGACTCACCATTGCGCTACTATATGCACGTAGTTATCATTAACTACGGACGTTTGCGAACTGAGGGTCTGAATGCGTTTGTCTCCGAAGTCGGAGGATCTGATCCAGCTTGTCAGCAAGCTGGGAGTGGCCAGGCCGCGCGACCTGGATGTTCACCGTATCCCACGCGCCTATCTTGGGCGTCTGACATCTCGGGGTCTGCTAGAGAGAGTCGGTCGGGGGCTCTACAGCATTCCGGGGGCAGATATGGGAGAGATGAACAGTATTGTGGAAGCAGCTTTGCGTGTGCCGCGTGGCGTCATCTGCCTTGTGTCCGCGCTCAGGTTCCACGAGTTGACAACGCAGAATCCGCATCAGGTGTGGGTGGCGATAGATGTGGATGCGCGCGCTCCGAAACCAAATGGCGTGCAACTGCGCATCATGCGTTTCTCGGGAGTAGCTCTGAACTCAATGATCGAGGAGCACGAGATACGGGGTGTAACAATCAGAGTCTATAGCGCAGCCAAAACGGTAGCTGATTGCTTCAAGTTCAGAAACAAGATAGGGCTGGACGTCGCCATTGAGGCGCTGAGGGACTGCTGGCGCCAGCGCAAAGCTACGATGGATGAGATATGGGCGGCAGCCAAAATATGCAGAGTGGCCGAAGTGATGCGCCCATACCTGGCATCGCTAGTATGACCAGAAGACTAACCAACGTTGGAGCGTCGGTTCGGCAGCGGCTTCTGAACTTCTCGCGGGAACGTCACACAGACTTCGGCATTGTGCTCATCGATTACGCCCTCGAGCGATTTCTCTTCCGCTTGGGCTGTTCAGAGCACAGGAATCGGTTTGTCCTCAAAGGAGCAATGCTGTTTCGAGTCTGGGCGGACGAACCTCATCGGTCGACGCGCGATCTTGACCTGCTCGCATATGGCGACCCAGACGAATCTGTGGTTGGCGCGATGATCCAAGACATCTGCAGAGTTCAGGTGGATGATGACGGCGTGGAGTTTGAAGCAGATACGATGCGCTTGGAAGACATCCGCGAAGGTCAGGAGTACTTGGGAGTGCGGGCCCGCTTCGGCGCATCCATCGGTGGCGCTCGTGTCCCAGTTCAGATCGACGTGGGCTTTGGCGATGCGGTCACACCACCAGCGGTAGAAACCACCTATCCCACGATTCTTGACTATGCCGCACCTGTGGTTCGCACGTACCCACGTGAGACTGTGGTCGCCGAGAAACTGCACGCGATGGTCGAGCACGGCATGGCAAACAGCCGAATGAAGGACTTCTATGACGTCTATGTGTTGGCTCTGCATTACACATTCGATGGAACCGTATTGTGCGCAGCCATAGCGGCAACGTTCAATCGTCGGTCCACTCCGCTGCCAACGGGGACACCCATTGCCCTCTCTGCTGAGTTCAGCGTGGACTCGGTGAAGACAACGCAGTGGCGCGCTTTTGTTACCGGTGGAAGCGTTGACAATAGTGCGCTGGCTCTCGATGACGCAGTGGTTCTACTGGGTTCGTTCCTGCTGCCTCCCATGAACGCAGCAGCGGCGGGCAAGCCCTTTGCTGGAACCTGGGTGTCTCCTGGTCCGTGGGGTCCGTGAGTGAGAATGAAGCCAGTGCCGCAGGGATCGCTAGACCTGAATAGTGCAGACGCCGGGATCGAAGGAAAGATCGCCGGCGTGGAGGCTCGCCTCACTGCGCTTGACTCAGAGCGCATGCGACTAACCTCGGAATTGGATGCCCTTCAGAAGCAACTGCGGGAGGAAAGAGAGCGCGCCCCGCAGATCGCGTCATTCCCAGGCGCGACTGTCACGAACAGTTCTCCCGCAGATGACAAGATTGCCCTTATTTGCAGGCTTTTCCGTGGTCGTGATGATGTATATGCCCGGCGATGGGCGAGTCTCAAGACCGGCAGGTCCGGTTACCAGCCCGCCTGCGGCAACGAGTGGACTGGCGGCCTCTGTGACAAGCGCCGCATCAAGTGCGCCGACTGCCCCAATCGTGAGTTCATTCCTCTTACAGACTCCACGATCCGGAGCCACGTTGCAGGTCGTGAACGCAACGGCAATTCCGGTGACTTCGTGGTCGGAATCTACCCGATGCTCAGCGATGAAACGTGCTGGTTCCTCGCGGCGGATTTCGACAAGGCATCCTGGCAGGATGACGCTGCGGCATTTCTGGAAACATGTCGGCTTCATAGCGTTCCAGCCGGACTTGAGCGCTCCCGCTCCGGCAGCGGTGGCCACGTATGGCTGTTCTTTGCTGAACCGGTCCCGGCGACCTACGCTCGACAACTCGGAGCCTTTCTTGTCACAGACACAATGAAGCGAAGACCGGAGATAGGTTTCGATTCCTACGACCGCTTCTTTCCCAACCAAGACACTCTTCCCAGAGGAGGGTTCGGAAACCTCATCGCTCTACCATTTCAAGGGGCTGCGCGCAAAGAAAGCAACACGGTGTTCGTGGACGACCATTTCACTCCGTATCCAGACCAATGGGCATTCCTGTCATCGCTGAAGCCAATGAGCCGCGATCGCTTGGTAGAGATAGTCGAAAAGGCGCAGAGACGCGGCGAGATCACCGGAGTGAGAATGGTAATAACTGATGAGAATGAAGATGAGCCCTGGAGCGCTCCTCCTTCGCGCGGGCTAAGCGAAGTCCCTAAGGTGCTGCGCGCTGCCTTTGAGTTGGTATGCCTCACCGGACTCTGCGTTCCAAACGGACACTGACGCCGTCCCCGTGGCCTTGATGTTGTTCATCGTGGTTTTCATGTAGTTGTCCAGCACAAGCAGGGTGTCATCGCCATGCCAGACCTTCCAATACATCGGGGCAACATTGGGTGTGCCATCGCTTGCGACAGTCGCCAGCGCGAATATGGCCTGCTCCTCCATAAATGATCTTTCCTTTTCGTTGACTGCCATAGTCGTTCTTCCTCTCTATGTTTGTTTGTTGCGCTTTCGCCCGCAATCGGCGTCGTGTTACTGTCCTCTCAGGACTGAATCAACATAATCGCGCACCGCCTGAGTGTCGAACGGATATCTACCCTTGAGATCCTTGAGCGGCACGCTTCGGTCTGATTCGGAGACGGAGAAATGGTCGGCCAGCGCTGCCGGTGGAATCCCCGCAACCTTGGCTGCCTCCTCCAGTGACATCGTTCCTACAATAGTCTGAGGATCGAAAGCAGGTGTTTCCGTCGCGGCTGGGGCTTCGCTTTGGGCGCTGGCACTTTCTTTCGCCAGGTATTCGGCCAGAAAATCACGGACGTCCTCGGTTTCAAATCCATACTTCATTCCGGCGTCTTTGATAGGCGCGCGCAAGTCTTCCGGCGTCAACTTGAACTCTCCGGCCACTACCTCCTCGGGTACGCCTGATGCCGCTACGACATCGGCAAATATCATCTTCCCACGTATAGCTGCAGGATCGAATGAACCGGACTTTGCCATCTCAGCGCCTATAGGCACCGTGGTCCATTGAAAGACCCGGGCTGCGGAGGTTATCCCGACAGTGCCCAGGAAGATAGCAGCTACTGCCACCAACGCTGTCTTGGGGGCAACGCGTTTGCTTCGGCGATTCTCAAGGAACAGAGTGTCGGCGACCGGGCACACATTCACGCATTCATGGCAGTCCAGGCATTCGGCGGATTTTACGGTGGTCTGCTTTGAGACGTCAATGTCCACAGGACAGATGCGGTCACACCGATGGCAGGATATGCATGTCTTGGGATCGCGGTGCGGTTTCGTAGCGCCGAGAGGGCTGATCAAGCCGAGAAATGCTCCCATAGGGCAAAGGTACTTGCAGAAGACTCGGTTGAAGAACAGGGATCCTATAAGAGTAACCGCGAGAATGCTCAATCCCCACGGAAACTCAGTCCACACCTCGTTTGAGGTCAAGTGGTGATACGCGGCCCAGGGGTCGTAGGGACGAATAATGAGATCCGCAGTGCGGGCCGACCCGACTACCACAACCACGAGCACCAGGTACTTGATGTACCTCGCCGGGCGATCCACTGCGGCGGGCAGGCGATAGGACTTTTTTAAGAGGCGTCTCCCCAACCGGGAGAACAGTTCCTGCAGAGTGCCCAGGGGACATATATATCCACAGAATGCGCGCCGGAAGATCAGAGCCGTGATGATAACCGCCGCCAGCAGTATGAAGCTGCTCACAGCAATACGCTGCAGCATAGCCCCTGAAGCGATCAGGGTGAACGCCGATTCGATTGCGCCGAATGGACAAAGAGCGTCAACACCGACCGGCGCTTTGCCAAAAGGCATTATCTGGTGGAGAATGCCGATCACGGTAGAAATCGCGAGGATTACCAGCAACACGACGAGACGCAGCATTCTCGCGCTTCGCTGACCGCTGTCACGGGACGGAGGCTCTGACATTGTTGTACCTCTTTCTCACATTTTGCCAAGTTTGGCGAGTACTGTGTCTGCTCTAGCAGACAGGACCTTCTTTGCCAAGCAAGCCCAAATGATTGGCCATTGCGTAACGCAGCGCGTCCACTCCGAGGTTGGAACAATGTGCTTTGTCCTCGGGCAGACCTCCGAGGTACTCGGACACGTCTTCTGGGGTGATGTGCATGGCATACTCCAGCAGCTTCCCGAAGACCATCTCCGTGGTTGCGCTTCCGCTGGCGATTGCCGCCGGGCAGCCCTTGCACAGGAACTTGATATCGGCGATTTTCCAGTCCTCTACCTTTATGCTTATGCACATAAAATCGCCGCAGTTGGGGTCCCCGACCAGCCCAACGCCGTCGGCTTCCTCAATCATCCCTACGTGGCGAGGATTGCTGAAATGATCCAGCACCTTTGCATCATACATCGCTTGACTCCCGAGTCTCATGGCTCGTCGCCACGTAGTATGGGTCATCGGAATCATCCACGGCTGCAATTAGAGATTGCTCAATCAGTTCCCGCAGCAGCTTTGAGGCCTCGTGGGTGTGCATCTTCAGACCATCGCAGATGTCTCCAATCCTGCAGGGGCGCCTCTCGAGCAGCGCCAGCACGTCGGCTTCCCTTACGAGCGAAGATGCAGGCCGCGAAGTTGCCGGTCCGCGAATTACGTACTCGCACTTCGGATACAGCAGTGCAGCCGCCTCGGCCAGCTTCTCTTGCGAGACAGGGACAGCCTTTCCGGATCGGGAGGGGCGATCCACCGTGTTCAACTGGACCTTGTCCGGAATGATATGCCGGAGGGCGTCCCGCAGAAGCCGTAGTTCGGCGTGGGAATCGTTAACGTCCTTTACCAGCATCACTTCCAGCCATATTTCCCTGGCAAACTCCTCTGAGAGCAACTTCAACCCCGCCACGATGCAATCGAAGCACAGACACTTGTGGGGTCTGTTGATCCTCTCAAGCGCTTCCTGGCATCCGGCATCAAGCGATGGGACAAGCAGATCCGCATCCATCACGGCTTCTCTCACCTCCGGGCTGGAGAAGAGCGAACCGTTTGTGATCACGGCTACCGGTATGTCTGTCAGTCTTTTGGTGCCCTCAATCATCCTGCCGAGGTCGCGGTTCAGCGTTGGCTCGCCCGAGCCTGCAAAGGTTATGTAGTCGGCTGTCTGGCCGCTCGCCACCCACGTCTCCAACTCGCGCATCACTTCGTCTGTGTTCACCAGCGTCTCTGGGACGTGGCTGAGCCGGGTGGTGCGCCCGAGTTGACAGTATACACAGTCGAAACTACAGACCTTGAAAGGAACGATGTCCACGCCAAGGGACGCTCCAAGTCTTCTCGACGGCACAGGGCCGTACAGGTGTCTCACAACTATGCCTCATTTCCCTTCGTAGGCGCAACACGGGTAACAGCGAGAAATTTCGCCGTTGCGCTCGCTCTTGGAATTCCACCTTGCGATATTGTCGCACTCAGCTCATACAGCCTGCCACGAGTAGCTTGCAGTGAGGCTTCGACGTGAAGCGGATGACCCGTTTCCAAGACCTTGTGGTAGCGCACATTCAGTTGCGCGGTCAAGGCTTCTATTCCTTCGCTGAACAGGCAATTTGTCATCGCCGAGTCCAGGATAGTAGCCACAATGCCGCCCTGGACAACTCCGGAGTATCCCTGGTAGTATTCGCTTATCGAGCAATCAGCGACCACGCGTCCCTCTCCTGCCTTGGAGAAAACAAGACCAAGCCTATCAGGGCCGGTCGTGCCACACGCGAAGCATTCCAAGTGAACGATTCGCTGGATACTGCTCTGTTGCGTATCTGTCGGCATCGGCCTACCCTCTAATAGATGTAACTTGCATCTATACTATATCACGAAAAGTCGTGCGCGTAAACACTTTTTTGAGACATTCTGAGTTGCCGGGCTGTCGCCCGCATGGGCCGACGCAGTCTCGCGCGAATTGCATTATGATCACATCACCGCGTTCAACAGCCCACCGACGGCCAACGATATTGCAGTCATAAGTGCTGCTGCCTTGAGCATGTTGGGAAGGCCGAACTCGCGCAGCAGCACGACGAAGGTAGCCACGCACGGAAAGTAGGTGACCAGAACCACCGAGGCGACAACGAGCTGCTTCATGCTCAAGCCCATAGGGGCCAGCATGCCCACGGCTACATCCTTGCGCAGGAAACCGACCAGAAGCGCGCCGACGGCCTCGTCAGGCAGGCCGAGAATGTTGGTCAATACCGGCGACGCTAGGTGCCCGAACGCCTGTATGATTCGCAGCGAGTATAGCAGGTTGACAATGAGCACCCCCAGGAACACGTAGGGCACGGCCTCCACCACGAACTGCCTTGTGCGCAACCACAGCTTTTGAGCCACGGCGCGGATTGATGGTATCCGATACGGGGGGATCTCAAGGAACATCTCGGGCGCTTCTCCTGGGATCAACACCTTGAACATCAGCGCCAGGACAACCCAGAGCACCGTCAACGTGCCGAAGACGGGCACCAAACCTGCCGCGCCGAATCTGCCCAGCAGACCGATCACCATAGCGGTCTGAGCCATGCATGGCACACAGATCGCCATCAGGATTGCAGAGATGAAGCGCTGCCGCTTGGCCTCAAAAACGCGCGTGGATAGCGCACCGGGGACCTTGCAGCCCAATCCGAGAAGCATCGGGATAATGGTAAGTCCGTGCAGTCCCAGTCGGTGCATGAATGTATCCATAAGCACACCCAGTCGTGGCAGGTATCCCGTGTCTTCCAGCACGCTCAACACCAGGTAGAACGCAAGTATGTATGGCAGCACCATCGCGAATGGTACGTACAGCCCAGTTGTCAAGAGCCCCATAGACTGCTTGAAATCTATCTTGCCATCCGTCAGGGCGCCTATCAGGAGGTCGTGAAGAATTGTTCCCTGCCCAAGCAAGTTGGAGAGCTCCATCGCCAGCGGCCCCACGCATCGCTCGAAAAGCGGGTCGAGAACATATCCGATCATACCCTCGCCAACGAGTCTGATCGTCGCAAAACATGCCGCCGCTATGAGAATGGAGAGGGGGATGCCGCTCCACGGATGCAAAGAGAAGTCCGCAAGCCGCTCTAGAAAAGTGTGGTGGTGATGAGTTATCCTCTGAACCTGCCCGACGATCTCTCCCACGCGGCACCAACGGGTGCCATCCTCGGATTGAAGCGTGTTTGCTTTCGCCTCGCGCATTCGCGAAAGCAGGGCCTTAATGCCTTCTCCACTCAAGGCGCATGTGGGCACAACCGGAACGCCCAGGAGGTTCTCCAGCATGGCCGGTTTTATCTCTATGCCCTTGTGCTTGGTCTCGTCGAACATGTTGAGGACAACAATCACCGGTTTGCCTGATCGAAGTAACTGAAGCGTAAGGTATAGGTTCCGCTCCAAGTTGGTAGCATCCACGACGTTGATCACAAGGTCGCCCTCCGTGAGCATTCCGGTGGCGACTTCCTCGGCTTTGCTCGTCGGATCGAGACTATAAACACCCGGGACGTCGATGATTTCTACCTGGTCGTTGTCCAGTTCGAACGTGCCTTTGGTAAATCCGACCGTGGTGCCAGGATAGTTGGAGGCGATGACACGGGCACCCGTCAGGCGAGAGAATACGACGCTCTTGCCGACGTTGGGGTTTCCCATAAGAAGTAGGCGCTTCACTCGCCCACCTCGACATAGATTCGGCATGCTATACCAAATCCAAGCGCCAGTTCAGTTCCATGCACCTGGAGCGTGACCGGTCCCCTCAGAGGTTGGGAACTCCGCTTGGCTATCACCACCCCTGGCCGGACGCCCATCGTCTCCAGACGACGGACCATACCGTGTCCGCCATCGATACGCAATACCGTACCAGCCTCGTTGGGTTTCATTTCAGTAATGCGCTTGAGCAAGCAAATGCCTCCCGGTCATTAACAACTCCTCCTACCTGATATTGAGAGTACTCCGTACCGCTCGACCTACCACGACAATCAGACCAAGGGCCGCGGCAGACACTATTGATACGAGCGCTGTATTCCTAATGGCTTGGACGCGGCCTGCCTGCTCGCAGAATATGTAGTAGACCGGACAGAACTACCACCACCACGGCATAGCACCCGATTATAGCCGGTCCTGTCGGCAGGTCCCAGACATAGGACGCAAAGAGTCCCAGAATCGTCACCAGCAGTCCCAGCCCCCAACCGATCAGCAGTTGGCTGGAAAGGCGATCAGTGATCGATATGGCCATAATCGCCGGGGCAACCAGAAAGACGAATACAATCAAGACCCCAGCCACGTCTACCGAAAGAGTAATCACAACGCCGAACAGGAAGAAGAACAGGAAATCCCACGCTCGAACGTTCAGCCCTTTTTGCCGAGCAGCTTCAGGGTCAGTGGAGATCAGGAAGAAGCGGTCGCGGAAGACGAAGTGAATCAGCCCGACTACTGAGTAGACTACTGCGGCGGTCGCTATGCTTTGCCACTTCACCCAGAGTATAGAGCCGGTGAGGATGTCCTTGAGTTGCTCGGCTCCGTGCGGAGCCTTGTCGATAAGGAGAATAGCCATAGCTGCGGCGATAGCGTATACCAGCCCAATCACGGCCTCCTGCGGTATCTTGCTGTCACGGAATCTGCACACAGCGAAGACAGCAGCGCCAATGGTCGCCATACCGAGAGAGAACAGATAGGAACCCCACGTGTGAGGCTGTACGCCGAAAAGGTACGCCGCCAGCGCCCCCAATGCGGCGATCTGTGCGAGGGCGAGATCCACGAATATGATTTGTCTCTTTATGACATGAATGCCCAGATATGCATGAATTCCCACGAGCACAACGCACTCGAAGAAAGCGGGCAGAAGCATTGCGATTATAGATAGGTCCAATTGCCTTTCCTCCTGGTAAAATGGGCGGCGGGAAGCCTTGTATCGACTGAACCCGCCGCTGCGGAAATCAGCTCACTAGCCAGTCAGTCCTGCGCGCTTGCCAGCGCGAACCAGTGAGTCTACCCAAAGATCGTAAGCGTCAAACCACCCCCACCTTGTTTGGCTTCCTGACTTGAGCGATA